>NZ_JAJGQM010000052.1 GCF_020784175.1 Xanthomonas campestris pv. asclepiadis
TGGCCCACGCCGGCTCTCGACGCCCAAACTGCCAGAATCCGAACAGATAAGGCTCTTACGCGGTATCCATGCCGCGTAAGGTCCCGCGACGGTGAGCGGGCAAGGACCAGTCGAGTTGGTCGGCGTGCATGGTAAGAGCAGGCACGGTGTCCTGCTGTTCTGACAAAGAAGCGTCCGCTAATACCCTAACGCAAACCGATCAACGACAAGCGTTTAAGCAAACAACCGATCAACTGTCTGGTGCGGTGTCCTCGCCAATTGCGGGACCGTGTGGCGGCATGAATGCCGCCACCGAGCCTCCAGGGACGGATTCACGGCGTGTACCGCAATTGGTGAGGGCGCCGCACACTCGACTCAGCTAGGGAAACGCCGTTTCTTCTTGCGTGAACAGCAACGCTCTGGGTGTTTTATGTCCATCACCCAATTCGCGGCGGACAACCACGCAGTGCTACAACGCGTCGATATCGCCCAGCGCGTTGATCAGGCGGCGGGCGCGCTTGTCCGGCTTGCCCTCGGGTGCGCGATAGCCGGTGCGTTCGGCGGCGCGCTGCAGCCGCCATTGCGCACGCGCCTCGCGTGAGGCATCGCTTTCCACGTACAGCATCTGTGCGACCGGTGCCGGGCCGCGCACATCGCTCAGCGCGGCCACGGTGATCTCGAAGATCTCGCCGCCGCGGTCGATGCGCAATTGCTCGCCGCTGCGCAGCGTGCGCGATGGCTTGGGCCGCTGGCCGGCGACGTCCACCTTGCCGTTGTCCACCGCCGTCTTGGCCAGGCTGCGCGTCTTGAAGAAGCGCGCCGCCCACAGCCAGACATCCAGCCTGACCGTCGTCGCTTGTTCCACCAGTTGAGTCATCGCGTTGTGCTTGCCGTCGGATCCAATGGGCTGCTGGCCGCTGCCGTGATCGCCACTGCATCGGCGCGTCGCAACGGGCTGCGTTGAGCGGGAAATATCTGGGCAAGCCCGCTGTAACTCAAGCGTCGCCGCCGTCCAAGTACAGCCTGCCTTCCACACGCTGGCTGACTCATACAGACTGGTCCGCACAGCGTGCTCCGTGTCATCGATCTGGCGGCTTCACGCTCCTGCGGCAGTTAGTATTTGCCTGGCGACAGCACGCCTCACACCTGCCAATGCTAGTGTTCGCAGCTTCCGCACCACGGCGCGCCTGCGATGCCCAAATCCGCTGTCCTGACCGAAGGCCCGATCGGCAAGAATCTGCTGCTGTTTGCGATGCCGATCCTTGCCGGGAACATCGCGCAATCGCTCAATGGCTCGATCAATGCGATCTGGGTGGGCCGCTACCTCGGCGAGGCGGCACTGACTGCGGCGGCCAACGCCAATAGCATCATGTTCTTCCTGATCGGCTCGGTGTTCGGCATCGGCATGGCTTCGACCATCCTGATCGGCCAGGCGATGGGCGCGCGCGACATCGCGCAGGCACGCAAGGTCATGGGCACCAGTGCCAGTTTCTTCGGCGGGCTGTCGGCACTGATCGCGGTGCTGGGCTGGTTTCTGGCGCCGCATCTGTTGACCGCCATGGGCACGCCGCCTGCATCGCAGACATTGGCCGAGGAGTATCTGCGGGTGATCTTCCTGGCGATGCCGCTGATCTATGTGTTTGCGTTTCTGTCGGCGGCACTGCGCGGTACCGGCGATGCCCGCACGCCATTCCGCTTCTTGCTGGTGTCGGTGGTGCTGGACATCGTCTTCAACCCGCTGCTGATCTTCGGTCTGGGGCCGTTTCCGGCGCTGGGAATCGCCGGTGCGGCCTGGGCCACCTTGCTGGCGCAGGCGGTGGCACTGGGCGGTTTGCTGCTGTATCTGCGCAGCAAGCGCCATGTGCTGTGGCTGGGGCGCGGCGATCTGCAGCTGTTCCGCATCGCGCCGACGATCCTGCGCGCGCTCATCGTCAAAGGCGTGCCAATGGGCCTGCAGATGGTGCTGATTTCGCTGGCCATGATCGCGATGATGACGCTGGTCAATGGCTTCGGCACCGACACCGCCGCCGCCTACGGCGCTGCGTTGCAGCTATGGACCTACGTGCAGATGCCGGCGATGGCGCTGGGCGCGGCATGTTCGACGATGGCGGCGCAGAACGTGGGCGCCGGATTGTGGGCGCGTGTGGATGCGACCGCACGCACCGGCATCGTCGCCAACTTCCTGATGACCGGCGTGCTGATCGGGCTGCTGATCCTTTTCGATCGCTGGACGCTGGCACTGTTCCTGCCGAGCGACAGCCCGACGCTGGAAGTTGCGCGGCATCTCAATCACATCGGTATCTGGTCGTTCCTGCTGTTTGGCGTGAGCTTTGTGATTTCCGGCGTGGTGCGGGCCACTGGCGCGGTGATCCCGCCGCTGCTGATCCTGGCGTTCGGTCTGTGGGGCGTGCGCGTGCCCCTGGCGAACGCCTTGATTCCGCACCTGGGAGCCGATGGCATCTGGTGGAGTCTTCCGATCAGCTCGGTGTGCTCGATGCTGCTGTCGCTGGCGTATTACCGCTGGGGCGGCTGGCGCAAGGCGCGCATGCTGACCACGCCGGCGCACCCTTCGGAACTGGCTGCCGCCGCCGAAGTAACAGGGCATCCGGCCTCGCCGGTCGCCGATGCCGCGCCGATCGCAGCATTGCCGCAGCACCACCAGCGCTGATGTCGGCCGGCACCACCGGGCGGCGCGCTGCCACAACGGCTGAAATCAAGCCAGGTCGAAAGCAGGAGCCCAATGCCCTGTTGAATGACGATGCCGCGCACAGGCGCTTGGTTATTATCGACCTGGCCAGAGCCCCATATAACAGCTAACAGGGCAGCAGCCAGGACGTCTTTCCACTGGCAACAACCACGCGCTCGCCTACCCCGCGAACCTCACGCACGTACCACCGCCAAATCCCCAATCCCGATTCCCTAATCTCGATTCCCGATTCCCGATTCCCACAACGCAAACGGCCGCCCGAAGGCGGCCGTCTGGCATCAGCAGGGCAAGCCTGCCGGTGACTTACTCAGCCTTGGCAGCAGCCTGGCGAGCAGCCTTGGCCTGTGCAGCGGCGGCCAGATCTTCCTTGATGCGGGCGGCCTTGCCCTCCAGACCACGCAGGTAGTACAGCTTGCCGGCGCGAACCTTACCGCGACGCTTCACTTCGACCGAGTCGATGATGGCGCTGTGGGTCTGGAACACGCGCTCGACGCCGAAGCCGTGCGAGATCTTGCGCACGGTGAAGGCGGAATTCAGGCCGGCGTTCTTGGTACCGATCACGACGCCCTCATAGGCCTGCACGCGCTCGCGGTTGCCTTCCTTCACCTTGACGTTCACCACGACGGTGTCGCCCTGGTTGAACTCGGGAAGCTTGCGCTGAATCTGGGCGGCTTCGAAGTCAGCCAGGATGGTCTTGTTGAGTTTGCTCATGATGGGCACCGCGTGTCTGGTGATATTGGACCGGCAGTCGCCGCACGGCGATTGCTCGAGGTTCGTAGGAGGGCCAGACGCAAGGCTGGCCAGCAAGCCGCATATTGTACCCCAATCGATAGTGCAAGAGCTAGGGGTGGAGCCCTTATTTCTCGTCGCCCGGGGCGAGTTCGCGGCGAAACTCGTCCAGCAGACGACGATCGTTCTTGTCCAACCCGGCCTCATCGAGCAGGTCCGGGCGACGCAACCAGGTCCGGCCCAGCGACTGCTGCCGACGCCAGCGCGCGATCGCAGCGTGATTGCCCGAGCGCAATACCTCCGGCACATCGCCCCAGTCATGGGTCGATGGATGGCTGTAGTGCGGGCAGTCGAGCAGGCCTTGCGGGCCTTCGAAGCTGTCCTGGGCTGCGGATTCGGCGTCGTTCAACACGCCCTCCTGCAACCGCGTCACCACATCCACCAGCACCGCCGCGCCAAGCTCGCCACCGGACAACACGTAGTCGCCGATGGAGATTTCCATATCCACCGCCTGCGCCAGAAAGCGCTCGTCCACGCCTTCGTAGCGCCCGCACAGCAACACCATGCGTGGCAACTGCGCCAGCTCGCGAGCGAGCGGCTGGGTGAGCGGCCGCCCCTGCGGGCTGAGATAGATCACCGGCGCCGGACGCGGGTCTGCCGCCTGCACCGCATCCAGACAGGCCCGCAACGGCTCGATCAACATCACCATGCCGGGCCCGCCACCGAATGGACGGTCGTCCACGCGGCGGTAATTGCCCTGCGCATGCTCGCGCGGATTCCAGCCCTGCAATTCCAGCAGGCCACGCTCCTGCGCTCGCCCGACCACGCCGAACGCCGCGCATTGCGCGATGAACTCGGGGAACAGGCTGATGACGTCGATGCGCACTGGGGAATCGGGAATCGGGAATCGGGAGTGGGGAATGGGTAAAGCAAGAGCGGAGCGGCGCGATGCGCTATTCCGATCAGAAATCCGGATCCCAGTCCACCACGATCAGGTTGGCGTCGAAGTCGACCGACTTGACGAAATCCGGCAGCACGAACGGCACCAGCCGCTCGCGATCGCCGCGTACCACCATTACGTCGTTGGAGCCGGTGGAGAACAGGTGCGACACCGTGCCGAGCTTGACGCCCTCGACGGTTTCCACCTGCAGCTCTTCCAGATCCACCCAGTAGTATTCATCAGGCTTGGGCGGCGGTAGCACGCTGCGCGAGACATAGATCTCGGTCCCGTGCATGGCTTCGACGGTGTCGCGGTCGCTGACATCCGGGAACACTGCAATCAGATTCTTGCCCTGATCGCGTCCACGGACGCCACTCACGACCGACTCCTGCCCCGAGGGCGTCCGCACGATCCACGGCTGATACCGGAAGATCGCACTGCGCGGCTCGGTCCAGGATTCGAGCTTGAGCTCGCCCTTGACACCAAAAGCGCCGACAATCCTGCCTAACAGGATGCGGCGCTCGGTCGGCTTCATCTGCGTCGACTCTGGGCCGGGCGACGACGCCCGGCCCTCAAGATCAGGCCGCAGCGGCCTGGGACTTGGAGGCTTCGCGATACAGGTTACGCACCTTATCGGTCAGCTGTGCGCCCTGGCCGACCCAATGGTCGACGCGTGCGACATCCAGCACGACGCGCGGTTCTGCGCCCTGTGCAACCGGGTTGTAGTAACCCAGACGCTCGATATTGCGGCCATCGCGCGCGCTGCGCACGTCGGTCACGATGATGTGGTAGAACGGACGCTTCTTGGCGCCGCCGCGGGTCAGTCGAATCTTGACCATGGTGTCGTTTTCCTGAGTTGCCCAGTCGCCAGAGTGGCGCGGTAAGCCGGTGATTATAGCGGGCTCCGGCGGCGAAGCCAAGCCACCCCCGATTCGCTCAGATCCCTTGCCAGGCCTGGGTCTGCAGGGCCTGCTCCAGCAGTGGCAGCTGTGCGGCCTGCGCCGGCCATAACGCCGAGCCGGCTTGCACGATCGCCTGCTGACCACGCGCATTGCAGCTGAACACCCCATTGAACCCGTCCAGTTCGCCCAGCATGACCGGGCGCGACTCCTGCGGGATCCCGAGCATTTGCAGGCCTGCCTGCAGCAGACGCTGCTGGGTGCCTAGCAGCGCCGGTCCTTGCGGCCACACCACCCTGCCCTGCTGCCACAGGCCCAGATTCCAGAAGGCACCTTCCAGCAGATGCTCCTGGGCGTCGACCAGCAAGGCATCGTCGTAGCCGGCCACCAGGGCCTGGCGACGCAGATGCAGCAGCGCGAACGTGCCGACATGCTTGTGCTGGTGTTGCTGGCGCACATGATGGACCGGCTGCACGCGCAGTGCGGTGGTTGGCATCCGGGCCGCAGGCGCGATGGAGATCAGCACATCGAGTGCAAGCTGGCGCGATGGATCGTGCAGGTCGAAATCCTGCGCGAATACGGTGATGCGCACGCTGGCATCGGCGCAGTTCGCAGCCGACAACGCAGCGCGCAGCTGGGCACGCAGGGAGGCCTCATCGATCGCTGCACCGAACAAGGCAGCGCCGTCGTGTTGCAGCCGCTGCAGATGCAGGTCCAGCCCCCGCACCGCACCGGCGCGCACCTGCAACGTGGTGAAGTGGCCGTAGTTGATCAGTGCGGCGGCGCCCAATTGCTGCGCTGTCGCCACTGCGCCGTTGCAGAAGATCAGCGGCACACCAGCGCCTGTGCTTCGGCCCACCACTGGGTCACCAGTTGCGCGGCAGGTTGGGCCGGTGCCATCCAGGCCGATTGGCCGGCCCAGGCCTGCATGGCGTCCAGGCGGTTGTCGCGCGCCGCGGCCTGACGCATCGGCGCGGTCAGCGCGCGCTGCACCGGATACGGCGCCGGCACTGGCGCCTCTGCGGCAGTGGCAGCGCGCACATACGACGTGGCGAGCGCACGCCCCAGCCGGCCGGAAAATGCGCGGGTCGGCTGGGTCTGTTCCGGTTCGGCCTGGGCCAGGGCATCGGCCCAGGCGCTTGGCAGCGCCGCCTCGGGTGTGCGCAGCAGGCCGGTGCCGATCTGCACGGCGCTTGCGCCCAGCGTCAGCGCCGCGGCAATGCCGCGCGCGTCGGCGATGCCGCCTGCGGCGATCACCGGGACATCGAGGTGATCGACCAGTCGCGGCAACAAGGCGAACAGCCCGGTCATCTGCCGCTCGGCCCGACCGGCATCGAATGCACCGCGATGCCCACCGGCCTCGGCCCCCTGCGCAACCACCGCATCGGCACCGGCCGCCTGGGCCGCACGCGCTTCGTCCAGCGTGGTGGCGCAAGCGAACCAGGCGATGCCGGCGTGCTTCAGGCGTGCAACCTGATCAGGCCGAAACACGCCCATGATCGACGAGGCCACGGCAGGCCGCGCGGTGAGCAAGGCCTCAAACTGGGCATCGAAGTCGGCAGGCGCCGCATCGCCCGCATCCTCGGGAACCGGCGGCCCCCATTGCGACAGAAACTTACGTACGCGCGCCTCCGCAGCGGCGTCGCGCATCGGTGCCGGATCGGGAATCCATAGATTGACCTGTGCAGGCCCGGCACTCGCGTCACGGAAGGCCGCCATCCACGCCACGATGTCCTGCGGCTGCGACAACACCGCACCCATCGCGCCCATGCCGCCGACCGCGGCAACCGCCGCCGACAACGGCACCGGGCAGGCGCCGGCCATGGGGCTGAGCAGGATCGGGAGTCCTAAACCAAAACGCTGCTGGAAGGCGTCGACATGCGGAAACGAACCCATCGTGCGTGGCCTGAAATCATGAGACTTCATGGTAACCGCCCGTGCATCCGGACGTCCGCCCACCGCCTGCAGGCGGTGTGTGTGTGCAGTGGCGATCAACGTCGGTCCGTCATTGCAGTGGCAAGGACAGGACAGGGCATCGCTTGGCCGAGGTGTTGATCAACGACCTTTGCGCGCGTCGGCCCGTTACTCGACCGACTCGACCACCTAGACGATCGCAAGCCACCACACCGGCACCGTCGGCAGCACCGTCCAGCTAGTGGTCGGCTGTAGCGCCAGCGGGATTGCCGGCGGGATTGCCGGCGCGAATTCGACCCAACGCACGCCTGTTGGAGGCACACACTGCGCGTGTTGCCGCTTGAAACTCAGCGGAACGGCATGCCGCCGCGGCCGCCCATGGCGCCCATCATGCCCTTCATGTTGCGCATCAGGCCCTTCATGCCGCCGCCGGCCAGCTTGCCCATCATCTTTTCCATCTGCTGGTACTGCTTCATCAGCTTGTTGACGTCGGCCGGCTGCATGCCGGAGCCGCGGGCGATGCGGGCGCGGCGCGAACCGTTGAGCAGGGCCGGGTTGCGACGCTCCTTCTTGGTCATCGAATTGATGATCGCGATCATGCGCGGCACTTCCTTGCCGGTGACCTGCTGCTTGACGTTGTCCGGGATCTGGCCCATGCCCGGCAGCTTGTCCATCAGCCCATGGATGCCGCCCATGTTCTGCATCTGCTCGAGCTGTTCCTTCATGTCGTTGAGGTCGAACTTCTTGCCCTTGGCGACCTTGGCGGCGAGCTTGGCGGCCTTTTCCTGGTCGACGCTGTGCTCGACCTGCTCCACCAGCGAGAGCACGTCGCCCATGTCCAGGATGCGGCTGGCAACGCGGTCGGGATGGAACACGTCCAGGCCATCGGTCTTTTCGCCGGTACCGACGAACTTGATCGGCTTGCCGGTGATGTAGCGCACGCTCAGCGCGGCGCCGCCACGGGCGTCGCCGTCGGTCTTGGTCAGCACCACGCCGGTCAGCGGCAGCGCCTCGCCGAAGGCCTTGGCGGTGTTGGCCGCGTCCTGGCCGGTCATTGCATCGACCACGAACAGGGTTTCGGTCGGGTTGACCGCGGCGTGCAGCGCCTTGATCTCGTCCATCATCGCCGCATCGATCGCCAGACGGCCGGCGGTATCGACCAGCAGCACGTCGGCGAACAACTTGCGCGCGTCGCTGATGGCGGCGCGCACGATGTCGACCGGCTTCTGCGAGGCGTCGGACGGGAAGAACAGCACGCCCACCTGCTCGGCCAGGGTCTTGAGCTGCTCGATCGCAGCCGGGCGATAGACGTCGGCCGAAACAACCATGACCTTCTTCTTGCGCTTTTCCTTCAGGTGCTTGGCGAGCTTGCCGACCGTGGTGGTCTTGCCCGCGCCCTGCAGGCCGGCCATCAGGATGATCGCCGGCGCCGGCACGTTGAGGTTGAGGTCGGTGGCGGCTGCGCCCATCACCGCGGTCAGTTCGTCGCGGACGATCTTGATCAGCGCCTGGCCCGGGGTCAGCGACTTGAGCACTTCCTGACCGACCGCGCGCACCTTGATGCGCTCGATCAGCGCCTGCACGACGGGCAGCGCCACGTCCGCTTCGAGCAAGGCGATGCGCACTTCACGGGTGGCTTCGCGGATGTTCTCCTCGGTCAGGCGGCCGCGGCCGCGCAGGCGCTCCATGGTGCCGGAGAGACGTTGGGTAAGGGACTCGAACATGCGCAAGGGACCGCGTGAGGGGAAACGGGCGTCGATTATAGCGGCACCTGCCAACGCGCCGCCCCGGCGGCCCCGCTGCCCGGCCGGTCAAGCCAGCCCGGGACGCCGCCGCACCACCGCCCGTCCATGCGCACGGCCAGCCAGCGCCGGCGCCGCGATGGACAGAAACCGCAGACGCTGGACCAGCGGCCGCCCCATCCCAAGCCCGCCCTACCCACTCGCGGCCGGCCCCCGCAAGCCGCCAGCGCCAGCCCCAGCTCGCAACCCGCTTTTCCCGAATCCCGAATCCCGAATCCCGAATCCCCGCCCCACCAATATGCGAAACTGACACGATGACAATCGTTCTCATCGCGTTCGCCTTGTATCTGCTGGCCACGGCGCTGCTCACCCGGTCGGTGCTGCGTGATGGCAACCAGGCGCCTGCACGCTGGCTGATCCCGGCGCTGGCGGCCGTGGCGCTGCACGCCGGGTACCACGTGCTGGTGGCGTTGCGTACCGCCGGCGGGCCGGACATGCATTTCTTCGCAGCGCTATCGCTGAGCGGCCTGGGCATGGCCGCGCTGACGGCGGTGTTCGGCGCGCGCGGGCGCATGGCGGCGGTGGGCGTGGTGGTGTTCCCGCTGTCGGCGATCCTGCTGGCCTGCTACCACGCCTACGGCCACGAGCCGAGCTCGGACCTGGGCTGGCGGCTGGAACTGCATGCGTGGATGGCGCTGCTGGCCTATGCCACGCTGGGTATCGCCGCGTTGCTGGCGATCATGCTGTGGCTGCAGGAGCGGGCCCTGCGCCGGCGCGACTTCCACACCTGGCTGCGCGCGCTGCCGCCGTTGACCGAGCTGGAGACGCTGCTGTTTCGCACCATCACGGTGGGCTTCGTGCTGTTGAGCCTGACCCTGCTGACCGGCCTGCTGTTCGTGCAGGACTTCCTGGCGCAGCGGCTGCTGCACAAGACCGTACTCAGCATCCTGTCGTGGATCGTGTTCGGTGCGCTGCTGATCGGCCGCTGGCGCAATGGCTGGCGCGGCACCAAGGCGGTGCACTGGACGCTGACCGCGATGGCGCTGCTGGTGTTGTCGTTCTTCGGCAGCAAGTTCGTGATCGAACTGGTGCTGGGTCCGCGCTGATCGGCCTGGCTTCAGGCGCGCCGCGGCCTCACCGTCGCTGCGATCCCCGCGCTCAGGCGTCCAGCGCAGCGCTCACCGCCGCCCACGGCTGATCCGGCCCCGCGTCGGCGAAGTGATAGGCGATGCAGCGGCGGTAGACCTGCCCGGGCCGCAGGATCGTCGACGGGAAGTTGGGGTGATTGGGCGCATCCGGGTAGTCCTGCGGCTCCAGGCAGACGCCGCGGCCGAGTCCGGGATGGTGATCGTCCAGATGCTGGCCTTCGTAGAGTTGCACCGCCGGCGCGTCGCTGCTGATGCGCAGCGCCACGCCACTGTGCGGCGAGTACAGCTCGGCAACGCACTCGGCCCCGGCGGCCAGCACCAGGCATTGGTCGTAGCCCTTGCCCAGCACCACCTGCGGGTGCGACGGATCACTATTGTCGGCCAACGCCGCCGCATGGCGGAAATCGAACGGCGTGCCGGCAACGGAGGCGATCTCGCCGGTCGGGATCGATTCGGCATCCACCGGCAGATAGCGATCGGCTGGCACGCGCAACACTTGCAGCGCGGCGCGCTGATGCGGGTCACCGGAGAGATTGAAGTACGGGTGATGAGTGAGGTTCAACGGGGTGGCGGCATCGCACTGCGCCTCGAAGTCCAGCTGCAGGCGGCGTCCTCGCAGATGCAGCCGCGCGCGCACCTGCAGATTGCCGGGATAGCCTTCTTCGCCGTCGGGTGAGTGGTAACCGAGCAGCAACTGGTCCGGCGCCTGCTCCAGCACGCTCCACACGCGCCGCCCGAAGCCGCGCAGGCCGCCGTGCAACTGGTTGCGCCCTTCGTTGGCGGCCAGCGTGTGGGTGACGCCATCCAGCGTATAGCGCGCACCGGCGATGCGGTTGCCGAAGCGGCCAACCAGGATGTTGAGGCTGTCGCCATCGGCGGCATACGCCGGCAGATCCGGCAATGCCAGCAGCAGCGGCACCAAGCCGCGCGCGGTGGTCAGCCGCAGCGCATGCAGGATACCGCCGTAGGTGAGCACTTCCGCCTCCAGTCCGGCATCGCTGCGCAGCGTGAGCGCATGGACTTCGACACCACCTGGCAACTGCCCGAACACTCGCTGCATGGATCGTCCCGCCGATACTGGAAGCTGGCGAGCATAGCGGGGGAGCGCGGTCGACGACCATGCCCCGGCGCACATCGCGGCGCGCAGCGATGGCGATGTCGGCAAGGCATGCGCCAGCGCTCGGCTGGTTGATCGCGATGCAGCAATACAAGCCGACATTGCAGGCACTAGGCTAGCGACGCGCCCGCCGACGCTGCGGCGTGCGACCACCTCGATCGATCAGCACAGGAGCGTCAAGCCGATGCAGTGGATTTCCCCCGCCTTGCGGATATCGCCCGGACGGCTGTTACGTGCTGTCGTTGGCGCGGCCTTGGTCGCCAACGCGCTCGCCGCCTCTGCTGCCGAGGTCGAGGTGACCGGCACGCTGCGCGTGGACCAGCCCGGCGCGCAGGTGTCGCGGCAACTGTTTGGCCAGTTCGCCGAGCATCTGGGGACCGGCATCTACGGCGGGGTGTGGGTCGGCGAGGACTCGGCGATTGCCAATACGCGTGGCTATCGCAACGATGTGCTGGCCGCCCTGAAGGCGATTGCCGTGCCCAACATCCGCTGGCCCGGCGGCTGCTTCGCCGACGAATACCATTGGCGCGATGGCATCGGCGCGCCGGCCAGGCGCCCGGTCAGCGTCAACACGCACTGGGGCGGCGTGGAGGAGTCCAACCGCTTCGGCACGCACGAGTTCATGGACTTCACCGAGCTGCTGGGCACCCAGGCCTATATCGCCGGCAATGTGGGCAATGCGGCGCCGGACGAGATCGCGCAGTGGGCCGAATACATGACCGCACCCACCCGCTCCAGCCTGGCCAACGCGCGCCGCGCCAATGGTCGCGACGCGCCCTGGCAGGTGCCTTACTTCGGCGTGGGCAACGAGCTGTGGGGCTGCGGCGGCAACATGCGCGTGGAATATGCGGCCGACGTGTATCGGCGCTACCAGACCTTCGTCAAGGCACCGGCCAACCAGAAGATCCTCAAGATCGCGCCCGGCCCCAACAACGACGACTACCACTGGACCGAAGTGATGATGCGCGAGGCCGGCACGTTGATGGACGGCCTGAGCCTGCACTACTACACCGTGCCCGGTGGCTGGCCGCCGCGCGCCTCCTCCACCGACTTCGACGAAGCCGCCTGGATCGACACGCTGTCGCGCACGCTGGTGATGGACGAGCTGATCAGCAAACACAGCGCGATCATGGACCGCTACGACCCGGGCAAGAAGGTCGCGCTGGTGGTGGACGAATGGGGCACCTGGTACGCCGGGCTGCCGGATGCGAACCCGGGCTTTCTGCATCAACAGAACACGCTGCGCGATGCACTGGTGGCGTCGTTGAACATCGACATCTTCAGCGCGCATGCCGGGCGCGTACGCATGGCCAACATCGCGCAGATGGTCAATGTGCTGCAGGCGATGATCCTCACCGACGGCGACAAGATGGTGCTGACGCCGACCTACCACGTGTTCGCGCTGTACAAGCCCTACCAAGACGCCACGCAGCTACCGCTGCAACTACGCACGCCCGAGTATCAGCACGGCGATGTCCACGTGCCCGCAGTGCACGGCTCGGCGGTCAAGGCCAGGGATGGACACGTCTATATCGCGCTGACCAATCTGGATGCCAACGCAGCGGCGAGCGTGCGCGTGCAGGTAGAAGGCCTGTCACCAAGCAGCGTGGATGGGCAGATCCTTACAGCGCCTGCGATCACCGCGCACAACACGTTCGCCCAACCACATGCGGTGGAGCCGAAGGCGTTCAAGGGCGCACGGGTACGAGGCAAGGCCTTGATGGTGGCCTTGCCGGCGCGTTCGATTGTGATGCTCAAGCTGGAGTGAGCGATGGCGGGGGCACTGTCAGCTGCCGTCGCGGTCGTTGATCGGGAACGCTGACTGCGCAAACTGTTTTTCAAGGCGGATCGCTCTGGAGTGACTCGACACGCATCACGCGTTACGCGCACGACGCCTGCCGTGCGCCTTGCGGACCAGAGCACGCAACCAGGCCGATCCATTACCGAATGCCGGCTACTCCCCGGTTGCCGCTTGAGCGGGCGCAGGCGTCAGCGGTAATTCGGCAATACGCCATTGCACCGGCAGGCGTTCGAGCACGTGTTGCATGAAGGCACGCAGCTTGGGGGTGAAGTCGCGGCGGTCAGCGACGCACAGGTAGATCCGCAGCGGTTCCGGTAATGCCTGGGCGGTGCTGCCGAGAGCGGAGACAAACAGCGGCTGCAACTGGCCGCGCTGCAGATAAGGCTGCACCACATAGGCGGCCAGGCGCGCGATGCCGCCGCCGGCGGTGGCCATGGTGGCGAGCGCATCGATATCGTCGCTGACCATCGCCTTGCCCAGCTCCGGCTGGAAGCGCACGCCATTGCGCACGAAATTCCATGGCAGGCAGCGTCCGTCGACCGGGTAACGCAGCAGCAGGCAATCGTGATACTTCAAGTCGTCCGCGGTTTGCGGCGTCCCGCAGCGCGCCAGATACTCGGGCGCTGCGCAGACCACCAGCGGCACCTGGGCGATGCAGCGCGCCACCAGGCCGTCTTCCAGCTGCGCTTCGATGCGCAGGCTGACATCCACGCTTTCCTGGGCGTGCTGCACGGCTCGGTCGGTACACAGCAGCTCGATCTCCAGTTGCGGATACTGCTGACGCAGGGCCGGCAGCATCGGGGCGAGCACGTGCCGCGCAAAGGCCGCGGTACTGGCCACCCGCAGGCGCCCCGCCGGCGCCTGCTGTGGCCCGGCCACCGATTGCCGCGCGCGCTCCAGGTCGCGCTCCAGCTGCCGTACCTGTTCGAAGTACAGCGTGCCGCGCTCGGTCAACGCCAGACTGCGCGTGGTCCGGTGCAGCAGACGCACGCCCAGGTGCTGTTCCAGACGCGCGATGTTCTGGCTGACCGCGGCGGCACTGATCCCCAGCAACTTGGCGCCTCCGGCAATGCTGCCGGCATCGACGGTACTGACAAAGCTACGGATGGACTGAAGAATGTTCATTGAATAGGCAAGTATTACCAAACGATTCGTAAGTTTTTCTTACGTAAGCCGCAAGGCTACGCGATCTACCCCGCCTGCGGCAGCGTCTCTACAGTGCTGTCCATCGCGCCGATCCACGGCAATCGAGGCCAGTGCATGTCGTCATCTCCCCCCTCCTCCCCGTTGATGCGCCCGCGCTGGAAACTCGGCGTGCGCACCACCCCGTTCGTATTCGCGTTCTATATGGCCGCGATCATGGCCTTGCTGATGTGCCTGGTGATCACCGGTGCCAATACCGGCCTGGCCCCCGGCTACCTGTGGCGCGTGCTGGACGCCTACCGCATTGCGATGCCTACCGCGTTCTGCTGCGTACTGGTGGTGCGACCGTTGGTGATACGACTGGTGGCGTGGACGGTGCACGCCGGGCATTGAGTCAGGCTTTCGCGAGCATGCTCGACAGCGGCCGCACGCGATCGTACCGATGCGTCTGCGAGGCCATCGATGTGCGGTCGTACGCGGCCCGCTTGCCACGGTGGCATCCAGTACGCGGCGTCGCTGCAACGCTGCAAGCGCTTGCATGCATTGGCGACCGAGCCATCCCCTGGCTTGAATGCACCGACCTGGACACTGCACATGCCATCGCGCCCACAGCGAAAAACATCCGCAGCCAGCTGCTGCCACGCAACATCCGGCGCGTGCAGTCTGCGACCGCCGTCATGCCAATGATGGATTATTCCGGAATGAACACCACGGAATTGAAACACGCCACGCAATTGCTTTGACACTGAAGTAGTCGCTGCGCAGCGTCACGTCTCCATGGACGTCGGTCCACTTTCCGGAGAAGCACGCATGAACACGCGACGCAGTGCCGCTGTGCAGTTCGCCCTGCTATGGGCTTTGGCGATGGCACCAGGCGCGCACGCGCAAACCCTGGTGTGGGAGGACAACTTCAATGGCCCCGGCATCGATGGCAACAAGTGGACCTACGACGTCGGTAACGGCTGCCAGATCGGCCTGTGCGGCTGGGGCAATGGCGAGATGCAGTACTACACCAGCCGCGCCGAGAACGCGCGCATCGAGAATGGCCGGCTGGTGATCGAAGCGCGGCGCGAAGCGTTCCAGGGCATGCCGTTTACCTCGGCGCGTCTGAAGACCGAAGGCCGCATGCATTTCAAGTACGGCACGCTGGAACCGCGCATCAAGACGCCGGTGGTGGGCAACGGGCTGTGGCCGGCGTACTGGATGCTGGGCACCATCGGCGTGTGGCCAGGTCGCGGCGAAATCGACCTGATGGAGGCCGGCATGGCCGCAGCGATTGCCAATGGCACCGCCAATCGCCGTATCGGCGCTGCGGTGCACTGGGACTACAACGGCCAGCAGGCCGACTACGACACCAGCTACACCAGCCCGGTGAATCTGCATGCCGACTTCCATGTGTACCGCATGACCTGGGATCCGCAGTTCATCCGCGTGTCGATCGACGGCCAGCAATACTTCGAGTTTGCAATCTCCAATATCGAGGGCGCCTCGCTGCACGAATTCCATCAGCAGCAGTATCTGCTGCTCAATCTCGCCGTGGGCGGCACCTATACCGGTATCACCTCACCCGCGGCGGTGACCGCGCCGTTGCCGGGCAGGATGGAGATCGATTACATCCGCCTGTATCAGAACCCCGGTTCGCAGCTGTACGTGGGCGCGCAACACGCGGCGCCTGCAGGGCGATTCGGCGTGTTCACCGAGCAGGCTGATACCAGCGGGCGACTCAACTTCGGCCAGGATGCCGAGCTGTATCTGTGGAACAACCTCACCCCGATTGCGCAGGCGCCGTTCGAAGGCAGCAGCGTGATGGCCTACCGCGCCAACGCCGGTGCCTGGTATGGCCTGGGCATCCAGACCGACTATCGCAACATGGCCGCCTACGCCGGCGGCGCGCTGAAGCTGCACCTGAAAACCACCACGCCGTCGACCTTCAAGATCGGCATCAACGCCAGCTTTGGCGACAGCTGGGTGGATTTTGCCGCTGGCGGCAATCAGTACGGCCTGGTGCGCGACGGCGCCTGGCACGAGGTGAGCATTCCCTTCAGCGCGTTCTACGACCTGGATCTGCAGGCGGTCAAACAGATGTTCATGCTGGTGGCCGATCCGCCGGCAGCGCCGGTGGAGATCGCCATCGACAAGGTGTATTACCAGAGCCGTTGAGCGGCATATGTGCAGAGCCCACGCTCAAGGCGCCGCACGATGGCCGCGTAATTCCATGCAGCGGTTTCTGCAGTGCGCGACACACGCAGCCAACGCTCAGGCGTTGGTTGCCACGCCTTTCAGCACATCGATCAGCTGACGCAGGCGATAGGGCTTGGGCAGGAAATCCACCTGCGCCGGCAGCGGCGGCAATTGCGCCTTTGCAAACCCCGAGGCCAGGATCACCCGCGCCTGCGGCAGCAATTGCGCCACGTGTTCGCTCAGTTCGATGCCCGACATGCCGTTGGGCATGCGGATATCGCTGAAGACCACGTCATAGGGGCCATTCTCGCGCAGCATGCGCAAGGCGCTGTGGCCGTCGTCGGCGGTCTCGACGGTGATGCCTGCATCGCGCAGCGCCTCGCCGATCAGTTCGCGCAATTCCTGTTGATCTTCCACCATCAACAGACGCAGGGGTTCAGTCATGCTCAGCCTCCTCGATGGCCGGGAGAAACAGGGTGACGGTGGTGCCGCGGGCCGGAGCGGTATCCAGCTCGACGAAGCCACCGGATTGGGACGCAAAGCCATACACCTGGCTCAATCCCAGGCCCGAGCCCTTGCCCACATCCTTGGTGGTGAAAAACGGCTCACTGGCGCATTGCGCCACGTGCGCAGACATGCCGGGACCATCATCGCGCACGGCGATGCTGACGTAACTGCGCAGCCGGCCATGCGGATCGGACGGCGCAACACGCTGCTGTACAGCCGTTGCCAGCACGATGTTGCCGCCACCTGGCATGGCATCGCAGCTATTGAACACGAGATTGAGCAAGGCCGCTTCCAATTGGCCGGGGTCTACGCAGATATCGGGCAATTGCTCGGCGAATTCGAGCGACAGAGCCAGCCCGGCCGGGCACGCACGCCGCAGCAATTCCAGCGAGCGCGTCACCACCGCGTTGGCACCATGCCGCTCGGGAATCAGCCGCTGCCCGCGTGCAAAGGCGAGCAGCTGGCGCGTCAGCAAGGTGCCGCGATCGACTGCCGTCTGCGCCGCTTCCACCAGCATGCGCGTGCGCGCATCGTCGCCGGCACGCAGCGCGATCAGATCCAGGCTGGTCACCATCACGGTCAGCAGATTATTGAAATCGTGCGCCATGCCGAGCGTCAGGCGGCCCAGCGCATCCACCTTCTGCGACTGCATCAGGGCGTGCTGCGCGTGCTGCAACAGCTGCTGCGCCTGGTGCCGCTGGTCGATGTCGCAGGTGACCTTGGCAAACCCCACCAGCACGCCGAATTCCAGCACCGGCTCGATCGCCACGCTTGCCCAGAAGCGGCTGCCGTCCTTGCGCACCCGCCAGCCTTCGGTGGCAAAGCGCCCTTCGCGTCTGGCGGTGTCCAGATTGCGGGCCGGTTCGCCGCACTGCGCATCCTCTGGCAGATAGAAACGCGAAAAGTGCGAGCCAATGATCTCGGCAGCGGTGTAGCCCTTGATGCGCTCGCCACCGGGATTCCAGCTGCACACATGGCCGCCCGTATCGAGCATCTAGATCGCATAGTCGGACACGCTCTGCACCAACAACTGGCACTGCCGGCTGTCGTGAGAAAGCGGCCCCGCACTGTCGACGGCCGTTTCCGCATCCATCAGGCGATTTTTCCCCCGGAAAAGCGCGCGACCATAGTGACGAGTGCGTGAAGGCCGCGTGCAAGCCGACCCGGCTGCAAAGCGTCAAAATACCGGCGATTTGCGTGTGAAACTTATCTTATCGGCTACCATGACCGCCCTCCCTGTCCGGTCCGTGCCTTTATGCAGAACATCTCGACCACACGCGACCGCTGGGTGTGGGTGATCGCAGGGGCCCTGATGGCGGGAACGCTCGGCGTGGAATTGGTCACCCCGCTCGGCTATGCAGTGTGGCTGACCTATTTCGTCGCGGTGGGCGTGACGGTCTTCCAGAATCGCGCACAGGCGCCGCTGGTGGTCGCCGCACTGTCGTGCGTGCTGCTGGCCGTCGGTTTTCAGCTGGCGCCGTCCAGTACCAGTTCGAGTTTCTCCTCGATCAACCGCAGCATCGGCGGGGTGTCGTTTCTGGCGATGGCGCTGGTGGTGATGCAGGCCATCCGCGCGCGCCGTCAGGCCGAACTGGCATTATGGCTGCAGCAGGCCGAAAACACGGTCGAAGCCAGTCTGCGCGGCGATCACAGCCCGGACGATCTTGCCAATGCCGCCGTGCGCGCGTTGTGCGACACGCTGGATGCGCAAGTCGGCGCGTTGTATCGCATCGAAGGCGACCGCCTGCGGCTGACCGGCGGCGCCGCGCTGCCGGCCGATGCATCCAGGACGCTGCCGACCGATGCCGGCCAGCTCGGCGAGGCCTTGCGTGGCGGCACGGTACGCCGGGTGCGCGGCGTGGACGCCGGACATCTGCAGATTGCCTCCGGCCTGGGCCGCAGCGCCTGCCAGGAGCTGCTGCTGGCGCCGGTCATCGCCGATGGACGCGTGATCGGTATCGTGGAGCTGGGCCGTGCGGCCGCCCCGCATATTGCCGCCACGCGCGAAGAAGAATTGCTCGCACGCTGCGGCGAAAATATCGGCCTGGCCTTGCGCACGGCATTGCTACGCGCGCAGCTGGTGGCCTTGCTGGAGGAAACCCAGCGTCAAAGCGAGGAACTGCAGACCCAGCAGGAAGAGCTGCGCGTGGCCAACGAGGAGTTGGAGGAACAGAGCCGCAGCCTGCAGCAATCGCAAAGCGATCTGGAACTGCAGCAAGCCGAGCTGGAACAGACCAATGTGCAGCTGGAAGAACGCACCCAAGCGCTGGAAGCGCAGAAGCAGGCCTTGCTGGTTGCGCAGAATCAGCTGGTGCGCAACAGCAACGAGCTGTCCACCGCCTCGCGCTACAAGTCCGAGTTTCTGGCCAACATGTCGCACGAGTTGCGCACGCCGCTCAACAGCGCATTGATCCTGGCCAAGCTGCTGGCGGACAACAAGGACGGCACGCTTAGCCCCGAGCAGGTGAAATATGCGCAGGCGATCCTGTCGTCCAACAACGATCTGCTGGCGTTGATCAACGACATTCTCGACCTGTCCAAGATCGAGGCCGGGCATGTGGAACTGGCCGACGACACCGTTGCGACCAGCTCGGTGGTGCAGCGCCTGCGCGAAACCTTCGAGCCGCTGGCGCGCCAGAAAGGCCTGGCGTTGCAGCTGGCCGCCGAATCCGATGCACCGACGCAACTGGTCGTCGACAGCCAACGCCTGCAGCAGATCCTCAAGAACCTGCTGGCCAATGCGATCAAGTTCACCGAGCACGGCAGCGTCAGTCTGTCGATCCAGGCGCACACGCCGGGCCGGGTACTGTTCAAGGTCAACGACACCGGCATCGGCATCGCGCACGAACAGACGGAGATCATCTTCGAAGCGTTCCGTCAGGCCGATGGCAGCACGCGCCGTCGCTACGGCGGCACCGGCCTGGGGCTGTCGATCTCGCGCGACCTGGCCCAGCGCATGGGCGGCAGCATCCGCGTGGACAGCCAGCCGGGGCGCGGCAGCTGTTTTACGCTGGAATTGCCGATCGACGGCGCACCGGCAGAGCTGGTGACGGCAGCGCAGGCAAACGCAAGCGCGGCGGCAATCGGCGCCACGCCGTTGGCGCAGTTCGGCAGCGGCACGGCCATGGCCTCGCGCCTTGACGGGCGCGCCACGGTTGCGTCCACCGGGATGCCGCTGCCGATTCCGGCAACCGCCACCCCGCCGCTGCAGCGCGCCGACGACGATCGCGATCAACGCACCCGTCCCGGCCGGCTGATCCTGGCGGTGGAAGACGAAGCACGCTTTGCGCAGGCGCTGGTCGAGCTGGCGCACGAGCTGGATTTCGACTGCGTGGTGGCGCCCAGCGCCGAAGAAGCGCTGCGCCTGGCAGCCGAACTGCGTCCCAGCGGCATCTTGCTCGACATCGGGCTGCCGGATGCGTCCGGCCTGAGCGTGCTCGAACGCCTCAAGCGCGATCCGGCCACGCGCCATATTCCGGTGCATGTGGTATCGGCGCTGGAGCGCAGCCAGATTGCGCTGGAACTGGGCGCGGTGGGCTATCTGATCAAGCCGGCCACGCGCGAGCTGCTGGCAGGTGCGATCCGTCAACTGGAAGACACCAATGCACGCGCCGTACGCCGCCTGCTGATCGTCGAAGACGACAGCGCCCTGCGTGCGAATCTGCAATTGTTGCTGGCGCGCGACCAGCTGGACATCATCGCGGTGGGCAGCATTGCCGACGCGATGCAGCAGCTGGCCGGCTCGACCTTCGATTGCATGGTCACCGATCTGGCGCTGCCCGACGGCAGCGGCTACGACCTGCTCGAACGCATGGCCGGCAACGACGCGGTGGCGTTTCCGCCGGTCATCGTCTACACCGGGCGCGCGCTCACCCGCGACGAGGAACAGCGCCTGCGCCGGTATTCCAAGAGCATCATCATCAAGGGGGTGCGCTCGCCCGAGCGTCTGCTCGATGAGGTGACGCTGTTCCTGCACAGCGTGGAAGCCTCGCTGCCCAGCGACCAGCAACGCCTGCTGCGCGAAGCGCGCCGCCGCGACGCGGTACTGGACGGCGCCACCGTGCTGCTGGCCGAAGACGATGTGCGCAACATCTTCGCGCTCTCCAGCGTGCTCGAACCGCTCGGCGTGACGCTGCAGATCGCCCGCAACGGCCGCGAGGCGCTGGAACATCTGGCCAAGCACGAGGTGGACCTGGTGTTGATGGACATCATGATGCCGGAGATGGACGGGCTGACCGCGATGCGCCAGATCCGCGCCAATCGCCAATGGCAGGATCTGCCGATCATCGCGCTGACCGCCAAGGCCATGGCCGACGATCGCGAACGCTGCCTGGAGGCCGGCGCCAACGACTACATCGCCAAGCCCATCGACGTGGACAAGCTGGTGTCGCTGTGCCGTGTGTGGTGCTCGCGGCAATGAACGCGGTGGAGCTGTTCGATCTGGAGCTGCGGGTGCTGCTGGAAGCGGTCTACCAGCGCTACCACTACGACTTCCGCGATTACGCGGTGTCGTCGCTGCGCCGGCGCATGCGCCACGCGATGGCGCGCATGGAGTGCACGCGCGTGGCCGACCTGCAGCACCGCCTGCTGCACGAACCTGACACCTTCGCGCAGGCGATGCAGTTCTTCACCGTGCAGGTGTCGGAGATGTTCCGCGACCCGGCCTACTTTCGCGTCCTGCGCGAACATGTGGTGCCGGTGTTGCGGACCTATCCGTCGATCAAGCTGTGGGTGGCCGGCTGCAGCACCGGCGAGGAAGTCTGGTCGCTGGCCATTCTGCTGCACGAAGAAGGCCTGCTGGAAAAGGCGGTGATCTACGCCACCGACATCAATCCCGAAGCGCTGGGCATGGCCGAAGCCGGCGCCTTCGGCATCGACCGCATTGCGCAGTTCAGCCGCAATTATCTGGACGCCGGCGGCCGCAGCTCGCTGTCCGACTACTACACCACCGCCTACGATGGCGCGGTGTTCGACCGCCGTCTGAAGCGCAATATCGTCTTCGCCGATCACAGCCTGGCCACCGATACGGTGTTCTCCGAGGTGCATCTGGTGTCGTGCCGCAACGTGCTGATCTATTTCAACCGCAGCCTGCAGGACCGTGCAGTGGGCCTTTTTTACGATGCGTTGGTGCATCGTGGGTTTCTGGGCCTGGGCAGCAAGGAGTCGCTGCAGTTCGGAGCGCATGCGCAGGCGTTCGAGACCGTGGCACGCGAGCAACGCCTGTTCCGCAAGGCGGCGGCATGAACGTCATGTACGCGGCGGCGGCGCAGTTCGACGCGATGGTGATCGGGGCCTCGGCCGGCGGTGTCGTGGCCTTGCAGGCGCTGTTGTCCAGCCTGCCTGCGGATCTGCCGATGCCGGTGCTGGTGGTGCTGCATCTGCCGCGCGACCGCACCAGCCACCTTGCCGAGCTGATGGATGCACGCTGCGCCTTGCCGGTGCGCGAGGCAGAAGACAAGCAGCCGCTGCTCGCCGGCAGCGTGACTATCGCCCCGCCCGACTACCATCTGCTGGTGGAAACGCGCGACAGCCTGGCGCTGTCGATGGATGCACCGGTGCTGTTCTCGCGTCCGGCGATCGACCCCTTGTTCGAATCGGCGGCCGACGTGTTCGGGCAGCGCCTGCTGGCGATCCTGCTCACCGGCGCCAGCAGTGACGGCAGCGCCGGTGTAGCGGCGGTGCGCGCGGTTGGTGGCAGCGCCTGGATCCAGCGTCCCGACGATGCTGCCTCACCGCTGATGCCCGCCTCCGCGCTCGCCCATGCCGGCGCCGATGCGGTGCTCACCCTGCAGGCGATCTGCAGCCGACTGGAAACCTTTCACCCATGAACCTCACCGCGACCGGCCTGGCGACACCCAGCAACGATGACGAGCCGGCCAAGCTGCTGATCGTCGACGACGTGCCGCAGAACCTGGTGGCGATGGAAGCGCTGCTGCAGCGCGACGGCATCCAGGTGCTGTGCGCCGCCTCCGGTGCGCAGGCGCTGGAGCTATTGCTCGAACACGATGTGGCGCTGGCATTGCTGGATGTGCACATGCCGGAAATGGACGGATTTTCGCTGGCCGAGCTGATGCGCGGCTCGCAGCGCAGCCGGCATGTGCCGATCATTTTCCTGACCGCATCGCCGAACGATCCGATGCGCGCGTTCCAGGGCTACGAAACCGGTGCGGTGGACTTCCTGCACAAGCCGATTGAGCCGCACGTGATCCTGAGCAAGGTCAATGTGTTCATCGAGTTGTACCAGCAACGGCGCCTGCTCAAGGCGCGCAATGCCTCGCTGGAACGCGCGCTCACGCTCAACGAAACCATGATGGCCGTGCTCACCCACGACTTGCGCACGCCGCTGTCGGTGATTCTGCTGTGCGCCGACAAGCTCAGCCTGGATGTGGACGCCGAAGGCTCGGCCGCACGCACGCTCGATCACCTGGAAAACAGCGCGCGGCGGATGGCGCGGATGGTCGAGCAGCTACTGGATTTCTCGCGTTTGCGCAGCGACGGGCTGTCGATGCAGTTCGGCCCCTGCAATCTGGGCGACGTCACCCATAGCGTGGTGGGAGAAGTGGCGCAGGCCAACCCGCACACGCCGATCGACCTGCGCACCGAGGGCGATCTGGACGGCGATGGCGATGGCGATCGCCTGGCACAGGTCGTGTCCAATCTGGTCGGCAACGCGGTGCTGCACGGGGGCAGCGAGCCGGTGCGGGTGCACCTGGACGGACGCGAACGCGACACGCTGCGGCTGTCGGTGCGCAACGTCGGGCGCATTCCGGACAGTCTGATGCCGCGCCTGTTCGAGCCGTTCAAGGCCAGCTTCCATGCCAGCCAGGGCCTGGGGCTGGGCCTGTTCATCGCCGACCAGTTCGTCAAGGCGCACGGCGGCACGCTGCAGGCACGCAACGAAGGCAGCGATGTGGTGTTCGAAGCCGTACTGCGGCGACACAACCTGGCCGCGTAATCGCAGCCACTGGGGCGGCCGGACAGCACGCTGAGCATCCGCCTCGGCATGCCCGGCAAGGGCATTCGCTCTGATCCAGGCCCATGCAATGCCGATGCTGGCGGTCTGTGGTAACGCCAGCCCATCGTGATAACGCAACACCTTTGATGCGAACTCATGCAAAACGCATCGCACGTCGTGCCGCGCGCGGGATCCGACAAAGACAAACCGGGCACAACGACGGTGCGTATCGTCATGCGGGCGCGAGCAGTGCTTGCCGTCGAGATGCGCCGTATGCTCGCACTACTTGCGCGGGCGACACGCACCCAGGCGCTGCTTTCCAGCGTGTTTCGATCGCACCAACATCTGTTCGTCATCATCAGGTGCACGCCGTGCGCCATGTTTGAGGAGGTGGTTATGTCGTATGTGGATGGGTTTGCGCTCGCGGTGCCCACGGCCAACAAGGCCGCGTTTCTGGAACATGCCCGCATGGGCGATGCCATCATCATTGAGTACGGCGCGTTGCGCGTGGTGGAGTGCTGGGGCGATGACGTCCAGCATGGACAACTGACCGACTTCCATCGCGCGGTCGATGCCGCCGACGACGAAATCGTGGTGTTTTCGTGGATCGAATGGCCGGACAAGGCGACCCGCGATGCGGGCATGCGCAAGATGATGGACGACCCGCGCATGGACCCAGCGGTCAACCCGATGCCGTTCGATGGCAAGCGCCTGATTTACGGGGGCTTCGTTCCGATCCTGACCCTGGGGCAATCGGGCTGAGCACAGCGGCGCGCTGGGGCGCGCCGGTCTGTCGCAGCACCGCGCACACCCGGTGCGGCGGCGGGAGCCTCCGGCATCGGGACCTTGGCGATGGCCGTTACACTGGCGGCATGCAGCCGCGCTCGCCGCCCGTGGTGTGCGAGCGTAGCGTTTGCATTGCCTGCCACCGGAGACCATCGCATGACCGACGCACCGCTCCTGATCGCCTGCCCGAGCTGCGCTGCGATGAACCGTATCGCACGCGCGCGTCTGCGCGACGCACCCAACTGCGGCAGTTGCCACAAACCCTTGTTCCTGGGCGCGCCGGTGGCGCTGTCGGCGGCCGATTTCGACAGGCATGCGGTGCGCAGCGCGCTGCCATTGGTGGTGGATTTCTGGGCGCCGTGGTGCGGGCCGTGCCTGAACATGGCGCCGCAATTCGCCGCCGCCGCGGCGATGCTCGAACCGCAGGTCCGGCTGGCGAAGGTCGATACCGATCTGCATCCGGCGCTGGGCACGCGCTTTGGCATCCGCAGCATCCCGACCTTGCTGGTCAT
The DNA here is from genome assembly GCF_020784175.1 of Xanthomonas campestris pv. asclepiadis. Taxonomy (GTDB): domain Bacteria; phylum Pseudomonadota; class Gammaproteobacteria; order Xanthomonadales; family Xanthomonadaceae; genus Xanthomonas; species Xanthomonas campestris_D. The sequence goes on from NZ_JAJGQM010000052.1 coordinate 25,061, forward strand.
CCGCGGCGGCAGTGAGCTGGGCCGTCATTCGGGCGCGGTGAGCAGCACGCAGATCGTCAGCTGGGTGCAGTCGGTATTGCGCAGCCGTTGACACAAAGAGCCCGCTGCGTGATGCACGCAGCGGGCCTGGTTTGACGATCGACATCGCTGCGACACCTGCGCAGCGATGCAGTCAATCGATCAGCGACAGAGAGCGGCTGACAACGTCACCAGCGCTCGTCAGGTGGATGCGTACGGCGCGCAGGGAACCGAACGTACACATGCTACATGCCGGTTCCGGGCACCGACCGCCCACCTGACGGCCGTGCAACAGTTTGCTCGGTCGCTTACTGCCAGTTGACGTTGACCGACACGCCCACCACGCGCGGCTCGTTGTACACCGCCGCCATGTAGTTTTCGATCACGCCCTTGACGTTCTTCTCGTTGGTGATGTTGCGCGCAAACGCCGCCACTTCCCACGCGCCATAGCCGCCGGTGTAGCCAAGCTTGAGGCCGCCTTCGAAGTTGCCGCTGGCGCGGAACTCGGTGGAGTCGTACAGCACGAAGCTGGTTTCGCCCTGCTTGTTCCAGTCGGTGGAGACGAAGAACGCGCCATCGTTGCCCACCGGAATGTCGTAGCGCGCCGCCAGGTTGAGGTTGTACTTGGGCGCGTTGGGCAGCGGGTTGCCGTCGATCTGCGCAAAGGTATTGGCACCAACGCGGATGGTCGGGTCGTTGACCGTGCACACCACCACGCCATTGAGCGCACAGGCCTGCGCGTAGACGCGATCGTCGTGGATTTCGCTATGCAGCAGGCTCAGGCCGGCGGTCAGCGACAGGTTGGAGATCGGGCGCCAGTCCAGGTCTGCCTCCAGGCCGTAGGCCTTGGCCTTGTCGGCATTGAACAGCACGCCGTTGCCGTCCGAATCGTTGCCGTTGAGCTGGATGTCGTCGACGGTGTAGGTGAAGCCGCTGACATTCAGACGCAGGCTGTTGTCGAACAGGCTGCTCTTGATGCCGGCCTCCCACGACAGGATGGTTTCCGAATCGGCGGTGGTGAAATCGGAATTGAACACCGCGCTGCCGCCCTGGATGGTCGGACCGCGGAAACCGCGTGCCACGCGCGCATAGACGCTCAGCTCCGGATTGATTTCATACATCGCGCTGAGATCCCAGCTGGGCTGGGTATCGGACATGCGCACGTCGCGACGGCCGCGATAAGTCACCGCGCCAGCGGCAGTATCGGCGGTCTTGAGCAGGCGGGTTTCCTTGCTGTCCTTGGTCTGGCGCAGACCGGCGGTCAAGGTGAGCGCGTCGGTGGCCTTGTAGCTGAGCTGCCCGAAACCGGCCCAGGAGGTATTGGTGTTGCGCAGGCGCACCCAGTTGTTGGGGTTGCGCGCGGCGGTTTGCAGGAAATAGGCACGCTGATAGAAATCGGTGGTGTCGCGCCCGTCGAAGTAGAACGCGCCCACCTGCCATTGCAATGCGTCATCGCCTTCGCTGGCCAGGCGCAGTTCCTGGGTGTACTGATCCAGGTCGCGGATCTGCCCCATCGACTGGCCGAAGCCGTTCGGCACGCCGTTGACCGGGTAGTTCGCCGCCGCGCCGCCATCGGTGTCGCCACGGCTATAGCCGGAGGTGGTTTCGTAGGCGCTGATGGAGGTCAGCGATACGCCGCCGAAATCGTAGATCGCCTTGATCGAGCCGCCGTCGGTCTGATACGCCTGCGGGTTGTCGTGTGCCTCGTCGTAGGCCACGCGGTCGCGCGGCACGTCGACCTTGTCGCTGCCGCGCGTGACTGCATTGCGCAGGAACAACGTGGAGGTGCCGTCGTAGTCGCGCGTATGCACCGAGCCCAGCAGCGAGAACGCGTCGTTGGGCTTGAGCAGCAACTGCAGGCGCGCATTGCGGTCGTTGTAACCGCCCATCGCATCCTTGCGCGGCGTGCGCGTGCCATCGGCACTGCTGCCGGCGAAGGTGTTGTCCACCCAGTCGTCGCGGTGCTGGTACAGAGCCGACACGCGGAACGACAGCACATCGTTGATCGGGCCACCGAAGCCGCCGTCCAGCGACACCGTGTTGTAGCTGCCGTAGCTGGCATCGACACGGCCGGTATAGGTCTCGCTGGGCTTGACGGTGTCGAACTTGACGATGCCGGCGGTGGTGTTGCGGCCGAACAAGGTGCCCTGCGGGCCGCGCAGCACTTCGACCTGGTCCACGTCGTAGACCGGATTGGACTTGAGCACCACGTGTTCCAGCACCACGTCGTCCTGGATGATGGACACCGGCTGCGAAGCGCCAAGGTAGAAATCGATATTGCCCAGGCCGCGGATATAGAAGCGCGGAAAGATGCGCCCGGTGGTGGTCTCGGCATAGAAGCCCGGCACGCGCCCGGACAGCGCCAGCAGCGTGTCGTCGCCACCGGCGGTGAACTCGCGCATCGCCGCGCCCTGCACCACGCCCACCGACACCGGCACTTCCTGCAGGTTCTGCTCGCGGTGTTCGGCAGTGACGGTGACCGTATCCAGCGCGGTCGGGCTGCCCTCGCCCTCGCCCTGGCGCGTCGGCGCCTGCTGCGCAGAGGCCGCTGCAGCCAGCGAGGCGAGCAGCAGGCCGGCGCAGGCACGCGCCAGCGGCGTGCGCTGCAAGGCGGCGCGACGGCGTGCGGGCGCGTGCGTGGTGGCGGACGTCAGGGACGCGGAGACAGACGAGTACAGCGACATGCGAGATGATCCTTGGGTAGGTGACGCGAGGGGTGACACGGAGGCAAGCGCGGCGATCAACATGACTGCGCGGCCATCAGGCGCGCGGCCGGTGCTGGGAATCGGGTGTACCACTGGCACTCCGGTTCCTCTGCGCCGTCCGCGCCCATCTGACAACCGCGCTACGTTTTGTTTGCCCCACCAACATCCGTCGGCATCGGACATGCCGGCCGAAGGCGCAGCGTGGCGCCGCGCGCACGATATGTCAGCAATGTTGCAGCTCTATGGCAAGCGTGCCGCCGCGCACATGGTCGACGCCGATAGCTGCCCTCTACGCGCGCAACCCCCGCGTCAGGCGCGGGCGGCCAGCACGCTGCTATCGAGCATCTGCCCGACCATGTTGAGCAGGTCGTTGAGGCTGAAAGGCTTGGGCAGCAGTGCCATGCCGTCGGCCAGGAATTCCTGGCGGGTGGCGGCGTTTTCGGCGTAGCCGGTGATGAACAGGATCGGCAGGCCCGGCCGCAGCACGCGCGCCACGTCGGCCATGTCGCGCCCGTTCATGCCGGGCAGGCCGACGTCGGACACCACCAGATCGATCTCCACGCCGGCACGCAATTGATCCAGTGCGCCGTTGGCATCTTCGGCTTCGACCACGTGGTAGCCGGCATCGCTGAGCACCTCGCTCACCATCATCCGCACCACGTCGGTGTCGTCCACCAGCAAGATGCGCTCGCTGCGTGCACGGGGCGAATTCGGTGCCGGTGCCGGCGGCAACGCGCTGGCAGTGAGTCCGCGCGGCAGCAGCAAGGCCACCGTGGTACCGCGCCCCACGGTGCTGGTGATGCGGGCGGTGCCGCCGGACTGGCGCGCAAAGCCATAGGTCATCGACAAACCCAGGCCGGTGCCCTCGCCGATCGGCTTGGTGGTGAAGAACGGTTCGAAGACCTGATTGAGGATGGCCGGCTCGATGCCGCTGCCGTTATCGATCACGTTCACTGCCACGTAATCGCCGTTGTCCAGTTCCGGATCGTCCTGCGCGGTATAGGCCTCGCTCTGGATGCGGATGGTGCCCCTGCCCTTCAACGCGTCGCGCGCATTGATCACCAGATTGAGCACCACGTTTTCGAGCTGGTTGGCATCGGCCACCGCCACCAGCGGCGTGTCTGCCAGCTCCAGCTCCAGCACGATGTTCTCGCCGATCGAGCGGTGCAGCATGTCTTCCAGCGAGCGCACGCGTGCGTTGATGTCGAAGGCCTGCGCATCCAGCGATTGCTTGCGTGCGAAGGCGAGCATGCGCTGGGTCAGCGCGGCAGCACGATGCGCCGAACCGGTGGCGATCTCGGCCAGCCGCGGCACGCGCTCGATGCGGTTGGACTCGACCGCCAGCTGGATCATGTCCAGGCCGGAGATGATGCTGGTCAGCAGATTGTTGAAGTCGTGCGCGATACCGCCGGTGAGCTTGCCCAGCGCTTCCATCTTCTGCGCCTGCAGCAACTGGATTTCGGTGCGCTGGCGCTCGGCGATCTGGTGGGCCAGCTCGGTGGTGGCGGTATCCAGCTCCTGGCGCTGCTCACGCTCGCGCAGGCGCTGTTCGGTGACGTCCTCGACCAGCAGCAGGCCCAGATCCGGTTCGCGATACGGCGAGACGCGCCATTCGGTTTCGCACACCTTGCCCTCGCGCAGGATCGACAAGGCACCGCTCCAGCGCTCGCGCTGCGCCAGCGCGTTGGTCAGCGCGTGCACGGTGGCGGCCTGGTCCACGCCGGGCACGGCAAGCGCCTCGGCGGGCGTGGCGGTGCCGATCAGGCGCTGGAACGCAGCATTGGCTTCATGCGTGTGCAGCCTGGCATCGACCACCGCAATCGGCGCGCTGATGTGCTCGAAGATCTCGCGGAAGCGTGCCTCGCTGATGCGCAAGGCGTCCTCGGCCTGGCGCGCGCGCAGCAGGGTGCGCAGCGTGGCGACCAGCACGCTGGGGTCGACCGGGTGAATCAGGTAGGCGTCGGCGCCGGCTTCCAGGCCGGTGATCATGTCGCCGGTGGCGATCGATGCGGCCGACACGTGCACCACCGGCAGCAACGCGGTGCGCGGCGCGGCGCGTAGTGTACGCACGATGTCGAAGCCACTCATGTCCGGCAGATTGACGTCCAGCACCACCGCAGAAAACGCCTGCTCGGCCAGTCTGGCCAGGCCGTCGGTGCCGGTGCCGGCTTCGTCGACCACGAACTGGTGATGTTCGAGCACACGCCGCACCGAATACCGCGTCACCGCGTTGTCGTCGACGACCAGAATGTGTGGCTTACTGCCCAAGTGCATCCTCCGGTGCCAGCGTGACCGGCAGCACCACGAAAAATTCCGAGCCCTGCCCGACCACGCTGTTGATTCCCACCCTGCCGCCCAGCAACTCCGCGAACCGCTTGCAGATCGACAGCCCCAGCCCGGTGCCGGTGAGGCGTTTCTGCAACGGCGAATCCACCTGTACAAAATCCTCGAACAAGGCGTCGTGAAGCTCGGCCGGAATGCCGATGCCGGTGTCCTGCACGCCGAAGCGCACATGGGTCTCGCCTTCCAGCTGCGCGAACACGCGCACATGGCCTTGCGGGGTGAACTTGAGCGCGTTGGAAATGAAGTTGCGCAGGATCTGCGCCAGCTTCTTGTCGTCGGTGTAGAGCATCGGCAGCACCGGCGGATCCTCGAAGATCAAGGTGGTGCTGCTGACATCGGTGAGCGGGCGGAACATGCCGCGCAAGGCCGCGAACAGGTCCATCAGATCGAACCAGCCCGGCGAGATGGTGATGCGCCCGGCTTCGATCTTGGCCAGATCCAGCAGGTCGTCGACCATCTCGGTGAGCTCGCGCGCCGAGGTGCTGACAAAGCGCACCTGCTTGGCCTGCTCGGCAGTGAGCGGCCCGTCCATGCCGTCCTCGAGCAGCCGCGTGATGCTCAGGATCGAGCTGAGCGGGGTGCGGAACTCGTGGCTCATGTAGGACAGGAAGCGGCTCTTGAGCTCGGACACGTCGCGCAGCTGTTCGGCCTGCTGATCGAGCTCGGCATACAGCGCCAGCACGCCCTGGTTGGTTTCTTCCAATTCTTCGCGCAGGGCCTGGTTCTGCTGCCGCAGCGCGTCCAGTTCGGCCAGCGGATCGATGGGCGATGTATCACCGGAAGCATTCATTGCAGGCCTCCCAGCCGCATGACAAACACGCCGCAATCGTCGCGGCCCCGCGTGTAATCGCGCAACAGCACGGCCGCAATCAGACGCGGATGGCGCGACAGCAGGCCCGGGTGATCGCGCAGGTTCCAGCGTGATTGCAGACCATCGCTGTGCATGACCAGCAGTTTGCCGGCGGCATCCGGAAAATCGAACGGCTGTGCCTTGCGGAACTGCACCCCGACGATGCCCGGATGCGAGGGCATGCCACGCACGCCGTCGCCATCGCACAGCGACGCAACGATATTGCCCACGCCGGCAAAGCGTACCTGGCCGGTGCTGCTGTCGAACTGCATCACCGCGGCAGCGCCGCCGCGGGTGCCGGACATGCCGGCGTGCAGCTGCGCGATGCGCTCGCCGGGCTCGCCGCGGGCCGTGGCTGCAGCGCGCGTCCCGGCATCGGCAGCATCGGCGGCACCTGGACCGTGGCCCAGGCCATCGATCACGGTGACGGTCACCCGCTGCTCGCCAATCGCCAGATGCCAGGCATCGCCGCACACCGTTTCGTTGTGCAGCGGCAGACGGATCGCGCCGTACGGCAAGTCCAGCTCGGCGCGCTGCTGCGCGAACAGCCGTGCCATCACGACCGCGCCCTTGGCATCGGAATACGCGTCCAGCACCTGCGCCTGGCGCTGGATCGCGCCCAGCCCGGTGCCCGGCGTCCCGGCGGTGGAATAGCCATCGCGCAGGCCGTCCACGAGTGCGAAGCCCGGCCCGCCGTCGATGGCGCAGATCTCCACGCCCATGCCCTGGCGTGTGGCCACCGTGGACAACTGCAGCCAGCCGCCACGTCCATGCTTGACCATATTGGTGGCAAGCTCGGTGGCCACCAGCGCCACGCGCCCGCCGGCAGCCTCATCGAAACCCAGCGTCTGTGCCAGCGCCGCCGCCTCGCGCCGTGCCTGGCCGACCTGGCTGGTTTCGTCGACGCGAAACGCGCGCGTGACCTCGCCGGCGAGCATCACTTCCATTTGGTGATGGTGATGCGCGTGCCCTTGCCGGCTGCGGTATCCAGGACGAAATCATCCACCAGCCGCCGGCTACCGGACAGGCCCAATCCCAATCCGCTGCCGGAGGTCCAGCCATCGGTGAGCGCCAGGTCCAGGTCGGGAATGCCGGGGCCTTCGTCGCGGAAGGTCAGCTGCACACCCTTGCGGATACCGCTTTCCACCAGGGCCCAATCCATGTCGCCGCCACCGCCGTAGATCACGGTGTTGCGCGCCAGTTCGCTGGCTGCGGTGACCAGTTTGGTCTGGTCGACCAGACGCAGGCCGCACTGCACCACCAGCTTGCGTACCGTCTGCCGGGCCAGCACCACATCCTGTTCGGTACGCACCGGTTGCGAACCGGCCGTCATGACTCGCGATCGGGTTGCTGCAACAGGCGCATGCCGCGTTCGACATCGAGCGCGGTACGCACCGACGGCAGGGTCAAGCCCAACTCGACCAGCGTGATCGCCACGGCCGGCTGCATGCCCACCACCACGGTCCTGGCATCCATGATCGCCGCCAGCCCGGAGATGGTGCTGATCATGCGGCCGATGAAGGAGTCGACGATGTCCAGTGCGGAAATGTCGATCAGCACGCCGCGCGCGGAGGTGGCGCTGATCTTTTCCGACAGGTCTTCCTGCAGCGTCATCGCCAATTGATCGTGCATGTCCACCTGGATGGTGACCAGCAGCAGGTCGCCCATCCGCAGGATCGGGATGCGCTCCATGTCAGCCTGCCTTGTTGACGGTCACGCCGATGCGCTTGAGCGCCAGCGCCAGCGCGTCGGACAGGTTGGCCTTGGTGACGATGCCCTGCAGGTCCAGGCCCAGGTGCACGATGGTCTGCGCAATCTGCGGGCGCACCCCGCTGATGATGGCATCGGCGCCCATCAGGCGGATCGCAGTGACGGTCTTGAGCAGGTGCTGCGCCACCAGCGTGTCCACGGTGGGCACGCCGGTGATGTCGATGATGGCGATTTCCGAGCCGGTATCGACGATACGCTGCAGCAGCGACTCCATCACTACCTGAGTCCGCTGCGAATCCAGCGTGCCGATCATCGGCAGCGCCAGCACGCCGTCCCATAGTTTGACCACCGGGGTGGACAGCTCCAGCATCTCTTCCTGCTGGCGCACGATGATGTCTTCGCGGGTCTTCTGAAACGCCTTGACGGTGTACAGGCCCAGACGGTCCAGCAGCTCGGACAGCGCCCACAGCTGCTGGCCCAGATCCTCCGGCGTATCGGCATACTCGCGCTGCACCAGCGCAAACAGCACCCGCTTGAGCGAGAAGATGAAGTTGGCGGTTTCCTGCGAATCGAAGCCACGGGTGGCCCGATCGCGCGACAGGTTTTCCAGGAAGCGACGCACCTCGCTCCAGTCGGCGCTGTCCAGGCTGCTGCCGCCGTCCTTCAAGGAGGCGACCAACAGGTGCAGGAAGTCCGCGCTCTGGGTTTCGACCTCCTGCCGGGAAATACGTCCATCGCTGCCCAGGCTGGAGCCCAGCCAAGCAGCCAACAACGCCGCTTCCTGGCCACGAATCGCATCAATCGAGCGCTGCTGCAATGCCACCATGAGATCACCCGCCGAGATTAGAAGAGAGAAGGCTGGGCATGCAGGGCGATTGCGCCCCCTGACTGGCGCGGCGCCCCCACGCCGAAGCGCTGCAGAGTAAAGCAATTCAGTTTCGGCAACCAGCGACGAACCTGTAGCGGTCAGAGGAACGACCTTACGGAGTTTGACATTGCAGCGCACGCGGCGAACGTGAGCCCGGCCACGCCTGGACAGATGCGCTTGCTGCCGGCCAGCCACCCTGCTCTCGGGCGCGACGGCGCCCGGTTACAGACTGCCGCCGGGCCGGCCGTGATGTGGTCACCGACCGCTGCGCGAAGGTGGCACAACTTGCGGGAAGACCGCCTGACGCCGGCCCGGACCGATCGCAACGCCCATCCCATGGCGGCGGGCGCGCTTGATGTGCAGGCAGGCCGGTTTGCCCACGCCCGGCGACGCATGCACGCGCCGGGTCACACCACTGCGGGGTCAGCCTGCAGTTCGTACTGAGGACATCGCTTGCCGATCGGCCATAGCAATACGGGGAGCCTGGTGCCGCGTCCGGGGGCGGGACCGTGTGGCGGCATGGATGCCGCCACCGAGCCTACATGGACGTACTTGCGGTGTGTCCCGACACCGGTGCGGCGCCGCGCCCGCCAACCGATTCCGCACACCGATCAATTTTGCGCACTAAATCCGTCCGCTTCATGCGAATGCTTCGGTCTACGGCGGGCGCTTGCACGCGTACCGGCGTGGGACACGCAGCAAGTACGTTCTTGTAGGCTCTGGCGCGGCATCCATGCCGCTCAAGGTCCCACACCGGCACGCGCGCAAGCACCAACAGTTGCTGGCGGTTGCGGAAGGAAAAGCACTGCTTGCCTGAGTGGTCGTGGCTCGGATCGTGTTTTTAGCTGCCACTGCAAAGATCAAAATATTGAGGCGGTCTCTACGACATGAAGCGCCAACTCCGCAGGCGCGATGACTGCCTGAAAGCAGTACTCGCCGATCAGCACTAGCCATATTGGGAGCGTGGTGCCGCGTCCGGGGGCGGGACCGTGTGGCGGCATGGATGCCGCCACCGAGCCTTATCTGTTCGGATTCTGGCAGTTTGGGCGTCGAGAGCCGGCGTGGGCCACCGTGAGAGCCTGGATCGTTAC
>NZ_JAJGQM010000053.1 GCF_020784175.1 Xanthomonas campestris pv. asclepiadis
ACCCGTCCCTGGGGGCTCGGTGGCGGCATCCATGCCGCCACACGGTCCCGCAACCGGCGAGGACACCGCACCAGGAAGTTTGTCAGCTGCTTTCTTGAAAGCGTTCGTGGCTTACGTGGCAGACGAGACGTTTGCAAGTTTCGTGTTGGAGGCCTGTTTGCCGCTCGGCTTAAGATGGAGAAATGGTGAGAGTTGAGCGAGTACTTAGTAATCCAACCAGCGCACGTCGTGCACTGCTTGCATCCATACGCACCGACCATCTCAACTGGTCCTTGCCCGCCTACCGTCGCGGGACCTTGAGCGGCATGGATGCCGCGCTAGAGCCTACAGGGACGTACTTGCGGCGTGTCCTGCGATGGTGGGCGGGCAAGGGCCGCGCAGCAAACTTACAGCGTCGAGTGCGCGGCGCCCTCACCGCTTGCGGGACACGCCGTGAACCCGTCCCTTAGGGCTCGGTGGCGGCATCCATGCCGCCACACGGTCCCGCAACCGGCAAGGACACCGCACCAGACAGTTTGCGGACTGTTTTATTGGAAGCCATGCGCGCCGACCCCTGCAAGGACGCGAAAGGTCACACACTTTTCCTCCGCTTATCCACGTTGTGTTGGTGGCACCACCGGACCCACCGCAGGCACGTGCCGCCGTCACGCCGGGATGCCAGAATCTGCGCATGTCGCCGCTCATCATTTCCGTATCTCCTGCGCTCACCGCTCTGATCGAGCGGGCCGTGGCGCGTGTCCGTCATGCCGTGCCGGCCGACCAGCCCTGGCCGGGCGATGACGTCGATCGGCAACTCGAACAGGTTGCGCTCGCCAGCGAGTTTGCGCTCGACACCTTGGCGCGCCAGCCGGCATTGCTGCAGCACCTGGCGCAGCCGGATCCACCGCCGTTGCCGCTGCCGGTGCTGGACCCCGCACAGCCCCAGGCCTGGCCTGCGCAGTTGCGGCGTTACCGCAGTGCGGAATCCACGCGCCTGGTCTGGCGCGATGTGCTCGGTCTGGACAGCGTCGATGCCACCCTGGCCGGTGCCACCCGCCTGGCCGAAACCTGCCTGCAATGTGGACTGCAGGCATTGGAGCAGCAATTCCGCGACCGCCACGGCCAGGTGATTGCCGAAGACGGCAGTGTGCAGCGGCTGGTGGTGTTCGGGCTGGGCAAGCTCGGTGGGGGCGAGCTGAATTTTTCCTCGGATGTGGATCTGGTCTATGCGTATCCGCAGGGCGGCCAGTCCGATGGTGCCCGCCCGTTGGCAGCGGAGGAATATTTCGCACGCCTGGGCCAGCAGCTGGCCAAGCTGCTCGACGAAACCACCGCCGATGGATTCAGCCATCGTGTGGACCTGCGTCTGCGTCCGTTCGGCACGGCCGGGCGGGTGGCCTTGTCGTTCACCGGCATGGACCAGTACTTCCAACGCGAAGGCCGCGACTGGGAGCGCTATGCCTGGCTCAAGGCGCGCGCGGTGGCCGGCGATATCGATGCCGGCGAAGACTGGCTGGAAACGCTGCGCCCATTCGTCTACCGGCGCTATCTGGACTTCACCGCGTTGGACGGCCTGCGCGAGATGAAGGCGGCGATCACTGCCGAAGTCGCCCGGCACGATCGTCTGGACGACATCAAACGCGGGCCGGGTGGCATTCGCGAGATCGAGTTCCTGGCGCAATCGCTGCAGCTGATTCGCGGCGGACGCGAACCGAGCCTGCGCGAGCGTCGCCTGCTGCCGGCCCTGCAGGCGCTGGTGGACGCAGGCCAGATCGATGCGGACAACGGGCACGCATTGACCGAGGCGTATCGCTTCCTGCGCCGGCTGGAGAATCGTCTGCAGATGTTGCGCGATGCACAGACGCATGCCTTGCCGCAGGCACCACTGGATCGCGAACGCATCGCGTTGGGCCTGGGCTATGCGGATTGGCCGGCATTGTTACAAGCACTCACGCCGCAACGCGCGCGCGTTGCCGCCGAATTTGCCGAGCTGCTGGCACCACGCGTCCGCACCACCGCACCCGATGCGCTTGCCGATTACTGGCGCGCCTTGCCCGAAGGCGATGCCGCGCCGTTGGCCGGCATCGGATTGCACGACCCAGGCGGCGCGCATCAGGTGCTGGCCGATTTTGCGCAGTCCTCCGGCGTGCGTGCGCTCTCCGATACCGCAAGCGCGCGCCTGGACCATGTCATGCCGGCGCTGCTGCATGCGGCCACCCGCGCCAGCCAACCCGATGCCGCCGTGCGCCGCATGCTCGGCCTGTTGCAATCCACCTTGCGCCGTACCAGCTACCTGGCCCTGCTGGACGAACAGCCCAGCGCACTCGCACGCCTGGTCGATGTGCTCTCGCGCAGTGCCCTGCTGGCCGAACGTCTTGCTGCGCATCCGCTGTTGCTGGACGAACTGCTCGACACCCGCATCAGCGGTCCGTTGCCCGACCGCGATGCGTTGCAGGCTGCGTGCCTGGACACCTTGCAGATCGAGGATACCGAAGCGGCGCTGCGCGAACTCAACGAGCGCCGGCTCGCCTTGAGCTTCCGCATTGCACTGGCCACGCTCGATGGCCGCCAGCAGGCCGTGGACAGCACCCAGCAACTTGCCTGGCTGGCCGAAGCAGTGGTGCAGACGGTGCTGCAGCTGGCGCGCCGCGAACTGATCGCCGCGCACGGGCAGGTGCCGAGCGGCACGTTCGCCATCATCGGCTACGGCAGCCTGGGCGGCCTGGAACTGGGCTTCGGCTCGGACCTGGATCTGGTGTTTCTCTACGACCACCCGCGGCAGGTGGAGGCTTCCGATGGCAAGCGGCCGTTGGACGCCGGGCGCTGGTTTGCGCGGCTGGCGCAGAAGGTGATGACCTTGCTGGCTGCCGAAACCGGCGCCGGCCGTCTCTACGAGATCGACGTGCGGCTGCGCCCGGACGGCGGCAAGGGCGCGTTGGTGTCCTCGCTGGCCAGTTACCGCGACTACCAGCGCGAGCGCGCCTGGACCTGGGAACATCAGGCGCTGGTGCGTGCACGTGCGGTGGCCGGCGATGCGGCGCTCTGCGCGGCCTTCGCGCAGGTGCGTGCCGACACGTTGACACGCGTGCGCGACACCGACGTGCTGCACGAGGACGTGCGCAAGATGCGCGCGCGCATGCGCAGTGAACTCGATCGCAGCGATGCGGGGCGACTGGATCTCAAGCAGGGTGCCGGCGGCCTGGTCGATCTGGAATTCGTCCTGCAGGCCGGTGTGCTCGGGCAGGCCGCACAGCATCCGGCGCTGCTGCTGGCCTGCGCCACACCTGCCTTGATCGATGCGCTGGTGCAGGCGCAATGGCTGCCAGCCGAGCGTGCCGCACCACTGCACCAGGCGCATGCCACCTTGGTGGAAGCGGGCCTGAGTTGCACGCTGGATCGCCGGCCGCGGCTGGTGGTTCCCACGGCTCCGATTCGGGATGCTTGCCAAATCGTTGCAGCGATTGCCGATGCGCAGCAGCTGCGATTTCCGCCAGGAAAAGGTGGCTGAAACATCGGCGGAGCTGGTTGTCTGTTTGCAGTGCGGCACGCCCGGCAGTCCTGGGCGCGCCACGCATCGGCCCTCGCGCAGGTCTAGTCGTTATTGATCATGGACCTTCCTGCGTAGAAGGCCTGTGCCGCGTCCTTGCAGATATTTTCGTAGAAAACATCGGCGTCCTCGGTGGTGTAGCCGGCCCCGGCGAAGCATCCGCGTGCGATTTCATGCAATGAATGCCTGATGCTGCTCGCATCGTCGTACACGGCATTCAGGCATGCCACCGCGGCCCCTACGTCCTGTTTGGAAAGGCGAGGCTCGCCGCTCATCAAGCGTGCGTGGTTGATGCATGCAATGGCATTTGCGCTGGTGAACGAATCGCCCAACCCGGAGCAGTCTTCGAAACCGTTGCCTTGTGCATTGAGCTTGAAGTGCACGATCGGCAGGCCTTCCATGTTCTTCTGTTTCGCCATCTCCATGAAGTCTGCAAGCGCTTCGGGTCGATCCCGCAGACGCCTGGACTGGAGCTTCGTTTCCAGCTGTTGGAATAGCGGCCCGGCGACACTGGTGTTTCTCTTCAACACGCTGATGGACGGGTCTTCGAACATCAGGGTCGCATCGATTCTGTCTGTTTGCTCCTGCGATAGCAGCCCGTTGGCAATCAGGGTTTTCATGATGACCTTTTCGGGATGGCCCCAATGCTCGTCACTGGCATATACCTGACGAAAATTCAGGATCGCCTGGCCGGCGGCGTGTTGTGCCTGCTTGCCAAGCGTGTCGTTGCTCTCCAGTGCACGTTCAAGCAATTCCATGCACTGTTTGAGCGACAACGCCTGGTCGCTCTGGGAAGCCTGCTTGAAGTGCTGCATGCCGCGATTGATGAAGGGTTGGGTGATCGATCGCGAGGTATATCCGCTTGCGCCAGTCTGAGCATTGGGCACGCCGGTCAGAGAGTATTTGTTTTTGGCTTCGTAGAGCGGGCTTTTACTCAGGTCCGGGTTGGCCGGGACGTGGGTAGGCGCGTACTTGGCGATGCACTCGTCCTTGACGCGCTCGCCCTTGAGGCAGGCAACGTTGGTGAGCAGCGATTGCCGTGCTTGCTGGCTGTCGAACAGGTGTCTGAGATGAACCTTGGTCGCCGCACGATAGTCGCTCATGGTGGCGAACTGGTTGGACCCGCACGTTCTGATCGGTACGAAGGCAGCGCTGTGCGATGCGCGTTCCTCCTCGGTAGCGCGCTGGTAGCGCGCGTGATAGCGCTCCGCTTTCTCGCACGCCTTGTCCAGCCGATCATTGCTGGTAAATCCGGCCTTGCCGTCGCGGAGCGAGGTCGTTGAAAGGAAGAAATTGTCTGTCAAATACCCGGCACCGGCGAGGCCAAGAGCGTATTTGGCAGCTCGTGTCGCCCACTGTCCACCACGGCCGCTGCCATTATTGGGTGCGCCGTCCTGCGGATCGGGTGGACGCTGGCGCTGCTGTCTTTGCTTGTTTTCCCGAGGTGGCAAGGCACCCAGTACACCGGTCGTCACTGCTGCGCCGTGAGTGGCCGACGCCGGTGCAGATGGGGCGGTGGATGATCCGGAACCGGTACCCGAGGTCAGTAGCCGCTGGAAGGTGGCCAACGGCAGTGTGCTCTTTGTGCGCATGGGGTGTCTTCTCCAGTAGAGGACGGGAATCAGCGATACAGGTTGAGTCGGCTCCAGATGGGCCATGAACGAACGTCATGGACAGGGCGTTCGGGGTGGAGGGGTGCAGCACAAGATTTGCGAGTGGTGTCCGGTGCGTTTCATCTATCTTCGGACCGGCGTCCTTGACTGAAGATGCGGGCCGCCAGATCAGTTCGGTGTACGCAATCTCCCATCCGCCACGTTCTAACGACAATGCCCTGTCGCGATGGAGTCACCTGGATGTGCCTGTGCTCGGGCGGTGCTGGCCGATCGCCGGGTGCCGATGCTCGCGATGCTGCGTGCAACGGCGCCGGCGCATCGACCGTATTCCACCTATACACCGAGCGTATTTGCTCTCATTCGGATCACGAAGCGACTATGTCGCAGATCTGCGCGCGTCTCCACGTCGACTGCGAAGACGTGATGTCATAAGCGAGCAGGCGCGTTGTGGTTCGCGTTGTGGGCATGTGCGATCACTGCACCGCAGTTCGACACAGCGCATACCCGCAGCGTGTCGCTCCTGTTGTGCTGCAGTCACCGGCTCGCGGGCGGCGCACTGCGCCACAGCAGCGCGCGGAACGGGCCGAGCAGGAACACGCCCATGCCCAGTTTGACCGCCAGGTCGCCAGCGGCCCAGCTGATCCACGGCAAGCCCGCACCGGCAAAGGCGATGCTCCAGAAGATCGTCGTATCCAGCGTGGCGCTGCAGGTGGTGGCCACGATCGGCGCGCGCCACCAATTGCCACGGCGCAGCCGGTCGAACACGCTGATATCCAGCAACTGCGCTGCGATGAAGGCGGTGCACGAGGCCGCTGCGATGCGCGGGGTGGCCAGCCACAGCGACAACACCACCGCCAGCGCAAACCCGCACCAGGCGACCTTGCGCGCCGCGCGCGGGCCGAAGCGGCGATTGATCAGGTTGCTCACCAGAAACGCCAGCGGATACGAGAACGCGCCCCAGGTCAGCCAATCGTTGATCGGGTACTGCACCAGGATGTTGGACAACAGCACCACCGCGCCCATGGCCAGGACCGCCCACGCCAATGCGCGCGCGGTGAGCGGGGTGAACGGCGTCGGCGAGCTGCTGGACATGACGGTGCGGCGGTAACAGGGCAGCGCGGATTATCCGCGCGTTGGTGCATGCGGGCCAGTGCGCATCGGCCGTGCATGACAAACACGGCGGCGTGCTGCCGGTGGAAACAGTGTCTTGGTCAGCGGATGGCGGCAGGCATGGTGGAATGATGCAGTGCGTATCGCTTGTGTTCGCGCGACCGCGACGCCTTATCGATCCACCGTGCCGCCGCGCTGCCGTTTGACCGCATGCCGGCGTGCCATCAGTGCCAGCACCAGCAATGCCAGCACGCCCGCGTCACCCAATGCACCGTTACCAGGTCTTGCTGCTGTTCTGCGCAGCGGATTCTGCGGTGGGCACGAACGCCAGCGCCTGGCCTTGGGGCGACTGCACCGTCCAGCCGGCACCGGCCGGGCTCGGCTGGAAGGTCACCGTCTCGCCAACACGAAAGCCCGCAGTCGGGTCGTCCTGGCGTGCCGGCCAGCGCAGCAGTGCCGTGTTCTCGGCTGCTGCTGGATCCTGCAGCTGCACTTCGCAGCCGCCGTCGTTGGTTTTCTCTACCGATTTCACGCGCATCGGCGGCAACGGCCCGGCGGAGGCCTTATGCGATGCGTCGCTGAGTGCTTCCGAACCTGCGATTGCACTATGGCCCAGCGCCAACGATACGAAGTACGGCGCGGAGATCACCAGGATCGCCGACATCGCCGAGGCATCGCCGCGGGTGATCGTGGTCAGGCCTGCGTTGGCCGGCAGCGGCTGGCCGAACGCGATGGCGAGCAACAACCCGAGTCCGGCAGATCGAAGAGGAATGTTCATGGGGATGCTCCGTGCGTGGCGACGCTGTGTGGAATGGAATGATCCTGCTGCAGCATCTGTTGCTGCTGCAGGAAATCGAACACCGACTCGACCGTGATCACCGAATAATTGCCGGAGATACGCTCGCTGGCGGGATGGTCGGTCACTGCAGCATTAGCGACGAAGAAACGGGCGCCGATGCGCTTGCTTAAGTCGAGATGCAGGCGGGTGGGTTGGTAATTGTTGTGTTTGAGCCAGGCCTGTGCGCTGCGTCGATCGCTCACCGGCGCAGGTGCTGTATCTGCTGCGTTGGTCGCTGCCAGTGCCGCCGCCAGCACCTCGAGCACCCACTGGTTGGAGTTCTGGTAATCGGTGGAGAACGGGTAGGCAATCATGCTGTAGCGCGCCTCGTGCAGCGCATGTGCCAGCGTGGCCGGATCCCGCAGCAAGCTGCGTAGTTGCTGTTGCAGCGCCGGTGCCGGCACGCCGACGCGCAGGTCGGCAGTGAGGGCAGTGAGGGCAGTTTCGCCGATGAAGTTGCTCAGCCCTTCGTGATACAGCGCGGAGTTGTCCGACTTGCAGTGATTGAGCAGGTGCTTGACCCGCCATGTGCCGTCGTCCTCGCGCAGCGCGAAGGCCAGATGGCTGTGTTTCAAGCCATAGCGGCTCAGATCCTGGCCGCCGCGTGCCAGCAGCACGACTTGCGCACCGTCCACTGCGTCCAGCGCCTGCTGGGTGGACCTGGCCATGTCGAACATCGCCGCCAGCGTGGCGGGTGTCGGATAGTGCGGCGTGCAGACCGGCGCGGCAATGGCGGGCAGTGCGCAGGTCAGGGTGATGAGCAACGCCGTTGTTGCAGGCCAGCTGCGCCGTGTGTGTTCGCATTGCATGGGGATTGATCGTCCGTGTGGCTGCCCCGTGGCATCCACGGCGGCACCATCATACGTGCAGGCGCTCGCGCACCAGTGCGGCGATGCGCTGGGTCTCGCGCAGTGGTCGCAGCTGCGACGGCGTTGCGAAGACATCCCGCGCATCGGCTAGACGGCCATGCGCTTGCAGTGCCCGCACGTATGTCGCCACCCGGCCTTTCGCCTGTTCGGCAAACGCCGCTGCCACCGGTACCGGCGTGGCGCAGGCTTCGGAGAGCAGGTTGACCGAGTCGGCGCTGGCCACGATCGCATCGGCCCAGCCCAGCAGGCCGGCATACGGGTTGAGTCCGTCGCGCTCGTCGCACCACAGCAGGCCTGGCAGGCCTGCACGTGCCTTGCGCAGCGTCGCGATCGCCTCGGGCGGAGTGCGCCGGGAGGTGGTAACCAGCAGGCTGCCGCCGGCCGCAAGCACCTGCGCGCGGAGCTGCATGCACAGCGCCGCAAGCGCCTGGGTGGTCCAGGGCACCTGCGCGGTCGGGCCGCCGATCAACAGCGCCACGCGTGGGCCGGGCAGCGCGCCGAGCGGTGCGAAGGCGGCGCGCCCGGCGGCCAGCCAGGCATCGTCCACCGGGTGCAGGCTGCCGAGCAGGGTGAGCACGTTGGCGCCACGCAGCGCATCGTGCTCGGGCACGACCAGCAGATCCCAGTGGCGCGGGTCCAGGCGCGGATCCAGCAGTTGCACCACCTGGCTGCCGCGCGTGCGCAGCAGCCGGGTGGCCAGCGCGGCCTGGCGCCCGCAGCCGATCGCCAGCGCCGGCGGCTGCTGCAGTTGCCAGGCAAAGCCGGATCCAAACGCCGCCTGCGCGCCCGGCAACAGGCGCGGTGCGGCCCAACGCCACGGCGCGCGGGCCTGCAGATGCAACGCCGTGACCGGCGCGGGGTGTAGCGCCTGCGCCAATGCCTCGGCCTGGCGGGCATTGCCGGCGCGGCCGTCGCTCACGGCCCAGGTCAGCGCCATCGTTTCAGATCCGACATAGATTTGTTTCAGATTGAGCGTGTGTTGCAGCAATCGCGCCACTCTACACTGCGGGTCTTCACGCTGGCGCCGGTGCTGCACCCTACTGTCGCCCATTCCCTTGCTTCCCGGAGTCTCCATGTCCGACTTGCTCGACGCTGCCGCGCTGGATCAGCTGTTTCGCACCGCCCGCACGCAAAATGCCTTTCTCGACAAGCCGGTCAGCGAAGCGCAGTTGCGCGAGCTCTACGATCTGCTGAAGTGGGGCCCCACCGCGGCCAATGGGTCGCCGGCGCGTTTCGTGTTCGTGACCACGCCCGAGGGCAAGCAGAAGCTCAAGCCGGCACTGTCCGAGGCCAATGCCGCCAAGACGCTGGCCGCGCCGGTCACGGTGATCATCGGCTCCGATGAGGAGTTCCACGAAAAGCTGCCGTACCTGTTCCCGCATGCCGACGCCAAGAGCTGGTTCGAGGGCTCGCGCGAGATGCGCGTGACCGGCGCGTTCCGTAACAGCTCGCTGCAGGGCGCCTACCTGATCCTGGCCGCACGTGCGCTGGGTCTGGATGCCGGCCCGATGTCCGGCTTCGATAATGACAAGGTGGATGCGGCGTTCTTTGCCGGTACGCCGATCAAGTCCAACTTCCTGGTCAATCTGGGCTATGGCGATCCGGCCGGGCTGTTCCCGCGGCTGCCGCGCCTGAGCTTCGACGAAGCCGCACGCATCGAGTAACAGCGGCGGGCGCAGCGGCTGCGCGCACCGTCGGGCGCGCGCAGCTGGGCCCTCCGGTACGCAGCCAGCCACGTACACTCCGGCTTCGGGGCGCGCCACCCGCACCACCTGACGACCGCGCCTTGTGCAATCCGTCCCGGGCGCCCGTTTCGATTTTCCTGCAGTCCTCGTCCGTCTGCGTCCGTTCCATCCGCGTTGATCCAATGCGGTCCCTCATCTCAAGGAGTTTCAATGAAGACCACCCACAAACTGCTGCTGCCACTCGCCCTGACCCTGGCCATCGCCGCCTGCTCCAAGCCGGCCGACAACCCCGCCGCGCCTGCTGCCGACACCCCGGCCGCCACTGCACCCGCCGATGCCGCTGCCACCACCCCGGCCCCGGCTGCTGCGCCGGCCGCCTCGGCCGCGCCGGCCGTGGAAGTGGCCTCGGGCACCTACACGCTGGACCCGAGCCACACCGACGTGCTGGCGCAGTGGAGCCACTTCGGCTTCTCCAACCCGACCGCCCACTTCGGCAATGTCGACGGCACCCTGGTGTACGACGCGGCCGACGTGACCAAGTCCACCGTGCAGGTCACCCTGCCGCTGTCCGGCTTGAACAGCTTCACTGCCAAGTTCGACGAGCACCTGAAGAGCGGTGACTTCTTTGACGCGGCCAAGTTCCCGACCGCCACCTTCAAGAGCACCAAGGTCGAAGCGGCCGGCCCCAACAAGCTGACCGTCACTGGCGACCTGACCATCAAGGATCAGACCAAGCCGGTTGTGCTGGACGTCACCCTCAACGGTGCCGGCGAGCACCCGATGAAGAAGGTGCCGGCAGCCGGTTTCGACGCCACCACCACCATCAAGCGCACCGACTTCGGCGTGGGCCAGTACGCTCCGAACGTCAGCGACGAAGTGAAGATCCGCATCACCACCGAAGCCCTGCAGGCCAAGGCCGGTGACGCTGCCGCTGCCAAGTAAGTCGCAGCGCAGTGGATGCATCGGTGCGAGCAATCGCACCGATGCGTGTAACGCAAAAGCCCGCCGATCGGCGGGCTTTTGCTTGGGCGCCTACCAGCTCTTCGTAGGAGCGGCCCTGGCCGCGAGGGCTCTACCCTCAGCCCGGCACTACGCGCGTGCCCATCCTCACTCCGCAGCCGGATTCGCCTTCCAATAGCCCTTCGCGCGCACTGAATCCTTATCCACGCCCATGTGCTCTTCCAGAAACTTGCGCATCGCACGCGCACGCATGGATTCGGTGCCGATCCAGTAGAACGTGTCGCCGTCATGCGGCTCGTAATCGCGCAGGCTGTCTTCCAATAACGTGCTGCTGGCGGCATCGAAGCCGTTGCGTTCCAGCCAGTACACGTCCACGTCGGCGGCGCTGAGCAGTTCCTGGCGCTCGGCGGCATCGGCGATTTCGATAAAGACCTCTGCATGCATGTCGGCGGGCATGGCTTCCAGCCAGCGGCCGATTGCCGGCAAGGCGGTTTCATCGCCGATCAGCACGTAGTGGTCGTAGTCGTCGGCAACCAGGAACGAGCCGCGCGGGCCACCGATCGTCAGCGTGTCGCCGGGCTGTGCCTGCGCCGCCCAGCTGGAGGCCACGCCGTCGCCGTGCAGCACGAAGTCGATGCTCAACTCGCCACTCTGCGGATCGAAATAGCGCGGCGTGTAATCGCGGCCGGGCGAGGGCAGGGCGCCTTCGGCATAGCGTGGGCCGTCCGGTGTCATCGTCGGCAGTACGAAGGCGCCATCGGCATTGGGGAAGAACAGCTTGACGTGATCGTCCGGTGCCTCGCTCTGAAAGCCGGCAAGCTCGCTGCCGCCAAACACAATGCGGCGCATCTGCGGCGTCAGCGATTCGCAGCGCACCACCTGCACGGGGCGCAGGCGCGGATCGCGGCGGAGTTGGGTGTGGGTATGGATGGCCATGTAGTGCGATTCCTGGATGTGGCGCGCAGATGCGCGGCGGGGGAGTGACTGCAAACGGTGATGCGACGATCTAGCCGACTGGCGAAAAAAAGCGGTTGTTGCTCACCCTTCTCCCATCGGGAGAAGGTGCCCCGCAGGGGCGGATGCGGGTACGGGCGAAGCCTCGTGCATCTGCCAAACAAACAAGGTCGATGTCTTGCAGCGACACGCTGATCAAATCGCAGAACAGCGCAGGCACAGCAATTCATGCATGCCACTGACGCCGCGCAACGTAAACACCGCGATGACGCGTCACTGCCGCAAGGCGAACTCAAGCCGGCATCGGTTGGCTTCGGACCATAGCGATGGGCGCACTCAGCCGTCGTCGCGCTCCATGCCGTCAGCGGCGGCGTTGAGTAGCGCGGCAATGCGTGTGGTTTCTGCATCCGTCCATTGCCCGTGCCGCGCAAACAGGCCGTGCTTGATGCGGTGGATGGCCTCGCGAATCGGCGCCGGGGTCTGTGCCTTGATCAGCTCGCGCGCGCGGCGATGGGTACGGGCCAGCGCCGCATCCAGTGCATCGCGGTGCTGCGCCGCATACGTGCGACCGGAGGCGGTGACCTGATAGCGCTTGCGTCCTTCGTCCAGCGCGGTCTGCACCCAACCATCGGCTTCGAGCTGCGCCAGCGCCGGATAGATGGCGCCCGCACTGGGCGTGTACAGGCCTTTGAACAGCGCAGTGATCTGCCGCATCAACTCGTAGCCATGGCGCGGCTGTTGCTCGATCAGCGCCAGCAGCAGCAAGCGCAGGTCGCCATGTTCCAGCGGCCGCGCGCGCCCGGCGCCACCACGGCGCGTGGTACCGGGCGCCACGGATGGATCGAGCTCGCTCGGCAGGTCGTCTTGGCGGGAGCGCATCGTCATTCGATATATCGAAGCATGGCGAAAAGATATATCGAAGTATGGTGGCCCGCAAGCACCTGCCTGTCGCCCGGCTGACCAACATAGCTATCCCTGCGACCCATGCTGCAACGCGGCTAGACACAGCTGCCCTCCATAATTACGATGTAATTACTTCGACATTACGGGCCTGGCCCGGTGAGGCAGACGCATGAGTCGACAGTGGGACACCCAGGCCGAAAGCCGGCGCCAGCGCCTGCAGCGGGCGGACGCGCTGGCGCCACAGGGGCGCGTGGTGGCTGCCGACGACGTGGTGGCGCTGCTGGAGGCGGTGATCGAGCCCGGCGATCGCGTCTGCCTGGAAGGCAACAACCAGAAGCAGGCCGACTTCCTGGCGCGCTGCCTCACCGAGGTGGACCCGGCGCGCGTACACGACCTGCACATGGTGCAATCGGTGTTGTCGCTGCCGGCGCATCTGGACGTGTTCGAGCGCGGCATCGCCAAGCGGCTGGATTTCTCGTTCTCCGGGCCGCAGGCCGCGCGCCTGGCCGGACTGGTCGGCGAGGGCCGCATTGAGATTGGCGCCATCCACACTTACCTGGAATTGTTTGGCCGCTACTTCATCGACCTGACCCCGCGCATCGCGTTGGTCACCGCGCAGGCCGCCGACCGCCACGGCAATCTCTACACCGGCCCCAACACCGAAGACACCCCGGTGATCGTGGAGGCCACCGCGTTCAAGGGCGGCATCGTCATCGCGCAGGTCAACGAGATCGTCGATACCCTGCCGCGCGTGGACATCCCGGCCGACTGGGTGGACTTCGTCACCCTGGCGCCCAGGCCCAACTACATCGAACCGCTGTTCACCCGCGACCCGGCGCAGATCTCCGAGATCCAGGTGCTGATGGCGATGATGGCGATCAAGGGCATCTATGCCGAATACGGCGTGGACCGGCTCAACCACGGCATCGGCTTCGACACCGCCGCGATCGAATTGCTGCTGCCCACCTATGCCGAATCGCTGGGGCTGAAGGGCAAGATCTGCCGGCACTGGGCGCTCAATCCGCATCCGGCGCTGATCCCGGCGATCGAATCGGGCTTTGTGCACTCGGTGCATTCGTTCGGTTCGGAACTGGGCATGGAGGCCTACATCGCCGCACGCCCGGACATCTTCTTTACCGGTGCCGACGGCAGCATGCGCTCCAATCGTGCGTTGTCGCAGACCGCCGGCTTGTATGCCTGCGACATGTTCATCGGCTCCACCCTGCAGATCGATCTGCAGGGCAACAGCTCCACCGCCACGCGCGACCGCATCGCCGGTTTCGGCGGCGCGCCCAACATGGGTTCGGATGCGCGCGGCCGCCGGCACGCCAGCGACGCCTGGCTCAAGGCCGGGCGCGAGGCGGCGCGCCCCGGCGAGATGCCGCGCGGACGCAAGCTGGTGGTGCAGATGGTGGAAACCTTCCGCGAACACATGGCGCCAGCCTTCGTCGACAGGCTCGATGCCTGGGAGCTGGCCGAGCGCGCCAACATGCCGCTGCCGCCGGTGATGATCTACGGCGACGACGTCAGCCACGTGCTGACCGAGGAAGGCATCGCCAACCTGTTGCTGTGCCGCAACGCCGAAGAGCGCGAGCAGGCCATCCGTGGTGTGTCCGGGTATACCGCCGTCGGCCTGGGCCGCGACAAACGCGCGGTCGAGAACCTGCGCGATCGCGGCGTCATCAAGCGGCCGGAAGACCTGGGCATCCGGCCACGCGATGCTACGCGCGATCTGCTCGCCGCGCGCACGGTCAAGGACCTGGTGCGCTGGTCCGGTGGGTTGTACGACCCGCCGAAACGTTTTCGCAACTGGTAGGGGCACAGCATGGAAACCCTGCGGTATCGCTTCGATGGGCAGCATGGCGCACGCGCCGGGCTGGACCATGCGCTGGTCGGCGTGGTCGCCTCCGGCAACCTGGAAGTGCTGGTCGAGCGCGTGCCGCTGGACGGCGCGATGGAGATCGAGATCCTCACCGCCGCACGCGGTTTCGGCGCGATCTGGCAGGCGGTGCTGGACGATTTTTCCGCGCGCCATCCGCTGCGCGATGTGCGCATCAGCATCAACGATGTCGGCGCCACGCCCGCGGTGGTGAGCCTGCGCCTGGAGCATGCGATGGATGTCCTGCAGGGAGCCGCCGCATGAGCCGCCGCAGTCACCCCGTAGGAGCGCACCCGGGCGCGACGGGCGTTCCCGGTAATGCTTCAGTCGCGCCCAGGTGCGCTCCTACGCAAGCCATCTGGAGCCACGTATGAGCACCACCATTCCCGTGGCCGAGCGCAGCTATTACGAGGCCGACGCGCGCGAGCGCATCGACGGCGTGCTGGATGCCGGCAGCTTCCGCGAATTCGTCGGCCCACGTCGCCGCCTGATCAGCCCGCATCTGGCGCAACTGGACACGCCCGGCGCCTTCGATGACGGCATCGTCGTCGGCGAAGGCACGCTGCGTGGGCGCACCGTGCTGATCGCCGCGCAGCAAGGCGCCTTCATGGGCGGCGGCGTCGGCGAAGTGCACGGCGCCAAGCTCACCGGCCTGCTCGAACGCGCCACCGCCACCCAGCCGGACGCGGTGCTGCTGCTGCTCGACACCGGCGGCGTGCGTCTGCACGAAGCCAATGCCGGCCTGATCGCCATCTCCGAAATCATGCGTGCCACCTTGGACACGCGCGCCGCCGGCGTGCCGGTGCTGGCCTTGATCGGCAGCGGCAACGGCGCCTTCGGCGGCATGGGCATCGTGGCGCGCTGCTGCAGCGCGGTGATCATGTCCGAAGAAGGCCGCCTGTCGTTGTCCGGCCCGGACGTCATCGAAACCGTGCGCGGTGTGGAGGAGTTCGACGCGCGCGACCGTGCCCTGGTATGGCGCGTCACCGGCGGCAAGCACCGCTATCTGCTGGGCGAGGCGCAGACGCTGGTGGCCGACCGCATCGCTGCATTCGCCGATGCCGCCGCGCAGACGCTGGACACGCTGACAGAGCCGGAAGGCGAGGCCGCATTGCAGGCGCTGGAACTTGCACAGCAGCAGTTGTCCGCGCGCATGGCCGCCTACGGCGATTGCCGCGACGGTCTGGAGATCTGGCAGCGCCAAGGCATCGTCGATGCGCAGCGGCTGCCGTTGCTGGACACCGAGGCCTTCCTCGCTGCCACTGCCGACCGGAGCATTCCATGGAACTGAGCCAACTGCTGGATCAGCTGTTTCCGCTCGGCCACGCCATCGCTTGCAACGACGATGTGCTCACCGGCAGCGCCACCACGGCCGCGGGCGAGGTCACCGTGATCGGCACCGCCAACAAGCTGGAAGTTGGCGTGGACCATGCGCTGGCATTGGCGGCGACCGTGCTGGCGAGCACGCGCGCACATCCGCAGCGGCCGATCGTGATGCTGGCCGACACCGCCGGGCAACGGCTTGCACGCCGCGACGAACTGCTCGGCATCAACGGCTACTTCGCGCATCTGGCACGCACGCTGGATCTGGCGCGCAAGCGCGGCGCGCGGCTGGTCACATTGGTGTATGGCGAATCGGTCAGCGGCGGCTTCCTGTCGTTCGGCTTGATGGCCGACCACATCCACGCATTGCCGGACGCGCAGATCCGCGTGATGGATCTGCGGGCGATGGCGCGCGTGACCAAGCAGAGCGTGGACACCTTGCAGGCGCTGAGCAAGAGCTCGCCGGTGTTCGCACCGGGCGTGGAGAACTACGTGCGCATGGGCGCGGTGGAGTCGCTCTGGGACGGCGACCTGGCGCAGGCGCTGCTCGACGCCCTGGCTGCGCCCAGCGATGGCGATCAACGCCGGACACTTGGCGCGCAACGTGGCGGGCGCACCCTGGCACGCGATGTCGCCGCCGCCGTGGCCGCAGGCGAGGCCTGAGCATGCCTGGCCGCCACGCGCTGGTGTGGCTGCATCCGGACGCGCGCTGGCAAGCGCTGACGCCAGGTGCGCAGCCACGGCTGCAGCAATGGTTCGCCGCCGGGTTGCCGGCGGTGGTGGCGCGTGGCGATGGCAGCCAGGCGCCTGGCCGCGTGCCGCTCGGCGTGCCATTGCCGCCAAACGAAGGCAAACAGCGGCTGGCGTTGAGTGCCGGCCTGGACGATATCGTGCGCAGCACCGCGCCGCTGGCGCTGGACGCGGTGATCGCAGCCGCACCCGCCACGCTGCAGCCTGCACTGCAGGCCTTGCGGACGCAGGCCAGTGCCAGTGCCCTGCAGCCGCGCGTCTTCGGCAGCTTCGCATGGCAGGCCCTGACCGGGCTTGCGTATGTGCATGCGCAATCGGACCTGGATCTGTTGTGGTCCATCGCCACGCCCGAACAGGCGCAGATGGTGGTGACGTTGCTGCAGCGCTGGGAACAGCGGCACGGGCTGCGGGCAGATGGCGAACTGTTGCTGCCCGACGACACTGCGGTGAACTGGCGCGAATACGCCGGTAACGCACAACAGGTATTGGTAAAGTGCAGCGCCGGTTGCCGTTTGCTGCCACGCAGCGCGCTGTTTCCGGTGTGGAGCGCGGCATGAGCACACTGGCCGAACGCATTGCCTATGCCAGGCGCTCCGTTACGCCTTGCAACGCGGTGGAGCGGCAGCGGCCAGTGACAGGAGCCAAAGAGACTGGCACCGCACCACCCCTGGTTGATGCGGCCAGCCAATCGACGCACCTGGTTCGTGCCGATCGCGAATCGACGCTTGCACCGGCACCGGCACCGGCACCGGCGGCAGCAACGCACGACGTACCACCGCAACCGCTACTGCGCCTTGCCCCCGCAGGCATCGGTTCGAACCCCATGCATGCGCCATCGCGCGTTGCACGCACGCATGTCGAGCTGCAAGACAGTGCAGCCCGACAACACGCATTGCATGCCAAAGCCGGCACTGCCAGCGCACTGGCGCATCGGCTGGGGCGGCTGGCGGTCGCCGCCCTGCATACGGAACTCGGCTGCGCGCCCAAGCCCGGCCTGGTCACGCCGTTCGACAGCGGCAGCCATGCCGATATGGACGCGTCGACATTCCTGCGCAGCCTGTTTGCCCTGCGCGGCTACTTCGTCGCGATTGCACAGGCGGGCATCGATAACGCCCCGTTCGAGCAATTGCGCCAGCTCGGCATCGCGGCCGAAGCGGCGATGCTGCGCGGCACCGGTGGCATCAACACCCACCGCGGTGCGATCTTCAGCCTTGGCTTGCTCACTGCGCAGGCGGCGTGCTTGCGTGCCGTGCATGGGCGTGCCCCTGCCGGTGAAGCAGTCTGCAACGCGGTGCAGGTCTGGCGCGATGCATTGCGCGCCGCGCCGCTGGATCCACGCAGCAATGGCCAGCGTGCGCGTGCACGGTTTCGGATCGGCGGCGTGCGCGAGCAGGCCGCGGACGGTTATCCCTTGCTGCGCGAGATCGCGTTGCCGTCTCTGCGCAGCGCAATGCAAAACCGCGCCACGCGCGAGGCGGCACTGGCGCAGACCTTGATGCAGCTGGTTGCCGAGGTCGACGATCTCAACCTGCTGCATCGCGGCGGGCAGGAAGGGCTGGCTTACGCAAAGGCGCAGGCGCGTGCGTTTCTGGCCGATGGCGGCATCGCACACCCGCAGTGGCGCGCGTGCCTGCACGCGATCGGCGCGCAATTTGTTGAGCGCCGCCTGAGCCCGGGCGGCAGCGCCGATCTGCTGGCCTGTGCCTGGTTCCTGCACTGTCAGGAGACAGCATGAGCCTGTGTCGAGCACTGGCAGCTGCGAAGGCAACGTCCATGCAGGCGTGTGGCGGTGCGGCCCTTCGCACTGTCTCAGGAAACGGCGTGCTTGTCCTGGTAACGGAACAAAATGCCCGCAGCGCGAATGAGGGCCACGCTCGCACAGGGCACAGCATTTTCTGCAAGCAGGCCACCGCATGAGCCTGGCCGTGCTCTGTCCCGGCCAGGGTGGGCAGCACGCCGCGATGTTCGCGCGGGTTGCCGATGCGCCTGCCGCGGCCGAGGTAATCGCTGCCGCGAGCGAGCTGCTTGGCGCCTCGGCGCAAACGCTGGCCGCAGATAACTCCCGCTACACCAATGCCATTGCGCAGCCACTGGTCTGCGCCGGCACCCTGGCGCACTGGCAGCTGCTGCGTGCGCAGCTGCCCACGCCGGTGCTGGTGCTCGGCTACAGCGTCGGCGAGCTGGCCGCGCATGCGGTGGCCGGCAGCATGGAGGTCGACACCTGCCTGCAGCTGGCCGCCACCCGCGCACGCCTGATGGACGCGGCCAGCCCGGAACACGCGGGATTGATGGCAGTGCTCGGCCTGCCGCTGCGTGTGCTCGAAGCGCTGTGCCAGACGCATGGCGCGGCCATCGCCATCGTCAACGGCGACGACCATGCCGTGCTCGGTGGCCCGCACGCTGCGCTGCAGGCACTGGGCGATGCAGCGCAGGCGCAGGGCGCACGCATCACGCGGTTGCCGGTGAGCGTGCCGGCGCATACGCCGTGGTTGCGTGTGGCGGCCGATGCCTTCGCGGTCGAATTGAACAACGCGGCCGTGCACGCGCCCAGGCTGCGCGTGCTGGCCGGCATCGATGCACGTGCCGTCACCACGCAGGCCCTGGTGGTGGACACGCTGGCCGCACAGATCGCGCAGACGGTGCGCTGGCAGGACGTGCTGGTGCAGGCCACCGAACGCGGCGCCCGCGTGTTTCTCGAACTGGGGCCAGGCAGCGCATTGGCGCGCATGGCGCGCGAGATCGTGCCGGGCTGCGAAGCGCGATCGGTGGAGGACTTCCACAGCACGCAGGGCGTGGTGGAGTGGGTCGACGCCGCGTGCGAGCGCGCGGCATGAAGTAACGCCATGAGCGGCGATGTGGGCGTGGCGCAGGCAACCGCCCGGCAGCTGCCCCTTATTTCTGTCAGCCGCCCTGCGTCTGACGAAGTGTGACCCTTGGGTGGCGGGTGGCCATCCGTGCTGTACGCGTATCAGGTGTCTGGGAGGGCGCATGACCCCGCAAATTGCAACGATTCTTGGCTTGGTGATCATGTTCATCGTCGCCACCGCATTGCCCATCAACATGGGGGCGGTGGCCTTCGCGCTGGCCTTCATCATCGGCGGCGTGTGGGTGGGGCTGGACGGCAAGGAGGTGCTGGCCGGCTTTCCGGGCGACCTGTTCCTGACCTTGGTCGGCATCACCTATTTGTTCGCCATCGCGCAGAAGAACGGCACCATCGATCTGCTGGTGCACTGGGCGGTGCGCGCGGTGCGCGGGCGCATCGTGGCGATTCCCTGGGTGATGTTCGTCATCACCGGCCTGCTCACCGCCTTCGGTGCGCTCGGGCCGGCGGCGGTGGCCATCATCGGCCCGGTGGCGCTGCGTTTTGCCAAGCAGTACCGCATCAATCCCCTGATGATGGGCCTGCTGGTGATCCATGGCGCGCAGGGCGGCGGCTTTTCGCCGATCAGCGTGTACGGCGGCATCACCAACAAGGTGGTGGAAAAGGCCGGGCTGGACGTCACCGAGATGGCGGTGTTCCTCACCAGCCTGGGCTTCAACCTGATGATGGCGATCATCTGCTTCTGCGCCTTCGGTGGGCTCAAGCTGATGCGCCGGCAGGAGGTCTCGCTGGCCGATGCGCAGTACGTGGCGGTGGCCGACGACCAGGCCTCCAAGCGTCCATTTGCGATCGAAGGGCATGGCTCCCTGGTGGCCGCCGGTGGCGGCACCTTGTCGACCAATCCGCTGGCGCTGGAGGCGGTGGCCATCACGCGCGATCGGGTGATCACGCTGGTCGGCCTGCTCGGCCTGGGCGTCGCTGCGCTGGTCTACAACCTCAACGTCGGGCTGGTCTCGATCACCGTGGCGGTAGCGCTAGCGCTGATCTCGCCCAGCGCGCAGAAGGGCGCGGTGGACGGCATCAGCTGGTCCACGGTGCTGTTGATCAGCGGCGTGGTGACCTACGTGGCGGTACTGGAAAAGGCCGGCGCGGTGGACTACATCGGCACCGGCGTGTCGCATATCGGCATGCCGTTGCTGGGCGCGCTGCTGGTCTGTTATGTCGGCGGCATCGTCTCCGCGTTCGCCTCGTCGGCAGCGGTGCTGGGCGCCACCATTCCGCTGGCGGTGCCGTTCCTGATGCAGGGCCAGCTCGGCGCGGCCGGGGTGATCTGCGCGCTGGCGGTGTCGTCCACCATCGTCGATGTCAGCCCATTCTCCACCAACGGTGCGCTGGTGGTGGCCTCGGCCGCCAAGGAAGAACGCGACGCGCTGTTCCGTCGCTTCCTGGTCTACAGCGGGCTGGTGGTGCTGCTGGGGCCGTTGGTGGCCTGGCTGCTGTTCGTGGTTCCGGGCTGGCTGTGATCCGGTCCGCGTTCGGCAGGGTATCGGGGCGCCCCCGTAGAATGGGCGCCCCCACGCCAGCATCGACGACCCGCCTGCCATGACCCTCGCCCCTGATTCGCGCAGCGCCAAGAAGCGCGTACCGCTGTACGAGGAAGTGGCCGAGCGCCTGCGCCAGAAGATCTACGACTACGTGCTGCCGCCGGGCGAATGGATCGACGAACCGGCGCTGGCCGAGGAGCTCGGCATCAGCCGTACCCCGCTGCGCGAAAGCCTCAAGCTGCTCGCCGCCGAAGGCCTGGTGCAACTGGACGCCGGCCGTGGCAGCCGGGTCACGCGGCTGACGCTGGAAGACCTCAACCAGTTGTTCCCGGTGATGGCCATGCTGGAAGGCCGCTGCGCGCACGATGCGGTCAAGCGTATCGACGCGGCCGGCGTGCAACGCCTGGAATATCTGCACGCGGCGATGGAAGCCGCCGCCACCGCTGGCGACCTGGCCGAGTACTACCGCAACAATTACCTGATCCACGAGACCGTGCAGCAATACGCCGGCAACCCGTGGTTGATCCGCGTCACCCACGACCTGCACCGCATCCTCAAGATGCACCGCGGCCGGCAGCTGTTGACGCCCGGGCGCATGGCGCAGTCACTGGCCGAGCACCGCGAGCTGATGGCCTGCGTACGCCGCGGCGACGCCGAAGGCGCAGAGCGCACGATGCACAGCCATCTGCTGAGCCAGGGCCAGGCCTTGGCGGCGTATGTGGCGGCGGGAGGCATGTTGAATGTGCCGGCGCCATTACCGCGCATGGGCGGGGTCTAGACGTCGGCGCGTGGCTCCCGGCGACCATGTCAGCGCACGCCATACGCTTCCCTTCTCCCTCCGGGAGAAGGTGCCCGAAGGGCGGATGAGGGCACGCGCGCGCAGCACCGGCAAGCTTCTCGCTCTAGCGAATTCCCAATCCCCAACCCAGCCGCAAAAAACGGCTTACTCCCCCAACGCAAGCAACGCGTCCACGCGCTCAATCAGCTGCGTGCCCGCCAATCCCGCAAACACCTCCGGATGCGCATAGCCCCAGGCCACCGCGGCAAACGGCAACCCCACCGCTTGCGCTGCTTCCCAGTCGGCGACCTGGTCGCCCACGTACACCGCCTGCGCTGCGGTATGCCCGGTGGCGCGCAGCACGCGGCGCAAGGCGCGCTGTTTGCCCAGCAGATGCGCGCCACCGTCGATGACGGCGAACATCGCGCTCAGCTCCTTGCCCAGGGCGCGTTGCACATTCTCCACCGAGTTGGACGACACCAACGCCAGGCAGGTGCCGCGCGCGTGCAGGGTCTGCAGCACCTCGGCAATGCCGTCGAACAAGGCCATCGGCGGGGCGGCGCGCATCAGGCGGATGAAGTCGGCGGCCACCAGCGGGATGCGCCAGGTGCTCAGGCCCGATTCCTTGAGCAGCTGGCGGGTGCTCAGGCGGCGCGCGGCATCCACTTCATGCGCCTGCGCGGCGCGGAAGCCGTGCCGCTCGGCCAGCACGCGCTGTGTGCTCAGAAAGAAACCGAACGAATCGGCCAGGGTGCCGTCGAAGTCGAAGATGATCAGCTTGGGCATTGCAACGCGGGGATCAGGGCGGCATAGCCTAACCACTGCCGTGCACATGCCGCACGCAGGGACATCCCCATGTGTGCGCGCAGGCGATGCGATACCGCAAGGCGATCGGCACACCCACTGCAATCATTGCCAGGTGGGCGCGCGTCCGATGCCGGGAATCGGCACGTACCACACGTGCACTTCTACCAGGTGCACGCGCATCCACCCGACGCCCGTTTGCCACACGTCGTTAGCTACTCACGCCTCGGCAAAATGCGGCACGATCGGCGTATCGCCTTGCGCATGCTGTTCGATGACCTTGCGCTGCATCGCCGCCAGGTAGGCATCCAGCTCTTCGGTGGAGGCGAAGACATCGCTCAGCGGCACCGCCTTGACCATGTCGAAGACCTTGCGGATCTGCGGCTGCGGGTTGGTCACCAGCACCTTGCCCTGACGCGTGGCCAGCGCCTTGCGCGCCTTGAAGATGCAGCGGATGCCGGCGCTGGAGATGTATTCCAGCGCGGTCAGGTCCAGCACCAGCGTGGTGATCAGCGTGCCCAGCAGCGGCGACAGCGCCGCGTCCAGGTCCTGGTAGG
Organism: Xanthomonas campestris pv. asclepiadis; assembly: GCF_020784175.1. Taxonomy (GTDB): domain Bacteria; phylum Pseudomonadota; class Gammaproteobacteria; order Xanthomonadales; family Xanthomonadaceae; genus Xanthomonas; species Xanthomonas campestris_D. Next base: position 22,915 of record NZ_JAJGQM010000053.1, read on the forward strand.
TGTGGGTGTCCAGGCGCCCGGTCAGGATGACGCGTTGACGGGTGTCCTGCGGCGGGTCGATCTGGATGGCGAGCGTGGTCATGACAGTGCCTCGGGGACAGGGGCGTACGGATGGAGCAGGGTGACGCGCACCACGTTGTATGCACCATCGCGACGGTAGTCGATGTGATCGGCGAACTGATGCACCAGAAACAACCCCAGCCCGCCGATCGCCCGATCGTCGAGCGCGGCATCCAGCTCCAGCTCCGGCAGCGTGCGGGGGTCGAAGGCGTTGCCGGGGTCGCTCAACTCCAGCACCAGCGCCTGCGGGTCCAGCTGCAGCTGCAGGCGCAGCGGCTGCTCGGCGCACTGGCCGTGGGTGAGCGCATTGCAGCCGAGCTCTTCCACGATCAGCCGCACCTGGCCGATGCGCTCGGCGTGCAGGCCTTCCAGCGTGAGCGAGTGTTCCAGCGCGTCGTTGGCGCCGGCCAGCTGGGCCAGCGAGGGCGCGATGGCCAGATCGAGCTTCATCGGGTCGTTGCCTTTCCGGGTGCGTCCCGGCCCGCGTCTGCGACCCGCCCAGCATGCTCCTGGCGCAGCCGGATCGCCAGCAGGGTGATGTCGTCGTACGGGTCGGCCTGGCCGGTGAAGTGGGCGATGTTGGCGATCACCGCCTTGCATTGCGCCGCCGCGCTGCGGCGTGGGCGCAGTGCGCCGAGCAGGCGTTCCAGTCCATAGCTGGCCCCACGCTCGTCCATCGCCTCGGTCACCCCGTCGGTATACCCCAGCAGCGTCTGCCCGGCGCTCATGCGGCCCTGCAGCACCGGGTAGGCGACCTGCGGCTCGATCCCCAGCGGCGCGCCGGTCTCCAGCGGCAACGGCCGCGCGGTGCCGTCGATGTCGATCAGCACCGGCGGCTCGTGGCCGGCGCTGGCCAGCCAGTAATCGCCGCTGACCACGTTGATCACCCCGCACAGCACCGTGGCGAACATGCAGGTGTCGTTGTTGTCGGCCAGCCGCGTGGAGGCGGCGATCAGGATGCTGTCCGGGCGCGTATGCCGGCGCGCGGCGATTTCCAGCACGCTCACCGCGCGCGCCATGAACAGGGCCGCCGGCACACCCTTGTCGGACACATCGCCCACCACGAACCACAGCAGCCCCGGCTCGGTCTCCACGAAGTGATAGAAGTCGCCGCCCACCGCCTTGGCCGGCTCCAGCCAGGCGCAGGTTTCCAGGTGCGAATTGGCGCGGTCGAAGGTGCGCCCGGAGGGCAGCATCGCCTGCTGGATCTCGCGCGCGATCTGCAGTTCGCTGTGCATGCGCTCGCGTGCGGCGGTCATCTCGCCGATCTGCGCGATGTGGTCGCGGATCGCATCGCGCGCGCTGTCGAACGCGCGCGCCATCACACCCACCTCGTCGCGGCGCTCGATGTGCGGCAGCGGGTAGTCGAATTCGCCGCGGCGAAAGTGCTCGGCGGTATCGGTCAGTTCCTCGATCGGCCGCGTCAGCTTGCGCGTGATCCGCCCCATCAACCACCACCACACCACCGCGCCCAGCAACGCCGCCACCGCCACCCATACCGCCAGCCGGTTCAGGCCCGCCAGCACATAGCCTTCCGAGGCGGACAGCACAAAGGTCCAGCCGCTGTGTCCCACCGCCGCGCTATGGGTCAGAAAGCGCTCGCCGTCGGGGGCGGTATGCGCGAACGAGATCGGCTGGCCGGCCGCCACCGCGCGCTGCAGCGGCAGCAGGTCGGGCCGCGCATGCGCCACGTAACGTGCCAGCGTGTAGCGCAGGTTGAGCCCCGGGTCGGGGCTGAACACCAGCATGCCTTCGGGCGAGAGCAGCATCGGCTGGATGCTGATGTCGCGCGGCAGCTGGTCGATGATGTCGCGCAGGTGCTGCAGCGGCAGGTCCACGCTGACCATGCCCACCGGAGCGGCATCCACCGCATCGCCCGGGCGGCGCAACGGCAGGTTGTAGCTGGTGTACAGCGCGCTGCCGCCATTGGGGTCGAGATACGGCTCGGACCACCACGCGCGCCCTTCGCGCTGGGTGCGCAGGTACCACGGCATCGCGCGGTAGTCGTAGCCCAGCTCCTGCACCGATTTTTCCAGCACGCGCGTGCCGTCCCGATGCACGTACCAGACAAATCCGGTGTCGCGGGCTTTCTGGGTGCGCGGTTCAATGATCAAACGCGCCGCGCCGATATCCGGGTCGCCGCTGAGCGTGGCCAGCAGCAGGGCGCGCAGGTTGAACGGCTGCAGCCCCACCGCACTGCTGCTGGCGGCCAGCGTGCGGCCGCTCACCTGCACCGAATCCAGCATCGCCGCCAGGCTGCGCGCGGTCTGCTCGGTCAGGCCATCCACCTCGGTGCGCGCCGCCTCCACCAGCTCGGCGCGTGCGCCCAGGTAGAACACCGTGCCCAGCACCGCCAGCAACACCACCAGCACCGCGGTGGCGGCCAGCAACACCCGCATGCGCAGGCTGTGCCGCCAATGCACCCGCGGGGTAACAGCCACGCTGTCGGCTGGCGATGTGGGACCGGTGGCGATGACGCGCTTCCCTGGCAGCGGATGGCCCCGATCATGGCAGTTTTGCGGCCGCCGGCAACCGGCTCACGGGGGCCTCATCCTCAGCTGCCGTAAATTGACCCCAGCGGGTCAGCGAACTAGATTGACTCCCCCTATCGCCATGGAGGCCGGCCTTGCGCCAGATTCTGACCCCGAGCCTGCTGGCCCTTTTGCTTACGGCCTGTAACGCCCCGGAGACCAGCATGACCCAGACCCAATCCCCCGCAACCGAGGCCGCCGCAGAAGCCGACGTGGAGGCGGGCGGTCGCGGCCTTGCCAAGTTGAATCCCAGCCCGCGCAAGGCCTTCGAAGTGACGCTGACGCTGGACAAGGCGCCAGGCGCCTTCGGCCTGGTGCAGGGCGCGGCGCAGTACGACGTCAGCAACGAAGCCGAATGCGGCAAGATCCAGCCCGAGACCGGCACCGCCGGGCGCATCACCAGCCAGGAAGACTTCGCGCTCAAGAAGATCTCCGACACCGAGTACCGCGGCACCGTCTATCTGGACCTGATGCAGGACGAGGACTATTACGGTCGCGGCGTCTGCCACTGGGAATTCAGCGGCGCCAGCGTGCTGCTGAAGGCCACCGGTGCAGAGGAAGAGACCCGCTTCCTGTCGTTTATCGAAGGCAAGACGGTGACTGCGCAGCAGCCGCAGACGAAGTACTACTGGAAGGAAGGGTATCCGCGCTCGGAGTCCAAGAGCTTTCCGGACACCGGTGAGCTGAGCCCGGACAAATTCAAGCCGGAGATCCGCGACAATCTCTTCACCATCACATTGGCTGCCAAGGAAGTTGCGCCATGACCGTCCCATCGCAGCACTACGCCGACTTGTCCGAGGATACGTATAAGAATCACGCGGTTGGACGGCGTGCGCCGGGTCATGAGGAATTGGTTCCGGTCGGAAACGAGAAGTACGCCATCCTGGAGCATGTCGACAACAAGGCCACCGGCTATCAGGGCACGATCTATCGCCGTGAAAGCACTGGTGAGATCGTTGTCGCGCATCGCGGCACCGAGGGCAAGATCGATGACATCCTGACCGATGCATCAATGGTGCGCAGCCGTCACAACCCGCAAGCCGACGATGCGCTGGCGCTGACCAAGCATGCACTCGACTACGCAAAGGACTACGGCAACCGGACCGGGCACCAACCGGAAGTGACGATGACGGGTCATTCGCTCGGTGGTGCGCTCGCGCAGATCTCCGCACATCACTACGACCTCAAGGGCGAGACCTTCAATTCGTATGGTGCGGCCAGCCTGTCCTATCGGATCCCGGAGGGCGGTAACAACATGGTGAACCATGTGATGGCATCCGACCCGGTTAGTGCAGCGTCGCCGCATTTCGGCCAGGTGCGCATCTACGCAAGGCCGGATGAGATCAGTACGCTCGGTCACGCCGGTTACAGCAATAGCAGAGCGAACTTTCTGATTCCGGATTCTCCGGTGCTCGCTGCAGGAACCTCGTTAGGCGCGCACAAACTCGACAATTTCTTGAAGGAAGGTTCCGTCCTCAGCGATCCAAGTGCGCGCACGCTTGCGGAAACGAACAAGCGCATGATCAACGAGTACCGCACCGATCTGGATCAGATCCGCGCCGGCATCACCGTGATCAGCCGCAGCGGTCGTGGCCTCGGCCAGGACGCCATCGACGCCATTCGCGGCCCGCTCGCCCCGGGCGAGCCTGCCAAGCGCGACGCGCGCGAACATGGCAACGAGCACACCTCGCTGCGCATTGATCAGCCGGGGCATGTGGGCAATGGCTTGTTCCAGGACGCGCAGCGTGGCGTGCAGGCACAGGATGCACGTGCAGGGCGCGCGCCCGACCAGCAGAGCGCCCAGTTGTCCGGCTCGCTCGCCTCGGAGATGCACGCCGCCGGCGGCCAGCGCATCGACGCGGTGATGATGAGTTCCGATGCTGCGCGCACCTTCGCCGTGCAGGGCCGCGTGGACGACCCCGCGCAGCTGCGGGTCAGCGTGGAGACCATGACCGCCATGAACACGCCGCTGGAACAGAGCAGCCAGCGTGTGGCCGACAACGCCGCCCGCCAGTCGGTGGCGCTGGAGCAGCAGCAAACGCAGACCCAGCAACAACAGCAGGGCGCACGCGCGCTGGGCTGAGTGCGCGCAGGCATGCGTGGCTCGGAGCGGCTGACAACCACTGCGCGGCCGCCAGGCAGGCGCGGCCGATGCGGCAGGTGCCCGAAAGCGGCTCGTGCCAATCGCATACGCCGGTTCTGGGCGCGCCGTCCGCACTCAGTTGATGTGAGTTTGCGGAGGTCCGTTAGCCACTCTCGATGCGGTGCATGCTCAATGCGGTGCATGTACCTGACCAGCACGCCTGACGTGGCGCCGCTCCAAACTGCCAACCGCCGCCATCGAACGTTGCACGAAAGAACGCCGGCTTGCCCGGCGTTCTTTCGTTTGGTCGCTCACGATCCCAGGAGGCCAGACTCGTCGAATGCATTGAGCGGGCAAGGCGTCAGGAAGGCGGGGTGGTCTTCCTCCGTAGGCTGGTGCCGCCGAGTTGGGCCAGCCCAGCCTGCCGTGCAGCGCCGCAGCCTTGGTCGAGTCGGTGTTGCTGCGGTCCCGTGTCGACTGTTGGCCGATAGCGATGCCGATGCCAATGCCGCTGTGCGCTGCGGGCAGCGCGCATGCGGTGGTGGGTGTCTTTCCAGCAGTGCGCCCCAGTAGGACGCCCGCCGCGCATCGCCGTGGCATGTCGGGCCCGACGCCATGGGCCCATATCCACGTGCTGTCGCGGCCAGCCGGCCACGCGTCTTCGCTGTGGCGACGGTTCGCATGTAGCAGGCGCATCGCGCACTACCGCGCCGTTTTTCTGTTGCACCCGCACAACAACGCGCTGGTGAAAATACCGCCAGTGCGCTGGCGCAAGGCGTTGGCCGGCGCGAGATATGCCGCAATCACGCAGCAGCTATAGCGAGCGCGACCGCATTGCGCCGCCGTGCTGGAATCGCCACCGTCTTGCAGCGTGCGTGGCATCGCGGCATTGCCCGCATCGCCGCACAACACGCAGTGAGATTCAGGAGGAGGCAGGGCGCCATGTGGCGCGACATCCATCGATCAAGGGAGAGGGTTTCATGCGCATTTTTCGCAAGGGGTACCACCGTTTGCTGCTGGTGCTGCTGCTGGGTGGCCTCAGCGCCGGCGCAGGCGCGCAGGGCATCGCCAAGGGCGCCGATGTCAGCTGGCTCAATCAGCAAGCAGCCAACAACCCGCCGCAGGTGTTTCGCGATGCGGCCGGCAACACCACCGACTTCATCAAGCTGTTCAAGGACGTGGGCGGCAACGCCATCCGTCTGCGTGTGTGGGTCAACCCGTCCGGCGGCTGGAACGATGGCCGCGACACCCTGGACAAGGCCAAGCGCGCCACGGCGCAGGGCATGCGCATCATGATTGACTTCCACTACAGCGACAGCTGGGCCGACCCCGGCAAGCAGACCAAGCCGGCCGCCTGGGCGGGCCACTCCGTCGCCCAGCTCAATACCGATGTCTACAGCCACACCCAGGGCATCCTCAAATACCTCAAGGACAACGGCATCACCGTCAGCTGGGTGCAGGTGGGCAACGAGATCAACAGCGGCATGCTGTGGAACGAGGGCAAGACGCCCAACTTCGCCACCCTGGGCCAGTTCATCAACAGTGGCTACAACGCCACCAAGGCGGTGTACCCCAATGCCAAGGTCATCGTGCACCTGGCCAACGGCTACGACAACGCCAACTTCCGCTGGTTCTTCGACAACCTGCGCTCGGCCGGCGGCAAGTGGGACGTCATCGGCATGTCGCATTACCCGCCGGTCGGCAGCTGGCAGGACTACAACAACCGCCTGGACACCAACATGCGCGACATGATCTCCCGCTACGGCAGCGACGTGATCGTGGCCGAGGTCGGCATGGACTGGCAGCAGGCCGCCACCACCCGCGCCATGCTCACCAACCTGCTCAGCCGCAGCAGCAGCATCGGATCGCGCGTGCTCGGCATCTTCTACTGGGAGCCCAACGCCTACCCTGGCTGGCAGGGCTACACCATGGGCGCGGTCAACACCAACGGCCAGCTGACCGAAGCGCTGCAGGCGTTCTGACCAACCCGTCAACTCGTAGGAGCGCATCCGGGCGCGACGGGCATTCCCGCTAATGCCCGTCGCGCCCAGGTGCGCTCCTACGGTGGTCCGTTCCGCGCCGGGTCTGGCCGGCAACCGCCCGCCGCCGGCCCTTATCCTTTGGTCGTATACCGGCAGCGCCCGCTGCACCGGATCGTCGTCCCAGCCGGCATCGGTCCCCCATCCGCGCACGACACCGTCCCATTCCATACGCACCCGTAGCGAGGAATGGCAACAGGTGCGTGCGGTACACTTGGGGGTTCACGAATTCACGATGTCGACACACCCGCGGGGTGTGTCCCCCCGGGAGCGCTAATGAACTGGTTGAACGAAGTGCTGCACAACGATCCGAACCCGCTCGAGACGCAGGAGTGGCTCGAATCGATCAAGGCCGTCATCGACGTCGAAGGCCCGGAGCGCGCCCATCAGCTGCTGGAAGGCATGGTCGAACAGACCCGCCGCGCCGGCGCTTACCTGCCGTTCTCGCCCACCACCGAGTACGTCAACACCATCGCACCGGCCAACGAGGCCAAGAACCCCGGCGACTCCGCGCTGGAGTGGAAGATCCGCTCGATCATCCGCTGGAACGCCATGGCCACCGTCGTGCGGGCCAACCGCAAGCCGGGCGACCTGGGCGGCCACATCGCCTCGTTCGCCTCCAGCGCCACGCTGTACGACGTGGGCTTCAACCACTTCTGGCGCGCGCCCAGCGACCAGCACCCGGGCGACCTGCTGTTCATCCAGGGCCATAGCGCCCCGGGCGTCTACGCCCGCGCCTTCCTGGAAGGCCGCATCAGCGAAGCCCAGCTGGACAACTTCCGCATGGAAGTGGACGGCCAGGGCATCTCCTCCTACCCGCACCCGTGGCTGATGCCCGAGTTCTGGCAGACCCCCACCGTGTCGATGGGCCTGGGCCCGCTGGCCGCCATCTACCAGGCGCAGTTCATGCGCTACCTGGAAAACCGCGGCCTGATCGAGAAGTCCGACCGCAAGGTGTGGTGCTTCATCGGCGACGGCGAGAGCGACGAGCCGGAAACCCTCGGCGCCATCGCGCTGGCCGGCCGCGAAGGCCTGGACAACCTCATCTTCGTGGTCAACTGCAACCTGCAGCGCCTGGACGGCCCGGTGCGCGGCAACGGCAAGATCATCCAGGAACTGGAAGGCGTGTTCCGTGGCGGCGGCTGGAACGTCATCAAGCTGCTCTGGGGCGGCTACTGGGACGCGCTGCTGGCCAAGGACACCGACGGCGTGCTGCGCAAGCTGATGATGGAAACCGTCGACGGCGAGTACCAGAACTGCAAGGCCTTCGGCGGCGCCTACACGCGCGCCAACTTCTTCGGCAAGTACCCGGAGACCGCAGCCATGGTCGCCGGCCTGTCCGACGACGACATCTGGCGCCTGAACCGTGGCGGCCACGACCCGCACAAGGTGTATGCCGCCTACCACCAGGCCGTGAACACCAAGGGCATGCCCACCGTGATCCTGGCCAAGACGGTCAAGGGCTACGGCATGGGCTCGGCCGGTGAGGCGCTCAACCCCACCCACCAGACCAAGAAGCTGGACGACGCGGCGGTCAAGCACTTCCGCGACCGCTTCAACATCCCGGTGACCGACGCCCAGCTGGAAGACGGCCAGGTGCCGTTCTACCACCCCGGCGAAGATTCCCCGGAAGTGCAGTACCTCAAAGAGCGCCGCAACGTGCTCGGCGGCTTCCTGCCCTCGCGCCGTCCCAAGGCCAGCAAGTCGTTCGTCGCGCCCACGCTCGACAAGTTCGAGCGCCTGCTCAAGGACAGCGGCGAGCGCAGCTATTCCACCACCATGTCCTTCGTGCAGAGCCTCAACATCGCCCTGCGCGACAAGGAACTGGGCCCGCGCATCGTGCCGATCGTGGCCGATGAGGCGCGCACCTTCGGCATGGAAGGCATGTTCCGCCAGATCGGCATCTATGCCCCGTTCGGCCAGAAGTACAAGCCGGTCGATGCCGACCAGCTGATGTACTACCGCGAAGACCAGACCGGCCAGGTGCTGCAGCAGGGCATCAGCGAGCCGGGCGCCATCGCCTCGTGGATGGCCGCCGGCACCAGCTACTCGGTGTCGGATGTGCCGATGCTGCCGTTCTACATCTACTACTCCATGTTCGGCTTCCAGCGCGTGGGCGACATCGCCTGGCAGGCAGCGGACATGCGCACGCGTGGCTTCCTGCTCGGCGGCACCGCCGGCCGCACCACGCTCAACGGCGAAGGCCTGCAGCACGAAGACGGCTTCAGCCAGGTCATCGCCGGCTCCATCCCCAACGTGCGTAGCTACGACCCGACCTTCGGCTTCGAAGTCACCGTCATCATGCAGCACGGCATGAAGGCGATGATGGAAGACCAGATCGACGAGTACTACTACATCACCCTGATGAACGAGAACTACGCCCACCCCGGCATGCCGGACGGCGCAGCCGAGGGCATCATCAAGGGCATGTACCTGCTCAAGGACGCCGGCAAGCCCAAGAAGGGCGAGCTGCGCGTGCAGCTGCTGGGCAGCGGCACCATCCTGCGCGAGGCCATTGCCGCAGCCGAGCTGCTGGACAAGGACTTCGGCGTCACCGCCGACATCTGGTCCTGCCCCAGCCTCAACGAAGTGCGCCGCGACGGCTACGCCGTGGAACGCTGGAACCGCCTGCACCCGGAGGCCGAACAGCGCAAGCCCTACGTCACCCAGCTGCTGGAAGGCCGCCAGGGCCCGGCCATCGCCGCAACGGACTACGTGCGCGCCTTCGCCGACCAGATCCGCGCCTTCGTCCCGATGACCTACACCGTGCTCGGCACGGATGGGTTCGGTCGCTCGGACACGCGTGCGAATCTGCGCCGGTTCTTCGAAGTGGACCGTTACTACATCGCGCATGCGGCCATTGCCGCGCTGGCGAAGGACGGCAAGATGACGGGCAAGGATGTGGCCCGGGCGATCAAGCAGTACAAGATTGATCCTGAGAAGGCGAATCCTGTTGGGGTTTGACGAATTTGGTCAGCCCCAGAGCTAGAAAAAGGCAGCCTATTGGCTGCCTTTTTTTATGCATTTGATTGTAAAGTTCAGCCTAGGTGGCGATCTTGCAAGGAAGAAAAGTATGGTTTCACCGACACAAGACTTTACTGCTCGAAACCTTGGATGGATGAGGCGTCATAGGCGACAGTTTGGGCTTAAGCCAGACAGCGGTAAGCTTCCAAAAGAGAAGGATGAGTGGTCTGAATTCCTTGGAAATCTCGAAACGCGTATTGCACGCGAAACATTCGATTTCGGAAAGCTAACTCTCGCAAACATTAGCAAGAAGGGGAAAACCAAACAGGTCGTAGCAACCAAGAGTCTCGATGAGGTTTTGGTGCTCCGTCGCATGAATGAGAACATACGACGGTCTTACGGGATAAAAAATCCTAATAGGGATGCCTTGCTTCGCACTCTCCAGCAAGCCTTAGCCGAGAATACGCAAAAGAATATATTTCGTCTTGATATAAAGTCATGCTTCGAAAGTATTTCGCGCCACGCGGTTTATTCAGAGCTCGTAGCCGATGGTCGGGTCTCTTTTCAAACACTTTCGCTGCTGAATATTTTATTCGAAGCATTAGATAAAATGCCTCGGAAGGTGGCTCGAAAGGGATTGCCGAGAGGCTTAGCAATAAGCAGCACGATGGCGGAAATTGTTTTAAATAAACTTGAGAGGGATATCCGGCAGGTACCCGGTGTTTACGTTGTTTTGAGGTATGTGGATGATCTTGTAGTGATAACTACCAAGGTTGAAAGTGGTATAGAAAGAATCATAAAGGAGCTTGCTGCTAATTATCGCCTCAAGTTGAATGTTAGAAAGTCAAGTCTCGCGCTGATAGCTTGCGAATGCGATTTCTTTTGTGGTCATGGAGACAGCTGCCCCTGTTTGAAGGCATGTAAATGCCAGCAAAAAAACATATCTCTGGAGTATCTTGGTTACTCTATATATTTATCGAATAGAAATTCAGTATCCGGTAAAAACAGCATTGTTGTAAGGTTGTCGAAAGGGAAGCTGGCAAAGATAAAGACGCGAATCATGGTGGTGGCCAGAGATTATATAAAAACCGGGGATGCAAGTTTGCTAAATCGGCGACTGGAGCTGCTTACGGGTAACCTGCAAATGATGGACTCAGATGGCTCAAGGGGGCTGTCGGTCGGTTTGTCATATACTCACTCAAGTTATGGAATAGAAAGTAAGGACGAAATTTTCGCGTTGGGTGACTTGAATGAGCTTAATTTTTTTATGAGAAGATCGTTGGCATTTGCTATGCACTTACGACCTGCTCCTGCTAGTATAAAGAAAAAAATTTATAAGTATTCGTTCGTCTCGGGATTTCATTCGAAGCGACGCGTAAAGTTAAAAGCTACGGCAATATCGGTGGGTAATCCCCCCGCCCATTAGCTGACGCCAGAAGTGGAATTTTCTCGTCCCCTTTCCCGAGGAGGTTCCATGAAGAAGTCCCGCTTCACCGACACCCAGATCATCGCCGTGCTCAAGCAGGCCGAGGCCGGTGCGCCCGTGCCGGAGCTGTGCCGCGAGCACGGCATCAGCTCGGCCACGTTCTACAAGTGGCGTAGCAAGTTCGGCGGCATGGACGTGTCCATGGTCGCGCGCATGAAGGAGCTGGAGGAGGAGAACCGCCGGCTCAAGAAGATGTACGCCGAGGCGCAGCTCAGTACCGACCTGCTGAAGGAAGCGCTCGCAAAAAAATGGTGAGGCCATCTCAGCGACGCGAGATGGCCCAATCGGCAGTCACGAGCGGGCGCACGAACATCCGCCACGCCTGCCAGACCTTCGCGGTGAGCCAGACCTGCTTGCGCTACCAGGCCAAGGCCAGCGAGGAGAACGCCCGGATCGCCGACTGGCTGATCCGGTTGACGACCGCCCATCGCGACTGGGGCTTTGGCCTGTGCTACCTGTACCTGCGCAACGTGTCGACTCCCCGTAAAATTGGTCCATCCATAGTTAGAGGTCCCCGGGCACACTAGCCACCAAGGAGACCAACGA
>NZ_JAJGQM010000054.1 GCF_020784175.1 Xanthomonas campestris pv. asclepiadis
TTCATGGAACCTCCTCGGGAAAGGGGACGAGAAAATTCCACTTCTGGCGTCAGCTAATGGGCGGGGGGATTACCCAGTCTGCACCCTACCGTTATGTAGAGGTTTTGTCAGCGGGGTACCCGGCATTTTGTACCAGCGGTGTCATCGGATGTGACTCCACGCCCTGAAATCACTTGAGTAAGAGGCGCTCGCGCTTGGTCGAGCGCCTCCACCGATTTACTGCAGCGCTCGCTTACTTACTGCCCTGCTCGCTTAATTGCTTTTCTTTTTCTTGTCCGGCGCTTGACTTAAAGCGGACGCGGCCGCCGTTTTTGAATCCTTGCCGGTGCTGCCACTTTTCAGGACCTTGCTAGCCGCCTTTGCCGCTTTGGGGCCGGTTTTCTCGTTGGTCGCCATGCGTGTGACCTCCTCGCCACCCGGATGGTGGCGAGGCGACGCTAGGCCGATTAAGTTGGCCGCACAAGTCTGGCTGCAGCGCGCGATGCGGCAGATACTGCAAGACCATCAGCTTCAACCGCTTGTCGGTGTCTTCGGCAGACATCCGTAATCCAGGTTAGCAGTCTATATAGACCCGCGGCCTTGGCGTCGCCATCTCCGCTTTCCTGAAATGAAAAAACCGGCGCGAGGCCAGCTGTTTCTGTCTGACTGCTACGGTGCAAACCCGTAGCAATGAGGTCAGTTGGTTGGGCAGCATGCGATTGCGGCCAATCCTTCATGGAGCCGTTGGCTGCTTACGCCGGCACACACACCGCGTCTGCCAGCAGGGCGCGCTGCCTGTGCAGATGCTGCTGGAAGCGGCTGGCGTAGTCCTGCGCCACCGCGCCGATGACGCTGGGCCGGGCGGCCAGGGCGGCGCGCCAGGCGCCGATGCGCGGCAGCCCTTCAAAGAGGGGTGCACAGACCTGCGCGGGCAGCAGGCCGAAGTAGCGCAGCAGCGGGGCGCACACCACACCACGCTCTCGAACAGGGTGGCCACACTGCCGCCCGGCTGGCCGATGCGCAGCAGCGGCACCTTGCCGGTGGGGGGCAGGGCCAGGAACCACTCCGGTTTGGCGTGCAGGTCGCCGGGGTGCCGGCGCCTGGCGGGGAGCTGCCATGCTCAGCCGTTGAGCAAGCGCCCGCCGTCGACCACGATTTCCGAACCCACCGTCCAACTGGATTCGTCCGAGGCCAGGTACAGCACGGCCTTGGCCACCTCTTCCGGGGTGCCGAAGCGGCCCATCGGGATGCTGGCGGCGATCTCCTCGTTGCGCTTTGCACGGTAGGCGTGGGGCACGCCGAGCTTGTCGTACAGCGGGGTTTCCACCGGGCCGGGGCTGACGGCGTTGACGCGGATGCCACGGCCCAGCAGCTCGCTGGACAGGGTCTTGGTCATGCTGAGGAAGGCGGCCTTGGTGGCGGCATACACCGAGGAGCGGGCCATGCCGGCATGCACGTTGACGGAGGTGTTGAGCACCACCGAGGCGTGTGCGTGGCAAGTAAGGACTATCTTGCCGAGCGCGGCGTGCCCGCCGTGCCCGAGGACCTGCGCCAGCACGATTGCGTGATCTACACCCTGCTGGCCTCCGGGGCGAGCTGGCGTTTCAAGTGAGGTGGAAGTGCCGGTGTCCGGCCGGATCCGGGTCAATTCGCCTGAAGCCGCGCGCGAATCTGTCAGCGCTAGCCTGGGCATCGGGCAGGGACCGGAGTGGTTGTTCGAGCAAGGGCTCAAGGCCGGGCATCTGCAGATCGTCCTTGGGGAGTTTTCTGCCCCTGCTGTGCCGATGCAGATTATGTATGCAGCCAACCGCCTTGTGCCGAAACGGGCGATTGTCTTCATGGATTTTATTGCCGAGGCATTTTCTAAAATTCCACACCTCAACGTGGCAGGCTAGTTATCCAGATACGAAAAGCCAACCAACTGGACACTCATCGGCGACGGAACTGGACACTGCCGCCGAATGAACTGGATGCGAGTGCCAGAAGCGTTAGACAGCGCTGCCGGCATCACGCTCGGCCTGACACATCCGGTTGCACAGCGTCTGCGACGAACAGCCCATTTTCCCGGCAATCGATTCGATCGCCGCCCACTGCGGGCCGTACTTTCCTTGGTGCTACCGCAGCAGCCGAACCGCCCGCATTCGCACTTCCAAGGAATACTTCGTCTTGCTCATGGCCCCATCGTCTCAAGAGTTTGAGCCTCCCAACTTCCCGGGGCGGTTCGCCCCGCGTCAATGCTTCGCCGTCCCAACCATGACTTCGGGCAAACAACGACATTCAGAGAGCTCTCCGCCAAACTTGCTTCCCCATTCATTGCAGGAGATCAACATGGGACCATGTAGTTCAAAACCGCGCGTGGCAGGCTCACCTGAGCATTATGCAACCCACTTCACAGGGCAGGTTGATCAGACCATCCTCAAAAATAAATTTTCAAATTGATTTTTAGGTTTTACCCACACTAAAAGCGGCTAACAAAACGTAGCCAGTTATCGTTAGATGGGTGGGGGCGGCGAACAGAACCGGAGTTTACGAGTGGATATGCCGATTCCGGGCGACGACCGCGCTCGCCCAGCGGCGGCGCAGTAGTTTTGTTAGCCGCTCTAAAGATTCTGGCTTTTCACTTAATTTTTAAAAAGGATAGGAAGACATGAAGGCAGAGCTCGCACGATCCCATTCCCTGTCGTCACTCGAGCACATACGCCACCCCGAACCTGGTGTAGGTAACGACCGTGATCTGGAAGCTGGCGCACAGCCCGAACATGGCGTCTTCCATCATTCCGAAGATGAGAGATTGCCAACCACCAGGCCTCCCCGGCGGCGCGGCACAAGCAGCGGGCCTACTAGCCCCAGGTCCACTGGGCAAGGCTCCGCCCGCACTGATAGCAGTGGATTGGAAACTCCGCTACTGATCTCGTTAACAGATCTCCGCAAGCCCAGGTATGCGGGATCGGTGCGCAGGCAAGAGAACCGACTTGTTTCTGACGACCCGGTGATGCACGCGTTGCTATCTTTCGCGCAGGTTGACCAGCCATTTCCACCACAGGTCGCGAGCACTGCCGGGGTCGGACTAGAGTTGGTGTCGCGTCGAGACCCGGAGAAAGCGCTTGAGGAGTTCAAGGACGCATTCACGGTTGAGACAGCGCAATTGATGCCCGCCGCCGACTCGTCGGAGCGGACAGCTGAGCAAATCGATGCTGACATTCATATCCCCTTATTGCTCAACGCGATTGAGCGGGGCTCCGCAGCATTTGGCCCAAGCGCGTCGATCGAGATGGCAGACGGCAGCCAGATCAGCGCCAAAGCGTTCCTCGCCTCGTGTGCCCCGGATGTCATGTCCAATGACGATGTCCTGGCGACGTTCGTCAACCAGAAACTCAAAGCGGACGAGGACCTGCAGGTCCGTCTGGGTGCACATGAATTGCTATATGTGGCGACCAAGAAAGAGTTTCAGCTCGGCGGCTTGGCCGGTAGCATTGGCGTCAGCAGCATACTCGGCTCCGCATGGGAACTCGGCGCGTCGGAAATGTTGAAAAAAGCCATCTTCGGCAAAGATTTCTCGCCCAGCCAGTATGCTCTGCAATTGGCCGGAATCGATTCAGTGCCCCCTTTGATAATCGAGACCATGGACACCATGTGTGTGCTTGCAATCATCAAGGGTATGAAGGGTGAGGACTGGTCCATGCGCGACCTGCTCCCCAAGGCAATGAAAGCCGGCGCCATCTCCTCAGTTGTGTCATTCCCCAATAACGTCTTGCAGTACACAGGCTTTAAATCAGGATTGGGTGATCTTGCGGCCAATACGACGACAACCGAAGCGGCCATTTTTGGCGCTGCCTCCGGCATTCCGCCCGAAGTCAAGGAAAGCGAAGAGTTGATGCGCGCTGGATTGTTCCAGAGCATTAAGGACGGCGTCATGGCGCACCCCGGCGAGACGATGGACCCGGAAGAGGCGATTGAGCAGATGGCGCGTCATGCGCTCGATGTTGCCCCCGGCGAAAGCACCGCTGTCAAGTCCATGGGGCTGGCATCCATTGTCGGGATGATCCCGCTGATCGCCGGCAACAAAGCCACAGGATTGCTCTCGGAAAAGGTGCTGCGTATCTTCCGGAGCACCGTCTTCAATCCGATCGAAGCCATCGCTCTGAACGCACTGGCGCTTGGAGGACGCATGCATGTTCCTGGGCTATTTGAATCGGACAATGCCAAGCACGCGCGGGTTGTGCAAACCATTCTGGCGCGAGCAAGCGAGCAAATGGAAAGCGGGGCTCGGGAAATTACCTTAGAAGAATTGCATCGGATTTTGGCACCCAGAAGCGAGTTCCTTCGTCATGTAGGAACCGCAATTGTCAAAGGCATGAATGCAAGCTTCGAGGCCCTTCCCGCGCTGGCCCGTAAACTTGGATACGGCGAAACTCCGTTGGCCGAACGTATTCCGTATCAGGACCTGGCTGTGTCCAATCCTTCGCACCAAGCCGCCCCTGAGCCGTAATCCACGTAATAGCCCGGGTAGCGATCAGTGCTCGGGGACATGGGATACATCCCTCCGCAGCTTCGAGGGATGCACGGCGCTGGCGAAGCCAGTGAACCGGCTCGCGATTCCGGGAGGCTCCACTTCTTGAAAAGATGGAGCCTCCCGGAATCTGAACTGCCCCCAGAAGTGCTACGAGTGCCGCAGCTTGTCGCGCACGGTTGCGAGTGTTGCCTGATGCCGCTCCACGATGCCACTGTGTGCCTGGTTGCTGGGCTACACCGGCATTCAACCCGCACCGCTGCGCTGCGTACCTTCACCACCTCGCCTCCGCCGGGAGTTGCTGCCTACGTCTGTTGAGCGAAGCATCCTGAGGGGTGCGGGCTTGGCGGGTTGGTCGGTGCTGGCGCGCTCGGGCATGCGCCATGCGCTCACGTATCGCTGCCATTGATCGCTGATCGCCCATTGCGCGGCGACCGCGCGTTGGCAGGCGGGCCGTTGCACCGGGTTCAGCGGTGCCAGCGCGGGCGTGGCGCCAACGGCGTTGCGGCTGGCGGATGCCCTGCACTAGCGCACGCCTCACTGAAACCGGCCACAGGTTGCGCCCGCCCGCATCGCCGCTGGAGAGACCGGATCGCCTGTCGAGAACGGCTTTTAGAGGCCGCCAAGCGAACTGGGCTTAAAAAAAACTGGCCGTCTGAGACGAAATGCATCCCTGGTCTCACTTTTTGCGTATATCGTGCTCCATGTCACTTTTTAATGTGATGTGTGTCGCACTTTACTGCGGACAAGGATCTGGACATGCCCGACGATCTGATGGGGCTGCACACGCAGCCAGCTGCGTGCGGTGCGACGGGACAGGAATGGGCAGTCATGCCGCCGTCGTTGTCGCCGTTGTTCGGCGACCGCCGCACGGCCGCGCCGCCACGCGCGCCGACACCAGCGCCGGACACGCCCAGTCTCAAGCGTCTGCTGCGCAAGAACGCGCGCCGCCTGGTGCAAACATTGCCCTGGCGGCACCAGGACAGGCTGTACTTCCTGTACACCTTCGGGCGGCTTCCGGATCTGTATGCGCCCAAGTGCTTCAACGAGAAGATCCTGTACCGCAAATGCGTGCACGGCGATTACCCGTTGTACATGCGGCTGGCCGACAAGTTCGCGGTGCGCCCGTATGTGGCGGCCAGGATCGGTGAGGCGCATCTGATCCCGCTGCTGCTGGACTGCACCGATCCGCGGGAGTTGCTGCGGCTGCACCGTTGGCGGCAGACCGTGATCAAGGCCAACCACGGCGCGGCGATGGTGGAGATCGTGCGCGAGGAGCCGGATGCGGTGCAGCGGCGGCGCATCGTCGAGCGCTGCGACCAGTGGCTGCAGATCGACTTCTCGCAGACGGTGCGCGAGATCCATTACCGCGATATTCCGCCGCGCATCCTGGTGGAGCAGTACATCGGCGATGCGCAGCAGGTGCCGGTGGACTACAAGTTCCACATGTTCCGGCAGGCGGATGGCAGTTTTCAGTACGTGCTGCAGGTGATCTACGGGCGCTTCGACACGCCGAAGCTGGGGATGACCTTCTTTGTCGGCAACCTGCACAAGGCCTTCCACCGCATCCGCGACGATGGACGCGTGCCGCCGTGCGCGCCGGCGCTGCTCGAGCAGGCGCTGGAACTGAGCAAGCGCATGGCCAGCGAGTTCGATTACGTGCGGGTGGATTGGTATATCCAGCGCGGGCAGATCTATTTCGGCGAGCTGACCTTCACTCCGGGTGCGGGGCTGGTCACCGGCCTGGACCGCGGGCTGGACCGGATGATGGGCGATATGTGGGTGCAGCGGCGTGCGCCGGTGGACGCGTGTTTGCCCGCCGACGGCATCCGTCTGCGGGTGCCGATGCGGTGAGCGCTCAACGCGGCAGCGCAGGCCTGGCCGCAGCGCGCCGGTGAGGTTGGAGTACAGCGTGCAGGCCAGCGGCAAGCTGCATGCGGTGATCGTGATTTCCGAGCTGCAGCGCGCCGGATGCGGCGTTCGAGGCGGTGTTGAAGACGAACTCAGCAGTGCCGCTGCGGCGGCAGGGTCTTCAAGTATCACTCCGGGGAGGCAAGTCGGCCGCGCCGGGCGAGAGACCGACCCGGCTACGCCCCACCCAACGGCCGCAGGCACAACCAGATCGCGCACCAGTGCGACAGCGCACCGCCCAGCACGTGGGCGTGCCAGATGGCGCGGTTGTAGACCAGCGACTTGCGCACGTAGAAGGTGACGCCCACGGTGTAGAACGCGCCGCCGCCGGCGATCAGCCAGAGCACGGTGCTGTCCAGGCCGGCGATCAGCGGTTTGATCACCACGATGCCGGCCCAGCCCAGCAACAGGTAGATCACCACCCAGAAGCCCTTGGCGATGCCGGGCAGGCACAGCTTGGCGAACACGCCGAACAGCGCCACGCTCCAGACCCCGAGGATCATCGCCCAGCGCCAGGTGCCGTCGAGGGCGACCAGCAGGAACGGCGTGTAGGAGCCGGCGATCATGACGAAGATGCCGGCGTGGTCGAACTTGCGCAGCATCGGCTGGCGGTGCGGCGGTGCGAAGTTGTAGGCCGCCGAGCAGCCGAACATCACCAGCAGCCCCAGCGCGTACACGCAGGTGGCCAGCAGCATGGTCTGGTTGGCATGCGCGCGCCAGACCATCCAGGCCCCGCCGACGATGGCAAGAAACAGGCCCGCCGCATGCACCACGACATCGGCACGGCGGGCGGAACGCGTCTTGTAGTGTGGGGCGGTGGCGCTGGGGGGCACGGGCACAGGGGGTCTTCGAAAGGGGGGAGCCCAGCGTGCAACGCGGCGATGACGCAGTGGGGACCACAGGATACCCGCTTGCTGAATCCGCTCAGTGACACAGGCTCGCCGGTTTGGCCCCGGTCTCATACCCTGAGACACCTCCCCTGTCTCATGCCCCTCTTTGGGAGCCGCCGTATGCCTCCGTTTGCCCTCGCTCCCCGCACCGAAACCGCCGAACGCGCGCTGGCCACCACCGATGGCCGGCCCAGCCGCGACGGCGCGTTGCTCACGCAGCGCCTGGAACGGCGTTACCACGACCGCATCACCGGCAGCTTCACCCTGCCCGGGCGCGAGGGCCGCTATGCGCCGATCCCGGACGATGTGCCCAGCGCGCTGGCCGATGCCTTGCGCGCGCGCGGCATCGACCGGCTCTACAGCCACCAGGCCGACGCCTGGGCGGCCACCCAGCGCGGCGAGCATGTGGCGATCGTGACGCCCACCGCTTCGGGCAAGTCGCTGTGCTACACGCTGCCGGTGGTGAGCGCGGCGATGCGCTCCGGGGCCAAGGCGCTGTACCTGTTCCCGACCAAGGCGCTGGCGCAGGACCAGGTGGCCGAACTGCTGGAATTGAACCGCGCCGGCGCGCTGGGGGTGAAGGCCTTCACCTTCGACGGCGACACGCCGGGCGATGCGCGCCAGGCGATCCGCCTGCATGGCGACATCGTGGTGAGCAACCCGGACATGCTGCACCAGGCGATCCTGCCGCATCACACCAAGTGGGCGCAGTTCTTCGAGAACCTGCGCTATGTGGTGATCGACGAGATCCACACCTACCGCGGCGTGTTCGGCAGCCACGTCACCAACGTGCTGCGCCGGCTCAAGCGCATCTGCGCGTTCTACGGCGCCAGCCCGCAGTTCATCCTGTGCTCGGCCACCATCGGCAACCCGCACGCGCACGCGCAGGCCTTGATCGAAGAGCAGGTGCATGCGATCACCGAGTCCGGCGCGCCCACCGGCGACAAGCACGTGCTGCTGTGGAACCCGCCGGTGGTCAATGCCGACCTGGGCCTGCGCGCGTCGGCACGCTCGCAGAGCAACCGCATTGCGCGCATCGCGATCAAGAGCGGGCTGAAGACGCTGGTGTTCGCGCAGACGCGGCTGATGGTGGAAGTGCTGACCAAGTACCTGAAGGACATCTTCGACCACGACCCGCGCAAGCCGCCACGCATCCGTGCGTACCGCGGCGGCTACCTGCCCACCGAGCGGCGCGAGGTGGAGCGCGCGATGCGCGCGGGCAATATCGACGGCATCGTGTCCACCTCGGCGCTGGAACTGGGCGTGGATATCGGCGCGCTGGATGTGGTGATCCTCAACGGCTACCCCGGCAGCGTGGCGGCGACCTGGCAGCGCTTCGGCCGCGCCGGGCGGCGCCAGCAACCGGCGCTGGGCGTGCTGGTGGCCAGCTCGCAGCCGCTGGACCAATACGTGGTGCGGCATCCGGATTTCTTCGCCGATGCCTCGCCCGAGCATGCGCGTATCGCGCCGGACCAGCCGCTGATCCTGTTCGACCACATCCGCTGCGCGGCGTTCGAGTTGCCGTTCATTGCCAGCGAACCGTTCGGGCCGATCGACCCGCTGGTGTTCCTGGAAGCGCTGGCCGAGAGCGAGGTGATCCACCAGGAAGGCGACCGCTGGGAGTGGATCGCCAACAGCTACCCGGCCAACGCGGTGAGCCTGCGCTCGGTGGCCGACGGTAATTTCGTGGTGGTGGACAAGAGCGATGGCAAGCAGCAGATCATCGCCGAGGTGGATTACTCGGCCGCGGCGCTGACCTTGTACGAAGGCGCCATCCACATGGTGCAGAGCACGCCGTACCAGGTGGAGCGGCTGGACTGGGAAGGCCGCAAGGCCTATGTCACGCGCACCCATGTGGACTACTACACCGACAGCATCGACTACACCAAGTTGAAGGTGCTGGACCGCTTCGACGGCGGCGTGGCCGGGCGCGGCGATTCGCACCATGGCGAGGTGCATGTGGTGCGGCGCGTGTCCGGCTACAAGAAGATCCGCTACTACACGCACGAGAACATCGGCTACGGCCCGGTCAACCTGCCCGACCAGGAACTGCACACCACTGCGGTGTGGTGGCAGCTGCCGTAGGCCACGCTGGGCAAGGCGTTCGCGTCCAAGCAGGATGCGCTGGATGGATTTTTAGGTGCGGCCTACGCGCTGCACGTGGTGGCGACGGTGGCGGTGATGGCCGATGCGCGCGACCTGCAAAAGGCCGTGGGCAATGGCGACGGCGCGTGGTTTGCGGTGGCCGACCAGACCGGGCGTGGGCAACTGCGCGGCGTGGAAGAAGGCGAGCACGACGCGGTGGAACTGCAGCAGGCCTTCGTGCCCACGGTGTATCTGTACGACAACTTCCCCGGCGGCGTGGGCCTGAGCGAGCCGCTGTGGCTGCGCCAGGCCGAGCTGCTGCAGCGCGCCGACGAGCTGGTGCGGCGGTGCGATTGCAGCGCCGGCTGCCCGGCCTGCGTGGGGCCGGTGCTGGCCGCGCACGAAGAAGGCAAGGGCGAGTCGCCCAAGTCGTTGGCGTTGACGGTGCTGGCGCTGTTGTTCGATGCGGATGCGCCGTTGCGCCACGCCACCCAGGTGGACGAGGACCTGGCGCTGGACGTGCTTGCATGAGTGTGAGTGCGGACCGGCTGCGGTTGTTGCGCCGGCAGGCCGGGCACACCGATGTACGTGCGCCGGTGGCGGGTGCAGACAGCGATGCACTACATGGCGCGCAGGCAGCGCCTGCGGTTGATGCGGATGCCGGACTTCTTGGTGGAGTGCCCCAACTGCATTCCAATGCAGGCGCGCGTGTTGCGCCGCATGCAGCGATGGCACGCGCGGTCGTGGATCCTGCCCCTACTAGCGACATTGCCGCACGTGAGGTGCGTTGTGGTGCATCTTCGCCCTGCGATGCGCCGGCGATCGCGCAGACCGGCGTGGACGATGAAACCTCAGCGTTCGCGACCGAATGCATGATGCTTTCGCCTGCACAACAGATGCACTCCGCAGTGGTCGGACGGACATCTGGTGAAGCAGTTGTTGTGGGCGATGCGCGCACGCGTGCCGCAAGTGAAATGTCTGCAACGGCACAACCGACGCGTGAGCCGGCAGCACCGGTGCCTGGCAGCGTCCCTGGTGTCAGCGCAGAACGTTTGCGCCTGCTACGCCGCCAGGTCGGCGGGCTGACACCCACGGCGCGCAAGGACGATGCGGTGGTGCCCACGCGTGCGCAACGCCAGCCTGCACCGGGTGCTGCTGCGTCTGGGTCACGCGCTTTGCCGCGCGAGGCTGCTGTGCGAAGCGCGCAGCCCGGCAGCGCACCAGCCATGACGCGCCGCGCCCTGCAGGCGCCGGTTGCGGCACCGCCTGCACGCGATACCTCGGCGTTTGCCTGGGTGGACCACGAGGTGCGCCACAAGCCGGCAGGTGCGGCCGCCGATGCGGCAGCGCGCGTGCCGGCGGTGCGCGCAACACCTGCGGCGCCCACCTCCCCCCCGGCACCGCAGCGACGCACCGATATCGCCGGCCTGCGCAAGATGATCGGTTTACGCGAGCGCGCGGTCTCGGCGCATACGCCGGTACGCGCGGCGTCCACCGATCGGCATCTGCCCGGCAACGAGATCGCACCGGGCCTGCACCTGATCGAAGCCTTCCTGCCGCAGCCGATCCCGCGCCAGGCGCTGTCGCTGGCCTTCGCCAAGCGCGAGGACGCGGTGGACCCGAGGGATCTGCTGTTCTTCGACACCGAAACCACCGGCCTGGCTGGCGGCACCGGCACGCGCGCCTTCATGATCGGCGTGGCCGATTGGTGCATGGACGATGCGCAAGGCAGCGGGCTGCGCGTGCGCCAGCTGATGATGTCCACGATGGCGGCCGAGAGCGCGATGCTGGATCTGTTCCGCAGCTGGCTGTCGCCACAGACGGTGTTGTCCAGCTACAACGGCCGCTGCTACGACGCGCCGTTGTTGAAGACGCGCTACCGGCTGGCGCGCCGCGGCGACCCGATCTCCGCGCTGGACCATGTGGATCTGCTGTTCCCCACCCGCCGGCGCTATCGCGGCACCTGGGAGAACTGCAAGCTGTCCACCATCGAACGTCAGCTGCTGCGCGTGGTGCGCGAGGACGACCTGCCCGGCTCCGAAGCGCCGGCGGCATGGCTGAGCTACCTGCGCGGCGGCAGCGCGCGCAACCTGCGCCGCGTGGCCGAGCACAACCACCAGGACGTGGTGACCTTGTCGCTGCTGCTGCAACGCCTGGTGGCGGTGGATGCGCAGGACCGTGAAGTGATTCCGATGCTGGAGATGCCTTAACGCTGGACCAGGCGCGGCGCTGGCGCGATGCCGGTATGTCTGAGGGCGCGCTACCCCTCGCCGTCCTCGCCCGGGGCGATGCACATTCCAGGGCTGCAGTGCATCGGCTGCTGCGTGATCGGTGCGGCTCACGCAGGTAACAATCAGATACGCACAATGCAGGATTCTTGCGTCAGGATCATTCCTCCGGCTCGGCGTGTTTGGCCTGTTCGTTGAGGTAATGGCTCACGGGTGCGCCGCGATAGCGATCGGTGAGCAGCCCGAGCGATTCGGCACGCTTATCGGTGGCATCGCGTGCTGCCGGGGTCTGCTGCGCTGTCGTATCTCGATCCAGTGTTGCTCCTTCGCGCGCTGCGTCGACGTTCACCTTGTCCAGTGGCTGCTTCATCGCATTGAACTGTCTCCGTCGCAGGCCGACAAGCGCGGCGTCGCGTCCGGTGTCGATGGGCGTGCCTGGCGGGGCGTTCAACTCCACGCCGGTGTGCCCACGCGGCAGCGTACGGTTCTCACGCAGTGCCAGAACCTCTTCGTTAGGCTGGTCGGTAAGCACACTATCGCCTTGATCGCGGAATGCACCTGCAGTTCCACGTGCCGGCTCGAAGCCGGTCTCCGGAATCGGATTGATCTCGCCAAAGACGCCCCAGGTAAAGTATTTCCGGCTTCCATCTGACTGCGCCATCGAAAAATCCTCATAGCGGTAGGCCGAACTCAACGCGGCTTTCTCATAACCTGAACCGGGCTGCTGCAGGCGTGCGCGAGCGTCCTGTAGGGCCTTGCCGGCTTTGCTGTCGCGATCGGTGACCATGGCCTCGGCAACCACGGGATGCATGCCATTCCAGCTTTGCATCCAGCCGGTAGCGGTGTCGGCCAGGCCGCTCGTGCTCTCGTCACCGGGAAAAAGGACGCGCAGCTGCGGATCCTGGATGGAGTCCTGGCCCAGGATGGGCACGACCTTGATCTTGCTGAGATCGCGACGTAGTTTCTGACGTCGCGGTTCGTCCTGCGAATGCAGAGGATTAATCTGCAGACGCTTGCACATGTTAGAGAACAGCTCATCGAAACCGCCCTTATAGGCAGCCGAATACACCTTGACCGCCGTGAAGCGCCGCAGCTGCGGTTGCTTCATCAACAGCAGGGCAACGTCCTCGGCGGTTTTCTCCTTGCAGTCCAGCACAACCGACATTCCGGGCTTGGTGTGCACCACATGCTTCAGCATCTCTTCGATGCTGGAAAGACGTTGAGTGGTCTGCACGAAGTTGCCGTCCACAGGATTGCGAATCACCAGCGGTTGATCGTGCAATTGCGAAAACGGCGTGTTGGCGACCAGTGGATTGTCCGGATCATCCAGCACCCGTCCCACCGTGAAATCGTGCAGCATCATCGGCACACCGTCGGCACTTACCTGGACATCCAGTTCGACGGTGCGATACCCCTGCGCATACGCGTGATCGACTGCAGCGAGTGAGTTCTCCGGAATGCCATTGCGAAAGTCGTAGAGCCCACGGTGCACCATGACATCCTTGCCGAGCGACTTGGTGCTTTCTGCCTGGAGATAGTTCTCGTGGACGACCTGCTTGAGGTGTTCGTGCAGCTGCGTGGCCTTGCCTTCCAGCAGACGATGATCGTCGGGCTTGTAGAACCCGGCGCCGCCGTGCTGTGCGGGAATCTGATGCCCGTGATACTTCAAGGTCTGCTGCATCTTTCGTCGCGCTGGATGTGACTGCGAAGCAGCCGCCAACCAGTCGGGATTTTCCACTCCCTGCCCGGGCAGATCCAGCGCATTGCGCAAGGCAGTGTGGGCTGCGTCGCTGAAGGTGTCCCCAGGCGCAAACGCGCGCTGCAGATCGAAGATGATGCGGCCCTGCTGCGCATCGACCAGCACCGGGCCTGCCGCTGCGCTGGCGCAATCGGGTAGCGCTTTGGCCATGGCTTTGAACGCGGCTCTATCCAGATACACCGGCTGCAGCGCTCCAGCTGCAAGCTTTGCTGCAATGCTGTCCTTCTCGGGCGCGATGCCGGCCTGCGCAAGGTGGGTGGCCAGCTTGCTTTGCAGCGCCTGCACCGTGATCTGCCTTGCCTGCACTTCGGCCAGGCGCTGCTCCGAAAATTCGCTGTCCAGTGCCACCAATGCCTGCTTGCCGGTCATGGCGCTGTCGTTCAACGGCACCAGTGGTGGTTGCATCGACGCCTGGCGACGCGGACGTGGACCCAGCGGCGGGTTGCCGCCGGGCACGTGCGGCACCTCCATCGGGGTGGTCGGGCTGGTCTGTGTCGGTGTTGCCAGCGCGGTGGTAGGCGTGGCGGCTGGTTGCAAGGGAGCAATACGCATGACGACCTCAAGAGCACTGCGGGCGGCCAGTAAAGCGCGTGGCATATGACAATTCGCAGCCAAGGCGAACTATGCCGCTGCAATGCGAAACGATGCCCCATCGCAATGCCGGCGCACTGCATCAGCTGGTCCACCGCCGGCGCTAGAACAGCGTTTCCTTGAACGGCAGCATGGCCGCGCCCAGCACCGTGGCGTGTGCCTGCACCTGCCCGACCAGCAACGCCGGATACGGCGATGCGACGCCGCGCCGTGGCGCAGGTTCGAAGGCGACACGGGCGATCAGCCGTTGCGCAAGATCTGCCGGCAGGCGCGCGCCAAAGACGATGACGCGCGGGTCGATCAAGGCGATGATCGCCGCCACCGCCAGGGTCACGGTGGGTTGCACCGCATCCAGCCAGGCCTCGATCTGCGGCCATGCCGGATCGTAGTGCTGCAGCATGGTGTGCAGGTCCGGCAGCGCATGGCCATCGGCGACCAGCGCCTGGCGCAGGCTTTCCAGCGTGGGCCGCGCGCTGCCGGTGATGGCCGAGATGCGCCCCAGTTCGCCCACGTTGCCGTGCGCGCCGCGGTGCACGCTGCCGGCGGCGATCACGCCCGCGGCAAACCCGTCGGCGATGGTCAGGTAGACCAGATCCGGCGACTGGCGGCCGACTCCGTACAAGGCCTCGGCCAGCGCGGCGCAATGGGCGTCGTTGTCCATCCAGACCGGCAACTGCAGGCGTTCGGCGATGAAGCGGTCCAGCTCGACCTGCATCCATTCGGCGGCCAGTGTGAGCGGCGGATTGACCCGCGTGCCATCGCCGATGCGCGGGCCGGTCATGCTGACGCCCACCCCGAACAGCTGCTGCCGGTCCACCCCGGCGGCCTGCAGCAACTGCTCCACCAATTCCGGCAACTGTGCCGCGACCAGATCCAGCGTCAGCGGGAACGCGGTGAGCTGGCGCATGCCGCGTACCTGCCCGGCGAAGTCGATCAGCACCACCGCGATGCCATCGACCATCAACGACACCCCCACGCTGAATGCATAGTCGGGCACCAGACTCAACTCGACGCTGGGTTGGCCGCGCCCCCGGCGCAGCGACGGGCCAACCTGGAGCAGGCCATGTGCAACCAGCGGGTCGATGATGCCCTTGGTGCCGGGGACGCTGAGCCCGCTGGCGCGTGGCAGGTCGGCACGCGCCAGCTGACCGGCACTGCGGATCAGATCCAGCAACGCGCGCTCGCTGGAACCGGCGGCCTGGCCGTCGCTGCGGCGGCGGTAATGCGAACGAATGGCCGCGTGGGCGAAGAAGGAAGACATGGAAGGCAAAAGAACCGGTGGTGTCACATAAGCTTAAATTAAGCAGATTAATTTAGTCGGTTTGCGGCCACCACGTTGGGGCCGCCCGACAGTGCGGATCGTGCCATGCGTCTGTTTCATCGCTCTCCCTCTGGCTTCCTGTGTCTGCCCGGTCCGGCCTGCGTCGCGCAGCGTCGCACATTGCCGCTCGCGCTGGGCATGGCCGTTTCGGGCTGGATGCAGGCGCCGGCGCAGGCCGCCGAGGCGCCCGCCGATGCTGAGGCGCAGACCCTGGATGCGGTGCAGGTGCGCACCTCGTTCCAGTCGCAGAACACGCGCGCCATCGCCACCAAACAGGCCGCGCCCACCGTCGTGGATTCGGTCGCCGCCGACAGCATCGGGCAACTGGCGGACTTCAATGTGGGCGATGCGCTGCGCCGGGTCACCGGCGTCAGCACCGTGGAGTACCAGGGCGAGCCGCGCTACGTGACGGTGCGCGGCCTCAACGGCAACTACAACAGCATGCTGATCGACGGCTTTGCGTTCGCCAGCAACGACATCGGCAGCCGCCAGGCGATGATGGATGTGCTGCCGGCCAACTTTGTCGACCGCATCGACGTGGTGAAGTCGTTCCTGCCGGAAAACGACGGTGGCGTGATCGGCGGCGTCACCAACCTGGTCACCGCCACCGGCTTCGGCCGCCCGGATGGCCTGCTCACCTTCTCGGCCAAGGGCGGCGCCAACCTGATGGGCAGCCGCTACGGCGGCCGCTCACCGGTTGGCGAGGGCGATCTGAAATGGGGCAAGCGCTTCGGTCGCGACGGGCAGTTCGCCTTTTTGGGTGCCGCCAGCCAGTGGCGGCGCGAGATCTCGGTGCCGCAGCAGGAAAACGGCGGCGGCTTGAACTGGTATGCCGCCAACGGCACGCGCGACCCGGTGGCCTATGGCGGCACCGGCGCTGCGGTGCCCAGCGAGCGGCGCTGGTACAACTACGCCAACACCCGGCAGCGGCGCGGCCTCACCGCACGCGTGGACTGGCAGCCGGAGGGTCCGCTCAGCGGCCAATGTGTCCGGTTACACCTTTCGCCAGCGCGAGGCCTCGGACCGCTATACCCAGAACGCCCAGGTGCAGAACAGCGCGCGCCTGACCCGCACCGGCGCGCAGGGCGGCACGCTCGACAACCTGAATCAGTACGTCGAACTGGGGCAGTTGCGCTGGAAGCGCGCGCTGTCGGGCATCAACGGCGAACTGCTGGCCGAGTTGCCGGCGCAATGGCGCGCCGCGCTGCGCGCAAGTGCCTCGCGCGCCACGGTGGACAACCCACAGACCTGGGACCGCTTCCAGCAAAATCGCCTGGCGTACGGGTTCGACTGGAGCGGCACCCTGCCCGCATTCACGCCGCTGGACCCGGCCCTGGCCGACGACCCGGCGCGCTATCCCAACGCCTATCACCAGCAGGAGCGCACCGCCTACGCCGAACGGGTCGGCGACCTGCAGCTGGAGCTGCGTCGCAACATGGACGAGGACAGCCGCGGGCTGGGGCTGGCCGTGGGCGCGCGGCAGGTGCGCATGCACATGCGCACCACTGTGCAGCGCACCACCTGGAATGGCCTGCCTGACACATTGGCCGAGGTGCTGGGCCGCCCGACCTGCGCCCTGGGCTGCAACAGGGAGATGATGACCATCGACCAGGCATTGGCCGACGCACGCTGGGATGCCCTGGCCGGCCAGGCGCGCGGGGTGGTGGACACCACCGCGCAGAACAGCGGCAGCTACGACGTCGACGAACAGGTGCGCGCCGGCTTTGCCCAGGCGCAATGGCGCGGCGAGCGCTGGCTGCTGGCTGCTGGCTGGCGGCATCCGCCTGGAACAGACACGCTTTGCCAGCACCGGCCAGCAGCTGAGCGGAACCACCTGGACGCCGGTCAGCGCGGTGCGCACCTATCGCAACTGGTTGCCATCGCTCAGCGGGCAGCTGCAGACCAGCGCCAACGGCACGCTGCGCGTTGGCGTCTCGCGCTCGATCGGGCGCCCGCGCCTGGACCAGATGGCCCTGAACGGCGGCGTGCTCGCACTGGGCAGCACACCACCCACGCTCAACCAGGGCAACCCGGACCTGCAGCCGCGCCGCTCGCAGAACCTGGACCTTGGCCACGACTGGAGCTTTGACGACGGCGGCAGCCTGCTGTCGGTCGCGCTGTTCCACAAGACCATCAATGATGAAATCTTCCGCTACGGGCAGATGGACAGCATCGACGGCGAGCAGGTGCTGGTCACCCAGCCGCGCAATGTGGACCGGCCGGTGCGCCTGCGCGGCGCCGAGCTGGGGGCCATCAAGGAGCTGGGGCCATGGCTGCCCGCGCTGGACGGCTTGTCGGTGTCCGCCAATGTCACGTTTCTGGATGTGGAGTACCCGGTGGTGCTTGGCGATGGCACCCGCACCACCCTGGACGTGCTGCCGCAGCAGCCCAGGCAGTTGTGGAACCTGACCCTGAATTACGCCCGTGGGCCACTGCGCACCACGCTGGCCTGGAGCCGCACCGGCGAGCTGTGGGATGACCGCTTTCCCAATTACAGCAGCCTGCCCGAGTTCTATCGCAACCGTTACCAGCAACCGCTGGACCGCATCGACCTGAAACTGGGCTGGGATGTTTCGCCGGCGGTGTCGCTGAGCCTGGACGTGCTCAATCTGGCCGGCCAGGGCTACCAGTACCGCATCGGCCGCAATCAGGAATATGTGCAATCGGCCTGGAAGATGGCCGCTACCGTGATGGTTGGTCTCAACGTCAAACTTTGAGGAGCGACGCATGGCGTCATGTCTGGATACCACCTTTAGCCGCCGCCGGCTGCTGGCTACCGCTGCCGGCGCGTCGCTGCTGTCCACCGCGTTGCCGGTGCTCGCCGATGCGGCGCCGCCTGCGGATGTGGGCCGCAAGTTTCTGCGCTCCAAGCGGCCGATGCCGTTTGCCGGCAATACGTTTGTCGGCCATCTCGAGCAACAGGGCGATGGCTACGACAGCTTCGACCGGGTGCTGGAGATCTACCGCGCGCTGCCCAAGCACGGCTTCGCCAACAAGCTCGCCGTGTTGCCGCCGAGCAGCTATCACGTGACCTTGCTGGGCGGGGTCAACGAAACCGACCGCGCGCGCGGGCCGTGGCCGGGCGATCTGGCGCGCGATGTTGCCTTGGCCGACATCCACGCCCGCTTCCTGTCGCGGTTGCAGCAACGCAACACCGCGCCGCTGGGGGCGTGCCGGTTTGTGGTCGACCCCTCCGCGGCCAGAACCGGCAGCAACGACAATCTGCTGATTCCGTTGCTGCCTGCCGATGCGGCCACCGCGCAGCGGTTGGAGACGGCGCGCAAGGAGCTGATGGCGTTGACGCACCTGCAGCGCCCGGACTACAGCCATTACCAGTTCCATATCTCGCTGGCCTATCTATGCGAGACGCTCGCTCCTGCTGAGCAGGTGGCCTATCGCGTTGCGGTGGGCGATTGGTTGAAGCGGCTTGTGGCGGCCGGCCCGATCACGGTGCCGCGTTTCCACTTTTGCACGTTCAACGATATGTCTGCGTTTCGTACGCTCCGCGAGGTGTGACGTTGAGTGCGTGTGGCCATCTGGTGTGCGTGTAACGACACCTGCTGGGTGCTGCAAGCGACTCATTGGCCATGTGTATGGACGTGCGGCGCTACCCACTCACTTCCAACACCTCAGTCACCATCTGCCACGCTGCAAACTCCTGCTCGAATTCGGCCAGCGTCAACAAGCCCATGCAGGCATGCGCGCCGATCGGCAGCGCCTGCCCTGCGGCAAGCTTGCGCACCAGCAGGATCGCAGCGAAACACGGAATCTCCGGGCCGTGCAGCATCGGGGCGGTGAGATCCCACTGCAGCAGCAGCGGCTGGCGATCGCCGGACTGGTGATGGCGCGTGCCACGCAGCTCCACACGCATGCCACCCAGGTCGGTGCCGAGGCGATCAAACCAGCGTGCCGCGCGTGCAAACACATCGGCCAGGTGCGCCATCGGCAGTGGCACGCCGTGTTGGCGTAGCCAGGCGACGATCGCAAGGCAGCGCTGCAGGAACGGCACCTCCAACGCTGCACGAAACTGCACGGTTTGCACGCCTGGATAGCGCTGTGGCAACAGATCGTGATCGGGCACATCGCACGCTGACGCAAGCCGCGGCGCAAGCTGGGCGAACTGCACGCGCGTGGGTCTGGCCCAGCCCACCACCGTCTGCCAGCGGCCCTCATGCAGCCATGTGAACGGCGTGCCGCAGTACGACAACACTGCACGCACGGTGGCCAGGCCCAACGGGGTGCCCTGGGCGGGCGCGATGACCATGCGGATGTCGCGCAGGGCAGAAAAACGCGGCAGCAAGGCATCGATGACGGCGCTCGACAGCGCGGGCAAGGTGCTGGCGCCGCTGATGGCCACACGCTGCGCTTGCCGTGCCACTGCATCCATTGCCGCGGGGAAATCGCGGACGAACGTGCGGCCGTCGGCCAGGTCGATGTAGTGCATGCCGGCCTGCAGGCAGGTGCGCGCCACGGCGTAATCCTGGCCCTGGAACGGGCCTGCGGTATGCACCACCGCATCGGCGGCAGTGGCCGCCAGTTGCGCGGCGAAATCGCCTGCCTCTGTATCCAATCGGCAGGCAGAGATGCGGCCGGGTGCGACACCCGGCCACTTGGTCGCTACATCGCCGGGGTGCCGCCCGGCCGCGATCACCTGAATCTGCGCCGTGGTTGCCAGCGCCCGCACGATGCGCGCACCGAAATGCCCGAAGCCACCCAACACCACCACCCGGTACGTCATCGCCTGCTCGCCGTCTGCACCTGCTGCACAGTATCGGCGAGCAACGGCACAAGCGAATCAACCATCACTGCCTGTCGCCGGCCCTGCGTGCTTGCAGGGCGCGTGCTGCGCCGAGCTTGTTTGAAGCAGTCACTGCCGCCGGCCGGGATGTCGTAATCTGCCCGCCGCCTGCGTGTTGCACGGCATCGGCGAGCAGCCTGCGCCGGTCAGCCGTCGATCTGCGTAGCCAGCCCCTGTGCGATCGCCTCGCGCATGATGCGCTGGGCTTCCTTGTCGGCGTGTACGCTGGCAGCGGCCTGCTGGCTGGCCAGATCTGCCTGCTCGGTGGCGAGCGCCGCCTGCTGCCTGGCCAGCGCCTGCATCCGCTGTTGGGCGCCGCTGCGCTGCATGGCCTGTTCGGCCTGACGTACTGCGCGTTCTGCTGCCTGCGCCGCACGCTCGGCGGCCTGTTGTGTGCGCGCATCGGTGTCGCGCAAGGATGCATTGACGTGCTTTGCGGCCGCATCGGCAGCACGTGCACCCAGCTCACCCATCTGCGCACCCAACTCGCCCTGCTGTTCGCCGAGTTCGCCCTGGCGCTCGCCCAGCGCGCCCTGCGCCTGGCCCAATTTGGTGATTGGCGCATACACCGCATTCAGGCGCTTGAAGGTGTCGGGATCGCGCACGACGTACTGCTTGCCATCCTTGCGGAACCACATCAGCTGACCATCCTTGCCGGCCAGACGACGCACATGCTTGAGATCGTCCACCGAGCCATTCATGACGCTGTCGTTGCCCTGCAGCAGCACGTAGGCATCGCGGTCGGGGTCGTGCGACAGGTTGATCTGGCCGTGCGTGGACGTGGTGGTGAAGGTCTGGCTGGAGGAGGACGCCCCTGCAGCCGGTGCGGCGGCGTTTGCCGGTGCGGCGTTCGCAGCCGCAATGGCCGGTGCGGCAGCAGCGGCGGCGGAAGCAGGCGCCACGGTGCTGGACACGCCGGCAGCTGGTTTGGCCGGTGCGGCCGCTGATGCGGCAGCAACAGCCGGCGCGGCGGGCATGGCCACCAGGCGCAGCGGCAGCACGCCGGTGATGGCCACCGCGCCCAGGATCAGCGCCGCGCCAAACCGCGGGAACGAGGTCGGGTTCTGCAACATGAGCAATCTCCGTTTGAGGCTGAGGAAGGACGGCGAGGCGCTGGCCACGCCGCCATGCGGGCGCGGTGCCACGCCCAGTTGCACCAGCAGCCGGCCATAGTCATGGCGGCAATGCCGGTGGCCTGCGACCACCGCGGCATCGCAGGCGGCTTCGCGGGCGGTGGCGTATTCGCGCGCGGCCAGGTGCACCAGCGGGTGGAAGAAGAACAGGTGCTGGGCCAGCGACGGCAGCAAGCCCCACCACAAATCGCGGCGACGCAGGTGGATCAGTTCATGCGTCAGCGCCATGTCCAGATCGTCGTCGGCCATGTGCGGCAGGCGTGCGGCGGGCAGCAGCAACACCGGTCGCCAGGGGCCGATCAACTGCGGCGAGGCGATCTGCTGCGACAGCCGTATGTCCGGCGGCTGCGACAGGCCATGTGCCTCTGCGGCCATGCGCAGTGCGGCGACCAGGGCGCGATCGGTGCACGGTGCGGCAGCGCGGACCAGGGCACGGCTGCGTCGGTAGGCGCGCAGTGTGCCGAGCGACATCACTGCAATGCCGGCAACCCACAGTGCGGCCAACCACAGCGCCCAGGACGGGCCGGTTGCTCCCTGCAGCACGTCTGCGGCGCTCGCGCTCGCGACCGCGCTGGCGCCGGATGCAGTGGCATTGGCCATCACCATCGGCGCCAGGCTGTCGCCGGCAATCACCGCAGGCGTGGGCGTGGCTGCGGGCAACACCGGCAACTGCAGCGGCGCGTTCCACAACAGGCCGACCACCGCCTGCACTCCCACCAGCCACCACAGCCAGGTCTGCGTGGTGGCCGGCAGCCGCCGCACACTGCGGCACAGCGCCCACACCGCCAACGCCAGCACGGCGGTCTGCACGCTGGTGGCACCCAGTCTCCAAAGCAAGGCTTCGATCATCGGCGACATGCTCAATCCTCCTTGCGCTGCGACTGCAGCTTGGCGACCAGGGCTTCGAGCTCGGCCAGCTCGCTATCGCTGACCTCGGCGCGCTGCGACATCCACGCCACGAACGGCGACACCGAGCCCTGCAAGGTCTTTTCCACGAACTGCCCCACCGCCGAGCGCACCACCGCGTCCTGCCCGCTGGTGGCGCTGTAGCGGTACATGCCGTCCACCTGCTCGCGACGCAGGAAGCCCTTGGCGCGCAGGCGCTCCATCATGGTCAGCACGGTCGAGCGCGCCAGCCCACGCGGCTCACCGAACGCGGCCGCCACTTCACCAACACTGGCCTGCCGTTGTTCTTCGATGTGTTGCAGCAGGGCCAGCTCCTGGTCCCCGATGGTCTTGCCACGCATGCCGCTCTCCATGACTACAGTTGTCGCTACCGTAAGCGTGACGACAGGTGTAGTCAATAGGCCGGATGGCAGGGGCGGTGTACAGGCGTGTGCTGCGCTGTATCGAATGCACGCAGCCCATTCGATGCATACCGACGGCAGGCGACAGCACATCTGCGTCGCCTTCGATGCCTATACGCGCCTTCCAGCAACGCGCTATTTTGCGTGCGCCGGCACCAGATCCACGACCTGCTCGGTGGCCGCATCGACCGCAGCGCGCGTGTACAGCAGCGGGAAATACGTGCCCTGCAGCCACATCGGTGCGAGGTCGCGGTAATGCGGGCTGGCCGGGTCGCCGGACTGGCCGGGGTAGTTCATGGCGCGCGAGTTGTCCCAGTTGCCCAGGTCGATGATCAGGCGTGCGGACGGGCCGATGGTCTGGCGGAAATCCTTGGGGTCGTAGCTGGATTGATTGGGCGTGTACGGGCTGCCGCCCTTGGCGAACGGGCCGACATCCAGCAGCGCATGATCGGTGCCGACCGCAGCGCTCATCGCATGCGAGACCTTGTTGACGTGCAGCTTGCCCCACTGCCACTGCGCAGGATCCGGCCCCTGCAGCTCGACCAGCGCCAGGTATGCGCTGCGGAGCGAGTCCAGCAGCAGTTGATCGCGGCGTGCTGCCGGTGCGGGACCGAAGGCTGCACCGGGATGCTCCAGTGCATCCATCAACGCCGCCGCATCCGGCATGCCGAAGGTGGCCGCCTCGGAAGGGCGTAGCACCAGTGCCTTGTAGGCCTCGCCGAGATAACGGCTGAACCACAACTCCTCCAGCGCGGCGGCGGCGGAGGTGGCGCTGACCGTGCCGTCCCAGGGCTTTAGCACGCCGAGCGCCGCAGTGGTGGCCTCGTCGTGCGCCTGCAGCGGGGTGAGCAAGGCGACCAGGCGCTGCGCCAGCAGCGATACCTGATCGTTCTGCAGTCTTTCCGAATCCTGCAGGCTCACCGTCGGCAGCTGCGACAGCACCTGGGTGATGCGCGCATGGCGCGCGTCGTTGGCCCATTCGAAACCGATCCTGCGCTGCGCATACGGGTAACCGGCCGGCAGATTCATCTCGTTGGAGGTGGTGATGAAGCCTGCCGCGGGATTCTTCGCCGAAGGCAGGACATCAGCGTTCCAGAAGCCATCCCACTCGTAGCGGCCGTCGCCAGGCACCGGCAGCAGGCCATCGGAGCGCACGCGGCGCGGTGTCATGCCGGCGGTGGCCCAACCGATGTTGCCCTTGACGTCCGCGTAGACCTGATTGACCGACGGCGCGCCCCACTGTGCAAGCGCGTCCTTGAACTGCTCGAACGAGTCCGCCTTGAGATAGCGCAAGGACCCCAGATAGGGGGCCGTGCCCGGTTGGCTCCACACCGAACGGATCGCATAAGCGATGTGCTTGTCTGCATCGAGATGGATCACCGGCCCGTGGCGGGTGAATTGCAGCTGCGCATCCACCGCTGCGCCGCCGCGCACTGCGATGCGTTCGTGCTGTGTGCGCAACGGCTCCCACTTGCCGTTGTACCAGTAGGACGCGTTGTCGGCCGGGTTCAGGCGATAGACGTACAGGTCTTCCTGGTCGATGTTGAAGATGGTCAGACCGAACGCGCTGGTCTGGTTGTGGCCGATCGCAATGCCAGGTGCGGTCGGCTCGCCGGCGCCGATGATGTTCAGGCCCGGGCTGTTGAGATGCACGAAGTAGCGCAGGCTGGGAACGGTATAGGCGCGATGCGGGTCGTCTGCGAGCACGGCGTGGCCGGTCGCGGATTTTTGTGGTGCGATGACCCAGTTGTTGCTGCCTTCGGCGGAGACGTCCTCGGCCGCACGCAGCGGCGTGGTCTGCGCAAGCGCAGGATGCGTGTCGGCGCTGAGCCTGGGGCTTTGCGTCGCCAGCTCGTAGACCTTCAGCACATCCTCCGGAAGACAGGGATCCAGGCCCTCGGGCACGGTAGTGGTCCAGGCCGGTTGCAGTGTCTGGCGCACCGCATCGACGGCCAGCGAAGCCTTGCAGGCGACCCTGGCGCGCGCGACTTCGCTTTTGACATTGCGGCTCAGGCCGGTGGTGCGGATGCGCAGCACGTCTTCCGGCGCCCACTTTTCCGGGCGATAGGCGAAGCGACCAAACTCATAAGGCAGCGCCTGCGCGTTTGCGTCCAGCCAGTCGATATAGGCATTGATGCCGGCAACGAAGCGGCTGACATCGCGCTGTGCGTCAGGCCCGTAACTGCGCCATTCCCTGGCCATGTCGCCGCGATACAGGAACAGCCGCGCGGCGCGATCCTGTTCGACATAGGCCGGACCGAATGCATCGGCCAGATGACCGAGCCCTTTGCGGCGCAGCAGATCGAGCTGAAACAGGCGGTCGCGTGCGACATTGAAGCCTTGCACGAAGAACGCATCGTTGTCGGTCCTGGCGTACAGATGCGCCACGCCCCAACGGTCCACACGAATCTGCGCGGGCTGTTCCAGCCCGGCGACGTGCATGGTGGCATGCGTGGGCGTGGTCGCTGCCGCGCTGTCGAGCATCAGCAGCGTCAGTGTCAGCGCGACGCACCACGCGACACGTGGCGTGATCGCACGCCTGGCAGGCGTAGCTTGGGCGTGGTCAGGCGCGGTGATGGACATGTTTGTTGTTCCCTGCATAGGGGCGCAGCATGCGACATGGACCGCACATCGGGTCTGTCCTGCGCGGAAGCGGGCGCGCAGAGAGCGAATCACCGCTGCCTGCGCCGCGCTGGCCGGTCGCAGGCAACCCTGCACGAAACCGCCATCGCGCGCCTTCGATCGACGCAGGCAGGCAGTCCTGATCAATGGTATGCGCCGAGGATACGCAAACGTATTGTGCAGACGCGTAGATACGGCAGCCAGAGGAAGCCGGCTGCCTTCACATGCGCCACTGTGCCAGCGCGCATGATCACGGCCTCTAGCGGCGCACCTGCTGCACAGGTCATGTCTCGATGCCGCCACAGCGGAAGGCTTCTGCGTTTTCTCTCTGGTGGCAGTCGATCACGCAGCCAGCCGCAATACTGCAACAGTCACCGGTCGATCCAGCGCCGCAAGGCGCGGCCCTGTTCGGCGACGAACAGATGGAAGCGCTGGGACAGACGCTGGCGCAGGCCCATGTGCTGCATACCGGGCCCACGCGCGAACTGCTGCTGGCGCAACTCAAATCCAACCAGCGCTCGCTTGGCAGCACTGCTGCGCGATTGAGCGAGATGGCGGCCGACGGCGTGCAGTTGCACCCGGCTGGCGAATGGTTGCTGGACAATTATTATCTGGTCGAAGAACAGATGCGCCTGGCGCGTCAGCATCTTCCGCCCGGTTACAGCCGGCAATTGCCGCGCCTGCGCACGCCCACCTCGGTGGGCCTGCCGCGCGTGTATGAGCTGGGCTTGCAGGTGGTGGCGCATGGCGACGGGCGCGTGGATGTCATCACGCTGAGCCGTTTCATCGCTGCCTATCAACAGGTGGCACCGCTCAAGCTCGGCGAGTTGTGGGCGATTCCGATCATGTTGCGGCTGGCGCTGATCGACAACCTGCGCCGCATTGCCGACGACATCATGCACGATGGACGCGACAGCAGCCTGGCGGCGCATTGGGCGGCATTGCTCAACGCCACTGCCGCTACCCAGCCCAAGGATGTGGTGGTGGTGGTGGCCGACCTGGCGCGCTCGCAGCCGCCGGCAACCGGTGCATTCGTGGCCGAGCTGACGCGCGGCATCCAGGGCCGCGGGCCGGTGTTGTCGATGGCCAGCGCGTGGGTGGAGCAATGGCTGGCAAGCGAGGGCCACAGTGTGGAAGCGCTGGTGCACGCCGAGAGCCAGCGCCAGGCAGCCGAGCAGGTCTCGATCAGCAACAGCATCGGTAGCCTGCGGTTCCTGGACGAGATGGATTGGCGCGACTTCGTCGAGGCCATGAGCGTTGTCGAGCAGAGCCTGCGCAAGGATCCGGCCGACGTCTACGCGCGCATGGATTTCCATACCCGCGATAGTTACCGGCATGTGGTGGAACAGCTGGCGCAGCGCCTGGAGCGCGACGAGCCGGCCGTGGCCGAAGCAGTATTGCAGCTGGCCGCACACGCCGATGCCGCAACGCCGGTGGCCAGCCACGTGGGCTATTACCTGGTGGATGCGGGATTGCCGCGGCTGCGTGCCGCGTTGCGCGACCCAGCCGCGTCGGGCACGCCGGCGCCACTGCGCCCACGCGCGCGTCGCGTTGCGCTGCCGGTCTACCTGTTGCCGATCGCAGCGATCGCGTTGGTGTGGACCGGCGTGCTGCTGCAGGGCGTGGGCGCCGCGCCGCCAATGCTGCGGTGGATCACCGCCGGCATCGCGCTGCTGGCCGCCAGCGAGCTGGGCATTGCGCTGGTCAACTGGGTGGCAACGCTGTGGGTGCGCCCGCATCCGTTGCCGCGCATGGACCTGCGTGCCGGCATTACGCCCGACTGCCGCACGCTGGTGGTGATGCCGAGCATGCTGGCCAACCACGAGGCCATCGACGAGCTGGTCGGCGCGCTGGAGGTGCACTACCTGGCCAACCGCGACGCGCAGCTGTACTTCGCGCTGCTCACCGATTTCCTCGACGCCGGGCAGGCAGTGCTGCCCACAGACATGGCGCTGGTGGCGCATGCGGCGCAGCACATCGACCGGCTCAACGCGGCCTATGCCGATGCGCACGGCGACCGTTTCTTCCTGCTGCACCGCGCACGCCAGTGGAACGCTGGCGAGGGCTGCTGGATGGGCGCAGAGCGCAAGCGTGGCAAGCTCGAGGCGCTCAACCGCCTGCTCTGCGCTGACGACCCGCGGCTGCAGGCAGCCAGCGAATTCCTGCAGGTGCAGGGCGATGTGGCCGCGCTGGTGCAGGTGCGCTATGTGATCACGCTCGACAGCGACACCCACCTGCCGCGGGACGCGGCACGCGCGCTGGTCGGGGCAATGTCGCATCCGTTGAATGTGCCGCGCATGGATGCGTCCGGGCAGATCGTCGAGGCCGGTTACGGCATTCTGCAGCCCGGCCTGGGCACCGGCATGAGCGAGGGCGGCGAATCGCGGTTTGCGCGCATGTTCGGCATCGAGCCGGGCATCGACCCGTACACCCGCGTGGTGTCGGACGTGTATCAGGATCTGTTCGGCGAAGGCTCCTTCATCGGCAAGGGCATCTATGCGGTGGCCACCTTCGAGCAGGTGCTGGCCGGCCGCTTCCCCGACAACCGTGTGCTCAGCCATGACCTGCTGGAAGGCTGCTACGTGCGCGCCGGCTTGCTCAGCGACGTGCGGTTGTACGAACGCCATCCGCAACGCTATGCCACCGATGCCAAGCGGCGCGCACGCTGGGTGCGTGGCGACTGGCAGTTGTTGCCATGGCTGTTGCCGTGGGTGCCCGACCGTGGCGGCCGACGCGCGCGTAATCCGCTGTCGTGGTTGTCGCGCGGCAAGTTGCTGGACAACCTGCGCCGCAGCCTGGTGGCACCGGCCGCCTTGGGTTTGTTGTTGATCGGCTGGCTGGTCTCGCCCACCCCGTTGCGCTGGACGCTGTGGCTGCTGTTGCTATGGCTGCTGCCGGGACTGTGTTCGGCGCTGTATGCGCTGGCGCATCCGCCCGAGGGCCTGGGACTGCGCCATCACGCGCGCCAGGTCGGGGTGGGGCTGCGTCAGCACCTGCTGCGCACCGGCGTGGTGCTGGCCTGCCTGCCATTCGAAGCGGGGCTGCAGCTGTCGGCGATCGCCCGCACGCTGGTGCGGATGGCGATCACCCAGCGCCACCTATTGCAGTGGGCGCCCTCCAGCGAAGTGGAGCGCAGCGCGCGCAGTGGCAATGCCGAGCAACAGCTGATGGCCGGCGCCGCCTGCAGTGCGGCCTTGGCGGTCGCCGCG
The DNA here is from genome assembly GCF_020784175.1 of Xanthomonas campestris pv. asclepiadis. GTDB lineage: Bacteria > Pseudomonadota > Gammaproteobacteria > Xanthomonadales > Xanthomonadaceae > Xanthomonas > Xanthomonas campestris_D. The sequence continues at coordinate 28,344 of NZ_JAJGQM010000054.1, forward strand.
GTGGCGTGGTGGTCGCCGCTGGCCCTGTGGGCGGCATTGCCGCTGGGGCTGGCGTGGATGGGTGCGCCCTGGTTGATGGCCTGGCTGGGCGAGCAGCCCGCCGCGCCGGTGGCGCAACTGTCACTGGAGCAGCGCGCCTTCCTGGGTGGATTGTCGCGGCGCACCTGGGCGTTCTTCGAGAGCCATTGCACCGCGCAGCACCACTGGTTGCCGCCGGACAACGTGCAGGAGTATCCGGTCACGGTGGTGGCCAACCGCACCTCGCCGACCAATATCGGCCTGGGCCTGCTGGCCAATCTGGCCGCCTACGATCTGGGCTACCTGACGGTGGGCGGCGTGATGAGCCGCGTGGCCGATACCCTGGCCACGCTGGAAGCGCTGCCGCGCTATCGCGGCCATTTCTACAACTGGTACGACACCGAAACGCTGGTGCCGTTGTTGCCGCGCTACGTCTCCACCGTGGACAGCGGCAACCTGGTCGGGCATCTGCTGACGCTGCGGCAAGGGCTGCTGGCGCTGGTGGATGCACCGGCGGTGTCGATGGCGGTGTTCGATGGACTGGCCGACATCCTGGGCGTGCTGGCATCGCACACGCAGACACGCAGCGACGCCGCCGCCGATGCGCTGGACGCAATGGCGCAGAGCGTGCAGCGCATCCGCAGCCAGCCCGCGCCGAGCCTGCACCAGGTCGAGCAGGCGCTGGCGCTGCTGCTGGCGCAGAGCCACACGCTCCTGGCGCTGATGCCGGGCAGCGACGACGACGAGCCGTGGCCGCAACGCTTGATCGACAGCTGCGCGGCGGCGCTGGCCGAGATAGGCCATTGCGCAACCATGCCTGCCGGTACCGATGCGCAGGCGACGCAAACATCTGGCGACACCGTCGCCACGCTGCGGCAACTCGCCGCCAGCCACCACACACCCGGCGTGCAGACCTGGGCGGCCGGACGCGTGCAGGAACTGCAACGGCTTGCGCATATCGCCGGGCAACTGGCGCAGATGGACTACGACTTCCTCTACAGCCCCGCCCAGCAGTTGCTCTCGATCGGCTACAACGTCGACGACCATCGCCTGGATAGCGGGCATTACGATCTGCTCGCCTCCGAGGCACGCTTAGGGATCTTCGTGGCCATCGCCCAGGGCAAGCTGCCGCAGGACAGCTGGTTCGCACTCGGGCGCACGCTCACCGACACCGGCGCCGAACCGACGCTGCTGTCGTGGAGCGGCTCGATGTTCGAGTACCTGATGCCCGACCTGGTGATGCCCAGCTACCCGCAGACGCTGCTGAGCCGCTCGATGCGTGGCGCGGTGCAGGCGCAGATCCGCTACGGCGCCGCGCGCGCGGTGCCGTGGGGGGTGTCCGAATCGGGTTACAACACGGTCGATACGCGGCGCAATTACCAGTACCGCGCCTTTGGCGTGCCCGGCCTGGGGCTCAAGCGCGGCCTGGGCCAGGACCTGGTGATCGCCCCGTATGCCAGCGCCATGGCACTGATGGTCGAACCGGATGCGGCCTGCCGCAACCTGCAGCAGCTGCAGGCGCTGGGATTTGGCGGGCGCTTCGGCTTGTACGAGGCGATCGACTACACCCCGTCGCGGGTGCCGCGTGGCGAACACCACGCGCTGGTGCGCTCGTTCATGTCGCATCACCAGGGCATGGCGCTGCTGGCGCTGGACCACGTGTTGCGCGATGCGCCGATGCAGCGGCGCTTTGTCGCCGACCCGCAGTTCCAGGCCACGCTATTGCTGCTGCAGGAGCGCGCCCCGCGCGCCGGTGTGTACGTCAAAGGCCTGGCCGACGCAGCGCAACGCCCGGTGGCCGCCGAGGCGGGCATGGCCTTGCGCATCCATCGCGACCCCAACCTGGCCCAGCCGGCGCTGCAGTTGCTGTCCAACGGGCGTTACCACGGCATGCTGACCTCGGCCGGCGGTGGCTACAGCCGCGCGCGCGACATGGCGGTGACCCGCTGGCGCGAAGACGGCACCCGCGATCACTGGGGCACGTTCTGCTACCTGCGCGATGTGGACAGCGGCGCGGTGTGGTCGGCCGCGCACCAGCCCACCTGCGTGCCGGTGGAGCGCTACGAGGCGATCTTTTCCGAGGCCAAGGCCGAGTTCAAGGGCAGCCACCAGCGTTACGACAGCCATCTGGAAATCGCCATTTCCGCCGAGGACGATGTGGAGCTGCGCCGGCTGCGCATCCGCAACCGCTCGCGGCAGACGCGGGTGATCGAAATCACCACCTACGCCGAAGTGGTGCTGGCACCGGCGCAGGCCGACGAGGCGCATCCGGCCTTCAGCAACCTGTTCGTGCAGACCGAGATCCTCGCCGACAAACAGGCGCTGCTGTGCACGCGGCGCCCGCGCGGGCATGACGAGGCGCAGCCGTGGATGCTGCATCTGGTGGCGGTGCACGATGCCGATGTGGCATCGATCTCCTACGAGACCGACCGCGCCGCGTTTGTCGGGCGCGGGCGCAGCACCCGCAATCCGTTGGCGCTGCGCGATCAGGCCAGCCTGTCCGGCGCGGCCGGCTCGGTGCTGGACCCGATCGTGGCGATCCGCTGCCGTATTTCGCTGGCACCGGACCAACAGGCGCAGGTGGACATGGTCTACGGCGTCGGCACCCAGCGCGCGGCCTGCACCGCGTTGATCGACAAGTACCGCGACCGCCGTCTGGCCGATCGCGTGTTCGATCTGGCGCTGACCCAGAGCCAGGTCACCCGCCGGCAGATCAACGCCTCGCTGGACGACGCGATGCTCTACGAGCGGCTGGCCGCACGCGTGCTGTTCGTCGACCCGCAACTGCGCGCCGACAACGAGGTGCTGCTGCACAACCATCGCGGCCAGTCGGCGTTGTGGAGTCACGCCATCTCCGGCGACCTGCCGATCGTGCTGTTGCGCATCACCGACCCGGACAATCTGGAGCTGGTGCGCCAGCTGGTGCAGGCGCACGCGTACTGGCGCCTGAAAGGCCTGCGCGCGGATCTGGTGATCTGGAACGAAAGCCAGTCCGGCTATCGGCAATCGCTGCAGGACGCCATCCTGGGCCTGATCGCCGCCGACCCCGAGGCCAATGTGCTCGACCGCCCCGGCGGCATCTTTGTCCGCGCCATCGAACACATCTCGCAGGAAGACCGCGTGCTGCTGCAGACCGTGGCGCGCGCGATCCTCAGCGATGCCAACGGCAGCCTGGACGCGCAGCTGCAACGCCACCCCGGCGCACGTGCGCTGCCGCCGGCGCTGGAACCCATCCAGCAACTGGACAGCGCCGATTATCCGAGTAGCACCCACGCCGCCTACCTGGACACCACCCTGCAGGCCGCAGCCGAAGAAGCGGTGGTGTTCGACAACGGCCTGGGCGCGTTCGCTGCCGACGGCCGCGAATACCGCATCACCCTAGACCAGGGCACGGCCACGCCGGCGCCCTGGTGCAACGTGATGGCCAATGCGCACTTCGGCACGGTGGTCAGCGACAGCAGCCCCGGTTACAGCTGGGCCGAGAACGCGCACGAATTCCGGCTCACCCCATGGCACAACGACCCGGTCGGCGATGCCTCCAGCGAGGCGTTCTACCTGCGTGACGAAGACACCGGCCAGGTGTGGTCGCCGATGGCGTTGCCGTGTCGCGGCAACGCGCGCTACACGGTGCGCCACGGGTTCGGTTACAGCGTCTACAGCCATATCGAACACGGCATCGGCAGCGAGCTGTGGGTGTTCGTCGATGTGGAACGGCCGATCAAGTTCAGCCATCTGCGGCTGAAGAATCTGTCCGGGCGCCCGCGCCGGCTCAGCGTGACCGGCTATGTGGAGTGGGTGCTGGGCGACATCCGCACACGCTCGCAACTGCATGTGGTCAGCGAGGTGGACCTGGGCAGCAGCGTGCTGACCGCGCGCAACCCGTACAACACCGAGTTCGACGGGCGCGTGGCATTCTTCGATGCCGATGCGCCCAGCCGCAGCATCACCGCAGACCGCAGCGAATTCATCGGGCGCAATGGCAGCCTGGCGTTGCCCGCCGCACTCGGCCGGCAACGCCTGTCCGGGCGCGTAGGTGCCGGCCTGGACCCGTGCGCGGCGATCCAGATTCCGGTGACGCTGGCGGCCGAACAGAGCTTTGAAACGGTGTTCCGCCTGGGTGCGGCGGTGGATCGCGACACCGCGCTGGCACTGGCACGCCAGAGCCGCGGGGTTGCCGCCGCGCAAGCCGCCTTGCTGGCGGTGCGCGCGCACTGGCAGCAGGTGCTGGGCAGCGTGCAGGTGCGCACGCCCGATCCGGCGGTGGACCTGCTGGCCAACGGCTGGCTGCTCTACCAGACCATCGCCTGCCGGTTCCTGGCACGCAGCGGCTATTACCAGTCCGGTGGCGCCTACGGGTTCCGCGACCAGTTGCAGGACAGCATGGCGATGGTGCACGCGCAGCCGGCGCTGGCCCGCGCGCATCTGCTGCGCTGTGCTGCGCATCAGTTCGCGCAGGGCGATGTGCAGCATTGGTGGCATCCGCCACAGGACCGCGGCGTGCGCACGCAGTGCTCGGACGATTTTCTGTGGTTGCCGCAGGCACTGTGCCGCTATCTGGAGGTCACCGCAGATGCCAGCGTGCTGGACGAGCGGGTCAGCTTCATCGACGGGCGCGCCCTCAAGCCCGACGAGGAATCGTATTACGACCTGCCGCAGATCACCGGCAACATGCAGTCGCTGTACGCGCACTGCGTGCTCGCCCTGCAACGCGGCATGGCACGACTGGGCGAACGCGGCCTGCCGCTGATCGGCAGTGGCGACTGGAACGACGACATGAACCGGGTCGGCAAGGACGGCAAGGGCGAGAGCGTGTGGCTGGGCTTTTTCCTCTACGACGCATTGCTGCGCTTTTCCGCCGTGGCCGCACAACGCGACGATGCAGCCTTTGCGGCGACCTGCCGCACACAGGCGCAGGCCTTGCGCACCGCACTGGAACAGCATGCCTGGGACGGGCGGTGGTACCGGCGGGCCTGGTTCGACGACGGCACGCCGCTGGGTTCGAGCGATTCGGACGAATGCCGCATCGATTCGCTGTCGCAAAGTTGGGCGGTGCTGTCCGGCGCGGTGGATCCGGCACGCAGTGCACAGGCGATGGACGCGCTGCATCAGCAACTGGTGGATGCCGACGCCGGCATCGTCAAGCTGCTGGTGCCTCCGTTCGATCGCACCGGGCACGATCCGGGCTATATCCGTGGTTACGTCCCCGGCGTACGCGAGAACGGCGGCCAGTACACGCATGCGGCGGTGTGGGCGACGATGGCCTTTGCCCACCGCGGCGACAGCGCGCGCGCCTGGCAACTGGCCGGCCTGATCAACCCGATCCACCACGCCCGCGACGCGGCGGGCATGCAACGCTACAAGGCCGAGCCCTATGTGCTGGCCGCCGATGTCTACGCGGTGGCGCCGCACGCCGGCCGCGGCGGCTGGAGCTGGTACACCGGTGCGGCCGGCTGGATGTACCGGCTGCTGACCGAATCGCTGCTCGGCCTGCAGCGCCACGGCGAGCGCATGCACATCGTGCCGTGCATCCCGGCCGGTTGGCCGGGCTACCAGCTGCGCTATTGCCTCGGCAGCAGCACCTATGTCATCGACGTCACCCAACGCCCGGGCATCGAGGCGCGGCTGGAGATCGACGGCGTGACACAGGCCGAGCTGGCTTTCACCCTGGTTGACGACGGTGCGGTTCACGCTGTGGCACTGGACTGGCCGGCGGACGCGACATGAGCACACGCAGACACACCCACACCAGCCATCAACTCGCCGACCTGGGCAAGATGTTGTCGGTCTGGCCGCAGCGGGTGCGCGACCCCAGCCAGTTCTGGCCGCAGTTCGACGCGTTGGCCAAAGGTATTCTCGACGAGGCGGACCAGGCAGACCTGCAGCGGGTGCAGCGCCGCCTGCGGCAGCTGTTGCACCGCCATGGCCTGACGCGCACGCAATAAGCTTGCCGGCAATCTCCACGACGGCAGCGTTTAGGTGCAGCGTCAAATACTCAGTCGGCCGAGTGCGCGGTGCCCTCACCGGACAGTTGGCCGGTTGTTTGCTTAAAAGCTTGTACGTTGATCGGCTTGCGTTAGGAGATCGGCGGACGCCTCCTTGAAGAACAGCAGGACACCGTGCCTGTCCTTAACATGCACACCGACCATCTCGACGGGTCCTTGCCCGCCTACCGTCGCGGGACCTTGAGCGGCATGGATGCCGCGCCAGAGCCTT
>NZ_JAJGQM010000055.1 GCF_020784175.1 Xanthomonas campestris pv. asclepiadis
CACGCCTGCCATGAAGTTGGCGATGGCCACTTAGCTCCACTTCTGGCGACCGCTAGAAGTGGGGGGATTACCGAGGCACCGGTGTGGCCAAGCGCGCAGGCACAGCCAAACGCCCTTAGCTGGAAAACGCAGCGCCCTTAGGCGCTGCAGTAGGAGCGTGTGGCGAAGCTCTACGCGATGGCTGTCAGTCGGTCTCCACCGCTGCAGCGCGCTTCCCCATTGCCGCCTCGATCAGCGCCAAGAGGTTCTGCTGGCGCTGATCGCAGAAGCTGTCGAAGTCATCGGCACGCAGGGCGGCGACCGGGATGCGATGGCTGGCCAGTAGTGCATCCATGCCAACGTTGTCCAGCTGGACCTGCTTGTGGGCCTGCAGGGCGGCCAGATAGCTGGAAGGGGCCGATCCGCCAATCATGCGGTTGGCCTTGTAGGAGATCGGCGTCTTGTTGATGATCGAGTCGTAGCGCCGACGCGGGATGTCCTGCTTCTCGCACCAATCGCGCGGGAAGATGTGGTGGATGTCCAGCGCCACCTCGTCGGCTTCCAGGTCGCGGATGCGCGATTTCCAGAACAGGTCCTGTGCGCCTTCGCGCAACACCAGTACGTTGATGCCCTTGTAGGCGGCGCTCAGGCGTGAGGTCAGCGAGGCGAGGCGGTCGATCTGGAAGGTGGCATCGGCAATCGTGCGTGGCGGATGGCCATCGTGCTCGATCCAGCTCAGCAGCTCATCGACATCATTTGCAATACGGGTCTCCACCGCGCCGCCGTAGAGTTCGCCCAGCACGCCGCACCAGAACCACTGCGCCAGCTTCTGGTGGATGCGCGGCTCGCGCCAGTGCTCGTCGGCGCCGATCAGTGCCAACACCGCCGCCAACGGCGCCAGCTGGGTGCGGTAAGGCAGGTCGCGTGGCGCAGTGAAGCATTCCTGGCGCAGGAACTTGGCCGCACGCAGGAACCCTTGTTCAACGGGGGCAGCCCAGCGCTTGTAGGCATCCAGCGGCAGTTCCAGCACCGATGCGCGCTTGGCGCTGACCGGGGCCACCTGCTTGCCGGTCTTGCCGGCCTCGATATCGGCACGGCGCTTTTCCAGCGTGTGCAGCATGGTCACCGCCTGCAGAAAGTCGGTGTTCTCCACCCCGCGCAGGATTGGTTCCTTGGCCAGCCGCTTGTAGCGCGAGGACACCTTACGCAGCTCGCTGCCGTACCAGTCGTCGCGCAGGTTGTAGCCATCGGCAGCGTAGCTGGCGGTCACCAGCTCGAACACCGATAGCGGTACGCCGCCGGTATTGACCTTCTCGAACACCAGGCACACCGCTTCCTTGCTGGTCTCCTTCTTCAGCACGATCAGTGGAATCTGATACTCGTTGTATGCATCGAGCACCTTTTCTTTGAACTCAAAGAACTGCGCCTGCGCAGCGGCGTTGAACTTGAACAGGTCCTGCAGCCAGCCCATCGCCTCCAGGATCTCCGAGCATGGGAAGTACAGCTGTTTGCATTCCAGCTCGCGCGTGGAGAGGTCCAGATCCAGCCTGCGGCCGAAGTCGCTGCGCTGCTGGCGGCTGCCGTCGGTGGCGATGATGGCCTCGTCCAGCCGGTCCGGGCCTGCCAGCGCGGTGGGGATGTGGATGTAGTAGTGGCGGTCGACCGGCTTGCCTTTGTCGGTGGTGGTCTTGACCGGGCCGGACAGCTTGAGCACCTGGGTCAGCGTGGTCAGACGCTGCTGACCGTCGAGAATCAGCTTCTCCGGCGCGGCCAGTCCCTCCAGCGGCACGTTCTCCACCGGGCGGACCTGGAAGCGCACCTCGCCGCCGGTTTCCAGCAGCATCACCGCGCCCACCGGGAACGAGCGCCCCAGGCTGACCAGCAGGCTGCGCACATGTTCGTCATCCCAGACCCAGCCGCGCTGGAAATCCGGTAGCTGGATCTTGCCTTGGACGACGTCCTTGAGCAGGTCCTTCAATGGCAGTTTGGTGCTGTCGAATGTGGTCATGGGTTCGCTTCCTTGTGATGGACGGGATGGATCAGATCAGCTTGTCGCCGCCTTGCGGCCGCGCTTCGGTTTGGGCATGGCGGCGCGCTGGGTGCGGATGCGTTCCAGCAGCACGCTGGCCGGTTCGTCGCTGGGTTCCTGTGGCACCAGTTCGCCGCGGAACGCCTTGGCGAGCAGGCTCTGGGTCAACGCGTCGATGCGCTGCTTGGCGGCGGCGACCTTGGCTTCCAACTGATCGGCGTAGGCGAAGAGCTGTTCGACGCGGCGGACGATTTCGGTTTGCTCTTCAATCATGGGCAACACCACTGGAGCACTCACCACCGTGTGTTGATTGATCTTCGGCATGTTACCCGCCGTGCCAGTCGCGTTGTCTCGAAAGTATTTGCGCACTGATTTCGAGTTGAGAACAAGTTGCAGAAATGCTGGGGCGACACTGGGCTTGGCCCTGCACTTCATCATCAAATCTGGATAAATGAAATTTCCAGTTTGCCCATCAAACAGGGCTGATACACCGACGTATTCCAGTGTATTGGCTCTCTGGATCAGGATGTCCCCTGGCTCAAGCCAAAGGTGTGAGCCGGAAGGAATGGTTTCGGCAATAAATTTTGAAAACTCAGGCCTAAATTTGCCCGATGTTGTGGCTGATAGGCTCAGAGAGCGTGTTTTTGTCTCGTAGTCGACCGGCTTGGGCGAGTATCCGTTTCTTGGCTTCTCTTTGAGAAGTTCGCCAATTACCGTTTTAACCCAATCAGTAGTCGAGTTCAGAGTCCGCCAATCGCTGGTCAGACTTCCACGAGTCGCGCTCTCAACGATAGAAGAGCGGAAGCGCTTGAGGAGGGCGGGGATGGCGTCGATGCGGGCCTTGAGGGTGTCGACCTGGGCCAGCAGCGCATCCAGCTTCTGCGCGATGCGCTTTTGCTCTTGCTTTGGGGGGATGAGTATTGGTGCTTCGCTAAAGGTCCCCTTGTTAACAATTGCGATCGTCGTTGCGGATGAATTTTCTTCTAGCCAAAGTCTGAGTATTTTGGCGTAGTGAAATAGGAAGCGTGGGTCGACGCCATGGAATGGGATAATCGAGTTTATCTGCTGGTTCGTGGCTGATGGCTTCGTCGTCAGACCAACTTTTCCCAGATTTCCTATGCAAGTAACTACGACGCTCCCCTCTGGGATCGTGGGTATCTGCTTGGCACCCAGCTCGGTGAGGCACGTCTCCGTTTCAAAAATGTCTTTGGGTTGGTTTAGGTCGCCAGGTCTTATGAACGGGAAGTTGCCGCCATAAAATTCACCCCGTTTGGTATCAGGCGTCTTCCCCGTAACGATATGGCCTACCTCTGAGAGAGTTGCCTTTACCCACCCAACCGGCAACTCACTCACCGTCCACCTCAGTGCTGGTCACTTCCAGCCCCATCACCTCGGCCAGCAGCCGCTTCTGTTCCAGTGCTTCGTCGCCGGCACCCAGCGCCTGCATCAGCGCGTCGAGTTCGCGCAGGGCTTCGCTGAGTTCGGCCATCGCTTCGGCGGCCAGCACTTCGGGCGCGGGCAGGCTGTCGGCGTCGACGCTGTCGGCGTCCTTGAGCCAGCTGATATCCAGCGAGTCGCCGCGCTCGGCGATCTGGGTGCGGGTGAAGCAACGGAAGCGCCCTTGTTCACCTTCATCGGTGCGCGGGCTGGCGCCGTTGGGATCGGTGCCGTAGGCCTCCTCGAATGGTTTGAGGTGCGTCGGCCCGAAGGGGGTGCGCTTGCCGAAGTTGGGCATGTTGCTGCGCAGGTCGTAGACCCACGTCGCCTGCGTGCAGCCGGTGTCCTGGCGCGGGTTGGCGGCGGTGCCTTTCTGGAAGAACAGCACATTGGTCTTGACGCCCTGCGCGTAGAAGATGCCGGTGGGCAGGCGCAGCAGGGTGTGCAGGTTGCACTTGTCCATCAGGTCGCGGCGGATGTCGGTACCGACGCCGGCCTCGAACAGCACGTTGTCCGGCAGCACCACGGCGGCGCGGCCACCGGGCTTCAGGCCACGGTAGATGTGCTGCAAAAAGGCGAGCTGCTTGTTGCTGGTCTTGTAGGTGAGGTCGTCACGGGTGGGTCCGCCGCCGCCCTTGGCGGTGCCGAATGGCGGGTTGGACAGGATGATGTTGGCCGGTGGCAGGTCCCTGCCTGCGGTGCCGAGGCTGTTGCCCAAGCGGATGGGACCGGCGCCTTCGCCGTTCATGCCGTGCAGCAGGCAGTTCATCAACGCGAGTCGGCGTGTCCCGGGGACGAGCTCCATGCCGACAAAGGCCTTTTCGCGCTGGAAACTGCGCTTCTTGGCGCTGACTTCGGGACCGTACAGATCGTCGTGTTGCGATTTGATGTAGGCATCGGCGGCGATCAGGAAGCCCGCGGTGCCCGCGGCGGGATCCTGGATGACATCGCCAAGCTGCGGCTTGATGCAATGGATGATCGAATCGATCAGCGCACGTGGGGTGAAGTACTGGCCGGCACCGGACTTGGTCTCGTTGGCGTTCTTCTGCAGCAGGCCTTCGTAGAGGTCACCCAGGCCGTCCTCGCGCGCGCTGAACCAGTCCAGCCCGTCGAGCGCGGTGACCAGGGTTTCCAGATGGCGCGGCTCCTTGAGCCGGGTCTGTGCATCGGCGTAGATGGCGGCGATCATCAGATCGCTGCTCTTCCCTAAGTCCAGCAGCATCTGCCGGTAGTGGTTGAGCAGGTTGAGGCCGGACTTGCCGCTGAGATCGGGCCAGCGGCTGCCGGCGGGCAGCTTGTGCTCGAAGGCGTCGTTGTTGCGTACCTGCTCGTATTCCATCTTGACGAACAGCAACAGCACCAGCTCGGTGACGTAATCGCTGTAGTTGATGCCGTCGTCGCGCAGGACGTCGCAGAGGTTCCAGAGTTTCTGGACGATGTCGTTATGGGTCATGGGGTGCTGCCTTGTTCTGAAGTGGTGCGGGCCGGCAGCGCGATGCTGGAGGCCGGCGTGTTGATGGCGTAACGGGTGCTGCGGCCACTGCCGGGCAGGCGGCGCAGGCAGCCTTTTTCCAGCAGGTCGGCCAGATGGCGGGTGGCGGTGGCCTTGGAGACCTTGGCCACGGCCTGGTATTGCGAGGCGCTGATGCCGTGTTCGAAGCCGCGCTCGCCGCCATCGAGCAGGCGGTTGAGCACCTTGACCTGTTCGGCCGACAGCGGCTGTGCGTGATGCTGCTGCCAGAAGCGTGCTTTGGCCAATACCCGATCGATACGGTGCAGTGCCTGCACCAGGCTGTCATGCAAGGTGGTCAGGAACCAGTGCAGCCAGCCACTGATGTCCAGCGGACCTTTCTGGGTGGTTTCCAAACTGCGGTAGTAGCCGCTGCGGTCGGCAAGGATGCTGGCCGACAGTGCGTGGAGGCGGATCGCCTGCGGTTGCGCCTGGGCCAGGGCGAGATCGGTGAGTGCGCGGGTGAGGCGGCCATTGCCGTCGTCGAACGGGTGCAGGGTGACGAACCACAGATGGGCGATGCCGGCACGCAGCAGCGGGTCCAGCGTGGCGTCGGTGCGCGAGCTGGCGAACCAGTCGAGGAAGGCGGCGAGCTGGGCGTCCAGGCCCTCGCGCGGCGGGGCTTCGAAGTGGACGGTGGGGCGGTCGAGCCGGCCGGAGACAACCTGCATCGGTTCATCGCCACGCAGCGCGCCGATGCGGATGCGCGTGGGCAGCAGGCTGTCCTGTTCGGCAAACAGCCAGCGGTGCCATTGCAGCAGGCGGGGCAGGTCCAGCGGGGCGTCGGCGTGGCCGGTGGCGTCCAGCATCAGCTCGGCCAGCCCCTCGCTGCGGCCAGTGGTGCGGCGCGGGCTGTCTTCGGCCAGGCCCAGATGGCGGGCCAGCGAGGAGCGTACCGAGCCGACATCCAGCCGCTCGCCCTCGATGGCCGAGGAGGTGACGATGTTGGAGAGCAGCGTGTCCAGCGCTTCGGCGGCCTGCTGGTCGCCGGCGACCGCGCCGGCCATGCCGAGCAGCTGGCCGTGGGCGTGCTGGCAGTCGCGCAGCAGTGCCGCCAGGGCATCGGCCTGCCAGTGGAAGCTAGGCCAGTCGGGCTGCTGCCAGATCCAGCGAGGGCGGGGTTCGGTTGTTCGGTTGGGCATCGGTGAGCCGATTGGCTGGGTTAATTGGCTCTTTGGATGAGCCGATTATCCCGGCTAATCGGCTCATACGCCAGTGTGAACTACCAACTCAGCCCGTCTGATTCCACAGATGCTCGCCCAGATCGCCCAAGATTTGGTCCAGCCGGCCATCGAGCAGGCGGTCCAACTGCAGGGCGCCGCCGTCGCCGCTGAAGTTGCGTTGTACCGTGTCGCGGTCCATCACCACCTCGTGTATCAGCTGCTGGGCTAGCCGCTTGAGCCAGCGCCGCTGCACCGGCGTCCAGCTGCGCTGGGCATAGATGCCCTGCATGGCCTTGTCGACACGCTGCTCGAACGGCACCAATGCCTCGCCCAGCGCGGCACGGCGGATGTAGCCGATGATGCTGGCAGCGACCTCCTGCTGGGTGCTGTCTCGCCAGGCTCCGCGCAGGTGGGCCTCGCTGTAGCCGTGCTGGTCGAGCAGCAGGCGTACCTCACGCAGCTGGGCGCGGGTGAGGTCGCGGGGGCGGTTGACGATGACACTGAGCGCGGCGGACTGATTGATCTGCTCGCGGATGAAGGCGTTGAAACTGTCCAGGTAATCGGCCGGGGCTTCGTTGACGCCGTAGTTCTGTGCGCGTTCGAGCAGGGCGTCAGTGTGTTCGGAAATGACAGGGTAGCGGTCCGTGCCCAGCAGCACGCCCACTTCGGCCAGTTGCTCCACCAGGCGCGGGTGTTCGCGGAGGAAGCTGGCCGCATTGCGCGCGCCGAGCTTGCGCAGGTGGGTGTGCAGCACGGCGGGCGCCACGCCCCAGGAGGTTTCCAGCTCGCTGAGCTTGTCGCGCAGATCCAGGCGCTGCTCGGCGCGATGCTGGGCCTTGCGCAGTACGCGCATGATGCGCTGGCTCAACTGGTCGAGCGCGTCGTCGGCATGGCTGCCGCCGTTGCTGCCGGGGGCATCGAAGCTGCGCTGCTGGCCGAGCTCGTGCACCAGCTGCTCGATGCTGATGTTGGGGTCCTTGACCAGCGGGCGCATGGTGTCGACGTCTTCGAGCGCGGCGTACAGATCGACCGGATCGAAGATGCGGAACACGGTCTTGCCGATGTCATCGCAGCGGCGGGTGGCGCGGCCCTTCATCTGTTCGTAGAGGATGCGCGAGCGGACCCGGCGCATGAACACCAGGTTGGCGATACGCGGCACATCGATGCCGGTGGTCAGCAGGTCGACGGTGATGGCGATATTGGGGTGGCGCTCGTTCTTGTAATTGCGGATCAGCTGGTCGACCTTGTCGCTTTTGCCGGTGATCACCGCAACGCTGGCCTGGTTGTAGTAATTGCCATGGACCTGTTTGAAGGCCTCGTCCAACTGGTTCTTGACGCGTTCGGCGTGGGGCTGGCTGACGCAGAAGATCAGGGTCTTTTCCTCGCCGTCCGGGTCCAGTTCGATGGCAAGCTGCTCGCAGACGACCCGGTCGAAGTCCGCGGTGATCACACGCCGGTTGAACGACTCGATATTGAAGTCAAGTTCGTCTTCCAGGTCTGCGGTATCGACTTCGCCGGTCTGCGTGTTGATGACGCTGACGCGCTCGCCGCGATCGAAGTGGATGCCGTTCTTGCCGAGCGCGGTGGTGTAGCGGATGGGCGGCTCGTGGTCGATCAGCCAGTCATCTGCCACTGCTTCGCGGTAGCTGTAGGTGTAGATCGGCTTGCCGAAGATTTCGGTGGTGTGCTTGGCCGGCGTTGCGGTCAGGCCGATACGGCTGGCATCGAAGTAGTCGAGCACGCGGCGGTATTGCGACAGGTATTGCGCGTGGTCGCGCACGGCCAGCTCGCCGTCGGTCATTTCCTGGTCGAGCGTGTAACCGCGGTGGGCCTCGTCGACGACGATACAGTCGAAGGTGCCGATCGGTGGCGGGTCATCGGACTGGAAAATGCGCCGCACCATGGCCTGCACCGTGGCTACCTGCACGCGCGTCTCATCGGCGGTGCGGGTGTCGTCCAGGCCATCGAGGTTGTAGATCTGCGCCAGCGTCTGGTTCTGCTCAAGCTGCATGTCCTGCATCGTCTCGGTGGCCTGGGTACCGAGCGCGGAGCGGTCGACCAGGAACAGAATCCGGTGGAAGCGCTCGGCCTTGAGCAGACGGTAGATCAGGCCAATCATTGTGCGCGTCTTGCCGGTGCCGGTCGCCATCGCCAGCAGGCAGTTGCGTGAGCCTGATGCCAGCGCGCCTTCCACTGCCAGGATCGCGCGCTGCTGGTAGTCGCGCAGGTTGAGGTAGGCGAAGCCTTCCTGGGCCAGATCGCGCTCGGCCTGGTCGCGATCGCGGCTGAGCAGATCAGCAATGTCCTCGGGCGTGTGGAACTTCTGCAGCGGGCGCCGCAGATTGGCCGGTGAGCGCAGGTCGCGGAACCAGATGCCCGATTGCTCGGCCAGCTGTTTCACGAAAGGACGGCCATTGCAGGCGAATGCGAGCGGCACCTGGAAATGGCCACCCTGGCCGTCGGCCCAGCCTGCGATCGAGGTGGTGGCCGGGTAGGCGGGGGCCAGCCCGCCACGCATCACAAAGTCGCGCGCGTAGCGCTCGGCCTGGGGAATCCGGTCGGCGATGTTGATCTGCTTGCGCTTGGCCTCGACGACGGCGACCGGCGTGAGGCCGGCGAACAGCACATAGTCGGCGTTGGCGCGCGGCACCTTGGTGGGCCACTCGGCGATGGCGAGATTGCGACCTTTTTCCGGGCGGATGCCCTTGGCGTGGGTGAGGTCGAGCGAGTCTGCTTCCCAGCCGGCCTCGCGCAGCTGTTGGTCGATCAGGATGCGGGTGAGGTCCTCGCTGAGGTCGAAGTTGTTGCTGGCCTGCTGGGTGGCGCCGGCGACCTGTTGGGTGGCGGCGTGGCGGGCGGTATCTGGATGTTGCAGGCTGGCGATGCGTTGTTCGAAGTCCTGTCGAAGCCGTTGCAGTTCCTGTTCGCGTTGGACTGCCAGCGCCGACTGCGCACGCGCTTCGACGTCCATCGCTTCGGCGAGCTCGGCGTTGAGCTTGGCTTCGCTGTCCTTGAGTTCGGCGAGCGCCTGGCTCTGGTCGTGTTGCTGGCGGGCGGTATCCAGCTCCGCTTTCAGGCGATGGACCTCGGCCTGTACTTCACGCAACGGCGCGGCTGGATCCTTCGGGGGCAGGAAAGCACCAGCCTTGAATTCGGCGGCGTTCCTGCCGAAGGCCCGGTGGTACCAGACCGCCAGGTCGCGGGCGACCTTCAGGCCATCCATCGCTTCGCGGTGTTGCGTGGTGAAGCCGTGGGTCGCCTTGTTGCCCTCGACCCGCAGTACGTGGAACAGCTCCTGGATCCGCCGGTCCAGGCGCAGCTCGCGTGCGAGCTGGTAGATCAGATCCGCCTGGGTCGTCCGTTGGTCGTGGATGATGCCGGCGCGCCCAGCGAGATCCTGGGCAAGCGCTTCGGCAAACTGCCGGAGCTTGATCAGCGTGGTGTTGGGATCGCTGGCAAAGACCTGCTCGGCCATCGAGGCCAGTTTGAAGAAGACCGGATCGTGTTCCTGCAGGAAGGAAAAGTTGCTGTCGACAGTCACACGCGTATCCGTACTTGGCGCCCGGCGGGATGGCATCTCGCGGTAGCCATCATAGGTCACCGACGCTGCCGTGGTCATTCTAGCGCCGGATGCGATGGACCGATATGCGATGGCTTGGGCCGTCGCAGCGACCTTGTTGGCAACTGCGCAAGTTTTTCCCATGAGTTCCCAGTCTTTTGTCGACAACATAAGTCGTTGCCGCAATGAAATTCGGCGGCGGCATAGATGCTTCTGCCTGATGATTCGTCTGGAACGGCCCTGCCGCCTATATGAAACTGCAGGTACCGAACGCCTTGACGAAGGTAATCCTTGACGGCGGTAATCTGCAGTAGCACGATCAGCCTACGGAGCCTCGAAACTCCTCATATAGCGGTACCCACCTCCGAAATACTGGTGGGTTTTTTGTGCCTGCATGTTCTGTAGGCGCAACCGACGCGATGCCTGCGTCGGGAGGGCGGTGAATACAACACCCGCAAGGGGAATAAGCCCGCCGGCTATATGCGGTTTCGAGCCTCCCGACTTCCCGTCCGTCGCCTTCCGGCGGGCGGGCTGATTCCATGGAATGAGGAGCAGGCCATGTCGGACGTTGTACGCGATGCGCAGTCACACCCGGGCTACTACCTGCCAGAAGGCGCGCAGTACCGCTTGCAGCAACTACGCGACCATATGCGCTTTCTGGCACGTCTGGCGCAGCCGCGTACGCAGGCCGAAGAGCAGTTGCGGCAGCCAGCCATCCGCTTGGACGAACTGGCGTGCTGCCTGGAGCTGCTGGCCGAGCAGGTAACGCAGGCGCTGGCGCAGGTGCAGTGGCCCGCGCGCCTGGAGCCCGACGCCTCTGACAACGCGCGTGCTGACGACGGGGAGGCCGCATGAGCCGGCCGGTGATGGCGTCGACCCGCGCGCGCAGGCGGGCAGGAGATGACAAGCCGCGTGAGGCGTTTGCCTTCGGCATTACCACGGAGCAGGTAGATGCGCTGGATCAGTTGTTGCTGACCATCGCCGCCCATGGCGATGTGATCGCTGCCGGCAACGCCGATCGGCTGGACCGCCGCACCTTGCCCGTGCTGGGCAGCGCCATCTTCGATGCGGCCGGCGCCATGCGCACCATCCTGGATCAGTTGGCGCTTCAGCGGCTTTGATGGGCCGCTGTGGTTTGCGCCTGCGCGCCTATTACGGCCTCACTGTTTGGTGCGTCCCTCGTTTGATCGTCTGGCAGGCTATGTGGCCAAGCACCGCTGCCTGCTGCATCGCTTTTAGACGAGATGGTCAGCGAACGGCGCGCTGACCGGTCAAACTCGCTCATCGCCTCGCACCGTGCGGTGGTTGCGCGCCTACAGTGTCCCGCGCGATGCTCTTCCAGGACGCGTGCAAACCGGTCCGCCGCTGCCAGGTGCCCCCTTGTTGCGGCGCGCAGCATTGGGAAGGGCGGTAGGTTGCAACCCTAGGCCTCAAGCGAACCGCGCATGCATGCTCTCTGCGCATTTGGGGTGCTGGGAAGGACGTGGATACGCAGACGGCACGCCTTGTACTATCTCATGCGAACATTTGGGCTCGGTGTGATTGATAGCTCTTCATAGGTATTGGTCTGAATATCAGCAGGAACGTGAAGCTACTTGCTGGCTCCGATGCGTCGCTCACCTGCCATGGGGTTTATACTTTTTTCTGATGGGAAGTCCGTGCTCCTGTCTGATCGAGTTTTCACTAGGTTGGTTGGTCTTGCTATACTCATACTTTCCCAACCCAACCGCTCTTAATTCTTCTTTGCCAGCTTCTGATTTTCCGTTATAGCGATCGCCGCCGCCATACGCTTTTGAGGTTCCCCCCAGAATATGCTTGGCATGTACAAGTTCATGCGAAAGAACCAAGAATGCTTCATCAGGATTGGAGCCAAGGCGAATAGGCGAGCCATTCCCATTCAATTCAATGTGACTATGCGGGCTCCATTCAATAAGAGCATTGCAGCCTTTTCCTTTTTTTGCATATTTTTTGGCAATCGATACGCTTTGTTCGAGTGTAGATATATTATTCCCCGTGGATTCCTGATATTCAGAAATCTGTGCCGCACTTAGTATCGCACGAGTATTGGGTTGCTCTGTAGGGCCGATCTCTTTGACAATAACACTTAAACTTTTACGTGCGTTGAATGAGCCGAGCTCCTGCAACAGATAGTTGCCGGAGGGGCCTTCGGCAATTTTACCTAATGCAGGCTCAAATTCATTTTTAAATTGATCTTCTTGGCTGCTCGCCTGGCTGGACGAATAGATACCTGGATAATTTGTCTGGATTGGCATATTGGTTTGAGCTGTGTTTGGATAGATGTCATTGCGACAGTATGCTGTCGCGACGCATAGTATTCTTGAAATTCACAATGATGGTGCGGGTGCATGAGATTTTGTAACCCATTGCGAACCGTTTACTGCGCCGAGTGGCGCGCACGCTAAGTATGAATCTCCATGCGAAGGCATCAATAATGCATTGCATCTGATCTGAGGCGCGTCATGATTGTCGCGAAGTGGTGGTGGAACTGGGATAAAGGGTAATACTCGTCTCCCGCATACTTGATATCGTCAATCCGTCGAATTAGAGAAGGTGTTCATGTGTACCCTTCCACGCTATCCAAATTAATAATATCGTTATTTCAAGAATGGTTACTTTTCATTTAGAAGCAAGCGCCACTTTCGCCAAGGCAGACATCAATAGCTTCGCCTTTTCTGGATGCGTGACTTCCTCTCCGCCCACGTGCTCCACAACGCTGAGTCCGCGGGTCTGTATCTGCCTTGGCGTGAACAGCATGCCTGCCGCGCCGGGAACCGCGGCCAGCAGTGTCAACGGGTCGTACAAATTTAGTTTGTCGACTTTCGGCCAGATCTTGTCGAAGGTAATGGCGTGTGTGGCGTCGTCTTGGGCGCTGGTGGTTTGCGGCGGCTTTTCAGAGGTGAATGTTTCGAAAAACCACGCGTTGTCCATTCTCGGCGGCATCAGCCCTGCATTAATCGAACCCCACAATTTGCTCAATGCGTTTTCCTGTACGTTGTCGAGGTATTTGCCTACGAGATCCCCACTCTTGGCCAGGCTTTCATAGAACGATGGCGTCACCGGTGCCTTGTAGGCAGCTTGCTTGGTCACGATGCACAACGGGATCTTCAGTGCCTGTGCACTGCGATAAAAGCGACGTGCCGCTTCCAGGTCTGTCGTATTGTTGTAGGCACGCGCGTCTGGCTGTACATAGCCGTCTGCATCCTTGTCCGGCTCGACCCCCCCCATGATGGTAATGGTCTCCACTTTTTTGCGCACAAGTTCCGGATATCTATAGACCAGCGCATCGGCATCGGTCATGCCTGCAATCACCACCAATTTCACCCGCTGTTTTGCTTGCTTCAGTCGCTCTTCCAGCGCTGGCAGGCTGTTGCCATGAAGTTCGTCCGTTTTCGCGAGCAAGTCATTGCCTTGCTCCAGGAACGTGGCGTGGTCCTTGGCCTGTTTCTCAGTCATCGGGTAATCCTGCCCGTGCGAGACACGTACCTCGGGTAGGCCCATGTGGTTGAACACGCCCTTGGCAAACCGGGCGCGCTTCTCGCGCACGCTGGCATCGCCCAACGTCACCGCAACATCGCTAAGGCGCACAAAGCCGTCGACCTGCAGTTGCTTGCACATGACATAGGTAGCCACATCGTCGGGGTCCTTGTTCGGGTCGGTAAACAGCACCATGTCGTAGGGTTGGTCTGGTTTGCGGGAGCGCAGCTCCTGCAGCACTTTCTCTTCCTCGTCCGTCAGACGCGTGCCACCTTGGGCGCCGAGTTCGGCAAGCATCTGCAGCAGGGCGGCGTTCAGTTGCGGGGCACTCTGTGAGCGTTTGAGGACAGCAGCGCCAGCGGGACTTTTTCGTGGCAATGCTGATGTGTGGGAGGAGCTGGGCTCCAGCAGCATGTTCGCTTGCTGACGCGTCAGGCGCGTGCCGCCTTGGGCATCCACTTCGGTAGGCATTGGCAGCTGGTCGACGGTTAGTGGCGGGGCACTGCGTGAGCGTTTGAGGACAGCAGCGCTGGGGAGGCTTTTCCGCGGCAACGCCTGCAGTATCCCGTCGGGGGCCTCGCAGCTGGCGGCAGGGCGATCCATCGACGCGCCGCCAGGGTGGTGCTTGTCTGCGTGGCCGTGCGTGTCCGGTGGGCTCACGGGCACCTGGTGCGTGGGTTGATTCCTGATGGAATCCATTTGCTATCCTCGCGTGGATGTCGGTTAATGGCAGATCACTATGAACACGACTCCATTCTTCTGGGAAATCTTTCAGCGAAGGGCTTTACAACGACACGAAGCGAAGGCGTCCTGTTGCAAAGTGTCGGTACGGAAACGTGAACATCAGCATGTTCAGCGCGCATCTACGATTCACAGATGGATCGCCGTCTTGAGCATTTCTATGCTGCCCACGTGACGCTATCTCTACTTTATTTGTGAGCGACTCCCGGCAGTCGAGCGGCCGCACACGACTGCACTGTTGTTGCCAGCATGTCGGTGTTTTGTCGTCCGGAAGATACGGGTTTATCGGTTTCGCCAGAAGCTGCGATTGTTCGGTTTGTCGTCAAGCACATTGACGTTGAACTGGAATAGTGGTGCACGTATCGATTGAAGAGGTGAAGCATGCGTCCTGTGAACCTGACCTCGGCAACGCAGAGAGGAGCAAGACGAGATCAAGACTCTGTACCGACTTGGCATGCAGAGGGTTTGTCCTCGCAGCAGGGCGACCCGCACGTCAATCCACAACTGACGCAGAACCTGAGACCACGGCCGCCAGTGCGCCACGCAGAGCTCGTTAGAAACCCCCACACGCCCATCGGCGTCCGGATCGCGAACATTGGTATGCAGGCGGCAAATTTCGGCGTCGCGGTGGCAAGCGTCCCCGCCTTAACTTGCGGCTTGAATGCCTTGTCGGTGCCTGCCGCAGTAATTGATGGCTACTTATATGGCGATGCGCGGCGGAAAGACTACGCAGTGACTGCGGCTGCACCAGCTCTGGCCATGTCTGCTGTGGTAGGCACGCTGTATTCGGTTGGGCGCCTGGCGGCTTGGTATGTGCAAGCGCAAGCGCAGGCAACCGTCACAAAGGCAGACAGGGCGAAGGAGTTAGGAACAACTGAAGCCTGTCTGGATGCCGCCATCGAGATGGTCACCATGTCTGACGCAGAGACTTCTGCTCCTGAAATGAACGAAGGGGAGCGGGCCGCACTGGCCATGGATCTCATGAACCTGGTAATGGCAGACCGATCTCGATTACCTCCTGAACTCTGGGGAGCTGCCAGTGGCATCGGCGACGATCCCAGAACATTGGTCAGTCGGTTACTTGCGGCTGCACAAAACCGCGCGTCTGAGCAGGCCTCTGCATTGTCCGCTGGCTGAGCGCTCTGCTGCATGCACGTCGCCAGGTCGTCTATTTTTTCGGCCTTGCGCAAAGCGCAATGGAGCTTGCATAGCAAACTGTGACCCAGCCACTTTGGTTAATCTGTTAGAAGAGGTGAGGCATGAGTGCAATCCCAGTGACTTCTGCGGGCCGTGGAGCGGCAAGGCACGATCCACACGATGTGCAGGCGCCGCGCGAGTTGGGTTGCCCGTCGCAACGCGGCGACCCGCAGGCCAACACGCAACTGAAGCAAGACCTGCCGCGTGCGCCCGTGCGTGCGGCGCGGCTCAGGGCCCGACAGGTTCCCATTGGCGTGCAGATCGCGAACACCGGGCTGCACGCAGCGCGGTTTGCCGCTTCCGCCGTTGCAGGGCCTGCCGAAGCCGCGGTTCTTGACGCGGTGCATGCGCCCGCTGCGGCGGCATATGCGTATGCAAAAGGGGAGGTGTCCTGGAAAAAGAATGCGGGTGTCACGCTTGCGCCGGCCTTGGCTTACGCCGTGGTGATGGGCACGCTGTCTGCGGTGCAGTATCTGGCAAATCGCTACCTTCAGGCGCAGCCGCAGGCGAACGTCAGCAAGGCCGACAGAGCCAAGGAATTGGGCGTCACCGAGGCATGTCTGGATGCGGCCATCGCCATGGTGAACCACGGGGAGGCGGCCGGTCTCGGGGGTGAGATGAACGAAGAAGAGGCCGTGGCGCTGGCGGCAGATATTCAGAACCTGGCAACTGCAGACCGTTCCCGATTGCCCCCAGAGCCCTGGCGCGCCGCCAGCGGCGTTGGCGACGATGCCTGCGCGTTGGTCACCCAGCTGCTCTTGGCCGCAAGAGCCCGCGCGTCCGCGGAGGCGTCCGCATCGTCCGGCAGTTGAAGGGTGATCCTATGCGTGGCTGGTTGCGGTGGCACGGTGGGCCACGCCTGACCTGCCCGGTTTTCCGAGCTACACCGGTGCAGACTTCAAAATCCCCGACAAACTCTCCCGCAGGATCAGCTGCAAATGCATGCGGTTGAGTTCCATGCCGCTGGTCATCACGCTGTGCAGGCCGCCGCACATGGCGGCGACGGCGAAGACGCGGGCCTGGAATTCCTGTTCGCTGCTGGCCGGGTCGGCGTGGCCGCGTAGCAGGCGCTTGAGCAGGGCGCTGAGGTGTTCGATCAGCGATGCGCTCTGCCGGCGCATGAAGGCGGCCAGCACCGGGTCGCGCAGGGTGGCCAGGTGCAGTTCCAGGTCGATGCGGGTGCGCTTGATGTTGATTTCCTGCAGCAGCCATTCCTCGAGCAGGCCGGCGATGAAATCCACCACGTGCACATTGGCCGGGCGTTCCACCAGCCACATCTGGCGGATGGCGCGCATGTAGTTGCGCTCCAGCAATGCGCGCACCAGCGCGTCCTTGTCTTCGAAGCGTTGCAGCAGGCTGCCGCAGCTGACCCTGGCGCGCTCGGCGATCAATTCGAAACTGGTGGCGCCCAGGCCGATGGCGTCGATGCATTGCTCGGTGGCGTCCAGCACCTCTTCCAGCAGCAATTCTTCGCGCTCTTTTGCCGTGCGCAGCAACAGGACGTTGGACATGGGCGGCGGGCTTGTGGGGGGCTGCAGTATAGCGGCGCGGCGTTCGTCGTCCGTTGCGTTCGCTTGTTGCTGTGCCATCAGTCATGGATGCGCGTGCGTATTGAAACGCCGGCCACGGATGCGCTGGTCGACCATGTTTTCACGGCGGCTGTGCGACACCTGAGGCCGACGTTGTGCAGGAGAAGCATGTGAGTGAGAACAGTGCGGTAGCCGGTGTCTCGGCGCAGTGGCCGGCGCGGTTGTGGGTGGTGCGGCATGGGCAGAGCGCGGGCAACGTGGCGCGTGATCTGGCCGAGTCCAATGGCTCAGCCTTGATCGACCTGGAGCACCGCGATGCGGATGTGCCGTTGTCGGAGCTTGGCGAGCGCCAGGCCGAGGCGCTGGGGGCGTGGATGGCCGGCTTGCCCGAGCAGGAGCGCCCGACGCTGATCCTGAGTTCCACCTACATACGTGCGCGCCAGACCGCCGCTGCGGTGTCGCGTGCGCTGGGCCAGCCGGCCGAGTCGGTCAGCGTGGACGAGCGTTTACGCGAGAAGGAATTCGGCGTGCTCGACCGCTACACCACGGCCGGCATTCTTGCGACCTTTCCGGAGCTGGCCGAGCAGCGCAAGCTGGTGGGCAAGTTCTACTTCCGCCCGCCCGGTGGCGAGAGCTGGTGCGATGTGATCTTCCGCCTGCGCGGGGTGGTGGGCGATCTGCAGCGCAACCATGTGGGCGCGCGCGTGCTGATCGTGGGGCATCAGGTGATCGTCAATTGCTTCCGCTACCTGATCGAGCGGATGGACGAGGCCACCATTCTGGGCATCGACCGCGAGGGCGATGTGCCCAATTGCGGCGTCACCGAATACGCGGCTGCGGCCGATGGGCAATCGCTGGAGTTGCTGCGCACCAAGTTCGTGCCGCCGGAGCTGGCCGACGAGCCGGTGACCACCGAGTCCGACCGCCCGGCCGGGGCGCGCTGATGGCCGCCCCCCGCATGCTCACCGCCGCCGCCTTGCGGTCGATGCCGTTGCCGGCCCCGGGGGGCGACAAGGAGCAGCGCGGGCGCGTGTTGATCGTGGGTGGCTCGATGCGTGTGCCCGGTGCGGTGCTGCTGGCCGGCGAGGCGGCGCTGCGCACCGGTGCCGGCAAGCTGCAGATCGCCACCGCGGCCAGTGTGGCGCCGGGCATGGCCTTGGCGGTACCGGAGGCGCTGGTACTGGGGTTGGCGCAGAACGGCCAGGGCGAGATCGTGCGCGGGCACCGCGCACTGGATGGGGCAATGGTGGCCTGCGATGCGGCAGTGATCGGGCCGGGCATGGCGTCGTCGGCCACCACCACGGCGATGGTCAGGCGCGCCGCCGAGCAGGCGGTGTGCACCTTGGTGCTGGATGCCGGCGCGTTGTCGCGTGGCTTGCGGGCGCCGATCGGGCGGCCGTTCGTGCTGACGCCGCATGCGGGCGAGATGGCGACCCTGGCCGGCGACGACAAGGCAGCGGTGGAAGCGGCGCCGGGGGAGTACGCGCTGAAGTTTGCGCAGAAGCTGCGCAGCGTGGTGATCGTCAAGGGTGCGGACAGTTTCATCGCCGGGCCCGACGGTGCGTTGTGGATGCATCGCGGGGGCGCATCCGGGTTGGGCACGTCCGGGTCTGGCGATGTCCTGGCGGGATTGATTGCCGGCTTTGCCGCGCGCGGCTGCGATGCGTTGGGCGCTGCGCTATGGGGCGTGTTTGTGCATGCAGCGGCGGGCAGGCAGTTGGCCAAGCGGATCGGGCCGGTGGGGTTTCTGGCGCGCGAGCTGGGGTTGGAAGTGCCTGGGATTCTGGATCGGTTGGCGCGCCGCTGATCGACGCGCGTCGCGGTGATGCCGCACGCTGACCAAAGCCCCTCTCCAGCGGGAGAGGGGTTGGGGTGAGGGTAGGCCTGCTGGATTAGTGGGGCTGTCTTTCCAGATGGAGTTTATGTTGTTGCCTTGATTGCAGGGGGCAGGTTGCACTCTTAGCAGACGTACCTTCATCCGGCCCTTCGGGCCGCCTTCTCCCGAGGGGAGAAGGGAATGTCCGATGGTGGAAGGGTGCATGGTTGCGCTCGTTTGTTGCGCGATGTTGCGCCGCGTTGCTCGGTTAGGCTTGGTCACCAACCTGGGAGGGTGCACGGTGAAGCGAGCGATTGCGTGGTCGATGGTGGGGGTTCTGGGAGTTTGGGGTGCTGCGACTGAAACGGTGTTGGCATCTGCATCTGCATCTGCATCTGCAACAGCAGCATCTGCAACAGCAGCAACGCCGATTCCGATGCCGGCATCGACGGCACCGTCTGCATCCACGCCCGCATCGACGGCGGTAGACGCTGCGGTTGCGGGTGCTGCTGTTCCGCCAGCAGCACCCGCCGGCGCACTACGCGTCTACACCTCCGCCCAAGGTGCAGCGCAGCAGATGCGCGCCAGCACTGCCGAGGCACCCAAGGCCGGGCATGCGTTGACCGAGAAAGAGAACTCCATCTTCGTCAATCCGCAGCGGCGCTTCCAGGAGGTGCTGGGCATCGGCGGGGCGATCACCGATGCCAGTGCCGAGACCTTCGCCAGGCTGCCCAAGCCTGCGCAGCGCGCCTTGCTCACTGCCTACTACGACCCACAAAAGGGCATCGGCTATACGCTGGCGCGCACCACCATCCACAGCTCGGATTTCAGCAGCGGCAGCTATACCTACATCAAGGACGGCGATGCGGCGCTGAAGAGCTTTTCGGTCAGGCACGATGAGCGTTATCGCATTCCGATGCTGCGCCAGGCCATCGCGGCGGCCGGCGGCACATTGACGACATTTGCCAGCCCGTGGAGCGCGCCGGCCTTCATGAAAGACAGCCACAGCATGCTCAAGGGCGGCAAGTTGCTGCCCGCGTATGCGCAGGCCTGGGCCACCTATTACACGCGTTTCATTGCGGCCTACGAAAAGGCCGGCATCCCGATCTGGGGCATCAGCCTGCAGAACGAGCCGATGGCGGTGCAGACCTGGGAGTCGATGGTGTTTTCCGCCGAGGAAGAGCGCGACTTTCTGAAAAATCATCTTGGTCCGACGATGGAGCAGGCGGGCTATGGCGACCGCAAGATCATCGTATGGGACCACAACCGCGACATGATGCTGCACCGCGCGCATGTGATCTTCGACGATCCGGACGCGGCGAAATACGCGTGGGGCATGGGCTTCCACTGGTACGAGACCTGGGCCGGGTTCGCGCCGATGGTGGAGAACGTGGCGGCGGTGGCGCAGGCGTACCCGGATAAGCCGCTCTTGCTGACCGAAGCGGCGGTGGAGAAGTTCGACCCGGCAAAGCTGCAGCATTGGCCCAACGGCGAGCGCTATGGCACTGCCATCATCAACGATCTCAATCATGGGGCGGTGGGCTGGACGGACTGGAATATCCTGCTCGACGAACATGGCGGGCCGAACCATGTGGGCAATTACTGCTTTGCGCCGGTGCATGCCGATACACGCACCGGCGAGGTGATCTACACGCCGAGCTATTGGTATATCGGCCACTTTTCCAAGTTCATCCGCCCCGGTGCGCGGCGGGTGAGTGCGGCCAGCAGCCGCAGCAATCTGGCAACGACGTCCTTTCTCAATACCGATGGCAGCCTGGCGACGGTGGTGATGAATGCCAGCGACGTGGCGATCCGCTACAACCTGTATGTGGGCGCCGCGTCCAGTGAGTTGGAGATCCCGGCGCATGCGATCCAGACGGTGGTGGTGATGCAGTAAGCGCGGACTGTGGGCGGAGTTTTAGTGGAGATTGCGTACCCTCATCCGCCCTTCGGGCACCTTCTCCCGAGGGGAGAAGGGGGAGCTTACGGGTGCTCGTAGCCAGCGTTGCGTCGCCGTTCGGACCACCGTGCCTGTACGTCCCATTGATGCGTCACCCGTCGATACCGTTGCCGGTACCAAGAACGCCACCGAAGAAACGCCGTCAAAGAAACCCGCCAAAGAAATGCCCTCCGAAGAAACGCCACCGAAGAAATGCCACCGGAGAAATGCCGATCGCTGCGCACGCAGCAATCGGCGGGGCCGTGGCGGCGCTAGGCTGGAAACGCGTTTGCTGGGCTGCTCAGGACAGCAACAAGCCGCCGGTGGCACCGAACACTTCGCCGGTGACGTAGCTGGATTCCTGCGATGCCAGGATCACGTACAGCGGTGCCATCTCCACCGGCTGGCCGGCACGCTTGAGCGGGGTTTCCGAGCCAAACTCGGGAATCTTTTCCGGCGGCTGGCCGCCGCTGGGCTGCAGCGGGGTCCACACCGGGCCAGGTGCGACCGCGTTGACGCGGATGCCCTTGTCGGCGACCTGCTGGGCCAGGCCCTTGGTGAAGTTGACGATGGCGGCCTTGGTGGAGGCGTAGTCCAGCAGCGTCGGCGAGGGCTGGTAGGACTGGATCGAGCCGGTGTTGATGATGGATGCGCCCGGCGGCAGGTGCGGAATGGCCGCCTTGCACAGCCAGAACATCGCGTACACGTTGGTCTTGTAGGTGGCGTCGAACTGCTCGGTGGTGATGTCGGCGATATCCTTCATCGCGGTCTGCTTGCCGGCGATGTTGACCAGCAAGTCCAGCCCGCCGAGCTCTTTGACCGCGCGTGCCACCAGTTCGTTGCAGAAGGCTTCGTCCTTCAGGTCGCCCGGGATGCTGATGGCCTTGCGGCCTTCGGCCTGGATCAACTTCACCACTTCCGCCGCGTCCTGCTCTTCTTCCGGCAGGTAGTTCAGCACGATGTCGGCGCCTTCGCGTGCGTAGGCAATCGCGGTGGCGCGGCCGATGCCGGAGTCGGCGCCGGTGATCAGCGCCTTGCGGCCCTTCAGGCGGCCGAAGCCCTGGTAGCTCTGCTCGCCATGGTCGGCCTTGGGCTGCAATGCATGGATGGTGCCTGGCGCTTCCTGGGTCTGCTCGGGGAACTTGGGCTGCGGAAACTGGGTGAGCGGGTTCTGCATTTCGTACTGGTTCTTGGTGCTGGACATGCACTGGCTCCTGCAGTGGGGGATGACAAGGCCGCAGCGTGCCGCGGCCGATGCAGTGCAGTCTGGAAACCATGGCGATGCGTGCGGGTGAACGAATGTTGTGCATGATGTGAACGCGTCACGCAGCTAGCGTGCGGGCGATGCCGTAGCGCCGTGCACGCACGGCAGACCGGGAGGACAGCAATGCAGTGTGTAGGGATCGATGGCGCCGGCAGCGGCTGGCTGGCGGTGTGGGAGGCCGGCGATGGCTTGCAGTTCGCCGGCTACCCCAGTGTTGCCGCGCTGGGGAGCGCATTGGGCGGCGTCGCTGTGCTTGGCGTGGACATTCCGATCGGCTTGAGCGAGCACGCACCCCGCGTTGCGGATGTGCAGGCGCGGCGCTTTGTCGGTGGGCGCCGCGCATGCAGCATCTTTGCCGCGCCACTGCGGGGCATGTTGCATGCGCGTACGCAGGCGGAAGCCTCTGCGCTGCATCGGGTGCTGGACCACGACGGCCGGCGTGGCTTTGGCGTGCAGTCGTTTGCGCTGCTGTCGAAGATTCGTGACTGGGACGATGCGGTGCGCGCCGACCCGGCATGGGCGCAGCACGTGTTCGAGGTGCACCCGGAAGTCTCGTTCGCCGTGCTCGCCGGCGGGCACGGCCTGGCGGCGGGCAAGAAGAGCAGTGCAGGCCACCAGCAGCGCGCCGCCTTGCTGGGCCAGTGCTACGGCGCCAGGCAGGTGGCTGCGTTACTGGAGCGTGTGCCGCGTGCGCTGGCCAAGCCGGACGATGTGCTGGATGCCCTGGTGGCCTGCTGGAGCGCGCAGCGCATTGCCGCGGGCACCGCCGGCAGCCTGCCGGCGGTGGTGGAGCGCGATGCCTGCGGGCTGCGCATGGGCATCCACTACTGACTCAGCGCGTCTGCGTCGACATCGAATACGGCCGCTGCGCCGGATCGGTGGCCCATTGCGTGTTCGGCGTGGCCTGCATGCGCAAGCGCAACTCGCCGCCGGCCTGGATTTCCTCGTGCGTGAGGTAGGCGCGGGTCAGCGGCTGGCCGTTGAGGGTGGCGCTGCCGATGTAGCTGCGCGCCTTGCTCAGGCCATCGGCGATCACGCTGAAGCGCTTGCCATTGGGCAGGTTGAGCGTGGCGCGCGGCAGGAACGGGCGGCCGATGATGTACTGGTTGCTGCCCGGTGCCACCGGATAGAAGCCCAGCGTGGTGAACACGTACCAGGCCGACATCTGGCCGAGATCGTCGTTGCCGGCCAGGCCTTCGGGGCCGGCGTGGTATTGGGTGTCCATGATCTGGGTCAGCCGCGCCTGGGTGCGCCAGGGCTGGCCGGCGTAGGCGTAGAGATAGGCGACATGGTGGCTGGGTTCGTTGCCGTGCGCGTACCAGCCGATCAGGCCGGTGATGTCTTCCATGTGCGCGAACACCTTGGGGTCGACCTTGGCATCGAACACCGCATCCAGGCGCGCGAGCAGTTGGTCGTCGCCGCCATGTGCGGCTGCAAGTCCTGCGACGTCCTGCGGCACATACCAGGAGTACTGCCAGGCATTGCCTTCGGTGTAGTCGCTGCCGTAGCCGCTGGCCGAGGGGTCGAACAGCGCGCGGAAGTTGCCGGCACGGGTGCGCGCGCGCATGTAGCCGGTGGCCGGGTCGAAGGCGTGCTTCCAGTTGCCGGCGCGCTTGCTGAATTCTGCGGCGATGGCGGGCTTGCCGAGCTTGTCGGCCATGCGCGCGATGGTCCAGTCGTCGAAGGCGTATTCCAGCGTCTTGGAGGCGGCTTCGCCTTCTTCATCGATGGGCACATAGCCCAGCTCACGGTACTGCGCGATGCCGTCGTAGGGGCCGTAGTTGGCGCTGGCGACCATGGCGTCCAATGCTTCGTTGGCATCGAAGCCGCCGATGCCTTTCATGTAGGCGTCGGCGATCACCGGCACGGCGTGGTAGCCGATCATGCACCAGGTTTCCAGGCCGTGGAACGCCCAGACCGGCAGGATGCCGTAGGCGCTGTCGCGGCGCGACGCGAGCAGTGAGTTGACCATGTCGCTGGTGCGCTGGGCTGGCTGCACCAGGGTCAGCAGCGGATGCAGGGCGCGGTAGGTATCCCACAACGAGAACGTGGAGTAGTTGGTCCAGCCACGCGCCTGATGCACGGCATTGTCCGGCCCGCGGTACTGGCCGTCGCTGTCCATGAACAGGGTGGGGCCGAGCAGGGTGTGGTACAGCGCGGTGTAGAGCTGGGTGCGTTGTTGCGGCGTGCCTTGCGCGTCGATCGCCGACAGCGCCTGTGTCCACTGTGCGCGCGCATCGGCACGCACGCGGTCGAAATCGAAACCGGGCACCTCCGCATCGAGATTGGCGATGGCGCCGGCCTCGCTGACCGGCGACAGCGCGACCTTGACCACCAGCGGCGTGCCATCGTTGGCAACATCGAACACGCCGACCAGTTGCCGGCCTTCGATCTGTGCGCGCTGCGCGGGATTCTTCTCGCCCGGCGGCGGAAAGCCCTTGTACGGGATGTCCTGCTCGGTGTCGTGCAATTGCTTGGCGGTGAGCGGGCGCGAAAAGCGCATGGCGAAGTACAGCTGGCGGCCGGGTGCCCAGCCACGGGTTTCACGAAAGCCGGTGACGGTGCCGTCGCCGCGCACGCGCAGCCGCGACCACTGCACCTTGCCGGGGTAGTCGTACAGGCTGGTGCGCAGGTCCACCAGCACATGCGCCGGTACGCCCTTGGGGAACTGATAGCGATGCACACCCACGCGCGCACTGGCGGTGAGTTCGGCGCGGATGTTGCGGTCTTTCAAGGTCACCGCGTAATAGCCGGGCTGTGCCTGCTCGCTGGCATGGTCGAACTGCGCGGTGTAGCCGCTGCCCGGTGTGGCGACATCGCCGCGTTCGAGCTTGACCTGGCCGGTTTGCGGCATCAGCAGGACATCGCCCAGGTCCGAATGCCCGGAGCCGGAAAAGTGCGTGTGCGAGAAGCCGACAATCGTGCTGTCGCCATGTCGGTAACCGGCGGCCCAGCCATAGGCCTCCTTGCGCTGCTTGATCTGCGTGTCCGGGCTCAGCTGCACCATGCCGAACGGCACCGTGGCGCCGGGATAGGTGTGGCCTTCGCCACCGGTGCCGATAAACGGATCCACCGCGCTGAAACCCGCGTCGTCCGCGCGTGGCGCCGCGTTGCCGGCGAAGGTAACGCAGGCGGCAAGCAACGCCAGCCAACGCAGCGGAGAGAAGGCGATCGAGCGATGCTGCATGCGAACGGTTCCAGGCGGATGCAGCGCCGGACCGTAGCACAGCTGTCGGGCCTGATCGCATGGCATCCATGGCTGCATCGTTGAGCTCGCTAACCGGTGCACGGCTTGCCGCGGTGATGCGTACGCCTGTCTTTGAGAGGTTGCGGGCGTTGCGCGCAGGAGGCAGCGGATGCGCAAATCGGTCGCCTTTTCTGCACGGAACGAGCGCAATGCCAGCAGCTGCGAGATAGCGTGCGAACGCGGGGCTTCGGCTGCGGGACAACCACAACGGCAGGCTGCTGAAATCGCGCAAACCGTCCGCACCAGGATGGATCTGTTCGATACTCCCACCGCGCCCGTGCAGCTGCTGCACGATACGCAAGGCGGCGTGCGCTATTGGCCGCAGCTGCTGGCGCCTGCCATGGCGCAGCAGTGCTTTGCCGCGTTGCGCCAGGCGACCGACTGGCGCAGCCAGCGCCGCGAGATGTACGACCGTGTGGTGGAGGTGCCGCGCCTGCTGGCCTCGTATCGGCTGGATGCACCGCTGCCGCCGGCTTTGCCGTTGCGGGCGCTGCTCGATGCAGTGCAGACCGTGTTGCCTGCACCGTATAACGCCGTGGGCCTGAATCTGTATCGCGACGGCCGCGACAGCGTGGCCATGCATCACGACAAGTTGCAGACGCTGCAGGCGCCGCATCCGATTGCATTGGTGTCGCTGGGCGCGACGCGGCGGATGCAGCTGCGCGGAAAGGACGGCAATACGCGTGCGATCGCTGTGGAACTGGCGCCGGGAAGCCTGTTGGCGATGAGCCATGCCTCGCAACTGAGCCACGAGCACGGCATTGCCAAGACCGCACGTGCGGTGGGTGAGCGCATCAGCGTGGTGTTTCGCGTGCGCCCGGCCGAGCGCATGGCCGCCGGCCAGCACGGGCCGCACTGGGAGCCGGTGCAAGCGGCGCCTGGCTGAGAAGGCGTGGTGCACGTTTGTCGGCTTGCTGCGGAGCAAGCGGAGTAACCAGAGCAACCCGAGCAACAGCTGCAACAGGAGCAATCGGAGCGTTCGAGTGCTGCGTACCAGCAGCGGCTCCAGGGCCGTGTTCGCTTGGCAACCAGCGCAGCGGCTGCGTCAGCTACGTTCTGCGCGCACGGTTGCGGCCGATCATGCCGATCGCCGCTGGTGAGCGTGCGATGCGCTGACACCTGCGTGATGCGTTGTGCCTGCGCACACCGCACTGGCGTACCCACCCGCGCTGCGCGCGCATGCTCGCTCTGTCGCGCCCGGCATGGCCCATTCGGGTGATTGCCATCGCCCTCACGGCTGGCCATGCTTGCATGTACTCCCCCCTCAGCGTCGCCCTTCCATGTCCCTGGCCGATACCCGCCACCATCAGATGTTTCCCGAGCTGGACTCGGGCCAATTGGCGATCACGCGGCGTTTTGCCAGCGGGCCGGCGCAGCGTTTCGATGCGGGCGAGCTCGTCTTCGACGTGGGCGATGCGCACGCGCCGGTGTGGGTGGTGCTGGAAGGCGCCATCGAAGTGGTTCGGCGCGACGGGCTGGGCAACGAAAAGCCGGTCACCTCGCACACGCCCGGGCAGTTCACCGGTGAGGTGAGTCAACTCGCCGGGCGCGCGTCGCTGGCCGGCGGACGTGCCGGCCCGCAGGGCTGCCTGGCGCTGCCGTTCGACACCGCGCATCTGCGCGCGCTGATGATCAGCTCGGCCGAAGTGGGCGAGGTGGTGATGCGTGCGTTGATCCTGCGCCGGGTCGGCCTGATCGAAGGCGATGCCTCGGGCTCGGTGCTGATCGGCGAGCCGGACGATCCGCACCTGACCCGGTTGCAGGGCTTTCTCACCCGCAACGGTTACCCGAACACGGTGATCGATGCCTCCGACGAGGAAGGCCGCGCGTTGGTGCAGCGCTTCGGCATCCAGGAGCAGGAACTGCCGGTGATGGTGTGCCCCAGCGGGCGGGTGCTGCGTCAGCCCAGCGATGCCGAAGCGGCGCATTGCCTGGGCATGACCCCGGACATCGACCCGGACAAGCGCTACGACGTGGCCATCGTCGGTGCCGGCCCGGCCGGTCTGGCGACGGCGGTGTATGCGGCCTCCGAAGGCCTGTCGGTGTTGGTGCTGGACCAGCGCGCCATCGGCGGGCAGGCCGGCGCGTCGGCACGGATCGAAAACTACCTGGGCTTTCCGACCGGCATTTCCGGCCAGGCGCTGGCCGGGCGGGCCTACAACCAGGCGTTGAAATTTGGCGCCGAGCTGGCGATTCCGATCGAGGCCGGCACGCTGGAATGCGGCCGCGACGACGGCGCGCTGAAGCTGGATCTGGCCGACGGCAAACAGCTGCTGGCCAGCACCGTGGTGATCGCTTCGGGTGCGCGTTACCGGCGTCCGGAGATCGAAGGGCTGGACCGTTTCGAAGGCCACGGCGTGTCGTACTGGGCCTCGCCGGTGGAAGCACGGCTGTGCGAGGGCGGCGTGGTGGCGCTGGTGGGCGGTGGCAATTCGGCCGGCCAGGCGGTGGCGTTCCTGGCACCGCGGGTGAAGGAGCTGCACCTGATCATTCGCGGCGAAGGGCTGGAATCGTCGATGTCGCAATATCTGATCGATCGCATCGCCGTGCTGCCGAACGTGCAGCTGCATGCCGGCACCGAAGTGTCCGCGCTGGAAGGCGATCCGGAGCGTGGTCTGCAGGCGGCGGTGTTGCGCACACGCGCCGACGGGCAGACTACGCGGGTGGAGTTGCGGCATCTGTTCCTGTTCGTCGGTGCCGACCCCAACACCGGTTGGCTGCAGCAATGCGTCGAGATGGACAAGCGTGGTTTCGTCGTCACCGGCAACGCGCGTGGGGATGGCGTGCCGGCCTGCCTGCCGCTGGAAACCAACCGCCCCGGCGTGTTCGCCATCGGCGATGTGCGGGCCGGCTCGGTCAAGCGGGTGGCCGCGGCGGTGGGCGAGGGCGCGGCGGTGGTTGCGCAGATCCATCAGTACCTGGCACATCAGGCCAATCCGGTGCCGGCTTCCGAGCTGGCCAGCGCTGGGGAATAGAGAATCGGGAATAGAGAATCGGGAATCGGGAATCGGGAATCGGAAGAGCGAGTGCTTGTGGTGGCTCGATTCCTCCGTTCCCAGGCCATCAGGCTGTTACCACTCGGTACGCGCGATCTGAGGTCGCTGGCCCGACACATCATCACACTGCGTGCGGCAGCTGCCGGGGCCGTAGCGGAGCTACACGCTGGCGTGGTGGCGCGCCTGATGCCTATTCTGGCCAATGCACCTGCGGCAGTTCGCCGATCTGCGGGCGGGCGAACAGATAGCCTTGCTGCAGGTGGATGCCCATGTCGCGCAGGGCGCGGCATTCGTCCGGGTGTTCGATGCCTTCGGCGATGACCGCGATCCCGAGTTCTTCGCACATGCGGGTGGTGTGGCGGACGATGGCCTGGCGGCTGCGGTCGGCGTCGATGCCGCGCACCAGAGCGATGTCCAGCTTGAGCAGGTCCGGCTGGAAGTCGGCCAGCAGGCCAAGGCCGGAATAGCCGGCGCCGAAGTCGTCGATGGCAGTCTTCAGGCCGCGTGCCTGATAGGTACGCATGATGTCGAGCAGATGCGCCGGCTCGGCCAGGTGTTCCTGTTCGCTGACTTCGAAAATGATGGCGTCCAGTGGCCAGCCGTACTGCGCGGTGGCCGAGAGCGTGGCGCGCAGGCAGTGCTCGGGGTTGTAGACCGCATTGGGCATGAAGTTGATCGACAACAAGGCCGGCAGCGCGATCTGCGCGGCGCATTCGATCGCCTTGATGCGGCAGGCCTGGTCGAAGGCGTAGCGGTTGCGCTCATCCACCGCGGCCAGGATGCTGCCGGCCGATTCGCCGTTGACCCCGCGCACCAGCGCTTCGCCGGCGTAGATGCTGCGGGTGGACACATCCACAATCGGCTGGAACGCCATGGTGATGGCGGTGGGAAAGTCCTGGCCGTCGCGGCAGGCGTTGCAAACAGGAAGCGTGGGCATGGCTGGGCAATCGTGCGGCGTGGGGTGAGCCTAGCGGTATCGGCCGCAACGCCGCGTCATTGAGTCTGCACACGCATCCTCGCGCCATCCTCACCTGACGCGTCACCGCGCTCGGCGATAATGCGTCCTCACTCGCATCGGACGCCCCATGACCGCTCTCACCGAACGTTACGCCCTGGCCGTGGATTACGCGCGCATCGCCCATGCCGGGCAGGTGCGCAAGGGCACGCAGATTCCATATCTGAGCCACTTGCTGGGCGTGTCCACGCTGGTGCTGGAATGCGGCGGCGACGAAGACCAGGCCATCGCCGGGCTGCTGCACGATGTGGTGGAAGATTGCGGTGGCGGCCATGAAGCCTCGATCCGCGCGCAGTTCGGTGATGCGGTGGCCGACATCGTGATGGCATGCACCGATGCCACTGCCGAAGACAAGGCCGAGGTGGACAACACCGACAGCGCGCGCAAACGCGACTGGCGCGAACGCAAGCTGGCCTATCTGGACCACCTGCGCAACACGCCCGAGCGCGCCTTGCTGGTGTCCGGCTGCGACAAGCTCTATAACGCGCGCACCATCGTGCAGGACCTGGAAAACCCGGATGTGGGCCAGGACATCTTCAACGTGTTCACCGCCGGGCGCGCCGGCACGCTGTGGTATTACGGCGAGCTGGAAGCGATCTTCCGCACGCGCGATGCCGCCACCGCGCGGTTGTTCACTGGCGTGGTGACACGCATGCAGGCCTTGGCCGAGACCGGCGAGCAGCCGGTGCCGGCGCACGCGCTGGGCTGATCGCGTTGTACGCAGCTGATCTGCGACCTTCGCTGACGGCGTGTCCCGCAAGCGGTGAGCGCACCGCGCCCTCGACGCTGCGAGTTGGCTGCAGGGCCCTTGCCCGCCCACCATCGCGGGACACGCTGCAAGTACGTCCATGTAAGCTCTTACGCGGCATCCATGCCGCGTAAGGTCCCGCGACGGTGAGCGGGCAAGGGCCAGTCAAGATGATCGGTGTGCTTGGTTTTTATAAGGTAGCCGAACAACCGTCTGGTGCGGTGTCCTTGCCGGTTGCGGGACCGTGTGGCGGCATGGATGCCGCCACCGAGCCCCCAGGGATGGGTTCACGGCGTGTCCCGCAAGCGGTGAGGGCACCGCGCACTCGACGCTGCGCGTTTGCTGCTGGGCCCTCGATTGACGCATGTCCAGGCGATCAGCGTCAGGCGCCGCAGGACTGGCCGTTGCCCCTGACATCGGCTGCATGCGCGCCGCGCTAGGCTAGGGCGCTGTCGAATGTCGGTCTGGTGGTCATGTCCAACGTAATCTCGTCTTCCTCCGGCCTGGTGCGCGTGCGCGGTGCGCGCGAGCACAACCTCAAGAACGTGGACGTGGACATCCCGCGCGATGCGCTGGTGGTGTTCACCGGTGTGTCCGGCTCGGGCAAGTCGTCGCTGGCGTTCGGTACCGTGTTCGCCGAAGCGCAGCGGCGCTACCTGGATTCGATCTCGCCATATGCGCGGCGCCTGATCGACCAGGTTGGCGTGCCGGAGGTGGATTCCATCGAAGGATTGCCGCCGGCGGTGGCCTTGCAGCAGGCGCGCGGCGCGCCGAGTGCGCGCTCGTCGGTGGGCAGCGTCACCACCATCTCCAATTCCCTGCGCATGCTGTATTCGCGTGCGGGCAGCTATCCGCCGGGGCAGGAGATCATCTATGCCGACGGCTTTTCGCCCAATACCCCGGCCGGTGCCTGCCCGACCTGCCACGGCCTGGGGCGCATCTACGATGCGACCGAAGCGACCATGGTGCTGGATCCCACGCTGAGCATTCGCGATCGCGCGGTCGCCGCCTGGCCAGGTGCCTGGCATGGCCAGAACCTGCGCGACATCCTCACCACGCTCGGCCACGACGTGGACCAGCCGTGGCACAAGCTGCCGAAGAAGACCCGCGACTGGATCCTCTACACCGACGAGCAACCGGTGGTGCCGGTGTATGCCGGCTACAGCCTGGACGAGGTCAGGCGCGCGCTGCGCCGCAAGGAGGAGCCCAGCTACATGGGCACCTTCACCAGTGCGCGGCGCTATGTGCTGCATACCTTTGCCACCACGCAGAGCGCGCAGATGAAAAAGCGCGCGGCGCAGTACCTGATCAGCACGCAGTGCCCGCAGTGCGACGGCAAGCGGCTGCGGCGCGAAGCGCTGTCGGTGACGTTTGCAGGCCTGGACATCGGCGAGCTGTCGCGGCGGCCGCTGGACGAGGTGGCCGACTTGCTGCGCCCGGCTGCCGAAGATGCCGATGGCCAGCGCAAGCGTAACGACAAGCGCAAGCAGGCCGACACGCATCCCGAGCAGGCGATCGCTGCGCAACGCATCGCCGCCGACCTGCGCGCGCGGATTGCCGTGGTGCAGGCGCTGGGCCTGGGCTATCTCAGCCTGGAGCG
This sequence comes from Xanthomonas campestris pv. asclepiadis, assembly GCF_020784175.1. Classification (GTDB taxonomy): domain Bacteria; phylum Pseudomonadota; class Gammaproteobacteria; order Xanthomonadales; family Xanthomonadaceae; genus Xanthomonas; species Xanthomonas campestris_D. The sequence continues at coordinate 31,265 of NZ_JAJGQM010000055.1, forward strand.
CAGCACGCCGACGCTGTCGCCGGGCGAGCTGCAACGGCTGCGGCTGGCCACGCAGATCCGCTCGCAGCTGTTCGGCGTGGTGTATGTGATGGACGAGCCATCGGCGGGCCTGCATCCGGCCGATGCGCAGGCCTTGCTGGGCGCGCTGGATCAGCTCAAGGCCGCGGGCAATTCGGTATTCGTGGTCGAACACGAGGTGGATGTGATCCGCCACGCCGACTGGATCGTCGACGTCGGCCCGGCTGCCGGCGTGCACGGTGGGCAGGTGCTGTATAGCGGCCCGCCCGCTGGGCTGGAGCAGGTGGAGGGCTCGTCCACGCGGCGTTACCTGTTCGGCAGCCCGCCGCAGGTGCACAGCCATGCGCGTGCGGCCACCGGTTGGCTGCAGTTGCGGGGCATCACCCGCAACAATGTGCGCGAGCTGGATGTGGACCTGCCGCTGGGTGTGTTCACCACCGTGACCGGTGTGTCCGGCTCGGGCAAGTCGTCGCTGGTGAGCCAGGCATTGGTGGAGTTGCTGGCTGCCCATCTTGGACAAACCCCGGCAGAGGAAGACGAAGCGCTGGACCCGCTGGAGCGCGGCACGCAGGTGCCGCTGGGTGGTGCGATCGTCGGCGGGCTCGACCAGGTGCGCCGCCTGGTGCGGGTGGACCAGAAACCGATCGGCCGCACGCCACGTTCAAACTTGGCCACCTACACCGGCCTGTTCGATCCGGTGCGCAAGCTGTTCGCCGCCACACCGGCCGCACGCCGCCGCCGTTACGACCCGGGGCAGTTTTCGTTCAACGTCGCCAAGGGCCGCTGCGCCACCTGCGAGGGCGAGGGCTCGGTGCACGTGGAATTGCTGTTCATGCCCAGCGTCTACGCGCCATGCCCCACCTGCCACGGCGCGCGCTACAACGCCAAGACCCTGGAGATCGCGCTGCGTGGCCACACCATTGCGCAGGTGCTGGAGATGACGGTGGACCAGGCCGCCACATTCTTTGCCGACGATGCCAGCGTGCTGCGTCCGCTGCAGGTGTTGCGCGAAGTGGGGCTGGGCTACCTGCGGCTTGGCCAGCCGGCCACCGAACTGTCTGGTGGCGAAGCGCAGCGCATCAAGCTGGCGACCGAACTGCAACGTGCGCAGCGGCGCGACACCGTGTATGTGCTGGACGAGCCGACCACCGGCCTGCATCCGGCCGACGTGGATACCTTGATGCGTCAGCTGCAAGGCCTGGTGGAGGCCGGCAACACGGTGATCGTGGTCGAACACGACATGCGCGTGGCCGCCAGCAGCGATTGGGTGCTGGACATGGGGCCGGGCGCGGGCGGTGCGGGTGGCGCTGTCGTGGCGGCGGGTGCACCGGAGGCGGTTGCGCGGCAGCGCGGCAGCCGCACTGCGCCGTTCCTGGCGCAGGTGCTGCGCGGGGAATAAGCGTGGCTAATAACTCTTTTCGAACGTCGTAGCGATGGCGGAACGTGTTGGCCAGACGCGCCTTCGTTAACGAGTGAAGTGATCTCGGCACGGCAGCGAGATTGCTCGCATCGCAGAGAACCGATCACACCGCACTGCCGCTCATCGCATCGCACGGGCGTACGGCATGCACGGCGCGTCCATGCGCACCGACCATCTCGCCTGGTCCTTGCCCGCTTACCGTCGCGGGACCTTACGCGGCATGGATGCCGCGTAAGAGCCTTATCTGTTCGGATTCTGGCAGTTTGGGCGTCGA
>NZ_JAJGQM010000056.1 GCF_020784175.1 Xanthomonas campestris pv. asclepiadis
GTGGCGGCATGGATGCCGCCACCGAGCCCCCAGGGATGGGTTCACGGCGTGTCCCGCAAGCGGTGAGGGCACCGCGCCCTCGACGCTGCGCGTTTTTGCTGCAGGGCCCGCCTACGGACCATCGCGGGACACGCCGCAAGTAAGTCCATGTAGGCGCACGCGGCATCCATGCCGCGCAAGGTCCCGCGAAGGCGGGCAAGGACCAGTCACGATGGTCTGCGTGCGTGGTTGCAGGCAGGGCATGACTTACAATGTCCGGATGAACGACAGCGCCCATATCGACTACGCCCGCTACGACCATATCCGCCCGTTGCTGTGGACTGGCGATGCCCTGGAACTGCTCGATCAACGCAAGCTGCCCTTCGTGGTCGAGCATGTGCGGTGCGATACCAGCGATGCGGTGGCCGAGGCGATCCATTCGCTGGCGGTACGCGGCGCGCCGGCGATCGGCATTGCGGCCGGGTGGGGCGTGGTGCTGGCGGCGCGCGACATCGTTGCCGACGACGGCAGTGCGGCCTTGCAGAAGCTCGAACCGGCGCTGTTGCGGCTCAATGCCGCGCGTCCGACCGCGGTCAACCTGGCCTGGGCGCTGATGCGCATGCGTCGCGTGCTCGGCGCTGCCGGTGCCGACTGGCGCGAGGTGATCGCGCGCGAGGCGCAGGCCATCGTCGATGAAGACCTGGCGGCCAACCGGCAGATGGGCGCACTCGGTGCGGCGTTGATTGATGCCGGCAGCGGCGTGCTGACCCATTGCAATACCGGTTCGCTGGCCACCGCCGGCTTCGGTACCGCGCTGGGCGTGATCCGTGCTGGGGTGGCGCAGCAGCGCATCGCCAAGGTGTTTGCCGGCGAGACCCGGCCGTGGTTGCAGGGCGCGCGCCTGACCGTGTGGGAGCTGCAGCAGGATGGCATCGACGCGACCCTGATCGCCGATTCTGCCGCCTCGCATCTGATGAAGTCCGGGCTGGTGCAATGGGTCATCGTCGGCGCCGACCGCATCTGCGCCAACGGCGATACCGCCAACAAGATCGGCACCTATCAGCTGGCGATCGCCGCGCGGCACCATGGCGTCAAGTTCATGGTGGTGGCGCCGTCGTCCACGGTGGACATGGATACCGCCAGCGGCGAGCAGATCGAGATCGAGCAGCGCGATCCGGGCGAGTTGTTCGGGGTCGGCGGTGTGCGCACGGTGGCCGACGGCATCCATGCCTGGAATCCGGTGTTCGACGTCACCCCCGGCAGCCTGATCGATGCGATCGTCACTGAGCGCGGAGTAATCGCGCAGCCGGACCTGGCGCGCATGCGGGCGGCGTTCGGCGGCTGAGGCCAGTGCGGCGCACTATCGCCGCATCGCCCCGTCAAAATCCTGCAAGTGCTTGTTTCTGGCCGGTAAACCGGCGGCATCGTGGTGCCCCTTCGTGATACAATCCGGGGCTTGAATCGATCGGCGGGAGCGTGGGGTCGGCAGCCTGTGACCAAGGCGCCCCCGACGCGGCTTTCCGGCTCGCCCGCCACCTCACTTACGGAACCCGAATGGCAGAAACCGCCAAGGAAATCATCCAGGTCAATCTGGAAGACGAGATGCGCAAGAGCTATCTCGATTACGCGATGAGCGTGATCGTGGGCCGCGCACTCCCCGATGCCCGTGATGGCCTCAAACCCGTGCACCGCCGCGTCCTGTACGCCATGCACGAGTTGGGCGCACACAGCAACAAGGCCTACTTCAAGTCGGCGCGTATCGTCGGCGACGTCATCGGTAAGTACCACCCGCACGGCGACCAGTCGGTGTACGACACGCTGGTGCGCATGGCGCAGCCGTTCTCGCTGCGCTACATGATGGTGGACGGCCAGGGTAACTTCGGTTCGGTCGATGGCGACTCCGCCGCGGCGATGCGTTACACCGAGTCGCGCATGTCGCGGCTGGCGCATGAGCTGATGGCCGACATCGACAAGGAAACTGTCGATTTCCAGCCCAATTACGACGAAAAGGAACTGGAACCGACGGTCATGCCGACCCGGTTCCCGAGCCTGCTGGTCAATGGCTCGGCCGGTATCGCGGTGGGCATGGCCACCAATATCCCGCCGCACAACCTGACCGAGGCGATCAACGCCTGCATCGCCTTGATCGACACGCCGGAGCTGGATGTCGAAGGTCTGATGGAGTACATCCCCGGCCCGGATTTCCCCACCGCCGGCATCATCAACGGCACCGCCGGCATCGCTGCCGGTTACCGCACCGGCCGTGGCCGCGTGCGCATGCGCGCCAAGGCCGACGTGGAAGTGGCCGACAACGGCCGTGAAGCGATCATCGTCACTGAGATCCCCTATCAGGTGAACAAGGCACGGCTGATCGAAAAGATCGCCGAGCTGGTCAAGGAAAAGAAGCTCGAAGGTATCAGCGAGCTGCGCGACGAGTCCGACAAGGACGGCATGCGCATCTACATCGAGGTCAAGCGCGGCGAGTCGGCCGAGGTTGTGCTCAACAACCTGTATCAGCAGACCCAGATGGAGTCGGTGTTTGGCATCAACATGGTGGCGCTGATCGACGGCCGCCCGCAGTTGATGAACCTCAAGCAGATGCTGCAGGCGTTCATCCGCCACCGCCGCGAAGTGGTGACCCGCCGCACCATCTTTGAGCTGCGTAAGGCGCGCGCGCGCGCGCATGTGCTGGAAGGTCTAACCGTCGCGTTGGCCAACATCGACGAGATGATCGAGCTGATCAAGACCTCGGCCAATCCGCAGGAAGCGCGCGAGCGCATGCTGGCCAAGACCTGGGAACCGGGTCTGGTCGGTGCGTTGCTAGGCGCCGCTGGTGCCGAAGCCTCCAAGCCGGAAGACCTGGCGCCGGGCGTGGGCCTGGCCAACGGCTTCTACCAGCTCAGTGAAGTGCAGGCCTCGCAGATCCTGGAAATGCGCCTGCATCGCCTGACCGGGTTGGAGCAGGAAAAGCTGACCGACGAGTACAAGCAGTTGCTCGAGGTGATCCAGGGCCTGATCCGCATCCTGGAAAATCCCGACGTGCTGCTGCAGGTGATCCGCGACGAGCTGATCAATATCCGCGAAGAGTACGGCGACGAACGCCGCACCGAGATCCGTCACAGCGAAGAAGACCTGGACATCCTGGATCTGATTTCGCCCGAAGACGTGGTGGTGACGCTCTCGCATGCCGGCTATGCCAAGCGCCAGCCGGTGAGCGCGTATCGTGCGCAGCGCCGTGGCGGCCGTGGCCGGTCTGCGGCGGCGACCAAGGAAGAGGATTTCATCGATCAGCTGTGGCTGGTCAACACGCACGACACGCTGCTGACCTTCACCAGCAGCGGCAAGGTGTTCTGGCTGCCGGTGTACCAGCTGCCGGAAGCCGGCTCCAATGCGCGTGGCCGTCCGATCATCAACTGGATTCCGCTGGAACCCGGCGAGCGGGTGCAGGCAGTGCTGCCGGTGCGCGAATACGCCGACAACCGCTATGTGTTCTTTGCCACGCGCAACGGCACGGTCAAGAAGACCCCGCTGAGCGAATTCGCGTTCCGTCTGGCACGCGGCAAGATCGCCATCAACCTCGACGAAGGCGATGCACTTGTCGGTGTGGCCTTGACCGATGGCGATCGCGACGTGTTGCTGTTCGCCTCCAACGGCAAGACCGTGCGCTTCGGCGAATCCACGGTGCGTTCGATGGGCCGTACCGCCACCGGCGTGCGCGGTATCCGTCTGACCAAGGGCGAAGAGGTGGTCAGCCTGATCGTGGCCGAGCGTGCCGGCGGCATCGAAGGCGATGTCGAGGACGAGGGTGTCGAGGACGTGGTGGAGAGCACGGACAGCGTCGAGGCGGAGGTGATCGACGTCGCCGAGAGCGACGACATGGCCTACATCCTCACCGCCACCGAGAATGGCTACGGCAAGCGCACCCCGCTGACTGAGTATCCGCGCAAGGGCCGCGGCACGCAGGGCGTGATCGGCATCCAGACCACCGAGCGCAACGGCAAGCTGGTGCGTGCGGTGTTGCTGGGCGCCACCGACGAAGTGCTGCTGATTTCCGATGGCGGTACGCTGGTGCGCACCCGCGGTTCGGAGATCTCGCGCGTAGGTCGCAATACCCAGGGCGTAACCTTGATCCGCTTGTCCAAGGGCGAAAAGCTGCAGGCGGTCGAACGCCTGGATGCCTCGCTGGATGAAGCGGAGGATGTGCTGGACGATGCAGCGGTTGCTGCGGCAGCAAGCACAGGCGACCTGCCACCGACCGAAGCGTGATCGCAGCAGGCGAGCAACGCAGTTGAAGAAAAACGCCGGCGCCAGCCGGCGTTTTTTATTGCACGCGCTGACATCTGCAACGCAGTGTTTTTCGACGGCGGTCGCAAAGAACGCGGTGTTTTCACCGTGACGGGTCGAAGGTTGTTGGCGGTGCGGCGGCGTTGCGTCGCCGCAGATCGAAGAGGAACAACTGATGACGACATTGCATCGTCCTTCCCGTCGCGGCCATTGGGCGCTGGCGACGTTGGGAGGCGTGATTGGAGTGCTGGGCGCTGTGCTGCTGGCAGGCGGCGTGTGGCTGGCCGCGCTAGGCGGCTCCTGGTATTACGCGCCTGCGGGCGCGTGGTGGTTTGCCGCAGTGGTGGCGGCGTCGCTGCTGTGGACATGGTGGGAATCGGGCAGCGACTACTGGCGCTGGGTGCCGCGGCTGGGCTTGATCGTCGGCCTGGCGTTCGTGCTGGCGCTGTTGCTGCCGAAGTTGGAGCGCCCGGTGTCGCGCGCGGTGTCGCGCAGCGTGGCCGGCGTTCTGGCAGCGGTGTTCGTGATGGCCTTCGCGCTCGCCTTCGTGCCGTTTGGGGTGACCGAGGCCGATGGCGCGCTGGCACACGCCGCCGGCATGGCCGCGGGTCTGGTCAAGCGCAGCGCGTCTGCAGCGCCGGCCGCCGCCGACGGACAGCCGGCCAATGCGCCTGCCGACGACGACTGGGCCGCCTATGGACGCAGCCAGGCCGGGCAGCGCTATTCGCCGCTGCAGCAGATCAACCGCGACAATGTTGCGCAATTGAAGCAGGCCTGGGTCTTCCACACCGGCGACCTGCCGAGCAAGCGCTGGGGGGCGGAAACCACGCCGCTGAAGGTGGGCGACAGCCTGTACCTGTGCACTGCGCGCAACCAGGTGATCGCGCTGGATGCCTCCAGCGGCAAGGAGCGTTGGCGCTACGATCCCAAGGTCAAGGACGAGGCGATTCCGTATACCGCCGCCTGCCGTGGTGTGTCGTACTACCAGGTGCCGGCGGCAGCCAACGCCGCCGCAGCAGTCGTGGCGGCGGATGCGTCGGTGCTGTGCCGCACGCGCATCATCGAAGGCACGCTGGATGGCCGCCTGATCGCGCTGGACGCACGTAGCGGCAAGCCGTGTACGGACTTCGGCAACAACGGCCAGGTCGATATCACTGTCGGCATGGGGCAGACGCCCCCGGGCTATGTGTCGATCAATTCGCCGCCCGCCATCGTGCGCGGGGTGGTGGTCACCGGCCATCAGGTGCTGGATGGGCAGAAACGTTACGAGCCGTCCGGTGTGATCGAAGGCTTCGATGCGGTGACCGGCCAATTGCGCTGGGCCTGGGACATGACCCATCCGGACTGGAACGGCGCACCGCCGCCGGGCCAGACCTGGACGCGTGGCACGCCGAACATGTGGACCACCGCCGCGGCCGACGAACAGCTGGGCTATGTGTATCTGCCGATGGGCAACTCCACCGCCGATTATTGGAGCAGCTCGCGCACGCCGCAGGAAAATCGCTATGCGACCTCGCTGGTGGCGCTGGATGTCACCACCGGCAAGCCGGTGTGGAATTTCCAGACCACGCATATCGACGCCTGGGATTACGATCTGGGTTCGCAGCCGAGCCTGATCGACTTCCCCAAGGACGGCGTCAACGTGCCGGCGGTGTTGTTGCCGAGCAAGCAGGGCGAGTTGTACGTGCTGGATCGGCGCACCGGCAAGCCGCTGGTGGGTGTGCAGGAACGTGCAGTACCGGGTGGCGGTGTGGAGCCGCAGATGCGGGCGAAGACGCAGCCATTCTCGCTGTATCACACGCTGCGCAAGCCGGATCTGACCGAGCGCGACATGTGGGGGATGACGCCGATCGATCAGCTGGTGTGCCGCATCCAGTTCCGCAAGGCCAGCTACAAGGGCATCTACACGCCACCGGAAGCCGACCGCCATTCGATCGAATATCCCGGCTACAACGGCGGTTCGGATTGGGGCAGCGTGTCGGTGGATCCGCAGCGCGGCGTGATCGTGGCCAACTACAACGACATGCCCAACTACAACCTGCTGGTGCCGCGTGCCAAGGCCGACAAGCTGGGATGGGCGCCGCGCGATGAGGTGCGTGGCGATGCGGGTGGCGCAGAAGGTGCGGGCGATCCGCAGGCCGGTACGCCGTACGCGATCAACGTCAACGCCGGCTAGCGTTTGCCGTTCACCAAGCTGCTGTGCAAGCAGCCGCCGTATGGCGGCATCCGTGCGATCGATCTGGCCAGTGGCAAGACGCTATGGGACCGCCCGTTCGGCAGCGCACGCGGCAATGGTCCGTTCGGTATCCGCTCGGGTCTGCCGATCGAGATCGGCACGCCGAACAACGGCGGCTCGGTGGTGACGGCCAGTGGCTTGATCTTCATTGCCGCAGCCACCGACGACCTGATCCGCGCCATCGATCTGGCCACCGGCAAGGAGCTGTGGCATGCCAAGTTGCCGGCCGGCGGTCAGGCCAATCCGATGGTGTATGCCTACGGCGGCCGCGAGTATCTGGTGATCATGGCCGGCGGCCACCACTTCATGGAGACGCCTGCAGGCGATGCCGTGGTGGCCTACGCGCTGCCGCAAAAGGCACCGTGATGCACGCAGCGAGCGAATGCGCCAGCTGAGGCTGGTAGCCAGTCCCGAAGTCCGAAACAAAAAAGCGCACCGCAAGCGGTGCGCTTTTTTCATGGGCAATCGCATCGTGGCCAAACAACATGCATCCACCTGTTGACCCAACAAAACCCCACAGCCACGCTCTTGCGATTCCCGATTCCCGATTCCCGATTCCCGATTCCCGATTCCCGATTCCCGAATCACCCAACGTTAGCCACAACCGCATCCTCCATCACCGCATCGCGCACATCCTGCGCCAGCGTCGCCTTGACGATGATCGAGCGGATGGCATCGGTGGCATCCGACAGCGGCACATCGCTGCCCAGGCGCTGGAAGGTATCGCGGCTGTTATAGCCGGACCCATCCTTCAGGTAATGGTCGTACATCGACAGCAGGTCCTGGCAGGCGGTGATCAGCGCTGCAACGTTGCCGCGTAACAGGGCATAGCCGATCTGGTCGAAGCTGTGCAGGCAATCGGCCAGCCAATGCAGGTCGTAGCGGGCCGTGGCAGGTTCCGGCGCCGTGTGGCCGCGGCTGTAGGCGCTGTAGCGGCGCAGGCTGCGTGCCACCCGTGCGACGTGCGCGAACAATGTGCCGATCTCGTTGGCGATATCCAGCCGCTGCACCATCACCATCGGAATCACCTGGCTGTCAGCGGCGGGCGCCTGTTCGGCCGCAGTCTGTTCCTGCTGCTCCAGCGATTGCTTGAGCACGGTATAGCTGCGCTGCAGCGATTCCAGTTCCAACATGCTGGCGGCCGCGCGCGCCTTTGCCTGCGAGAGCGCGGCCTGGTAGCGGGCAAGACTGTCCTGCGTGCTGGCGAGCTGTCCGGATTCGGTGCGCAGCTGCCGCCCACGCACGAACGCCAGCACGGTGGCAATCAGCGCCCAGAGCGCGAATGCAGGCACCAGGTAGATCAAGATGCCCATGGAGATTCCTCGAAACGTTGCATACCTTGTCGGCCTGCATGCCGAGGACTTGAGGGCAATCGTCGGGAATGTGATGGGCGACGATGTCCTCGCTTGCAACCCGAAGCCGGAAGGTTCCGCGCCCCTGACGAAAGGCACGTGGCGAGCGACACCCTGGCATGCTCGAATCAGCGCACTCGCCAGCCCGGAGCCTTGTATGCGCAGATGGATCGCTCGCTGGCCGCCAACGCTGCGGAGTATCCGCTCAGTCGGACTGATCTGGGCGTTTATGTGTGCCACTGCGCATGCCGCGCCACCCATGCCGCCATCGACAGCGGTGCAGGTGGGTTACAGCGAAGCCACGGATATGTTCAACCTGCTGGATAACCTGTCGGACTGGTTGCCGGGCTTTACGGTGCCCGTGTATCGCAATTACTTCGAAACCCATGGGGGGCTGGATCAGGCCGACCGTGCAGCACTGGTCGCCTATGCTGATTTCCGCCGCCGCACCTCGGGGCTGGTAAAGGGCGACGATCCGGAGGTGCTAGACCGCGTGTTTGCGCCAGATGCCACCCGTGATGTGGATCCTTTCTCCCGGCATTTCCTCGGGAATGCAGAATTCGAGGCCGCAGCGAGCGCCGCCATTGCCGAGCAGTCGGCAGACGACCAGGCGATGTTGCGCGCGTATTTTGCCCGCTTCGTTCCGCGCGCCAGGCGCCTGGTCGCCGTTGCATCGCGTTTCGCGCAACAGGCGCGCGAGCTGGGCGAGGAACTGGCCAACCCCGCCGTCTCGCGGTTGGCAGCGCAGATGCGGGCGTTCTTTGCGGTGCCGGAGCCTGCGCTGTTCCAGGCAAGATTCGTCTGGTGGCCGGAGCCGGACACCACCCAGGCCAAGGTGCGCGGACGCACCATGCTGCTGTATTCGCAGCATGATGCGCGTGCCGGCACGGCCTCGATGGACTGGGCGCCGATCGTGTTGCATGAATTGAGTCACTACCTGTCTGCGGGGCAACCCTCGGCGCGCAAACGCCTGCTTGCTGCCAACTTCGTGCGGCTGTGTCCGGGTGCGGCCACCTTGCGTAACCCGCTCAACGCGCTGGAAGAGCCGTTGGCGATCTACTGGGGACAGTATCGCTTCGAGCAAGCGGTGCGCGGGCGTACGCTGCCGCCGTCGTCGCAGTGGTACATCCAGGCGGACGCCGATCGCGCGGCGAAGGCGATTGCAGCGGCCTATCCGGCAAGCGGGGCGGCGCCGGTGCTCGATGACAGCGCATTGCAGGCCGCTGCTGCATCGGCCTGCCAGTAGACAGTGATGGAAATGAAAGCCGCTGACAGAATGTAGCGGCTAGTCGGCGCGTGCTGCGGACGGCGCGCCTAGAACCGGTGATGTAGGCGTGGTGAGTGCCGACAGCGTGCGGCGTACACGCTGCCGGCGAAACAGCGGCCGAGGATCCTCAGCCGAGAATCCCCGGCAGATCCAGGCCTTTTTCCTTCGCACAGTCGGTGGCGATGGCGTAGCCGGCATCGGCGTGGCGCATCACGCCGGTGGCCGGGTCGTTCCAGAGCACGCGCTCCAGACGCTTGTCTGCTGCCTCGCTGCCGTCGCAGACGATGACCATGCCGGCATGTTGCGAGAAGCCCATGCCGACGCCGCCGCCGTGGTGCAGCGACACCCAGGTGGCACCGGAGGCGGTATTGAGCAGCGCGTTGAGCAACGGCCAGTCGGAGACCGCATCCGAGCCGTCGGCCATGGCTTCGGTTTCGCGGTTGGGCGAGGCCACGCTGCCCGAATCCAGGTGGTCGCGGCCGATCACCACCGGCGCCTTGAGCTCGCCGCTGCGCACCATCGCATTGAAGGCCAGACCGAGCCGGTGGCGGTCGCCCAAGCCGACCCAGCAGATCCGCGCAGGCAGGCCCTGGAAGGCGATCTTGTCGGCGGCCATGTCGAGCCAGCGGTGCAGATGCGCATCGTCGGGAATGAGTTCCTTGACCTTGGCATCGGTCCTGGCGATGTCGTCCGGATCGCCGCTGAGCGCGACCCAGCGGAACGGCCCGATCCCGCGACAGAACAGCGGCCGGATGTAGGCGGGCACGAAGCCGGGGAAGTCGAATGCGTTGTCTACGCCTGCTTCCAGCGCCATCTGGCGCAGGTTGTTGCCGTAGTCGACGGTGGGCACGCCCAGGGCATGGAAGGTGAGCATGGCGCGGACGTGGTTGGCCATCGCCTCGCGCGCGGCCGCTTCCACCTGCTTCGGTGCGGACACGCGCTTGGCGTCCCATTCCTCCACCGTCCAGCCCTGCGGCAGGTAGCCGTTGACCGGGTCGTGCGCGGAGGTCTGGTCGGTCAGCAGGTCCGGCTTGACTCCACGTAGCAGCAGTTCGTCCAGCACGTCTGCGACATTGCCGAGCAGGCCGACCGACAGCGGCTTCTTGGCCGTGCACGATTCCTCGACCAGGCGCAGCGCTTCGTCCAGGTCGTCGGTCCAGGTGTCCAGGTAGCCGGTGCGCAGGCGCATGTCGATGCTGGAACGGCGGCATTCCACCGCCAGGCACGAGGCGCCGGCCATCACCGCAGCCAGCGGCTGCGCGCCACCCATGCCGCCGAGGCCACCGGTGAACAACCAGCGCCCGGACAGATTGCCGCCGTAATGCTGGCGGCCCATCTCCACGAAGGTTTCGTAGGTGCCTTGCACGATGCCTTGCGCGCCGATGTAGATCCAGCTGCCGGCAGTCATCTGGCCGTACATCGCCAGACCCTTGCGATCGAGTTCGTTGAAATGCTCCCAGCTGGCCCAGCGCGGCACCAGGTTGGAGTTGGCGATCAGCACGCGTGGTGCATCGGTGTGTGTGCGGAACACGCCGACCGGCTTGCCGGACTGCACCAGCAGGGTCTGGTCGTCGTCCAGGCGGGTGAGCGCGGCGACGATCGCATCGAAGGATTCCCAGTCGCGCGCGGCGCGGCCGATACCGCCATAGACCACCAGTTCCTGCGGGCGCTCGGCCACGTCCGGGTCCAGATTGTTTATCAGCATGCGCAGCGGCGCTTCGGTGAGCCAGCTCTTGGCAGTGAGCGTGGTGCCGGTGGCGGCGCGGATGACGCGGGTTGCATCGTGACGGGTCATGCCGGGTTCCTTGCAATCAACGGTGCGCCGCAGGCGGCGTGGTGTCGGAGGAGTGAGCGGTGGCGTTGGCGTTGGCGAAGTGCAGGCAGGCCAGCAGCACATGACGCAGCACCGCGCGCAGCGCGACCGCATGTGCGGGGAGCCAGGGCGTCGGCCAGTTCTGCGGGGTGATCGCGTCCGGCTCGCGCATATAGCCGCGGCACGCCAGCTCCATCTGCAGCGTGTGCACGCCCTGCTCGGGCTGCGCATAGTGGCGGGTGATCCAGCCGCCCTTGAAGCGCCCGTTGCGCACGGTACTCGAACCGCTGCTGCGGCACAGCTGCTCCACCGCATCGGCCAGGGCGGGATCGCAACTGCGGTCGTCGTTGCTGCCGATGTTGAACTGCGGCAGCTCGCCATCGAACAGATGCGGAATCAGCGAGCGGATCGAATGCGCGTCGTAGACCACGATCCTGGCGTGCTGTGTGCGAAGGCGTGCGATCTCGGCAGCGAGCGCAGCGTGATAGGGGTCGAACCACTGCGTGCGGCGCCAGGCGATCTGCGCCGGGTCCGGTTCGGCGCCGTCGGCATACAGCGGCTGATTGTCGAAGGTGGTCAGCGGACACAGGCCGGTGGTGTTCTGGCCCGGGTACAGGGACGCTCCGCTGGGGTCGCGGTTGACGTCGATCACCGAGCGACAGATCGCGGTGCGCACGGTGGTGGCGCCCAGCGATTGCGCAAAGTCGTACAGCTGATGCACCCACCAGTCGGCATCGCGACGTGCCAGCCAGGGCGAGACGAACTGGTCCACCAGCGCGTCGGGCAGCTCGGTGCCGGTATGCGGAAAGCTGAGGAGCAACGGCGCATCGCCGCGGTGGATGTCGAGCCAGGGCAGGGCGCTCATGCGGCGTCTCGCATCATGCCTGCTGCTCCACGCCTGGCAAGGCAATGGCGACCGCCTGCGCAAGTGCGCCGGAACGCACCAACGCACTGGCCGCCAACATGTCGGGATGGAAATAGCGGTCGTCCTGCAAGGTGGGCACCTGCGCGCGCAGCAGGGCGCGTGCGGCTTCCAGCGCGGCGCTGGAGCGCAGCGGCGCATGGAAATCGCAGCCTTGCACGGCCGCCAGCAGTTCGATGCCGATCACGTGCGCGGCGTTCTCGGCCATCGCCAGCAAACGCCGTGCGCCGTGCGCGGCCATCGACACATGATCTTCCTGATTGGCCGAGGTCGGAATCGAATCGACACTGGCCGGATACGCGCGCTGTTTGTTCTCCGACACCAGCGCCGCAGCGGTGACCTGCGGAATCATGAAACCGGAATTCAGACCCGGGCGCGGGGTGAGAAACGCCGGCAGGCCCGACAACGCCGGGTCGACCAGCATCGCGGTGCGGCGTTCGCTGATGGAACCGATTTCGCACACCGCCATCGCCAGCATGTCGGCCGCGAAGGCCACCGGCTCGGCATGGAAGTTGCCGCCGGACAAGGCCTCGCCGGTCTCGCTGAACACCAACGGATTATCCGAGACACCATTGGCCTCGATCTCCAGCGTGCATGCGGCCTGGCGCATGATGTCCAGCGCCGCGCCCATCACCTGCGGCTGGCAGCGCAGGCAGTACGGATCCTGCACGCGCACATCGCCGAGCCGATGCGATTCGCGAATGCTCGAATCGGCCATCAGCGCGCGCAGTGCCGCAGCGGTGGCGATCTGCCCGGGCTGGCCGCGCAAGGCATGGATGCGCGCATCGAATGGCGTGTCCGAGCCCTTGGCCGCTTCCACCGACAGCGCGCCAGTGACCAGCGCGGCCTGCAGCACGGTCTCGATCTCGAACAGGCCGGCCAATGCGCATGCGGTGGAGAACTGGGTGCCGTTGAGCAGCGCCAGGCCTTCCTTGGCGCCCAGCACGCGCGGCTGCAACTGCGCCTGCGCAAGCGCGTCGGCGGCAGGCAGGCGTTGCCCGCCGATGAAGGCCTCACCGACGCCGATCATCACCGCGGCCAGATGCGACAGCGGTGCCAGATCGCCGGATGCGCCCACCGAACCCTGACAGGGCACCACCGGGGTGATGCCCCGGCGCAGCATCGCCTCCAGCAATGCCAGTGTGCCCGGCTGCACGCCCGAGGCGCCCTGGGCCAGGCTGGTGAGCTTGAGCGCCATCATCAGCCGCACCACCGGCACCGGCGTGGGCTCGCCGACGCCGGCGGCGTGCGAGAGCACGATATTGCGCTGCAGGGTCTGCAGGTCCTCGCGCTCGATGCGCACGCTGGCCAGCTTGCCGAAGCCGGTATTGACGCCATAGACCGGCTCGCCGCGCGCCACGATGGCCTCCACCGTCTGCGCGCTGCGCAGCACCGCGGCCGCGCAGGCGTCGTCCAGCACGACGTCGGCGCCGCGATACAGCGCACGCCACTGCGCCAGCGTGACCTGGCCGGGCTGCAGGACAACAGATGCACTCATGAGGACTCCGGGTTCAGCAGGAATGCCCGCGCCAGACGCGGGTATGAAGAGGGTTAAAGCCCATGCGGTAGACCAGATCGGCCGGCGCGTCGATGTCCCAGATCGCCAGGTCGCAATGCATGCCGGCGCGCAGCCGGCCGAGCCGCTCGCCGCGCCCGAGCGCGCGTGCGGCGTGCCGGGTGAAACCGGCAATGCACTCGTCCACGGTCATGCGGAACAGCGTGGCGGCCATGTTCATCGCCAGCAGCGGACTGGTCAGCGGCGAGGTGCCCGGATTGCAGTCGGTGGCCAGGGCCAGCGGCACGCCGGCGGCGCGCAACGCAGCGATCGGCGGCAGCTGGGTATCGCGGGTGAAATAGAACGCGCCCGGCAACAGCACTGCGACCGTGCCGGCGCCGGCCATCGCGGCAACGCCGGCGTCATCCAGGTATTCGATGTGATCGGCCGACAAGGCGCCATGGCGTGCGGCCAGTTGCGCGCCGTGCTGGTTGCTCAGTTGCTCGGCATGGATCTTGATGTGCAAGCCGTGCGCCTGCGCGGCGATGAAGACCTGTTCGGCCTGCGCGGGCGAGAACGCTAGATGCTCGCAGAACACATCCACCGCCTCGGCCAGGCCTTGCGCGGCAATCGCCGGAATCATCTGCGTGCAGACGGCGTCGATATAAGTCTGTGCATCGCCGCCCGGCGGCACCGCGTGCGCGCCGAGGAAGGTCGGCACCACTTCGACCTGGCGCAGCGCAGCGAGCTGGCGTGCCACGCGCAGCTGCTTGGTTTCGTCCTCCAGCGTCAGCCCATAGCCGGATTTGATTTCCAGCGTGGTCACGCCTTCGGCGAGCATGGCATCCAGGCGCGGCAGGCTGGACGCCAGCAGCGCTGCGTCGTCGGCTGCGCGGGTGGCGCGCACCGTGGCCACGATGCCGCCGCCGGCTGCGGCAATCTCGGCATAACTGGCGCCGCGCAGGCGTTGCTCGAATTCGTTGGCGCGATTGCCTGCGTACACCAGATGGGT
Organism: Xanthomonas campestris pv. asclepiadis; assembly: GCF_020784175.1. Classification (GTDB taxonomy): domain Bacteria; phylum Pseudomonadota; class Gammaproteobacteria; order Xanthomonadales; family Xanthomonadaceae; genus Xanthomonas; species Xanthomonas campestris_D. The sequence goes on from NZ_JAJGQM010000056.1 coordinate 14,361, forward strand.
ATGGCAATCAATCAGGCCGGGGCTGATCCAGCGGCGCTGGCAATCGTGCGCAATGTCCGGCTTCAGCGCCGGTGCCTGCGCGGCCGGGCCGGCATACGCGATGCGGCCGTCCTGGCAGGCCAGAACGCCATCGTCCACGATGCCCAGGCCGCCATCGGCCGCGTCCAGGGTCATCAGCCGTGCGTTGTGCCAGAGGACGTCGCAGTACATGGCGCGGGCTCGTGCTGTCTGATATGTATATACAATAGAACTGGCGATCGAGGGTGTCCAGTGGCAAACCAACAGGTGCAGGCGTTGTGGGCGGCCCGGGCGCTTTTGCCCGATGGCTGGGCTGGCGATGTGCGGATCACGCTGGCGCAAGGGCGCATCGCCACGGTGCAGGCCGATAGCGCACGCGCTGCCACCGATACCCAGGTCGAGCTGCTGCTGCCCGGGCTGGGCAACCTGCACAGCCACGCGTTCCAGCGCGGCATGGCCGGCCTGACCGAGGTGGGCGGGCGCAGCGGTGACAGTTTCTGGAGCTGGCGCGAGTTGATGTACCGCTTCGTCGACCGGCTCGATCCGGACAGCCTGCAGGCGATCGCCGAACAGGCCTATGTGGAAATGCTCGAAAGCGGCTTCACCCGCGTCGGCGAATTCCACTACCTGCACCACAGCCCAGGCGGCGCGGCGTATGCGCAGGCCGGCGAAATGTCCGGGCGCATCGCCGCTGCGGCCGCCAACACCGGCATCGGGCTGACGCTGTTGCCGGTGTTCTATGCGCATGCGGATTTCGGTGGCCTCGCGCCCAGCGCAGCGCAGCGTCGTTTGATCCACGACATCGATGGGTTCGCGCGGTTGCTGGACGACTGCACGCGCAGCCTCAAGGCATTGCCGGATGCCGTGCTTGGACTGGCGCCGCACAGCCTGCGCGCGGTCACGCCGGAACAACTGGCTGCGTTGGTGCCGCTCACCGATGGCCCGATCCATATCCATATCGCCGAGCAGCAGCGCGAGGTCCAGGCCTGCCTGGCCTGGTCCGGCCAGCGCCCGCTGCAGTGGCTGCAGGCCAACGCGCCGGTGGATGCGCGCTGGTGCCTGGTGCATGCCACGCATGTGGACGCGAGCGAGCTGCAGGCCATCGTCGACAGCGGCGCGGTGGTCGGGCTGTGCCCGATCACCGAGGCGAATCTGGGCGACGGCCTGTTCCCGATGCAGGCATTTGCCGCCGCAGGCGGGCACTTTGGCGTGGGTTCGGATTCGAATGTGTTGATCGACGCAGCCGAGGAACTGCGCTTGCTCGAATACGGCCAGCGTCTGCGGCTGCAGGCGCGCAATGTGCTGGCGCAGTCGGGTACCTCCAGCGGACGTTGGTTGTTCGACCAGGCGGGCGAGGGCGCAGCGCAGGCCTTGGGCGTTGCCCACAGTGGCATCCGGGTCGGCGCATCGGCCGATCTGCTCGAACTGGACCCGACCCACCCGGCGCTGCTGGCGCGCAACGGCGATGCGCTGCTGGATAGCTGGCTGTTCGCCGCGCGCGGCGGTGCGGTGCGCACCGTCTGGCGCGCCGGGCGAGCGGTGGTGCGCGACGGGCGCCATGTGGATCGCGCGCGGATTGCCACGCGTTTTGCCGGCGTTTTGCGAGCGCTGCTGAGCAAATGAGCGGATGCGCGCACAATGCGGGTCTGACCGGAGACCCGCTTTGACTGCCACCCCCATCGCCGCGCCCGGCACCTTGCATCAACGCATCCGGCAGGATCTGGAACAACGCATCCACAGTGGCGACTGGCCGCCCGGTCACCGCGTGCCGCCCGAGCATGAATTGATGGCGCAATACGGCTGCTCGCGCATGACCGTGAACAAGGTGCTCGGCCTGCTCGCCGATGCCGGCATGATCGAACGCCGCCGCCGCACCGGCTCGTTCGTGGCGCGGCCGCATCCGCATCTGGAGCAGGTCGCGTTGTCGATTCCCGACATCGAAGTGGAAATGACCACGCGCGGCCACATCTACCAGTTCTCGTTGTTATCACGGCGACTGCGCAACCCGCGCCTGCGCGTGCCGCAGGAGCGTGCCCTTGGTAGCAGCGGCAAGGTGCTGGCGCTGGAAAGCGTGCACCTGGCAGACGGCAGTCCATTCGCGCTGGAACAGCGGGTGATCGACACCACCACCGTGCCCGAGGCATTACTGCAGCCGTTCACCGACGTGGCGCCGGGCAGTTGGTTGTTGCGCAACGTGCCGTGGACGCGCGCCGAACACCGCATCAGTGCCGTCAGTGCGGACGCCGCGCAAGCCGAACGCCTGCAGGTGGACGATGGCGCGGCCTGTCTGGTCATCGACCGCCACACCTGGCGCGGCGATCAGCCGGTCACCTACGTGCGTCAGTTGTTTCTGGGCGGATCCTACGACCTGGTGGCGCGGTTCGCGCCGGGAATGCGCTGACCCTCAAACGCCGCGCGCAAGTGCATGGATCGATGCGTGAATCAGATCGTCGTGCACTGCCGCCAGCGCACCGGCTCGTCCATGCCTGGGCGCGGATTGAGTTGCACACGTGCGGTGCGCAGATACGGGTAGCGCTGCAGTTCGCGGCAGATCAACGGCCACGCCGCCGCGTCTTCAACCGAGCGATCCACCGCCAGCGTCGCCTGGGTGATCCAGATGCCGCGCACCAGGCCGGGCGTCTGTGCCAGCGCCTTTGACACCTCGCGTTGATAGCCCTGCATGGTTGCTGCATCCGGTTCGGCAGCACCTGCCAGGGGCGTCGATGCGAGCGGCGTGGCTGTCGGCGACGAAGCCTGCTGCGACGTTGTGCTCTGCGCTGCCGGTGTCGCAGCGACCGGCGCGGCAACGTGCGGAGCGGCCACCACGGCGGCTTGCTGCGTTGGCGGGGGCGACTCCGCCGGCTGCAACGCCAGCACTGCAACCAGCGCCAGGGTCGCCAGCGCTGCACCGGCCATGAGGCTGTGACGGATTGCGCGACGGCGCGCCATGCCGACCACGCCGGTCTCCACATCGCCCGGCAGATACGGCTTGAGCAAGGGCCACAGGCGCACACCATCCAGCACTTCGATGGACTGCTTCTCGGCGGCCGCCATGCCTTCGCGTTCCATGCGGCCCTCGGTCACCATTACGCCGCCGCCTGCGCCGGCCAGCCGCGCCATGGCGCCCAGCTCGTTCACCGCTGCCACGCCGATGCGGTAGCCACGCCCGTGCTTGCAGGCCACCAGGCGCGTGCCTTGCGCGGTCTGCATCATGAAGTCGGCGGTCGGCAGGCCGTCCTGCGGCACATGCGTGGGTTGCCAGCCGCGTTGATCCTGCAGCACGCGCTGCACCACGGCGGAAAAGTCGCGCCAGTGCATGGCCGCCAACGCACGCACGCCTTCGCTGGTTTCGTTGGCACGGCGGCGCACCAGCCACACGTAGGCGCACACCGCCAGCCAGAGCAGCAGGGAAGCCACAAGCGCCACGATGCAGGGAGGCATGAACATCAAGCGAAGGTATGGCACGTATAACGAAGCGGTGCGCCTAGAAGAATCCTTCGCCGCAGATTCGTCAATGGATCGCGGGCGGCAATAACACGAGCCGTGATCCAGACAACGAAAGACCCGCCAGTCCGAAGCCGTGAGGGGAGGGGAGCAAACGGACTTCGTGTTACAGGACTGGCGGGTACTTCGCGATTGTCTAAAAAATCATGCTGCTTTGCAACATTACCGGGCTGGCTTATTCGCCGTCGAACGTGGTGCTGTTTGGGGTGGAGCTGCCGCTGGCTGAGCCTGCGCCGGTGGTGTCGCTGCTGGCGGCCTGCGCTGCCTGAGTGGCGGTGCGGTTGGCGCGCTTGGTCGCGGCGGTGTTGGCACGCACCTGGGCCTTGAGCGATTCCACCTCGCGACGCAGGTTTTCCAGTTCGTCCTGCTCGGGAATGTTGAGTGTGCGCAAGACGCCCTTGACGCGTTCGTCGAAGGCCTTGCCCAGCTTGTCCCAACCGCGCACGGCGGTGTCGCGTGCCTGCTCGAACTGTGTTTCCACCTCTTCGCGCAGCTCATCGACGCTCTCGGCCGCCTTGCGCTGGCCGCTGCGCTCGTAGGCTGCGCCTTCGCGCACCAGCGAATCGAACAACTTGCCACCCTCGCTCTGTACCCGTCCCAGCGCACCGAGCCCGGCCAGCCACACCGTCTGCGCCGATTCGCCGAGCCGGCGCGAAATCTGTTCTGCCTGCGCCTGGAAGCCATGCGCGGCATCGTCGCGCTTGCCGTTCTGATCGTATCCGGTCGTCATGGAATGCTCCTGTGGGTTGCCAAAGTGACGTTGCCTTCACCCTAGTCCCGGCACTGCATCGAGCAGGTGAAGCACGCTCAGAGCATCCGCCTGCAATGGGCCGCGCGGGTGACTTGTCGCTGAAGCACCGGCGCGGTCAGGCCCTGGCCAGGCGATCAGGCCCGGACCAACGACGCGGCATGCTCAGGCGAGTTTTTCTGCCAGCAGGCGCCGGATCTCCGCCTCCACCATCGGCTGCATCGCCGACAACAGGAAGCCGAGCTCGGCGGTGACATGTACCTGCTGCGGCAGCAGGGTGATTGCCCCATCCACGCCAGCCCGCGCGATGCGCAAGGTATCGCCTTCCCAGTGCGAGGCGACGCCATAGCGATCGGTCAACTTGCGCGCCGCCGCGTCGATCGCTGCGCGGGCCTGGGCCGGCGACAAGGCATGGTCGTGGCGGATATCGATGCTGGACATGGGTTCCATGGGGAAGACGAAAGAAGCGTGCATTGTGCGCATGCGCGGGCCAGGCTCCAAGTGCGGCGCGCGCGTGGCCGAGCAGCGACGCACCTCGGTGCCGTACCTGCGTCGGCAGGACGCCGGTCACATTGTTGGCCGCGGCGCGGGGCAAACCTGCTAGGCTGCGGCGGGTGCGCGATCTGCAAGTTCATTTCACCCACCGGCAGCAGCCGGATCATTCCCTCAAGCCCGGCGTCCACCGGATCGTCCGCCATGCCTCCGGCAGCGTGCGGGTGGTTGCCGATGCGCAGGGGGCGCTGCTGTTGGCGCAGTTCTGCCTGGACCAGCGCGGGCTGTGGCTGCAGGTGGCCAACGGGATCCGTGGCATTCATGTCAACGGACGTCCGGTACGGCGCATGGCGCTGCTGCGCCCCGGCGATGCGATCTACGCCGATGGCGTGGAGATGCTTTTGCGCAGTTCGCCGTCGAGCGCGCCGGCCAACGATGTTCAAGACGACGATGCCGGCCTGAGCGAGGTCTGCCTGCTGTTGCGCGGGCTGGGCGGCCGTCATCACGGGCGCAGCTTCACGCTGGACCGCTCACGCCTGGTCGGTAGTGACCCGGCTTCTGACATCGTCATCGACGACCCGGCCTTTGCCGCGCAGCACGCGCGGCTGGAACGCCACGGCGACCGCGTGCTGATCCGCGATCTGGGCTCGGAAGAAGGCAGTTGGATCAATGGTGTGCAGGTGCGCGATGGCTGGCTGCAGGCCGGCGACCAGGTCGTGTTCGATGCGCGCCATCGCTTTGTTGTCGAAGTGCCGCGGATCCATCACGGCACCACCTGGGACATCCCCGAGTCGGAGCCGCTGCCGCCGCCACGCGCGACCAGCGAACCGGCGCGTGCGCCGGTCAAGGTCGCGCGCTGGCCATGGCTGCTGCTCAGCGCGGTGTTGCTGGCGGCGGCGTTGAGCGCCTTGCTGTGGTTCGGTGCGCGCTGAGTTTTTTCCAGATCCGCCAGCCCAGCAGCACCGCCAGAATGCCAGCATACAGCGCCGGTTCGCGGATGTCGGATTTCACCAGCCACCAGAAGTGCAGCACCGCCAGCAGCCCGATCGGGTAGATCAGCATGTGCAGGCGGCCCCAGTTGCGCTTGAGCCGCCGCATCCAGCCCTGGGTGGAGGTGATCGCCAGCGGCACCAGCAGCAGCCATGCCGCAAAGCCGACCGTGATGTAGGGACGCTTGAGGATCTCCTCGAAGATCTGCGTCCAGAAACCGCGCAGATCCAGGCTCAGGTAGGCCGCCAGATGCACGCTGGCATAGACGAACGCGTACAGCCCGAGCATGCGCCGGAAGCGGATCAGCGTCGCCTGGCCGGTGAGCTGGCGCAAAGGCGTGATCGCCAGGGTGATCAGCAGGAAACGCAGCGCCCACAGCCCGGTGCGGTGCTCGATCTCGGCCACCGGATCGGCGCCCAGCGCATCGCTGCCGGTTTGCCACACCTGCCAGAACTGCCAGCCGAGCAAGGCGATCGGCGTCAGCGCGGCGACATGCACCAGGGTCTTGGCGGCGATCAGGGATGCGGAGGTCTTGGCCATGCGATCTCGAAGAAGGAAGCGATGCCGCGCGGGCATGAAACGTCCGCGGACATGAAACGTAGGAGCGCACCCGGGCGCGACGGGCATTACCAGCAAAGCCCGTCGCGCCCGGGTGCGCTCCTACGACAGGGCGATATCAGATTGTCTGTTGCCTAGAACCACTTCTTCAGGTCCATGCCCGCGTACAGCGAAGCGACCTGATCCGCATAGCCGTTGAACGGCTTGGTCGCGATGCGCTCGGCGAACAGCTTGCTGGCGGTGCCGGCGATGCGGCGCTCGGTCTTCTGGCTCCAGCGCGGATGGTCCACTGCCGGATTGACATTGGAAAAGAACCCGTATTCGGAGGGCTGCAGATCGTGCCAGGCGGTTTCGGGCATCTTCTCGACAAAGCGGATCTCCACGATCGACTTGATGCTCTTGAAGCCGTACTTCCACGGCACCACCAGCCGCAGCGGCGCGCCGTTCTGCTGGGGCAGCGGCTTGCCGTACAGGCCGGTGGCCAGCAGGGTCAGCGGATGCATCGCTTCGTCGATGCGCAGGCCTTCGCGGTATGGCCAGTTAATTGAGCGGTAGCGCACGCCGGGCATCTGCTGCGGATCGGCCAGCGTGGTGAACGCCACGTACTTGGCCTTGGAGGTCGGCGCGAAGCGCTTGAGCACCTCGCCCAGCGGCACCCCCGTCCACGGGATCACCATTGACCAGCCTTCCACGCAGCGCAGCCGGTAGATGCGTTCTTCCGCGCTGATGCCCTTGAGCAATTCGTCCAGCGACAGGCTGCCGGGCTTTTCGCACTCGCCACTGACCTTCACCGACCATGGCGACAGCTTCAGCGTCTTGGCGGCCTTGGACGGGTCGGTCTTGTCGGTGCCGAACTCGTAGAAGTTGTTGTAGCTGGTGACGTCTTCCAGCCGGGTCAGTTCCTCGGCGGTCCGGAAGCCGCTGCGCGCCTGCGCCGGCGTTACCACGGTCTTGGGCGGAGGCGGTGGATCGGCCTCGGCGCAGCCGGCCACGCCCAGCGCCGGGGTCAGGGCAAACAGCTGCAGTAGCCGGCGTCGGTCGCGGTAGACGGCCTCATCGGTGATCTCGCTGGATGGCGTCTTCAAGGCATCGCGAAGGGACATGGCTCGCTCCTGACAGTGGCTGCTGATGAGAATAACGGACCACCGTGATGGCGCTGCCGATGGCCTACGCAAACCATACGTCTCCGCCAGTGAGAAGGATGCACATGCAACTTTTCTGCGACGCTGCCAAGGCCGGTGCGCTGCGGCATACTAGAAGGCTAGCTCGACAAGGTGTGCCATGACACGCGCGTTCAATTTCAGTGCCGGCCCTGCGACATTGCCGGAATCGGTCCTGCGGCAGGCGCAGGCGGAGATGGTCGAATGGAACGGCATCGGCGCCTCGATCGTGGAAATCAGCCACCGCAGCGCCGATTTCATGGCCGTGGCGGCCGCGGCCGAAGCCGATCTGCGCAGCTTGCTGTCGATTCCCGATGACTATGCGGTGCTGTTCACCGCCGGTGGTGCCACCACCATCCAGGCGCTGCTGCCGCTCAATTTCGCTGCACCCGGCCAGGCTGCCGACTACGTGATCACCGGCCACTGGGGCAAGACTGCGATCAAGCAGGCGGCCACCTATGTGGATGCGCGCATTGCCGCCGATGCGCAATCGGAAGGTTTCATCGACATTCCGCCGGTGGCCAGCTGGACCTTGTCGCCGCACTCGGCCTACGTGCACATCACCGCCAACGAGACCATCCACGGCGTCGAGTTCCGCGACACCCCGGCAGTGGGCACGCTGCCGCTGTTTGCCGATTTCAGTTCGTCAATCGCCTCCGAGCCGCTGGATATCTCGCGCTATGGGCTGATCTATGCCGGCGCGCAGAAGAATCTGGGCCCGGTCGGCATCTCGGTGCTGATCGTGCGGCGCGACCTGCTCGAACGCGCCGGCCAGCCGCGCGCGGACATCTTCAACTACGCCTCGCACGCCGCCCGCGATTCGATGCTCAACACGCCGCCGACCTGGAACTGGTATCTGCTCGGACTCACCGTGAAGTGGATGCTGGAGCAGGGCGGGGTGGAGGAGTTCGCCCGCCGCAACGCCGAAAAGGCCGCGCTGGTGTACGGCGCGATCGATGGCTCCGGCGGGTTCTACCGCAACCTGGTCACCCCGGCGGTGCGCTCGCGCATGAATATCCCGTTCTTCCTGGCCGACGAGCAGCTGGATGCGTTGTTCGTCAGCGAATCCAAGGCGGCCGGTCTGCTGGCGCTGAAGGGGCACAAGGCGGTCGGCGGCATTCGCGCGTCCTTGTACAACGCGATGCCGGTGGCGGGCGCGCAGGCGTTGGCGAGCTTTATGCACGACTTCCAGCAGCGTCACGGCTGAGTCTTTCATTCGACCGCGGCGCATGCCGCGCAGGCGCATGCGCCGCAATTTCAAGGAATGCCGAGCGATGGCTCCCAAGTCCAGCAAGCCCAGTGCCGCCACCGGCGGCAAGACCAAACCGGCAGGCAAGTCCGCCGCCAAGGCTGCGGGAAACGCTGCAGACAAGCGCGCGATCAAGCCGACCACGGCGGCGCCGGTGCTGGCCGATGTGCGTGCCAAGATCGACGAGATCGACCGCACCATTCAGGCGTTGATCGCCGAGCGCGCCAACTTCGCCCATCAGGTCGGCAAGGCCAAGGGCAAGCTCGCCGCGGCGGTGGATTACTACCGGCCCGAGCGCGAGGCGCAGGTGCTGCGCATGGTGGTGGACCGCAACGAAGGCCCGCTCAGCGATGAAGTGCTGGTGCACGTGTATCGCGAAATCATGTCCGCGTGCCTGGCCCAGCAGGAGCCGCTGAAGATCGGCTATCTCGGCCCGGAAGGCACCTTCAGCCAGCAGGCGGTGCTCAAGCACTTCGGCCGGTCGGCGGTGGGCCTGCCGATGGCCACCATCGAGGAGGTGTTCCAGGAAGTGGAAGCCGGCAATGCCGATTTCGGCGTGGTGCCGGTGGAAAATTCCGGCCAGGGCACCATCCAGGTCACCCTGGACATGTTCCTGACCTCCAACCTGAAAATCTGCGGCGAAGTCGAACTGCGCGTGCATCAGTACCTGCTCTCGCGCAATGGCCGGCTGGAAGACATCGAGCGCATCTACGCGCATTCGCAGTCGTTTGCGCAGACCGCCGGTTGGCTGCGGTCTCACCTGCCGAAGGTCGAGAAGATCGCCGTCTCCAGCAATGCCGAAGGCGCACGCCGCGCCCGCAATGCCGAGGATGCCGCGGCAATCGGCGGCGAGAGCGCGGCGCATGTGTATGGCTTGAAGAAAGTCATCATGAAGTCGATCGAAGACGACGACGACAACACCACGCGTTTTCTGGTGATCGGCCGGCAGATCTTCCCCACCTCCGGGCATGACCGCACCTCGGTGCTGGTGTTCATCCACGACAAGCCCGGTGCATTGTTCGACGTGCTCAGCCCGTTCGCGCGGCATGGCATCAGCATGAACCGCATCGAGTCGCGTCCCTCGCATCAGGCCAAGTGGGAATACGGCTTCTTTATCGACCTGGCCGGCCACGTGGAAGACGAGGCGATGAAGCAGGCGTTGGCCGAACTGGAAGCGCACTCGGCGCAGATCAAGGTGCTGGGCTCGTACCCGGTCGCCATTCCCTGAGCGCGCGCGTGCCGCAAGCGCAGTCCTGACTGGCACGCCATCACCGGCCGCGGTGGCGGCAGCGCCACGACACTCTTCAACGCGCATCGCTGCATAGGGCGATGCCGCAGCAATCGGATCACACGCATGAGCAGCAGCACGCAGCACTGGATCGCCCGGCAGGGCAGCGCATTGCAGGGCAGCCTGGCCATTCCCGGCGATAAATCGGTCTCGCATCGCGCGGTGATGTTCGCCGCCCTGGCCGATGGCGTCTCGCAGATCGATGGCTTTCTCGAAGGCGAAGACACCCGGTCCACCGCGGCCATTTTCGCCCAGCTCGGCGTGCGTATCGACACACCGTCAGCGTCGCAGCGCATCGTGTATGGCGTGGGCGTGGATGGCCTGCAGCCGCCCAGCCAGGCGCTGGACTGTGGCAATGCCGGCACCGGCATGCGCCTGCTCGCCGGCCTGCTGGCGGCGCAGCGCTTCGACAGCACGCTGGTCGGCGATGCATCGCTGTCCAAGCGCCCGATGCGGCGCGTGACCGGCCCGCTGGCACAGATGAGCGCGCGTATCGACACCGAAGACGACGGCACCCCGCCGCTGCGCGTGCATGGCGGGCAGACGCTGCGCGGCATCGACTTCGTCTCGCCGGTCGCCAGTGCGCAGGTCAAATCCGCCGTGTTGCTGGCAGGCCTGTATGCGCAGGGCGAAACCTCGGTCACTGAGCCGCATCCCACCCGCGACTACACCGAGCGCATGCTGTCCGCATTTGGCGTGGAGATCGATTTCTCGCCCGGCAAGGCCCGCCTGCGCGGCGGCCAGCGCCTGCGCGCGACCGATATCGCGGTGCCTGCCGATTTCTCCTCGGCGGCGTTCTTCATCGTGGCAGCCAGCATCATTCCCGGCTCAAACGTGCTGCTGCGTGCGGTGGGCCTGAATCCACGTCGCACCGGGTTGCTCGCGGCACTGCGGCTGATGGGCGCAAATATCGCCGAAGAACGTCATGCCGAACATGGCGGCGAGCCGGTGGCCGATCTGTGCGTGCGCTACGCGCCGCTGCAGGGCGCGCAGATTCCCGAAGCGCTGGTGCCGGACATGATCGACGAATTCCCCGCCCTGTTTGTGGCTGCCGCTGCCGCAACCGGGCAGACAGTGGTCACCGGCGCTGCCGAACTGCGGGTCAAGGAATCCGACCGCCTTGCGGCCATGGCCGCCGGGCTGCGCGCGCTGGGCGTGCAGGTGGACGAGACCCCGGATGGCGCCACCATTCATGGCGGCAGCATCGGCAGCGGCGTGATCGAGAGCCATGGCGACCACCGCATCGCGATGGCGTTTGCCATTGCCGGGCAGCTGTCCACCGGCAGCGTGCGGGTCAACGACGTGGCCAATGTCGCAACCTCGTTCCCGGGCTTCGACAGCCTGGCACGGGGTGCTGGTTTCGGGCTTGAAACGGCCTGAGTAACGAAACGGCTTCGGGAAGACGGGCGGGCAGTTCTCTCATTGGATGAGGACTGCTCGGTCGAAAACGTCGTGAGTGGGTAACGCCTGTCGATCGACGCTCGGATACCGCATTGCAGCCAGCACGGCGCCACTGCGATCCAACTTGGTTGATGATCCCACTCAGCGCTCTGCGGTGAACTCCACCGGTACCTGCACGCTGCTGACGACAGCATGGCCATCGCGGGTGGCTGGTTCGAAGCGCCACTGACGCAAGCTGTCCATCACCGCTGCATCCAGGCGCGGGTCGTTGCTGCCGCTGCGATCGACGATGGTCACATCGCTCACCCGGCCCTGCACATCCAGTTGCAGGCGCGCAGTACGACTGCCTTCGATACCGGCCTGTGCGATGTCTGAGGGATAGCGTGGCACCGCATTGCCAGGCAGCGGAATCGCTTCTTCGGCGCTGACCGGCGCACGCACGGGTTGATGCGCAATCATGGTCATGGCGCGCGGGCCTTCCGAGGTCGGCAGGATCTGGCGGCTGGCAGCAGGCGCGGGGCGCGTCTCGGTCGCAAACGATTCGTCGCTATGGCGGGCCCACCACCAGGTCGGCACCACCACCAGCACCGCCAGCAGGGTCGCCCATAACCATGGCGAGGCGCCGTCGGTCGTGTCGTCGCCCACGCGGTCTTCTGCATGTACGGGGCGCTGCGGCAGTGCCTGCGTGGGATGTGACGAGGGATGTGAGATGAAGGACATGGCCGGCCTCCTGGCGCATCTTTGGGATGACGTGGCCAGTCTGGTCGGCCTTGCCTGAGGCGCAGCTAAGGCAAGGCACTCAGGAGGATTTAAGGCGCGGTAGACATTCAGCTTGGTCAAGCCGAGTCAGGGTCTGGTTCGACCCGCTTTGTCCGGTTAACACGCCGTGATGTTCGTCGATTGCCGGAGTCCAGCCGTCATCGGTTTTGCGGTGTACGCGACGCAGCTATCGGCGGGCTTACTGCGCCGGCTTGAACTCGAACGGGATATCCAGGCTCCCGGCAATCGGCTGGCCATTGCGCTGTGCGGGATGAAAACGCCAGCGACGCACCGCTTCCATTGCGGCGCGGTCCAGATCGCGTGAGCCGCTGCGCTGCACCAGCGTCACTCCGCCCGGGTTGCCCGCCGCGTCCACGTCCACCCGCACTACCACGTCGCCGGCATCGCCGCGACGCAAGGCCGCCGAGGGATAGCGCGGCGGCGGCATCTGACCCTGCATCGGCACCGGGCGATCTCCGCCTGCAGCAACGGCGTTTGCCGGGGCCGCGCTGCCCGGCGCACCGGGAACCGCGTCTTCCGGCAACGGCATGGGGGCAGGCGCAGCCGGCGGCGCGGTTTCCACCAGCGTCGGCGTTTCTTCCGGCGGTTTGGCCTGCGGCATGTCGCTGGCGCCGTCCTGGGCCGGTAGCGGCGCGGGTAGCGGCTGGATGCTGTCGTCGGCCTGCACACCGGCAGCCGGGTGGGCCGGCGAGGCTTTGTAGAAGTCGTCCTTGCGGCCGGTGGCCCACACCAGCAGGAACAACAACAGGCCGGCAACGAAGGCGATACCGGCAATTTTCAGGGTGTGGCGGGGCAGTCGCAGGACGATCTGGCGATCGGACGCAGGGCGGGGCGCGGGCATAGGGCTCACCTGAAGGATCGGGCCAATTCTGGCATAGCGGCGGTGAATCGATCGCAGCAGGTGGCGGAACAGGCGATAATCTCGCGCTTCCCACTGACTCACAGACTCCCGATGCTAGATCCGGCCCTACTTCGCCAACATCCCGCCGACCTTGCCGAGCGCCTGCGCAGCACGCGCAGTTTCTCCCTGGACACCGCGGAACTGGAGTCGCTGGAAAGCGAGCGCAAGCGCATCCAGGTGCGCACGCAGGAACTGCAGAGCCAGCGCAATTCCAAATCCAAGGCGATCGGGCAGGCCAAGGCCAAGGGCGAGGATGTCACTGCGCTGATGGCCGAGGTGGCCGGTTTTGGTGAGGAGCTCAAGGCCTCCGAAGAAGCGCTGGACGTGATCCGCGCCAAGCTCGAGACCATTGCGCTGGGCCTGCCCAATCTGCCGGCCGACGATGTGCCGCAGGGCAAGGACGAGAGCGAGAACGTCGAGCAGGCGCGCTGGGGCACGCCGCGCCAGTTCGATTTCCCGGTCAAGGACCATGTGGAACTTGGCGCGCCGCACGGCTGGCTGGACGGCGAGACCGCTGCCAAGCTGTCGGGTGCGCGTTTCACCGTGCTGCGTGGGCCGGTCGCGCGGCTGCACCGCGCGCTGGCGCAATTCATGCTCGACCTGCATGTCGGCGAGCATGGCTACGAAGAAACCAACGTGCCGCTGCTGGTCAATGCCGAGTCGATGCGCGGCACCGGGCAACTGCCCAAGTTCGAGGACGACCTGTTTCAGACCGAAGTGGGTGAATCGCGCCGCTACCTGATCCCTACCTCCGAGGTGCCGCTGACCAACATCGTGCGCGACGAGATCGTTGACGCCGAGCGTCTGCCGCTGCGTATGACTGCACACTCGATGTGCTTCCGCGCCGAAGCCGGCAGCGGCGGCCGCGACACGCGCGGCATGATCCGCCAGCATCAGTTCGAAAAAGTGGAACTGGTCACCGCCTGCGCGCCGGAACACAGCGATGCCGAACATCAGCGCATGACCCGCTGCGCCGAAGTGGTGCTGGAAAAACTCGGCCTGCCGTATCGCAAGGTGCTGCTGTGCACAGGCGACATGGGCTTTTCTGCGATCAAGACCTACGATCTGGAGGTGTGGCTGCCCTCGCAGGACACCTATCGCGAGATTTCGTCGTGCTCGAACTGCGGCGATTTCCAGGCGCGGCGCATGCAGGCGCGCTGGCGTAACCCGGCCAGCGGCAAACCGGAGCTGCTGCACACGCTCAACGGCTCCGGCACCGCGGTGGGCCGCGCGATGATCGCGGTGATGGAGAACTACCAGAACGCCGACGGCTCGATCGATGTTCCCGAGGCGCTGCGTCCGTACATGGGCGGGATCGAGCGGATCGGGTAGGAGCGGTCAGCGAGCTTGTCGCGCTGCCGCCAGGCGGGCGCGGCCGATGCCCGGAATTTGCGTGCATCTTCATGTTTGATTCTGAGCGTGCAAGCAGCCCAACTGACGATTGCTGGCTCTGGCTACATTCGTCAGCCACTTTAAGCACTGTTGCCGATGCGGCCGCTTAATGCCTGAGTGCGTTGACGTAGCTGTTAAAAATCTCGACTAGGAACGGGGCCAGCATTGGCCCCGTTTGCATTTCCATGGTGGACACCCTTTTGCGTCGCCTGGATGACCCAGGCGGATATTGCGAGCGCTACCTGCCGATATCTGCGCTGGTTGCTGCGCGTTGCCATCGCGAAAAACGATGGAGTTCCGTGCGCAGGAGTTCGATGGTCTGGCTGCAAGGAACTACATTTCTGATGTACCAGGTCGTTGCTCTGTTGGAATAAAGGTGATTAAATGTCACCTATCGTTCTATCCATGGATGCCTGCGCCATGCACGACCTGAATGACCTGTACTACTTCGCGATGGTGGTCGACCACGGCGGCTTTGCCGCAGCCGAGCGTGCGCTCGGGATCCCCAAGTCGCGCCTGAGTCGCCGCATCAGCCAGCTCGAAACCGACCTGGGCGTGCGCCTGCTGCAGCGCTCCACGCGCCGCTTTGCGGTCACCGATGTCGGCACCAGCGTGCATCGGCACGCGCAGACCATGCTGGCCGAAGCGCAGGCCGCGCGCGAGGTGGTGGACCGTCTCAGCGCCGAGCCGCGCGGCCTTGTCCGCGTGAGCGTTCCGGTCTCGCTGGCGCAGATCCAGTTGCCCAAGCTGTTGCCGGAATTCCTGGCCAAGTACCCCAAGGTGCGGCTGCAGCTCAACATCAGCAATCGCCGCGTCGATGTCATCAATGAGGGCTACGACATCGCGCTGCGCGTGCGTTCGCGCCTGGACGACGACGGCAGCCTGGTGATGCGCAGCTTCGGCCAGGTGCAGGAGTTGCTGGTGGCCAGTCCCAAATACCTGGACCGCGCCGGGCGCCCCAAGGACCCGAGCGAGCTGGCCAACCACACCACCATGAGCACCAGCGAAGACGAAGCGCACCAGCGCTGGGAACTGCACGGCCCCAATGGCGAGATGCGCCGCGTGGACCTGCAGCCGCGTTTGGCCGGTTTCGATTTCCCGCTGCTGCAGTCGATGGCGCGCGATGGCTTCGGCATCACCATGCTGCCGGAAACCGTGTGTGCACAGGCGGTGCGCAGCGGCGAGCTGGAAGTGGTGCTGCCGCACTGGTCGCTGCCGCAGGGCATCTGCCACGCGGTGTTCGCCTCGCGCCGCGGCCTGTTGCCGGCGGTGCGGGTGTTCATCGACTTCCTGGCCGAACACCTGCCGCAGGAAATCGAGCGCTCGCGCCTGGATTGCGGCGGCAACTGTGCCGAGCTGGCCGAAAAGCTCAAGCGTGCGGCCGCGACCGCACCACGTCTGGCCGTGGCCGAAGCCGGCTGAGCGCTGTGCCTGGTCGTCGACGTTCTGGTTGTCGACGTCGGCCAATCAGCGCTGTGTCGCTTGGCAGCGCTGCGTAATCGGGAACGCTGCGTAACCCGGCAAACGGAACCGCTTTGCAGAGCTGTGCAGCTCAACAACACGCGGCGCTTATCAAAGCGCGCCCGGGCATGCGAGAATGCGCGCCCGGGAGCAATCCCGGGTCGATGGCACCGCGCAACGCGGCGTTTATCGACAAACGCCACCCGCACCGCGCGTGCGTAAGCGTGATCACCCGATGCCTTCGGCGGTCACGTAAAGCAGCATCGGAGAGATGGCCGAGCGGTTTAAGGCACCGGTCTTGAAAACCGGCGAAGGGTCAAACCTTCCGTGGGTTCGAATCCCACTCTCTCCGCCAGTCAATTTTAAGTCATTGATTTTTAATAGAAATATCTGACTTTGGTCGATTGGAAGGCAGGAAGCATGCAGAGGAAAAACTCGCATGCGCATCCCTCATCATTTGAGCCGGTCGTCCACCGGCCGCTGGTCGTTCGTCCAACGTGTGCCCGTCGATTTGCAAACCGTGATGGGCTGCCGGCTTATCAAACGCACCTTGCAAACGAAGGACTTGCCGCAGGCGCATGTGCGTGCGGTCGTGCTGGGGGCGGGCTATGCTCGGCTCTTCGCACAGTTGAAGGATCAACGCGTGGCCAAGCTCAGCAAGTCGGACGCGGATCTGCTTATTGCGCGTCTGACGAGTGCAGAAAATCTTCAGGACCTGACGCTCAACCGCACCCGCCAGCCGGATGGGACGGTGACGGAGCAGTGGCAGATCGAAAGCCCTAAGGACCTGAAGCTCTATCGGCAGTTCATGGAACTGGAAGCGATGGCCGGCGCTGCCTTGCAGGCTCGGGCCCGCCCGGTTGCCGTGCCAACCATGTTTGGCTCCTCATCGCATGCCAGCCCAATGAGGCAGGCCTCAGCGTCCGCCATCGAAACGATGACGCTGGGCAAGGCTCGAGACGCATTCCTGGCGACGCTCAAAGGTTCGACACTGCCTAAGACATTCACGATCAAGAAAACGGCCATCGAGGCGCTCGTGGCGTTTCTTGGGCCGACGATGAAGGTCCATGCCATCACGCGCTCGGACTTGGCTCGCTGGTATTGTCGACTCCCCGTAAAATTGGTCCATCCATAGTTAGAGGTCCCCGGGCACACTAGCCACCAAGGAGACCAACGA
>NZ_JAJGQM010000057.1 GCF_020784175.1 Xanthomonas campestris pv. asclepiadis
GCTGGCGATGGCCACCACCTGGTCCGGGGTCAGGCCATGTTGCTCGCACAGCACCGGCAACAGCCGCTGCACCGTCTCCAGCGCCTGCTTGCCGCCAATATTGCTGGCGATGGCCACCACCTGGTCCGGGGTCAGGTTCAGGGGAGCGCCCGTCAGTGCATTGCGCCATGCATGCACTGCCTCCACCGCGGTCACGCCGCCACGTTTTGCAATCTTGAGAAGTTGACCTGTGTCCAACTGTAACGGTGGACCTCTCAACTCTCCCGACACCGTGAGCAATGCTTCCAGGGCGCGTGCGCCGGACCACTGTTTGCCGACGCCAACGATGTCTTCGTGTGTCGCCTCCGGCAACGCCGCGATCATGGCCTGGTACTTGACAGCGACGGTCCCCAAGGCTGCCGGGTGTTGGCTGAGCGCAACGATGTGCGCACGTGTAAACCCATGGCCGATCAGTGCCTCGTGGTGCTGTGCTACCGTCGAACGAGCCTTCAGTTTGATCTTCTCTTGCTGCTGCTGGCTGTAGCCGAGCGTGCATAGATCGACCTGCCCGGCCGGCGAAGCGTCAGAGGTGTGCGCAGCACGCCGTCGCGGCGCCGGCTTGGCGCGCGGCGGTCGCGCGGCCGTCACAGCGACCTGCACGGTGGGGTGCGGGTCATCGGCTGCACGCAGACCCGATTGCACCTCATCCCCCTCTCCTGAGACAACCTCTGTATGAGGAGCGCCGAAGGCAGACATCGAATCAAAAAGCGATGTATCAAGAAGCGACGGATCGAACTGACGGAGCAGATCGCTGAAACTGCCCGCTGAGAACGCAGGCAAGGGTGCAGGGGGAGACGGGAGACGGGTTCGGGACATCGTCCGTCGAGCGGGCAAGCCATCCAGGGGGCTGCCAGCAGGCGGAGCCCCCCCACGATCTGCAGTCGGCTGCGGCTGAACCCTATCCGGCTGGGGTCCGGCCAGAAGTTCGTGGGCAGGACTTGGCGTGCGCGGACGAATGGGATCCATCAGGCATACCTCTTGATAGAAAAGATGGTCGCCTTAAGACTAAAAGGTCTCTGGTCCCTCCGCTCCTTGCCGAATCCGCATGGCAGCACACAACTTCGGGGAATCCTGGCAACCCTCGACGACCGGGGGCGAGGCGCAGACGTGGAGGCAATCCAGGACCCGTATGAAGGCCGGCAGGGATTTGTGAAAATTTCTTTTCTGACAGCAAGTTAGCTCACTTTTGGCTGTTTTTTTACACGAATCCCTGCCGACCCTCAACAAGGTGGAGGCCTACAACGGCTTCGCGAAGTACTTCTTCTTCGGCGGGGAAGGGGTGATTGCCGACAATGACCCCGTCGAGCAGGAGAAAGCCGTCAAGTACAACGACCTGGTCTCGAATGCCGTGATCTTCTACAACGTGGTCGAACAGACCCGAATCATGACGTCTTTGATGCGGCAGGGGTGGAAGATCGCCCGGGAGGACGTGACTTTCCTCAGCCCGTACGTGACCAGCCATGTGAAGCGCTTCGGGGATTACCTGATTGATGTGGAGGCGGTCCCGGAACCGTATGAGACTGAACTGGCATTGGTAGGGTAGTTTTGGTGCGCCAAAATATCCGCTAACTCACTGATGTAATGGATGAAATCCAATCTTGTGAGCTACTTTTACACGTATGTCGGCTGAACCCCAAGTATTTTGCGCAGTGCAATGGCCAACTGCTGCCGGTCAATCAGAACCAGGCACTCTTCAGCTTGCTTGGTACCCGCTTCGGTGGCAATGGCAATACCAATTTCGCGTTGCCGGACATGCGCGGGCGTACGCCAGTCGGCTTTTCGCCTTCGGCTGATGCAAATTGGCAACCCTCACCGCTGCCGATAGGCCAGAGCTCCGGTGCCGAGAACGTGTCGCTGCTGCCCGGCAACCTCCCGACGCACAATCATTTGCTGGAGTGTTCCAGCACTGCGGGCAACAACCGGGGCCCCAGCGGCCGCTCCTTCGGCATCAATGCCAGCACGACCGGTCCGGCGACCGCGTTGTATGCGTCACCGGGAACACTGGTGGCGATGACGCCGGCAACAGTGGCCCAGGCCGGTGGCAGCCAGCCGCATCCGAATCTGCAGCCGTACACCACGCTCAATTTCTGCATCGCGCTGTCCGGCATCTTTCCTTCGCGCAGCTAAGGCGGCGCCTGCACCTCCTAAACGCAGCGTGCCACCGGTGGCGCGCAGCGCACCCATCGACCAGAAAGGACACCATGGCCACTCCATTCATCGGCGAGATCCGCATGTTCGGCTTCGGCCGGACTCCGCAAGGGTGGCAGGCCTGCGACGGCAGCCTGTTATCGATCTCCGAATACGAAGTGCTGTTCATGCTGATCGGCACCAGCTACGGCGGCGATGGGCAGAGCACATTC
The DNA here is from genome assembly GCF_020784175.1 of Xanthomonas campestris pv. asclepiadis. Lineage (GTDB taxonomy): Bacteria > Pseudomonadota > Gammaproteobacteria > Xanthomonadales > Xanthomonadaceae > Xanthomonas > Xanthomonas campestris_D. The sequence goes on from NZ_JAJGQM010000057.1 coordinate 2,400, forward strand.
GCGGTACCGGATCTGCGCGGGCGCGTACCGCTGCATCAGGGCCAGGGCCCGGGCCTGAGCAATTACGTGATCGCCCAGAAGGCTGGCACCGAGACGGTTGCACTGACCGGGCTGCAGTTGCCGGCGCATACGCACACGCTGGTCGCCACAACTGCTACCGCGACGGCCACCGCGCCATCCGGACTGTTGCCTGGCACGGTCGTCGGCGACGTGTTCTACGCGACCGACACCACCGGCGCCACGGCGGCGCCGATGGCCACCCAGTCCACCACGATCACCGGCGGTGGCCTGCCGCACGAGAACACCATGCCGACCTTGACGGTGCAGTACTGCATTTCCACTGCCGGTATTTTTCCGCAGCAGAGCTGAGCCCATTCGCCGCGCCGCGCTTGGTGCGGTGCCTGCACGTTCTACAGAAGGACCGCGTTCATGACCGAACCCTATATCGGCGAAATCCAGCTGTTCGGCTTCGATTTCAATCCCGTCGGCTGGGCGCTGTGCAACGGCGCCACGCTGCCGATGCAGCAGAACACCGCGCTTTACTCGCTGCTCGGCGTCGCCTATGGCGGTAACGGCACGACCACGTTTCAACTGCCGAACTTCTGCGGACGTGCCGGCTGCGAGCAGGGGCCGGGCCCGGGATTGACCAGCCGGCAGTTGGGCAATAGCTTCGGCTCGGCCACAGTGAGCCTGCTGCCCACGCAGATCCCGCCGCACCAGCACGGCATCAATGCGTTCACGCAACCGGATTCGACCAAGAAAAGCGGCACACCCGCAAACGGCGCAGCGCTTTCAGCGCTAGGCAGCAGCACGGCGCGGCCGTTCGTGACAGTGACGCAACCGGACACCCAGTTCTCGCCCACGGCGCTGCTGCCGACCGGCAACGGCCTGGCGCACGAAAATCAGCAGCCGTATCTAGCCGTGAACTTCTGCATCGCGCTGTCGGGAACCTACCCGGCGTTCGACTGAGGCCGCCGCGGTGGCCGCGGCCGGCTTCCCGGAGCGAGGCGATCGCCTCGAAGCACCGGCGGCATTGCGCGCGCGCGGCATCGGCCTGCGCGCCGCACGCGATGCCGACCTGCCCTGGCTGCGTGACCTGTATGCCGGCACCCGCAGCGCCGAACTGGCAGCGGTGCCATGGCCGGACGCAGCCAAACGCGCGTTTCTCGACCAGCAGTTCGCGCTGCAGCACGCGCACTATCTGACCCACTTCGCCGATGCCGACTTCCTGGTCGTGGAGACCGCGCAGGCGCCGCTGGGCAGGCTCTACCTGCAGCGCGGCGCGACGCAGCACGTGCTGGTGGATATCAGCCTGCTGCCGGCCTGGCGCGGCCAAGGCATCGGCACCGCATTGATCGTGCATGCCCAGGCCTTGGCGCGTGCATCCGGGTGCGGAGTATCGCTGCATGTCCTGCATGCCAACCCTGCGGCGCAGCGCCTCTACCAGCGTCTGGGATTTGTCGCGGGCAACGCCAGCGAGATGCATCTTGCAATGCAGTGGCGTTGTGCCGAACCCGCAGCTGCGGATGAGTTCAGTTGAAAACGGCCTGATACAAAAAACCGTCGCGCTCGCGTGCGACCGGGACCAGGAACACACCGATCTCGCCCAGCCGCGTGTGTCGCAGCTGATAGGTCTGCTGCGGAAACAGGAATGCCGAGCTGTTGCGGAACAGCAGCGAGAATGGCGCACGCTGGACTGCATGCGTGGTGGGCAGGGGCCGCGCCTCGACCAGCACGAATGGAACCTCGCCTTCGTTCAATGCAGCAGAGAACGTGTCGTTGACGCTGCCTGCAAAGTGCTCCAGGGTCAGTAGGTCCATTGCGTACTCATGGTCGGCCGGGAATCCGATCATCCACGTAGGGCATACCTGCCACAACACCCCTGCGTTCGAAGATTGCGTTGCGTCATGCATGAGACGGCTTGTTGCACGCGTACCAGCTGTAACGCGTCTGCCGCGGTACAGGCGTCATGCGATAATACTGCACGCGCCGGTTCGGTTATGTTCAGCCGTGTGACGGCTACTCTATCGCGTTGGAATTCTGTTAAAGGCTTCGATGACGGCGTCCGCATCCCCTGTCGTGCAGTTGTCCGGTGTCCGCATCGATCGCGGCGGTCGCACGATCCTGCGCGACGTCTCGCTCGACGTGCCACGCGGCAGCATCACTGCCGTGCTCGGTCCTTCCGGCAGCGGCAAGTCCACCTTGCTGGCTGCGCTGACCGGCGAGCTGCGTCCGGTTGCCGGCACGGTCACCCTGTTCGGCAACGCGATCCCGCATGGCAACCGTGCACTGCTGGAGATGCGTCGCAACGTCGGCGTGCTGCTGCAGGGCAATGGCCTGCTGACCGACCTGAGCGTGGCCGACAACGTCGCGCTACCGCTACGTACCCACACCCGCCTGCCGGCGCCGGTGCTGCAACGGCTGGTGCAGATGAAGCTGCATGCGGTAGGTCTGCTGGCCGCCGCCGATGCCTGGCCACGCGAATTGTCCGGCGGCATGGCGCGGCGTGTGGCGCTGGCGCGTGCGCTGGCACTGGACCCGCCGCTGATGATCTACGACGAACCGCTGACCGGGCTGGACCCGATCGCGTCGGGCGTGATCATGAGCCTGATCCAGCGCCTCAACGACAGCCTTGGCCTGACCAGCATCATCGTCAGCCACCACGTGCACGAAACCTTGCCAATCAGCGACCAGGCGGTGGTGATCGCCAATGGCGGCATCGTGTTCGCCGGCACGCCGGAGCAATTGCAGGACAGCACCGATCCGCTGGTGCAGCAGTTCCTGCATGGCCAGCCGGATGGGCCGATCGCCTTCGATGCGGCGCCGCGGCGCGACCGGAGTGCTGCCTGATGGCCATGGTCGAGTCGATCCGCGCCTTCGGCCGCGCCGGGCTGTTCTCGCTGACCGTGCTGCGCGGCTCGGTGCCCACGCGCGACTTCATCGCCGAGCTGGTGCGCGAGATCTACAAGGTCGGCGCGCGCTCGCTGCCGATCATCGCCGTCGGCGGCGCCTTCGTCGGCCTGGTGCTGACCCTGCAGGGCTACCGCACGCTGACCACCTACGGTGCGTCGGATGCGCTGTCCACGTTGCTGGGGTTGTCGCTGTACCGCGAGCTGGCACCGGTGCTGACCGCGCTGTTGTTCATTGGCCGGGCCGGCAGTTCGATCGCGGCCGAGCTTGGCCTGATGCGCGCCACCGACCAGATCAAGGCGCTGGAGCTGATGGCCATCGATCCGGTCGCCAAGGCGGTGGCGCCGCGCTTCTGGGCGGCGGTGCTGACGGTGCCGTTGCTGACCGGCGTGTTCTGCTCGCTGGCCATCACCGGCGGCTACTTCGAGGCCGTACACGTGTTGGGCATCGACAACGGCACATTCTGGTCGGGGTTGAGCAACAGCGTGGACTTCTGGGACGACTTCGGCGTGGCGATGCTCAAGTCGGCGATCTTCGGCGGCACGGCCGCGTTGGTCGCCGCCTACGTGGGCTTCCACGCCGAGCCGACCATCGAAGGCACCTCGATCGCCACCACCCGTGCGGTGGTGAACGCCTCGCTGCTGGTGCTGATGTTCAACTTCGTCCTTTCTGCAATGTTGTTTAGGTGAGTGGAATAACTATGGCCATGCGTGGACCACGACTCGAATTCGCCGTCGGCGCCTTTCTGCTGCTGACCCTGGCCTCGCTGCTGGTGCTGGCGGTGGCCTCGACCAACCAGCGCTGGGGCTTCGGGTCCAGCCAGTACACGCTGACCGCGCGCTTCAGCCAGATCGGTCAGCTGCGTGCGCAGGCGCCGGTGAAGATCGGCGGCGTGACCATCGGCAAGGTGTCCGACATCAGCCTGGATCCGACCAAGTTCGACTCGGTGGTGACCCTGTCGCTGGACGACAAATACAAGGATCTGCCCGCCGATACCTCGGCCGGCATCTTCACCAGCGGCCTGCTGGGCGAGAGCTATATCGGGCTGCAGCCGGGCGGCGACCCGGAGACGCTCAAGCCGGGCGAAGAAATCGGCTTCACCCAGCCGGCGGTGGATCTGCTGCAGCTGGTCGGCAAGTACATGTTCAGTGGTGGCGGTGGTGGCAGCAATGCCCCGGCCGCCACCGATGGCCAGGCCCCGGCGCCTGCCCAGCCCGCTTCTCCCTCTACGGAACCACATCAATGAAGACCACCCAGCTTTCCGCCATCCTGGCCTCGACCCTACTGGTATGCGCACCGGCCACCGTGCTGGCGCAGCCGGCTGCCGCCAGCGCGCCTGCGCAGGGCGCCGCCACCAAGACCGTCATCGACAGCAGCACCCGCATCCTGGGCACGCTGGACCAGCGCCGCGCCGAGTTCCGCAGCAACCCGGCCGCGCTGCGCCAGTACATCAATGGCGAATTGAACAAGGCCTTCGACCGCGACTACTCGGCCCGCCTGGTGCTGGGCGTCAACGGCCGTGGCGCCTCCGATGCGGACGTCAAGCTGTTTGCCGATGCACTGGCCGACAACCTGATGCAGCGTTACGGCACCGCGTTGCTCAACTTCGAAGGCAAGCCGACCTTCCGCGCCAAGTCCGAGAGCGCGCTGCCGGGCAACCGCGGCGTCAAGGTGTCCACCGACCTGATGCGCGCCGGCAACGACCCGACCCCGGTCGATTACATGATGCGTAACGTCGGTGGCCAGTGGAAGATCTTCGACGTGATGATCGAAGGCATCTCGTACGTGCAGACCTTCAAGACCCAGTTCGACGGCCCGCTGCGCGAGAAGGGCATTGCCAAGGTCGCCGCAGAGCTGCGTAGCGGCAATCTGCAGGTCGGCCCGGCGCCGGCCAATGGCAAGTAACAGTTCCGTGCAGCGCAATGGCGACACGCTGGTACTGACCGGCGTGCTCGACCGCGATGCGGTCACTGCGGCGTGGCCGCAGGCGATCGCGCAGCTGGACGGCATTCGCACGCTGGACCTGTCGGGTGTACAACGCCTGGACAGTGCCGGCGTTGCAATGCTGGCCGAACTGGCTGCGCGGCTGCGCAAGTCCGGTGCCGGTCCCGTCACGGTGGTGGGTGAGGCGTCCGGTCTGGACGAATTGCGTGCCGCCTACCGTTTGTCCCCTACTTTCGATTTCCAGGCCTGAGCGCCACCCCATGACCCAGCTTCGTCCCCTTTCCCTGTTGGCCGCCTGCCTGTTGCTTGGTGCCTGCGCCAGCCACGCTCCGAAGTCCGCACCGCCTGCGTCCGCTGCCGAGACCGTCACGGACGCGCCCCCGGCGCCGGTGCGTGACGATGCCAGTGTGACGGCGCAGCCGGCAGCGGCCGGCTTTGCCGCGCCAGATGCCCTGCCGGCCACCGCCGCGGCCCCGGCCGACCAGACCGGCGCCGATGCCAGCGCCGGGACCGCAGGTGCCGCCACCTCGGCCGAGGACGACTACGCTGCGCTCTACGGCCCCACCACCCCGCAGGCCGGTGCCAACGGTGAACCGGGCCAGCCCGGTGATGCACCGCCCTACGATCCGTGGGAGCGCTACAACCGCGGCATGCACCGCTTCAACCTGGCTGTGGACCGCGGCGTGGCGCGTCCGTTGGCCACGGGCTATACCAAGGTGGTGCCGCGGCCGGCACGCCTGGGCGTGACCAACTTCTTCGACAACCTCAGCACGCCGCTGACCATGGTCAATCAGCTGCTGCAGGGACACCCGGTGTTTGCGGTGCAGTCGCTGGGCCGCTTTGTGATGAATTCCACGCTGGGTGTGGCCGGTCTATTCGACCCGGCCTCCGCAGCCGGCATTCCGCGCCGCAGCGAAGACTTCGGTCAGACCCTGGGTGTGTGGGGCTGGCGCAATTCGCGCTACTTCGAGTTGCCGCTGTTCGGCCCACGCACCGTGCGCGATACCTTCGGCCTGGGCGGCGACATTCCGCTCTCGCCGTTGCGCCAGGTCGACGACAGCGGTGCGCGCTTCGCCCTGCAGGGTTTGCAGCTGGTGGATACGCGCGCGCAACTGATGTCGCTGGATTCGCTGCGCGACCAGGCACCGGACGAATACGCGCTGACCCGCGATGCATGGATGCAGCGCCGCAACTACCAGATCGTGCGCGACCTGCGCAGCCATCGCGAAAAGGACAACGAGCTGCCCGACTACCTGCGCGAGGACAAGGACAGCACCGTGCCGGTGGATGCAATGCCGATCCCGCAGTGGATTCGTTGATCGGTTGAGCGTGCGGTTTGCAGTAATACAAAAGCCCGGGAGCGATCCCGGGCTTTTTGTTTTCCGCAACCATCATGCGACGTGGGCACCAAAGACTTGGCCGCGTCTGCAGAGGCTTGCCTTGGGCAATCCAGACCGAATGCTCGGATTGCAGTTGCAATATCACTTGCCAGACCGCAACTCGGGTTCGGGCCTGATCGACGGCGTGCGGTCGATATAGGTGAGAGAGTGCTTCCATAGATCGTGCGCGCGCTGATCATTGAGGTCGACGATGCAGCGCGCTACCTTGGCCGGCCGGACTGTCGCATCGCGCCAGCGCGTTTGCACATTGCCGCACTGAAGATCCAGGTACGTCGTCCACGCCGTCTGTGCGTTGTCGAAAGCGTCGGCGGCAATACCCAATGTGGAAACGGCCCGGGCGCGAGCGGTCGCCAGATAATCATCCAGACGTGCCTGCGCGGTGCCGACTTGCTCGTTCCAGCAAGCGTTACTTTCCGAGGTTGTCTGCAGGTCGCGGCAAAGCTCCGCAGCGTGCAATGACGAACTGCCAGGCAACATCAGGAGGACAAAGATCAGACGCATCGACAGGGTCCTTGTTGAGTCACCTTCGCGATGCGTGCACCGACACGGTGGATGCAGCTTGCTGCGTCAAGCCACGCGTGCCACTGGCGCGCACGCGTGGTGTCTGGCCCTGGTAGAGAGGGGCTTCAGGCAGCGGATGCCAACGCTGCATCCACCGCCGCACGCAGGCGTGCATCGTCTGCCGGCACGTCGGGGGCGAAGCGGTCGATGACCTGGCCGTCGCGGCCGATCAGGAATTTTTCGAAGTTCCACAGCACGCCCGGTGCGGGATTGGGTGCGATGCCGTAGCCGGCCAGTTTGTCGCGCATCGGGCCGTCGCCGGTGGCCTGCGGCTGTGCGCTGGTCAACTGCTCATACAGCGGATGGATCTCGGCACCAGTGACGGCGATCTTGGAGAACATCGGAAAGGTCACGTCGTAGGTGAGCTGGCAGAACTGCGCGATCTCCGCCTCGCTGCCGGGCTCCTGCCCCTTGAAGTCGTTGGCCGGAAAGCCCAGCACTTCCAGTCCCTGTGCCTGCTTGTCGCGATACAGCGCTTCCAGGCTCTCGTACTGCGGGGTCAGTCCGCACTTGGAAGCGACGTTGACCACCAGCAACACCTTGCCGCGATAGTCGGCCAGCGTGGCGGGCTCACCGTCGATGCGGGCCACGGGAATGTCGTAAAGCGTCTGGCTCATCGGTACGTCCTGGACGGGTAGAACCGAGAGCATAAACCGCCAGGGTGGAGCGAGCGAGACGGCTGACTCATGGCGCTTGCAGTTATCTCCAGCGACGCGCACGGGCCAAGCGGCTGATCGGCCCGTGCAAGCGCTTGGACATATTTGAAGCCATCAATCGATACACAACGCGGCCTGGCCCATGCCGCCGATCACTTCCTGGCGGCAACCGAAGCGGTCGCTGTCGCGCTGGCAGGTGCCGGATGTCGCGGTGCCGGTCGGCACAATGCTGGTGGCCAGGCAATCACCGCTGCAGTCGGAGCTGTCACTGCAGGTCTTGCCGGCATCGGCATACGGCACCACGCAACGCACCGTCTGCATGCGGCCGACCGGGCGCAGTTGCCCACCCTTTGCCGTGCATTCGGCAGCGTCGGCGGAACCGGCGTGCGGTGGCTGCGGCGTGCCCGCCGCAGCGCCCGGCCTGGTCGCCGGAGGCGTGCTGCATGCGGTCAGCAGCAGCGCGCAGACCACTGCAGGGATCCATCGTGTTGCCATGTTGAAACTCTCGTCTTGAACCAGGTGGCTGCAAGCATCGCGGTGGCGCTGTCTGCGTGGCGTGCTCGGTCTTGGCCGCAAGGAGACCTGCGTTCGTAGGAGCGCACCCGGGCGCGATGAGGCTTTATCGGTAACGCTCGTCGCGCCCGGGTGCGCTCCTACGTCATGGCTTGTTGCGTCACCTTGGGCGGCGGATCACTCCTGCTCGTCGTTGCTGTCGTCGTCGCTGCTGCTGCCGGCGTCGTCGCTGCCGGCATCGTCCAGCAACGCCTGGGAGTGTTCGCTGGCCAGGGTTTCCACGCCGCGCAGGCGGCGTTCGATGGTGCGGGTCTTGCGGCTGGCTTCGCCCAGGCTCTTGCCGACCGTGCTGATCTGCCGCTCGGCCTTTTCGAGAATGCCGGCGAACTTGCCGAACTCGCTCTTCACCGCGCCCAGCACCTGCCAGACCTCGCTGGAGCGCTTTTCGATCGCCAGCGTGCGGAAGCCCATCTGCAGGCTGTTGAGCAGGGCGGTGAAGGTGGTCGGGCCGGCCAGCACTACGCGATGTTCGCGCTGCAGCAGGTCGACCAGGCCGGCGCGGCGGATCACTTCGGCGTACAGGCCTTCGGTGGGCAGGAACATCACCGCGAAGTCGGTCGTGTGCGGCGGGCAGACGTACTTGTAACTGATCGACTTGGCCTGGATGCGGATGGCGCGTTCCAGCTGCGCGGTCGACGTCTTGATCGCGTCCAGGTCGCCCTTTTCCTGCGCGTCGATCAGGCGTTCGTAGTCCTCGCGCGGGAACTTGGCGTCGACCGGCAGCCACACCACGGTGTCGTCGCCACGCCCCGGCAGGCGGATCGCGAAATCCACCGCCTCGGCGCTGTCGGGCCTGACCCGCACGCTGCGCGCGTACTGCTCCATCGTCAGCGTCTGCTCGAGGATGTTCTCCAGCTGCACTTCGCCCCAGCCGCCGCGGTCCTTGACGTTGCTCAGCACACGCTTGAGATCGCCCACGCCGGTGGCCAGTTGCTGCATTTCGCCCAGCCCGCGCTGCACCTGTTCCAGGCGTTCGGAGACGAGCTTGAAGGAGGCATCCAGCCGCGTGTTGAGCGTGGTCTGCAGTTTTTCATCGACCGTGGCGCGCATCAGTTCGAGCTTGCTGGCGTTGTCGTTCTGCAGGTTGGCCAGCTGTTGTTCCAGCGTGGCGCGCATTTCGCCGATGCGCAGTTCGTTGCGTTGGGTGAGTTCGGTCAGGCGTTGGCCCAGGGCCTCGGTAAAGCGCTGCTGCGACTCGCCGGCCTCTTGCCGGCCCTTGCGCGAATCGTCGGCCAGCGCTTCGCGCAGGGCGGCCATATGGGTGTCGGTGCGTGCGATCAGCTCGGTCAGTTGCTGGCCGAACACCTGGATGCGGGTTTCCTGCTGCTGGCCGAAGCCGTCGAGCTGGGTGCGCAATTCGGTCAGCCGCAGCGTGAGCAGTTCGCCGGTGCGTTGTTGCGCCAGGGCGCTTTCTTCGCGGGCCTTGCGTGCGTCTTCGCCGAGTGCGTCGCGCAACAGGTCCAGGCGCTGGTCGGTGCGCGTGGACAATTCGGTGAGATTGCGCGCGAAGGTTTCCAGGCGGCCGTCCTGCTGCCGCGCCAGGCCTTCGAGTTGCTCGCGCAATTCGCCGCGGCCGTCGCGTTGCTCGGCACGCAGTGCCAGCTCCAGGCCGCTGGTGGAAGGACGTCGCAGCAGCGCAATCAGCTGCAACACCAGGACTACGACGAGCAGTCCGAGAAGGATCAGGGATTGGGATGACATGCGCGCAGTGTAGCCGGGCCGGTCGCAAGGGCTGCGTCAGTGCGATGCCGGTTGGGTGGCCGGTGATCAGGGCGCGGGCGCCTGGAACGTTGCGCCTGCGGCAATGCGCATCAGCGAGTCCGAAGCGGCTGACGGCGTGGCGAGCCGGGCCGGAGCACTGCGCGATCGCGCCGTCACCGCAGTCAGAACCCTTCCAGCACCAGCTTGCCGCGGGTGCGATGCGATTCCAGTGCGGCGTGGGCGCGGCGCAGGTTGTCGACGGTGATGCGGCCGTAGTGCTCGCCCAGCGTGCTGCGCAGCGTGCCGCTGTCCACCAGCGCGGCGACGCGGTTGAGCAGGTGGTGCTGGGCAATCATGTCGTCGGTGTCGAACAGCGAGCGGGTGAACATGAATTCCCAGTGCAGCGACGCGCTCTTGCGCTTGAGCGGCAGCACATCGAGCGTGGCCGGGGCGTCGATCAGGGCCAGCTGGCCCTGCGGTGCGAGCACGTCGACCAGCTGGGTGAAGTGCTGGTCGGTGTGGGTCAGGCTGGCGACATGCTCGACCTGGGCGATGCCGATGCGCTGCAGGCTATCGCTCAGCGGCTGGGTGTGGTCGATGACATGGTGGGCACCGAGCGCGTACACCCAGTCCTGCGTCTGCGGGCGCGAGGCGGTGCCGATCACGGTCAGCTGGGTCAACGTGCGCGCCAGCTGCACCAGGATCGAGCCGGCGCCCCCGGCGGCGCCGACCACCAGCAGGGTCTGGCCCTGCCCGCCGTCTTCGGCGATGCGCAGGCGGTCGAACAGCAACTCCCAGGCAGTGATCGCGGTCAGCGGCAACGCGGCGGCCGAGGCGTCATCGAGCGTGGCCGGCTTGCGCCCGACCAGGCGTTCGTCCACCAGGTGGTATTCGGCATTGGTGCCCGGGCGGTTCAAGGTGCCGGCGTAGTACACCGCATCGCCGGGCTGGAAAAGGCTGACCTCATTGCCCACTGCATCGACCACGCCGCTGGCATCCCAGCCGAGCACGCGCGGTGCGTCGACTGCGGCATTGGCGCGCACCTTGGTGTCGACCGGATTGACCGAGATGGCGTGGATGCGCACGCGCAGGTCGCGCGGACCGGGCTCGGGCAGCGGCAGGTCGAGCGCGACCAGCGCGCGCGCGTCGTCGATGGGCAGACCGTGCTGGGGGTAGGCGATGGCTTTCATGGCGGGCGTCCTGCGGGGAGGGAACTGCATGGTCAACCGTCAGGATTGAGAGAAAAACCGGCAAACTGCGCAAGCACTTTCACAGCTGGAGTGAAGATGGTCCGCTTCGACGACTTGGCGCTCTTCGTGCGCACGGCGGCACTGGGCAGTTTTTCCAATGCCGCGCGCGAGGCCGACCTGATGCCCGGCCAGGTCAGCGCGGCAGTGGCGCGGCTGGAGCGGGCCCTGGACCTGCGCTTGTTTGCGCGCTCCACGCGCAGCCTGCGGCTGACCGCGGAGGGAGAGCAGTACCTGCCCTACGCACGCCAGGTGCTGGAGCTGCTGCGCGATGGGCGCGAGCAGGTGCGCGGGCACGACACCGAACTGCAGGGCGTGCTGCAGGTAACCGCCCCGTCGGACCTGGGCCGCAATGTGCTGCTGCCGTGGCTGACCGAGTTCCGCGCCGCGCATCCGCGCCTGTGCCTGCGCCTGCATCTGTCCGACCAGGTGGCGGACCTGTACCGCGCGCCGGTGGATGTGGCGTTCCGGCTGGGGCGTATCGACGATGCGGAGCATGTGGCGCTGCCACTGGCGCCGCACAACCGGCGGGTGCTGGTCGCCGCGCCGTCCTATCTGCAACGACACGGGCAACCGGCCACGCTGGATGCGCTGCGCGAGCACGCCTGCCTGCTGTATCTGCTGGCCGGGCGCGCCCACGACCGCTGGCAGTTCGCGCTGGAGGGCCGCCGCCACATCGTGCCGGTGCGTGGCGCGATGCTGTGCGACGACGCCGATATTGTGCGGCGCTGGGCAGTGGCAGGCGAAGGCATCGCCTATAAATCCTGGCTGGATGTCTGCACCGACGTGCAGGCCGGGCGTTTGCAGGTGATGTTCCCGGATTGCGGCGACCGCCTGCCTCTGCACCTGGTGTGCCCGCATCGCAAGCAGTTTTCGCCGGCGGTGCGGCAGCTGCACGCGCTGTTTGCGCAACGCTGCCAGGCGATGACGGCGCTGTACCCGCTGGCTTCTGATGCGCGTTGACCTGCTGCGCCGGAAGAGGGGCGAGATGGATGCACGCGCGCCTCGGCGAGGTCTGCGCGACTGCCGCGCGCGTTGAGGTGCCCGTCACTGCGCGGCTTCTAGCCTGCCTGCATGACAGCCCGCCGCTTCCCGTCGATGCAGTGCTACGGCAATCGCCAGGGCCACTCCGGTGTGGTGGCCTATGCGGTGGCAGAGGATGCAATCGCGGTGCGCTTTCGCAGTGGCGAAACCTATGTGTACACCGCCGACAGTGCCGGCGCCGATGTGGTCGCGACCATGCAGCGCCTGGCCAAGGCAGGGCGCGGCTTGAGCACGTATATCAGCCAGAGCGTGCGCGACGCTTACGCAAGCAAGCTGACGGTGTAGGCGAGCGGCGACGGAGCAGGTTGCACGCGTCGATCTGTATGGCTGCAAGAATATACACATGCCCATTGCAGCATCCGCTCCGTTGAACGCAGACGCGGCAGCCGTGCTGCTGCAATGATGCACCGACGCACTCGCAAGACCCAGAGCAGTTACTGGCGCAGTCGTCTGCGCGCACTCACCACCTCCATCCCCGGGCACATATGCTGGACATCTACGGAAAGCCGACATCGATCAACGTGCGCAAGGTGCTGTGGCTGTGCGAGGAACTGGCGCTGGACTACACGCTGCACGCGTATGGCAGCGGGTTTGCATCGGTGGAGACGCCAGCGTTTCGCGCGCTCAATCCCAACGCGCTGGTGCCGGTGATCCGCGATGGCGATCTGGTGCTGTGGGAATCGAACACGATCTGCCGGTATCTGGCCGCGCGTGCAGGGCGCGCAGACCTGTTGCCGACGGCTCCCGCTGCACGTGCGCTGGTCGAGCAGTGGATGGATTGGCAGGCCACCGAACTCAACAACGCCTGGCGGTACGCGTTCATGGCCACGGTGCGTGGCAGCGCGGCGCATACCGATCCACAGGCGATTGCGATGAGCGTGCGCGAGTGGAACCGGCACATGGCCATCCTGGAGGCACAGCTGCAACGCGGCGGCCCGTTCGTGCTCGGAGCCGACTTCACCCTGGCCGATATCGTGTTGGGCTTATCGACGCAGCGCTGGTTTGCCAGCCCGATCGCGCGGCCGGCGTTGCCGGCAGTGGCCGCGTACCACGCCTGCCTGAAGACACGTGCCGGTTTTCAACGTCATGGCTGCAACGCGCCGTAGACGAATCCTGCGGCTGCTGGATCAAGCGAGCAAGACAGCGCAGTGATGCTGGATGTGCATGCGGATCGCATCGCATTGACCTCAACGTGACCTGCGCATCGCTAGGGTGAGGCCTCGTTCCTGCCAGGCCACCTGATGACCACCGCCACCAACCAAACCCGTCTGTTCGCGCTGGGCCTGTTCGTTTTTCTGGGCAGCTTTGCCGCGATCGTCTGGTACCTGATGCGGCCGTACGGCACGGCGTATTTCTTCCCGGTGCACTTTTTGATCGGCGCAGCGTTGCCGTTTTTGTTCTATGCCATTGGTGGAACACGGCTGTGGTTCTGGATCGGCATCGGGGTTACCGCGCTGGTGCTGCTGTGGTTCAACTTCTGGGGCCACGACGCCAATGGCGCGGCGCCGCGGGTGCTCGATTGGACCCATTTCGCTGCCGGTGCGGTCGGCCTGATTGGCGCGTGGGCGGTACAGCTGGTCTATCGCAATGTGCGCCCACCGCATCGCCCGTCTGTGGAGTGAGCGGGGATTGGGGATTTGGGATTCGCAAAAGCGAGATCGCGGGTGGTGGTCGCTTGGCCGGAGACCGGCGGGTGCGGCCCGCACCCGGCTGATGCGGTGGGCGCGCGGGCGCGGCCACGCTGGCGCCGACGCATGACCTTGGACCGATAGCTTTGCTGCCGCGCGTTAAGCGACACTCGCGCCTTCTTTTGTTCCCGCGAGGTCCGCATGTCGTCTTGGCTCAGGCGCAAACCCATCGATCAGGTCACCGTGCACGAGGCCGGCCGGCAGCTGGTCCGCAGCCTGAGTTGGCCGCATCTGGTCGCGCTGGGCATCGGCGCGATCGTCGGCACCGGCATCTACACCTTGATCGGCGTGGGCGCGGACAAGGCCGGCCCGGCGGTGCTGCTGTCGTTCGTGGCGGCCGGCATCGTGTGCGCCTGTGCGGCGCTGGCGTATGCGGAGATGGCCACGATGATGCCGGCTGCCGGCAGCGCCTACACCTACAGCTACACCGCGCTTGGCGAGAGCATCGCCTGGGTGGTGGGCTGGAGCCTGGTGCTGGAATACTCGCTGGTGGTGAGCACCGTGGCGGTGGGCTGGTCGGGCTATTTCGTCGGCTTCCTGCAGTGGTTGGGGGTCAACCTGCCGCATGCCCTGGTGGCCGGGCCGCATGCCGGCGGCATCGTCAACCTGCCGGCGGTGGTGATCACCTTCCTGGTCGCCGGCATGCTGATGGCCGGCACCAAGGAAAGCGCCACGCTCAACGCGGTGCTGGTGGTGCTGAAGATCGTGGCGCTGGGCGTGTTCGTGGCGATTGCGTTGCCGGCGTTCGATAGCGCCAACCTGCAGCCGTTCATGCCGTATGGCTTCCCCAAGGCGGAAGGCCCGGATGGGGTGGAGCGCGGGGTGATGGCGGCGGCGGCGATCATCTTCTTCGCGTTCTATGGCTTCGATGCGATCTCCACCGCGGCCGAAGAGACCAAGAATCCGGGCCGCGATCTGTCCATCGGCATCGTCGGTTCGATGATCGGCTGCACGCTGATCTATGTGCTGGTGGCGTTGTCGGCGGTGGGTGCGATGAGCTTCACCGTGTTCGGCAAGAGCCCGGAGCCGTTGGCGCTGATTATGCGCGAACTTGGCCATGGCAAGGCGGCGCTGGTGATCGGCGCGGTGGCGATCATCGCGCTGCCGACGGTGTTGCTGGCGTTCCTGTATGGGCAGAGCCGCATCTTCTTCGTGATGTCGCGCGATGGCCTGTTGCCGCGCGGCTTGTCCAAGGTCAACGCGCGCACCGGCACGCCGGTGGCGATCACCCTGTTCACGGCAGTGCTGGTGGCGGCGTTGGCAGGTGTGGCGCGCCTGGATGAAATTGCCGCATTGGCCAATGCCGGGACCCTGGCGGCGTTCACTGCGGTGGCGGCGTGCCTGCTGGTGCTGCGCGTGCGCGAGCCCACGCGTGCGCGCTCCTTCCGGACGCCGCTGGCCTGGGTGGTGGGACCGGTGGCGATCCTGGGCTGCCTGTATCTGTTCTGGAGTCTGCCAAGCACGACGCAGGGCTGGTTCCTGGTCTGGAACGCCCTGGGTGTGGTGGTGTATGTGGCCTATGGCCGGCGGAATAGCCGGTTGGGGAAGGTGGGGTAGTTCCTTCTCCCATCGTAAGTGTGTCCTTCTCCCAGCGGGAGAAGGTGCCCGCAGGGCGGATAGGTGGCCACGATGACGAACGCGTCGCCACTCACCTTCAAGAACGAATCAACACAGGCGAGCTGTGCCCTTCTCCCACCGGGAGAGGGGCTTTCGGGCTTTCAGGCTGCGCGCCGGCCCGCGCTGGCGATGCCGGCGCTTGAATCACGGTGCCGCCGCAGGCGTGGCGCAGAACGAGGTTGGGAGTGCGTTCGGTTGCGTACCCCAGCCCTGGGTCGGCGCCTGCCTGGTCAGTGCAAACGACAGCGTGCCGCCCTGCTGCAGCTGGGCCCAGTCCAGGAATACCTGCCGCTGTGGTTTACCGTTGAGACGCACGCTGTCCACATACTGCAGCGCGCGGCCGTCGGCGCCGGGGGCGTCGATACGCAGGCGCTTGCCGTTGCCCAGCGCCAGCGTGACCCGCTTGAAGCGCGGGGCATGCAGCAGGAACTGCCCGCTGCCCGGCACCGCCGGATACAGGCCCAGCGCACTGAACAGGTACCAGGCCGACATCGTGCCGAGGTCGTCGTTGCCGGTGACGCCATTGGGCGCGTTGGTGAACAGCTGCTGCGCGGCGCGCACCACGGTGGCAGTCTTCCACGGCTGGCCGATCAAGGTGTACATCCACGGGGCGTGCAGGTCCGGTTCGTTGTTGGGGTTGTAGCGGTACTGGTTGTAGTAGCTGTACGGGCCGACCACCCAGTGCGTGCGCGCGGCGTTGAGCGGGTCGTTGAGCAGGTCGTCGTAGGCGAAGAAGGCATCCAGGCGTTTGCCGGCCTGCTCGCTGCCGTGCATGGCCTGCAGCATGCCGGGGATGTCCTGCTGCAACAGCCACTGGTATTGCCAGGCGGTGCCCTCGTGGAAGCCATGCTGCGAGCGTGGGCTGTAGTGATCGTCCGAGGGTGCGTACCAGCTGCCGTCTTCCAGCCGGGGACGCGGAAACCCGCTGAAGCCGGTGTCGGCATCGCGCACGCTGGCGTCCCAGACGTTGTGCCAGTTGCCGCCGCGTTTGCGTAGCAGCGCGCTGTCATCGGGGTGGCCGAGCGCTTGCGCCATCTGCGCCAGCGCGCAGTCGGCCAGCGCGTATTCCAGCGTGGCCGAGCCGCCGTGGTGCGGGTCCACGTCCATGCCCTTGGACGGGAAAGCGCGGTCGTACTGCACGAAGCCGTTGGCCAGGTAACTGGCATTGCCGGAGCGGCCGGAGTGGCGCGAGTTGGTCGGCGGTTGTTCGAAGGCGTTCTGGCGCAGCGCTGCATACGCCTCGGCCTCGTTGCCCTGCAGCGCGCCGAAGCGCCACAGGTCGACCAGGAACGGGGTGACCGGGTCGCCGGTCATGATGTTGGTGTCGTAATTGGCGTAGCCCCAGCGCGGTAACCAGCCGCCTTGCTGATGGATGGCCAGCAGCGAGCGGCCGATATCGCGCGCACGCCCCGGTTGCAGCAGGGCCAGCAGCTGGTTCTGCGAGCGGTAGGTGTCCCACAGCGAGAAATATTCGTAGTAGGTCCAGCCGTCGGCGCGGTGGATCGCATCGTCATAACCACGATAACGGCCATCGGCATCGCTGCCGGTCAGCGGCTGCAGCAGGGCGTGATACAGCGCGGTGTAGGCCACGGTGCGGTCGTCGGCGCTGGCGCCATCCAGCTGCAGGCTGGCCAGTTGCTTGCGCCAGGCCTGTTGCGCGCGTTGGCGCATCTGCTCCAGGCCCAGCAGCTTGCCGCCCTGCATGCCGTCGGCGCGCAGGTTGTTGCGTGCACCTTCGGCGTCCACGTGCGAGATGGCGCTGACCACGGTCACCGCGCGTGCGTTCTTGCCCTTGCCTAGCGGGAAGCTGAGCCAGGCGCCGTTGGGCTTGAGTTCGCCGCCCATGCTGTGGCGCGCATCGGGCACGCCGCCGTCTTCGCCCCAGACCCCGTGGGCGGTAAACGGGCGGTCGAATTCCAGCCGGAACCAGGTGGTGTATTCGTGGCCGCCGCAGAAGCTTTGCGTGGTCAGTTTGCCTTCGACCACGCGGTCGCCGAC
Source organism: Xanthomonas campestris pv. asclepiadis (assembly GCF_020784175.1). Taxonomy (GTDB): domain Bacteria; phylum Pseudomonadota; class Gammaproteobacteria; order Xanthomonadales; family Xanthomonadaceae; genus Xanthomonas; species Xanthomonas campestris_D. The sequence continues at coordinate 19,739 of NZ_JAJGQM010000057.1, forward strand.
CACTTGCACCTGGCTGCCGATCACCACATGGCGGTCGTTGGCCTGGCCCAGGTTGACCAGCACATGGCCGGTGTCGGCGCCAGGAGCGAAGGTGTAGCGCTCGGCGGCGGCGCGGGTGAGCGCGGTGGCTTCGGCGTCGATGCCGCCGTAGTCGGTCAGGCGCACCTTGTAGTAGCCGGCCTGGCCAATCTCGCCATCATGCGTGTAGCGGGCGGCATAGCGGGTCTGGTCGAAGGCCTTGGCGTCGCCCGTATCGAAGTCGCCACCGGGGCCGATGCGGCCGGTGACCGGCAGCACCGAGACCTGCCCGCCCTGCTCCCAGCAACCGGCGCCGGACAGAAACGAATGGCCGAAGCCGCGGATGCTGGGATCGTCATAGCGCCAGCCGGCGTAGTGCGCGCCGATCGGGCTGACCTGGACCAGGCCGAACGGGGCCGAGGCACCGGGGAAGGTGTTGCCGTCGTCCTTGCTGCCGATGAAGGTGTTGACCTGCGCCGGGTCCTGCGCGGCCAGCGGCGCGGACACCGCCATGCCGAGCAGGCACAGGCCGGCGGCGGCGCGGCGCCACAGCGGCGTTGATGGAAGACGCAACGAAGAGCGATACGACGCAACGGCAAAGAGCATGCAGGACACCTCGGGGGGAGAGCGGCCGCAGCCGCAGGTGAGATCGCGCGTACCGGTCGCCTCGCGGCGACCGGCGCAGGACGAGCGTGCGCGAAAACCGACTCATGCCTCAACCCCGGATGGCGTCAGGCGCAGCAATTACCTTGTCTGGACGCAGCGCCCTACGCCGCACTCACTCCGTACAGGACACACGCCGATGGCAACGCAGCGGAGGATTGCCACGTCCTGATTGCCCTCGAATTAAGCCAATCAGCCTGAGCAGCCGCCCAGGCGGCGCTGTACGATGTGCGCAAGGGCAGCCGACATGATGCCCCCTTCTCTTCGACCGACTCCCACTCCGACCGGCCCCTGGCGGCGCGTCAGTCGCGCGTGGATGCAGCGGTTTCGTGATCCGGCCGTTCGAACAGATCTGCGTAGCGCGCACTGAAGCTTTCTCGATCGGTGACGAAGGCTTCCAGGTCTGGCACATTCCCACGCGCGAATGGGGGTAGCTCGACCCCATGCGCGTTTGCCAAGGCACGGATGGCCAATTCGGTCTTTGCAGCGCTTCCTCGCAGGTCAGGCATCGCATGAGCCATCCACCAATGCAGGTTGCCAAGCGCCGGCATCAGCTCGGCGGGATCGTGGCCTGGCGCAACCAGGTCGGCGAACAAGTTTTCGACATGGTTCATGATCAGCTGTACCAGTTCGAAAGGGGTGTGCCGGATGCAAAATGGGAAAGCAGAGGTTTCAACCACTCCCTCGTGTCCTGCGCGCCCCTGCTGCGCAAGCGGATGGTGAAAGTGGTCTGGATTCACTGCCAGCCGTAGCTGGGTGAGCGGAACCTTCTCCCCATTCAATTCGCCCGCCATTTCGAAGACATCATGTGCCATGAACCCGTCGGGCGTCGGTTGCCCTGCGTCGGCAACAAGGCCATTGGCTTGCCGAACCAGCGGAAGCTGGCGCACTCGTGGTATCAGATACGCATAGTGCTCCGTGAGAGGTGTGCTGACGTTTATCTGCCGTGGGTAACCCGCCGCAAATGGCTGAGCATTCCCTTGGTGTGGCTTGCCGGCACCACCTGGCTGCGCTGTTTGCTGGGTGGCCCAGCTATGACGCGCTGCGCCGGCGAAATCCCACAGTTGCCGGAAGGTCTGGATCTGCCCGCTTGCAATGCGCGCGCCGCCATCCCGGGCGGTGGAATGAAAGCGGCGGCCATACTGTTGATTTTCTGGTGTCGAGTCTTGGTTGAAGCGTGGGTGCGGCCAGCGTGCCACGCCGGTCAACGCAATCTGTGTGGGCGAAAGTTTGCTCTCCGCGGGAGGGCCTGGCAGTGCGTGACGGTCGGGTGGCGATACGGAGGTGAACATGTGGTCCAGCCCCTGCATACCAGGCGCCAGCGCCGCCGATGCCGCCGCCTTTAGCAACGGTTTGGATCCGTGCGTGGTGACGGATTGAGTTGCCGGCTCATGGAAGAGACTGCTCTCGATGTGCAGCCTGCGTGCGCCTTGCTCTTCGGCGTAGAGCAGACGCACCTGTACATCCGAACTGATCCGTTGCTCTGGGGTCGGCGCCTGTGAGGGACGGTGGCGTTGCAAATCCACGGTGACTGTTTCGCCCGGTCTGGACAGTGCCGTTTCGATACCTGCCAAGGCCGCATTTGCCGGCTGCATTGTCATTGCCTGATGACTCTCAGCTTCGGAACCGTTCGTGGTTTCTTTCGCGCCGGAACAAAGCATGCCGGGAAGCGCCTTTCTCACCTTCCGCTTGAGGCCGCTCAGGGGGCCGGCTGCGCCGGCGGTCGTCCGCGCCGGCGGCGCATCTCCGCGTGCCGGTGACTGCGGTGTATCGCACGAGGCAATGCCGCTGTGCGATGGCGCTTTGTTGATCTTCATAAGACCCGGTAGTGCAGGACGACGGTAGCTGTCGTCCTGAACATAGCGCACAACCACTGGCATTCAACCGAGGGCTGGGAAAGTGATGCGCATCAAGCGAAGCGTTCCGCGTGTCCTAACCAGAAGTGCAGCCGTTCCGGCGCTGTCCCCCGGACCCGAAGCACGGGGATGCGTTTGCGCGCAACTGCGCTGCTCAAAGCGGAACTGCTCTCGCGGCTGTGACGATGACGGCCGAAGGTGTCCATTCCGATCCGAGGTGTCCAGCTGCATTCTGACGACATGCGGCGGGCGATGGTCGGCTCAGAAATCGAATACGTATTCTGCCGCGATCTCGCGGCCGACCGGGCTGAACAGGCGGCTGTTGTAGAACTCGTAATCGAGCTTGTACGGATCCTTGTGGTTGTAGCCGGTGCTGTTGAAGACGTTGTTGACGTAGAGGTTGAGCTTCATCGCCGGGGTGATGCGGTAGCCGAGATTGACGTTCCAGGTGATTGCCAGGCCGATGCGGCCGAAGTACTTGCGGGTGCTCTGGCCGAAGGTGGGGCTGGCCGGATCGGTGTCGGTGCAGTTGGCACGGTCGTCCGGCACCCCGCCATCGGCAAACGGCACGCAGCCGCCGGGCTTATCGAGCCGGTCCAGGCCCCAGTGCGAGCGCACGCCGGGCATCGCACCGACACGGTCGCCGTGCAACAGCAGGCTGTCGATCGGGCGCCATTGCAGGCCGGCGCTCCAGGTGGATTCCTTCTGCGTGCCAATGTCCAGCAGGTTGGCGTCATCGTTGAACGCCTCGTAGTCGCCATAGCGGTCGTAGCGGCCGGCCAGGGTAGCGGTGAGCGTGGTGGTCAGCGGCACGCTGAACTCCAGCCCGCCGGAGTAACGGGTGCGCTCGCCGCCGCCGCGGTCCACGTTCTGCACCTCGTAATCGAGGTTGGCGCGCGGGTCCGGGTTGAGCCGGTAGCCCTGCTGCGCGGCTTCGACCACGGCGGCGAACTCGATCGGCCCGGCCCAGCCCTCGAACAGGCGGCCACTCAGGCTCAGCGCGCCCTGGTTGACCCAGGACGCGGCGCGGTTGACCGAGTGCGCGCCGATCTGTGCGTACTGCCCCGGCGTCAGCGGCGTCCACCAGCGCACGCGGTCCAGTGCATAGGCCGGCAGGCCGTCCACCGTGCCCTGCTGCGGGCCCAGGACATAGGCGTTGGCGCGCTGCCAGTTCACCGTGGAAATGCGCTCCTGCACCCGGTAGTACAAGCGGCCCAGCGAGGCCTCCCAGTCGAAGCGGCCGTCGGCCAGGGTGCCGCGCAAGCCGGCACTGATATCCCAGGAACGCTCGCGGTTGCGGTTGCGCAGCCCGGCCTGGCTGCCGACCTCATTGGCGGTGAACTGGCGCACGCCGATCAGCTGCTGGCCGCTGGTGGTGTCGTAGAAGGCCGGAAACTCCAGCCCGGCCGGTAGCTGCACGTAGGGCGGCGAGGTCCCCCATTGCGCTTCGGAATCGAACACCGCCAGGTTGGTCCAGGCCTGCACGCCGTTGCCGAAGTCCCAGGTGCCGTACAGATAGCCGGACAGGTCCTTGCTGCCGCTGCGCAGCAGCCATTGGCCGTAGTCGGCGCTCAACCCGCACAGTAAGCATTCTCGACCCACGGCTGCACACCGCGGCGCAGCAAAGTGTGCGGGCTCTAGCAGTTTTTGGGTGTTTTAGGCGTTTTGAATCAGGCTGTTGCGCGTGGCCGGGTGCTGCAGTTTTGAAGCGTGTCAGTTGTGCTGACGGATGAGCTGGCTTGAGGGGCGATTTGGCTGCGTTGCGCGCGGCCGGTTGAGAGAGGTGCGCTTGGGCGTGTCGCGTATCGGGGGCCGGACCCTCACCCCAACCCCGCTCCGCGCCCCGGCCCGCGCTGGCAGCGCGGGCGCTCCCAGGCACGCGCGCCAGTGGCGCGCAAGCTGTGCCTTATCGCCCCGGGGGGAGAAGGGCTTGGTCCACGGGGCTTGATGGCCCATAAAAAAAAGCCCGGTCAGTGACCGGGCCTGGCGACGCTGGCGTGGCGGCGGGAGGGGCCGACGCGCCGGTGACGCAGTTGCTTCAGATCCAGCGCATGCCTTCGAACGGGTTCCAGCTGGTGCTGCCCTTCGCCTTGTCCAGGTAGTAGGCGTAGTTGGCGATCATGCCGGTCAACAACGACAGCGGCAGCCACAGCACATTCTGAAATGCGGCCGGCAGGAACGAGGCCACGATGCTCACCACGATGCTGATGCCGATCAGGCTCAACGCCTTGCGCCACAGGCCGATGATGAAGAAATAGATGACGCCGAAGAAGAAGGCATAGAAGTTCATGCCGACCTTGACCTTCTCGCCAAAGCTCAGGGTCTTCAGTGCGTTCTTGTAACTGGGGTCCTTGGGGCCACCGTGACGGTCGAAGAAATCGAAACGGAACTGCCACTTGGGACTGAGCTGGGTGCGATCGAAGGTGTCCATTCCAAACCATGTAGTTGAAAACGGTTACATGATAGGCGATTGCGTATTCATCGGCACATTCCTGGGCGCCGGTCGGAGCAGAGGGTCAGCCGCCGATCAGCTTCGGCAGTGGCCGCTTGCGGGACCAGCGCGCGTTACTCGCGCTGGTCGCTGAGGCCGGTGCCGCGGCGCGCCCGGCGCAGCGCGTACAGCGAGCGGTCGGCGCGGTCGACCACTGCCGCCAGCGCCTCGCCGTCGTTGCGCAGGGCGGTGCCCAGGGTGAACTGGATCGGCGCGTCGTCGGTGGCGGCCACGTAATCGCGCGCCAGTGCCGCCAGCTGCGACTGGGTGGGTTGATGCAGCAGCACCAGGAACTCGTCGCCGCCCAGGCGGACCAGACGGTCCTGGGTGCGCAGCGGCTGGTTGAGGAACCAGGCCATCTGCACCAGCACTTCATCGCCGCGCTGGTGGCCGTGGGTGTCGTTGACCAGTTTGAACTTGTCCAGATCAACCACGATGCAGCCCCAGCGCACGCTGGGGTCGCGCTTGTCCAGTTCGTCCAGGAAGCGGCGGTTGTAGCAGTTGGTAAGTGGGTCGGTGAACGACCATTCCAGCAGCTGCTTCTCCTGCTGGTGCTGGTTGGTGATGTCCTGGGCGTGCGCCAGTACGACGGTGGCGTCGGACTCCACGTCCAGCACGTTGCGGTACTGCCAATGGCGCAGGCTGCCATCGCTGGCGACCAGCTCGATCACGCCGGCGTCCTGGCCGTCGAGCACCATCCGCGACAGGTAGCCCTGGAAGGCGGCGTGCCGCTCGGGGCGGATGAATTCCAGCAGCGAGCGGCCTTCCATGTCGTCCACGCTGCGGCCCAGCGAGCGCGCCGCGGCCGGATTGATGCTGATCAGCCGGCCATCCATCTCGTGGGTGCAGATCAGGCCCAGGCTGTACTGGAACATGTTGCGGAACTTGCGCTCGCTGGCCGCCAGCGCATCCACCGCGCGATGGCGGTCGGTGACGTCCTGGATCGCGCCGATCAGGCGGATGCGCCCATCCACATGCTCCATCGAACCGGTGCTGTGCACCCACAGCCGCCGGCCGGTGGCGCTGACCAGCGGCAGTTCCAGGTCCCAGGGCGTGCCGTCGCGCACGCAGCTGTCCACCGCCTCGGTGATCACCGCACGCGCATCCAGCGGATAGAAGCCGATCCCCTCGGCCAGGGTCGGCCGGTAGCCGGGCGGCAGATCGTGCAGCCGGCAGGTCTGGTCCGACCAGGTCAGCACGCCGCTGGCCACATCCACCTCCCAGCCGCCGACACCGGCGACCCGGCCGGTGCGTTCCAGAAACGCTTCGCTCTCGCGCAGGCGTTGCTGCAGCTGTGCGTTGGCAGCTTCGCGCTCCAGCATCAGCCGGCGCTGCTCCAGCCCTTCGGCGGCAACCCTGGCCAGCTGCTGCAAGGCGGCCAGTTGCGCCGGCTCCAGCGCGCGCGGGCGCTGGTCGATCACGCACACCGTGCCCATGCGCAAACCGTCGGACAACACGATCGGCGCGCCGGCGTAGTAACGGATCCCCGGCGCATCGGTGACCAGCGTGTTGTCGCAAAAGCGCGGATCGGCCGGCGCATTGCGTACTTCCATCACCGCATCGTCCTCGATGGCGTGGGTGCAGAACGCGAGCTCGCGTGGGGTTTCACTGGCGCCGGGCAGGCCGATATTGGCCTTCCACCATTGACGATGTTCGTCCACCAACGACACCAGCGCGATCGGCGTGCCGGCAATCGCCTGCGCGGCGGCCGCCAACGCATCGAAGAACGGCTCGGCATCGGTATCGACGATCTGCAACAGCGCCAGACGCGACAGCCGATCGGTTTCGCGGGAAGTGGATGACGCGACGGTGTCGCAGTGGCTCAACGGAATGCTCGCTTATTCCCCTGACAATCCGCTCAGTCTAGCGGACCGGGCATACCTGCCTGACGCTGGTTTCGTGCGCCGCGACACAGGATGCGGTGTGCGCCGGCGCTGCGGCCCGCCCGGCGGCACCGGCGTATCGGCGGCCTAGGCGGCGGGGTCGGCGCCGCTGGAGGCGCTGGTGTCGTCCATCTGCAGGGCCAGGTACAGGCGCACGCAGTCGTCGGTGTTGCCCAGGTCCACGCCGCAGAGTCCTGCGATGCGCTGCATGCGGTAATCCAGCGTATTGCGGTGGATGGCCAGTGCCTTGGCGGTGGGCGCCATGCGCATGCCGGCGCCGAACCAGACCGACAAGGTCTTCAACAGGTCGCCGCGCCGGTCCTGTGCCAGCAGTGCCTGCAGCGGCTTGCGCAATTCGTCGGCCTGCCAGGCCTGACGCAGGTCGTCCACCAGCACCGGCAGGCGATGGTCATCGTAGAAGAACGCATCGGCCTGCGGCGCGCGCGCCTTGCCGATGCGCATGGTGGTGCGGGCGATCTGATGCGACAGCGCCAGCCCGTTGGGCTGCGGGAAGTACTGCCCCAGCGCGAGGCGGATGCGCAGCGGGCTGCTGGCACGCATGCGCTCGAGCAAGGTGTGGGCGCGACGGCGTTGTTCGCCCACGTCCCAGTGGCCGCGGCGGTCCAGCGCGGGCTTGAGCACCACCAGTTCGTTGAGCGCGGTGGCGGCGATCAGGTTGCCGCGCTCGGGCGTTGACAGCAGCGTGTGCAGGCGCTGCAGTTCCACCAGCATGGCGTCCAGGTCGAGGGTGTCGCTTTCCACTTCGATCACGGCCGCCACGCGCGGCAGGTCCAGCGCGATGCCGAGCCGTTCGGCCCAGCCGGCCAGTGCCGGGGTCGGTCCGTCGGCGCGGATCAGGCCCAGCGTGACTTCCTCGCGCAGGCGCGCATCGCGGGCCAGCAGGCGCAGCAGGCCGGCCTGTTCCAGCATCGCTTCGGCCGCCATGCGCACCAGTTCGGCCTGTTGCCCGATCCGCTGCGACTCGCCGGTGAGCCCGACGCAGCCGACGATGCGGCCATCGGCGATCAGCGGCAGGTTGACGCCCGGGCGTACCGCATCCAGTTGCCGGGCCAGCGCCGCATCGATCTCCACCCGGCCCTGCCTGGACAGCACCAGCAGCGCGCCTTCGTGCAGCTGGCCGATGCGCGCCGGCTCGCCGCTGGCGATGATGACGCCGGTGTGGTCCATCACATTGACGTTGCCGTCGATGATGGTCATCGCGCGGTCGACGATGGACTGCGCCAGGGTGCGGTCGAGCGTGAGCATGGGCGTAGTGGTCTGTGGACGCGAACGAGGGAGATCACGGTGCCATGGTCGGCGCGTACATGTTCGATACGTGTGTGACTGTGCAGGCTGCTGCTGCGGCGGGTGCTTCGACCGCCGTTGCTGACAGCCTGCCGCACACGGTTCGATCCGGAAGCGTCAGGCAAAGATGCGGCGCGCGGCGCGCCCTTCGTGAGTGAGCAGCCGACTTCCCGGAATCGGCGGCAGTCACGCCGGCAACGCGCCGCGGCGCGCCCTCACCCTGCAGGCGCCAGGCAGGTCCTGCGCGCCGATGTGCTGCAGTGGGACGGGTGGCACGCGCAGTGCCTGCGTGAGGCATCCGTGCGCTGCCGTCAGCGGCCGTCTCCGGCTGCAGGCACCGGCGCCAACGCCCTGCCCACCTGCAATGTCGCCGCCACGTTGCGTGCGGCGATGCGCACGTTGCTGGCGGCTTCAGCCAGCGCCTGCTCCACCGTGCAGGCGCGATGCACCACCGCAAACATCGCATCGATGCCATGGCCATGCAGCAGCGCGGCGCCGTTGCCCAGGCAACCGGCGATGGCGATCACCGGCTTGCCGTGCCGCTGCGCCACCCGCGCCACGCCCACCGGGGTCTTGCCGTGCAGGCTCTGACTGTCCAGACGGCCTTCGCCGGTGATGACCAGGTCGGCCTGGGCGACCAGCGCATCCAGCCCCAGCGCCTGCGCCACGATGTCCACGCCGGGCCGCAACTGCGCGCCCAGGTACGCCACCAGCGCCGCGCCCAGGCCGCCGGCCGCACCGCCGCCGGGCAGGTCGTGCAGACGCACACCCAGGTCGCGTTGCAGTACATCGGCGTAGTGCTGCAGGTTGCTGTCGAGCTGGCGCACCATGCTGGGGGTGGCACCCTTCTGCGGGCCAAACACCGCCGAAGCGCCGGTCGGGCCGATCAGCGGGTTGTCCACATCGCAGGCCACTTCGAACTGGCAGTCCTGCAGCCGCAGGTCCAGGTTCTGGGTGTCGATCCGCGCCAGCGTCGCCAGCGCGCCGCCGCCGGGGCCGATCGCCTCGCCGCGCGCATCCAGCAGCCGCACGCCCAGCGCCTGCGCCATGCCGGCGCCGCCATCGTTGGTGGCGCTGCCGCCGATGCCGATGATGAAGCGCCGCGCGCCGGCATCCAGCGCGGCCAGGATCAACTCGCCCACGCCCGCGGTGCTGGTGCGCAGCGGCGCGCGCTCGGCCGGCGGCACCAGCGCCAGGCCGCTGGCGGCGGCCATTTCGATCACCGCGGTGCCGCCGTCGCCGGTCAGGCCGAAGAACGCCTGCACCGGGGTGCCGAGCGGGCCGCTGACCGTGCAGTCGATCACCCGCCCGCCGGTGGCCGCCACTAGCGCATCGACCGTGCCTTCGCCGCCATCGGCGACCGGCACCTTGCGGTATTGCCAGTCGGGGAATACCTCACGGAAGCCGGCCTCGATCTGGGTGGCCACCTCCAGCGCGGACAGGCTTTCCTTGTAGGAATCGGGGGCGATGACGATCTTCATGGGCACACTCGCTTGGATGGACGCATCACCGGTTCACCGCGCCTGCCGGCACCCGCAGCACCAGCGCCGCGCCCAGCAGCATGGCCCCGGCCAGCACGTACAGCGCCAGCTCGGTGCTGTGGGTGGCGTCCTTGATCCAGCCCACCAGGTACGGGCTAACGAAGCCGGCAACCTGGCCGGTGGAGTTGATCAGCGCCAGCCCGCCGGCCGCCGCGGCGGCGGTGAGAAAGCCGTTGGTCAGCGGCCAGAACAGTGGCAAGCCGCTGACCGCGCCCATCGTGGCCAGGGTCATGCCGAACAGGGCCAGAATCAGGTTGTCGGTGACGCTGGCGGCGATGCACAGCCCGGCCGCTCCCATCAGCAACGGGATCACCAGGTGCCAGCGGCGCTCGCGGCGGCGGTCGGCCGAGCGCCCCATCAGCAGCATGAACACCGCCGCGGCCAGGTACGGGATGGCGCTCATCAGGCCGATCCGGGTCGGGTCGGTGACGCCGCTGCCCTGGATGATCGAAGGCAACCAGAAGTTAATTGCATACACCCCGCTCTGGATGCAGAAGTACACCGTGCCCAGCATCCACACCGCCGGGTTGCGCAGCACCGCGCCCAGCGAGCTGGAGGCGCCGGCCGGCTTGCCGGCTTCGTCTGCGGCCAGCGCGCGGGTCAGTGCCTGCTTCTCCTGTGCATCCAGCCAGGTCGCCTGCTGCACGCCGTCGCTGAGCAGGAACCACACCCCGATACCCAGCAGCACCGTGGGCAGGCCCTGCAGCAGGAACATCCATTGCCAGCCGGCCAGACCGCCCTGCCCGGCCGAAAAGTGGCTGAGGATCCAGCCCGACAACGGCCCGCCCAGCACGCCGGAGATCGGGATGGCCGACATGAAGACGGTCATGACCCGGCCATGCTGGGCGCGCGGGAACCAGCGCGTCAGGTACAGCACGATGCCGGGGAAGAAGCCGGCCTCGGCCGCACCGGTGAGCAGGCGCAGGGTGTAGAAGCCGGCCGGCGTGCGCACGAACATCAGGCAGGTCGACAGCAGGCCCCAGCTGACCATCATGATCGCCACCCAGCGGCGCGCACCGATGCGCTGCAGGATCAGATTGCTCGGCACCCCGCAGGCCAGGTAGCCGATGAAGAAGATGCCCGCACCCAGCCCGTACACGGTCTCGCTCATGCCCAGATCGCCGAGCATCTGCAATTTGGCGAAGCCCACGTTGACCCGGTCCAGGTAGTTGAACAGGTAGCAGACGAACAGGAACGGGATCAGCCGCCACAGGATCCTGCGATAGGTCGGGGCCATGCCATCGGGGGGCGGCAGTGGCCGGGTGGCTTGGGTCATCGCACGCTCCAGCAGTGGGTAAGCCCACCGGTGCGCAGTGCGTTGGCACCGACACCACACGGGGGTCGGCGCATTCTAGTTGGTGCTTTTTCCCGGAAGCATCGTCAGCCTGCTGCTTGTCTATGGGCAGATGGGCGCTGGTTTTCGTGCGAATGCCCAACTTCCCTGAGACAGCCCCCCGTGTCGACTCCCCCTAATTCAATGCCAGCCAAAACTAGAGGTCTGCGGTTGATGTTGATCACGGAACTCGGCGGGCG
>NZ_JAJGQM010000058.1 GCF_020784175.1 Xanthomonas campestris pv. asclepiadis
CATCACGCCTGCCATGAAGTTGGCGATGGCCACTTAGCTCCACTTCTGGCGACCGCTAGAAGTGGGGGGATTACCATTGCACTGAGCTGCATCGCAGCCGCATTTGGCGGTGCCACGCTGGATGCCTCAGTCGATGCGTTCCGGATCGAACAAGAGGCAGTGCACCAGCAGCCAGCCAAGCTCCTCACTGCCTACCAATTTGGCTACCGCATTGCTCTACTGCTGAGCGACGGTCTGGTGTTCTTGCTCGCAGCGCGGCTGTCCTGGCAAGTTGCTTATGCACTTCTGCTTCCCCTGATGTTGGTGCCCATCTGCGGAACGCTCTTTCTGCGATCTGCCCCCGATGGCGTCCTCACCCCAGGTCGCACGAGTGCGGAGAAGCAGGGGGCTCCGTTGGTGTCGCTTCGACCCTCCACTGTCCAAGGGTGGATTGCGGTGATCGTCTTCATCGGCTGCTATCGCCTACCGGACATTCTTTTGAGTCCCATGATCAACCCGTTCTTCTATGCCCTTGGCATTGGAAAGAGCGTGGTCGGATCCCTGCATATTTGGCTTGGGATCCCTGCGGCCTTCCTGGGAATTTTGGCTGCAGGCACAAGCTTGAAGCGCATGTCATTGAGCACGACCATCCTTGTTGGCGCAGCTCTCCAAGTCCTTGCCCTCCTCGTTCTTGCATTGCTTTCGTCCAACGAGCAGTCCGTTGAGCTGCTTTGGGCTAGCGTTATTCTTCAAAACCTTGCCAGTAGCTATACCGGCATCGCATTGGTTGCTTACATGTCAAAGCTAGTCACACTCGGACGGGCAGGAGAGCACTACGCTTGGCTAACAAGCTTCTACTCGATCTTCGGCAGGGTGCTTGCCGGCTTCTCAGGCCTTGCAGTGGCTTATCTCACCACGCTCCATGGACAAAGCCTAGGCTATGGCACGTTTTTCATCGGCATCTGCTTGACTTGCGCGCCTGCCCTCCTCGTCTACTCCCTCATCGTTCGCAACACCCTGAGAGAGCGGCCGGATGCGTAGTGCCATCACGCTGTCGCCTCCAATGCCACAGCGGCTGCTTATGACTATGTAGTGCTTAAACTCATCGTTTCACGCCAAACATGTTGGTTGCTCATCTCAGCGCTAGCCAATTAGATAGATGCCTAATTGGCTAGCGCCAGAAAAACCTATTAGTTTCGACTTCTTGTGAGACCAAGCAAGCACTCGTCCTTCGAGCTCGCCTTTACATATACCGACGTTTCACCAAGATTGGTTTTATAGAAGACATCCTTACTAACGTCGGCGAGTGGCGCATGGGGATTGGGTGGCAGGACGTATGGGGTGAGCGCAAATTTCTGCTTGATCTTAGACACTTCATAACAGCGCCCAGGAGCGAGCTCCATATACATAAAACTCACTCCTTTATCGAGTTCAGGCGGGACCCTGAACTCAACGAAGGAGATCGCATACTGATCCCGCGTCTTGAACGTATTTGAGCGAAAAGCAATGTTCAATGATCGACTTGAACTCACCTGATGGAAATCACTGAGTCCAATTTCGCGAAAAAGCTCATAGTTTACCGACTTGCCAGGATCATATATTTTACTAATCACCTCATCCAAATTTAATTCCGATTCTTTACTTTCAGCATGTGCGCCAGCACTCATTGAGAAAAACAGAACTACCAACAAGGCCAATTTAGACTTTATATACATAAGCACTCCTCTCACAAACTACAAATTTACCAGAATGTTACCCACCGGCAGGAGCGCGCGTCCTATCCCAGTAACTCCCATAATATTGCTCATACGTCATATCATCTGCAGTATCATTGGGCGTCCCATTTATATCAATTCGCTCGCCATTTCTGAAAGATTCGCCGATTTGCGCTGAAGCGGTATCCCAATTTATCTGACCAGCCTGATATGCGTCATATGTCGCATTATAAGATGCCACATTGGCGGGATTTGCAGGAATATTCAAACTTACTCCCTGCGCAGAAAGTTCTCTTTGGACAGCGATGGAATAGATTGTTGCTTCGCCTTCAGTAGCCAAGCCCATATTGATTGCTGACGCTCGATCTGCGACCGTATTCCACTCCCCATCAAAAAGCGTATGTCCCAGCTCATGCGTCAATTGTGCTGCGGTATCGCTCGGACTAGCGTAGGTTTTAACATATACAGTCCCGCCGCCCGTGGCAGCAGGATCCGTATGAGAATACGTATCAGTAGCCACTATTTTAAAACCCTTCGCCTGCGCCACCTGAACCAGCCCTTCCAGGGTTGCTGACTTATTAACTATTACATCGACCTCTGCGCCTAGATCCGTCGTCGTATTTTTGTCTGTTGGATCCGGGAGGCCGCCGCCGCCAGTGCCGGGAGGCGTGATCGGCCCCGGCTGCTCAACTGGCGGTGAAGGAGGAATAGTCGGAGGCGGACTCGGAGGTGGACTCGTAGGCGGGTTAACCACAATTGGTGGAATCTCAGTGGGAGGTTCGCTTGGATCGACGTCCGCAGCGGCAGCTGCACCTGCCACTAGTAACAGCTCTTCGTTTGTCAATTCTCTCATTACAGCGCTCCATCCTGTGAGTAGATTTTTTTCCTGATCGTCTTTTCTATTGAATGTTCCATATCTCTTTTTCCTTTGAACTTATTTTGATAAGCGTTGTAACTCCTCATTGTTGACTGGACTTCTCAGCCGTTTCCCCGGCCTCGTCCTGTTCAAATTTGCTGGGCTGCTCTTTGATCAAAGGCCTTAGGATCCCGCCCACAAAGAGATAGTGCATATCGCACATCCGAGAGATGTTCTTGTCGTGCGTCACGATGACTGTGGTCGCGCCAATGCTCCTGATGTTCTTCATCAGCTGTATGCCCATCTGCTCATCAACCCCAGTTGTTGGCTCATCCATCAACAACAACTTGGTGCGCCTGTAAAAGGCTCTGGCCAAGAAGATCCGTTGTTTTTGACCGCCTGACAGCGTATTTCCCAAGTCGCCAACTCTGGTGTTGAAGCCCATTGGCATACGCTGAATATCATCGTGAATGCATGCCAATTTCGCGGCCTGCACGAGGCGTTCCTGGTCAATGTGCTCATCGAACATAGAGATGTTTTCCGACAGCGTTCCCGACAACAGATTGTCTCCCTGCATGACGATGCTGACCTTGCTCCGGTAGCTCGACTTACCGACCTTCCGTAGATCCTCTCCATTGACCAAGAAGTCTCCGACTTGAAGATCTTCAAGCCCCGCCAGAACGCGGATGAGTGTGGTCTTGCCCACGCCTGAGTTCCCGACGATCGCAATCACTTGGCCTGCCGGGGCCCTGAGCTGCAAGGCGCTCATGATCCACTTGTCCGTGGACGAGTAGCGAAAGTAGCCGTTGACAATGGCAATGGTAGGCGCGGCATCTTCCAGCGCGCCGTTGCCATGCAAAAACGACTCAGGCTCGCTGTGGGTGATGTCTGAAATCCGCTCGGTGTGCAAGCGAAGCAGCCGCAGCTGCATCAAGTAGTCAGCCAGGTTGATGCTGCGCTGGCTGAACTGGGTCGCATAGATCAGAAAAACCGTCAGCACCCCAATCGTCATATCCCCACTGAGCACCAACCGGGTGCCTTCCCAAATTACAAAGATGCGGCACAGGCCCTGGATGAGAAGCTGGACAGAATCAAAACCAATGCGGATCCGCTCAGCCCCGATGGTCGCGTTGGTCGCTTTCGCGCTGTAGTTCGTGAAGCGCGACGCCCAAAGCGCTGACTTGTTGAACAGTTTGATGGGCTGGATGCTTCGGACCGTCTCGTAGAGCAAGCTTTGCCGGCGTGCATCGATGTTGATCTGGTCGAGGTTGGCCTCTTTGAGTTTGGCGTAGTAGGCGTAGCGCGAACCCACATAGGCAATGGTGAAAGCCAACAAGGCGAAGGAAAGCGGCGCGTCGTAGCTCATCAAGAGCAACAACATGAGGAAAGACATCACCCCATCGATGACCGCTTCCAGCATCTTCGTCGTGAGTGACTGCTGGATGGAGTAGATCGACTGGAAGCGACTTGAAATATCCCCGGTATGCCGCTTCACGAAATACGACTGGGGTAGCGACACCAGGTGACGGAACAAGTTGCTGCTCCACCGCAAGCCGGTGGTGGAAGAGATCCACAGCAAGGTCCATTTCCTGGCAACGGTCAAGACGAGTTGGACTAGGAGCACGATCGAAAAGCCGATCGCCAATGTAGTGACCAAGCCATCGTCCTTGACGCTGAGCACCTGATCCATGGTCAGTCGCAGATATTGGGGGGCAATCAGCGCACAGCCTTCCAGGAACAGCGCCAAGATGCCCACAACCCAGAACGCGGGCACCAGGGACCGAAGCGAGCCTGCAAGATCGCGAAGCGATACCGATGGCACACTCTTGATCTTCTTGAAGGCCGGGCCTGGATGCGCTTCCAACGCAATGCCGCTAAAGAGTTCATCGAACTCATCAAGCTTGATCTTCTTGACGCCGGTTGCGGGATCGCTGATATGCACATGACCGCCCCGCACAGCCGTCAACACAACAAAGTGCCCATGGTGCAGGTGGACCATGCAAGGCAGCGACAGCTTGGGCAGTTCGTAAAGCTCCAAGCGAAGCGGACGCGTTGTAAGCCCGTTGGCATCAGCGATTTCAATCAGCGAAGCGAGCGTTGCCCCACTGGTCGACACCGTAAAGCGGTTGCGAAGCTCCCCGAGGCTCGTTTCATGACCGTAGTAGGAAAGCAGCATCGCAATGCAGGCCAGACCACACTCACTGGACTCCGTCTGGCGAATATGCGGCACACGGCGCTTTGATGAGAACACCAGGCTTGGTTCAGCAGAGCGATCCGGCTCTGCATCGCCATTGGCGGATGGTGTCAAGACGTCCTTCATCGCTTTTCACCCGTCAAGCGTGATCCCATGGTTTGGAAGGGGTCAAACATCCACTCCCATATCTTGCGGCCCTCCAAGATCAGCTCCGCGTCCACCTCCATCCCCGGCAGGAAAGACTTTGCTTCTTGGGCAACTCCGATGGTTTGAGAAGGCAAAGCCACCTTGGCGGTGTAAACCGGCTCAGTGGGCGACTGGCGACCATAGCGGCGCTCCAACTCACCGAGCGGACTCGTTTGCGTCGACAGCGATGCGATGCGCCCCTGGATGGCGCCATACTTTGCTTTCGGGAATGCGGCGATGTTGAGCAGCACCTCGGTGCCCACCGTCACATGTCCGATGGCTCTTGAAGGAATGAGAATTTCAGCTTCGAACACCGACTCGCTTGGGGTGATGGATGCAATGATCGAGTCGGTGCCGATACGTTGACCTTGTGATGCGTAGATCGCTGCGACTGTGCCGCTCAAGGGTGAGGTAATGGTCTGCAGCCGGTCGGACTTGGCTCTGGCCACTTGATCTTCGATCGTGGATTTCTCGCGCTCGATTTCACTTGCTTGCCTGCTGGCCGTCGTCTTTATCTCGGTGATCTCACCCAGCAGTGCGGCACGTTGATTGCGAAGTGTGGACTGTTGAGCGCGAGCATCCTGGATCTGAGCCTCTGCATCCAAGAGAGCGTTTTCGTAGGTGAGGTAGGTGTATTTGGACACATACTTCTCAGCAAGCAGGGGCTCGATGGTCTTCAAAAGTTCTTGGTTCTTGGCATATTTCTTTTCCAAGATTGATATCTTGCGAGCGACTTCCTGCATCGCACCGCTCGTTTCTTCGACTTGACGCGTCAGTTCCCGTTCGCGCTGGCCGGAAAAGTCATGCGCCTGCAATTGCTCCTTGGTCAGCTCTTCTGATCGGGTGAGCGCACGCTTGATCGTCTCATCGGACAGAGAGCGGCCCGCTTCATCGGTGATGTCGGCTGACAGCTCCGCAAGCACTTGGCCTTTCTTGACCAACGCATTTGGCTTCAATGTCGTCGACAGGATGAGGCCAGGCGTTCCACTGCGGATGTCCACTCGCCCATGCGTGGAAATGATCTGGCCCGACACGTGCTCCCGCTTGGAGTAGGACGCGGTCAGAACAAACGTGGCCAGCAAGAGGAAAAGCACACAGCCACAGCCGATCCAGATCCGGATGGACGAGGGAAACGCATCTTTTAGGTCGCCGAGTGTGGAAGTTGTCTCCGGCCCCTTTCGCTTGCGAAAGAGCGGTTGTTCTGCGTCATCCGTCTGACCTGACTCGCTATCCATAGCACCTACACTTCGAGATCTACTGCACAACTTGCGTGAGTTGAGGCTACCCGCGCAGACATTAAAATTACATTTGCGTTTTGTTGATCTGGCGTTGGCATTGGCGCCAAACCTAAGGCTGCAAGCCCCACGCTATTGCTTTTTCAGCAACCAAGGTTTGCGTCAAGCGAAGGTGCGTTGCGCAAAGCGCAGCCGCACATTGCAGAGTCGGACCACGGCAGATAGCGCAGAGAACGCGTCAACATCAACTTAGAGCACGTGCTGCTCCTAGTCGTCATCACGGCGATCTAGGCTTCCACCACATCAGCCACCGCCCCCATCACCACTGGACGCGTCTGACATCATTTGCTGCTGAGAGTGGGCAGCGAGCGTCATTACGGGGCCTGTTGAGTTCTTGTCGATTTCTTCGCGCTCGCGCTGGAATTGCGCCATCTCCTGCGTCCGTTGCTGATCCAGCGCCTCTGCCTTCTGCAAGGTTTCATTGATGCCAGGCGATGGCGTGTTGAGGGAGGTTTCCGAGTGAAAGCCGGGGGTTTTGCCAAAGACAAAGGCGACATCATCTTGGATGGTCACTTTCCGGAGTTGATCCGCGCGCTCGATCCCTGACTCTTTGACGGCATAGAGCAATTCGGCCGTCTTCTCATCAGATGTGCCCCTCGGAAGTTGTGCCTGGATGGCCGAGAACAACGCGTAATCCCGATGATCAGAGGGAAACGCCTGCTGAGCGACATCTTGGGGGGGTCTCGCTTGCTCGACCCGGTCCTCATCGTTCACACCTGGGTTTGAACGCCCGCCAGCCCCACCGAAGCCAGGCGATGACACATAGGAGGAGGTCGTGCGCTCAGGCAAGACGATCTGTGCAGGCACTTCGATCTGCGTTGGCGTTGCCGGCAATGTCGCTTGCGCAACCTCTGGCTGCGTTGCCTGCAATGGAACAGCCGATGGCGCTTCGTTCTGTGGCGTGACTACTCGGGCTTGCTGCTCACCGCCCTGCTCCACCGCCGCATTTGCCGATGATGGCTCTGTGGGTTTCAAAGCTTCTCGGCGCGCGTGTTGTGCCTGGGACAACGCCGCATCCAGGTCTTGCCCGGCAATGCCCGTTGCCGGCAAACCTTGGTCTTGCTGGAACTGCCGCACGGCATGTTCGGTCTCTGGACCGTAGTGCCCGTCTTGCGGCACGGCCTGGCCGTTTGGACCACGCGCATCCACTTGCTGCAAGCGATACTGCAAGAACTCAACCTCTTGCCCTCGGTCGCCCAGGCGCAGCCCTTCCACTTCCTGAAATGACGGCGGCGTTGGAACAGTTGCCTGGCTTGGGAACGTGATAGCTGATGAGGGCGATCCGACGCTCGGCGCAGATGCGCTTGCAGAGGCTGGCGCCACTGCCTCTGCCGTCGGTTGGACTGCGCCGGCTGTCGAGGGTGCGGCAACCTCAGATGTTCGGGTTTCTTGGGGTTCGCGCTGTGGGACAGACTCGGGCTTCGGTTCGGTAGGCTTGGCAACCGGGCGCACGTCTTCTGGCAGCGGCGCGTTGACGGATGCAGGCATCACGACAGGAGCAGGAGTCGCCGTCTCCGCAACGGCAGGCGCGTCGGTTGTGCGTGCAACGTCTCGATCTCGCTGCACGTCAATGGCTGCCTGAGGCGCTTGGCTTTCGTCTACACGCGGAGCGGTGACGGTCGTTGCGGCGAAGCTTGCGACCTGTTGCGCCTGTTGCGTGGAAACGCCCTGCCGATTGGCCTCGCGCAATGCTTGATCGTAGGCATCACGCTCTTGGGGCGGTTGCGCTTCAATGCGCAGTTCGGGTGCCCCCGTCGAAGGTGGTTGCTCCTGCCGAACTGATTGCAGCTGCCCAAGTGCCTGATGGATCTCATCAGTGCTGGTGGTTGCCGCAACGCGCACCACACCATCGGCGTCCCGGCTCAAATGCTGGATGGGGCTGTCTACCGAATATTGGCCAGTCGCATCGCGCTCCAACGCCAAAGAACTGGTCGCTGCATCGATCCCGTTTGCCTCACGGGTCTTTTGCACCGCATGCTGGATCGCGCTTGCAGTCTGGGCATTGGGCGCAACGCCATAGGCGGCATAAGTCGCCTCGGTATTGGCCTGATCCTGCTGCTGCAGCGTTGGCGTTTGCCTTGCCGGCATCTGTGCCATTGCCTGCGCATGCTGCTCCAAGGCCGGTTGCAAGCGTTCGCGCGTTGCATTGAGTTCCAGCGGGACATTGCCTTCGGCAGCAACGCCGTCATGCCGCCACTGGCCTTGCGTATCGCGCTGATACTGCTTGCCGTCCGATGCTTGCAGTGAGTCGGGGTTTAAGGCGGCTTGCACGGCCGCTGGCAAGGGGCCAAAGTCGTCCCAACCATTGCGCTGATAAGCAGCTTGATACGTCGCGGCAATCGCAGCTGGGCCACGGGCAATGTTGGCGTCCACCACCTGAGCTGCTTGCTGGTTCAACGCGGCACTTCGCTCAGGACTTGCCGGATCGACCGTCCAGACAGGTCGATCGTTCCGATCGACTTCGTCGGCGATCATCCGTGACCACTGGCCACTTGCCGGATCATGCCGCCAATCCCGTGCGTAGAGATGCGCCGCATCTGCGTCACTGGATGGCTGCACATAAGGATTACTGGGTTGCGCCTTGCCTAGCGCCTGCTCGGTCGCTTCGCTACTGGCGTGATAGTTCAGCTCGCGCGCTCTTTCTGGCAGCGCGAACATGCCCTGCTTCTGTGGGGTATCCGCGCCATCGTTTTGCAGGTCTGCCTTTTCTTGGCGAAGCCACTGGCTGCCATTGAACTCCCAACTCACGCCCTGCTTGTCGGTTTGTGTATAGATGTGACGGTTGTCCCAAAGCGTCACGGCCTTGTCGGCAGCGGCACTGAACAGATAACCATCGGCCACCACCAGCGCGACAGGGCCTGCACCGGTTGTGCCAACAACAGCAGCGGTAGCAGCACCTCCCGCCCAGCCGCCCGCACCTCGGGCAGCAAAGTGCAACGCTTCTGAGCGCGCTGCGGTGAGGTTGTCTTGTGCCAACAGCGTGCCAACACGCTCTCCGGTTTGCGACGCGTCGTAGGCGGTCGCGGCAACGCCCAAGCCCGCGAGCCCTGCCGTCATCCCGGCGCGACGCAAGCCCGGGATCTCCAGCTCGGGCACAGGCACGCGTGCAGGCGGAGCGCCCGGCCGCACGAGTTCATCAATGGTGGCGATGCCTTCCATGCGACTAGCAACTACATCGCTCACCCGGAGCTTGGCATGCTCCTCAAGCAGTTTTGCTTGGACAGCAGGATCAGATTTCGGGATCGCCTGCACGTGTTCCGGTAGATCACGGTGCCAATCGACTTGCTTTTGCCAGGCTTCCCGAAGATGCTCGGTGAAAGCGGGATCTTTAAGCCGCGCGTTGCGCGCTTCCTCCATCGCTTGACCAGGCATGCGTGCGTCGGTGCGACTATCGTAAAGCTCGATGCCCTCACGATTGAAGATGCGGATGGGCACGTTGCTGTTCGTATGGATGGTATCTAAACTGACAGGGAGCTTTCCGTAGATTGCATCACGCGCGCTCTCAGGCACATGGCGACCGTAGCCTTGCCTGTCGGTGTTGGCCGTAAAACGCTCATCGACACCATGCTCACTCTCCAACTTGGGAGAAGCAACAGCACGCACCTCGACCTCATAGCCCTGCTCTTGCAAGCCCTTGATTAGCGTCTCCGATGCCCACTTTCCATCGCTTAACGTGGTGTCGAAGATGAGGTTCTTTTTTTCGGCAGTCGCTGCCATGCGCAGCTCATCGGCCCAAGAGCTCGCGTCCTTGTGGGTTCGACCAGACCATTCATAAGGATTTTCGCGTCGAAAGTCAGCAACGCGCGGGTGGTAGCGACGCAACTCATCGGGGTCGATTGTGACCGCATTTTGATCAAGCTCGGCCTTCGCCTGAGCGACAAGGCCGCCCTTACCCGCACCAGGCTGGCCGCCCAGAATGACTGCTTTCGGCTGCTGCTGGGCTGTTGAATTGATGAAATCTGGGGCGGTTAGTATTTGCTCGCGTAGGATCTGCTCGTGGATCCCTTTCGGCAGCACATCGCTTTCATCAGCCATGACGATGACTCGAACTTGGGAAACCAAAATAGTCCATTAAATTCTGCTCCTTCCATGTGCCCTTAGCGGCGCTATGAAGCATGAGTAGATGCGTTGCCTTCGCCAGTGCGATTGCTTCTTGGTCGCCCGTTTGTTCTGCAACCCTGAGCTTTTCACGTGATTCGTCGATAAAGGTATCAAGACAGCCCTCGATCGCCCAGATCGCAAATTCCAAGGGAGGGGTAATCGGCGATGGCTTATCGACCGACTCCTGAAGCACGTTTTCTAACCGCGCAATGTGACCGGGGTAATCCTTTAAGCTTTCGCGCAACCCTTGTGGCACTGGTGGTCGTGCGCCGATCGAATCAGGGGAAGAATCGTTAGTCTGAGTCATGACAGCATCCTGATTGAGGCGTTGTATTGGACGTGGAAGATTGGGCTTGCGCTTGGGTGGCGCCACGGCTGCACCTGGTTGCAATGGACCCAACTGCTGCACAGTGCGTGCATTGATTAATGTCAGATCACGCAGCAGCTGTTGACTGTGACTGCCATCAGCCTTCAATCGATTCTGAGGCACATTGGAAGGTGTGCTATCACTCATGCGGGGACCATCTGTAAGGCTTCAATCTTCACCCTTGGCAACAAGCGCTTGGTGAAGTAGGTGTCTTCGTAATACTTAATCTTCTCGCAGAGCACCGGGCTTGGGATGCCTTCATAGAGGAAGACCTCCTTGTCAAAGCCCATCGCCTTCAACTCCTGTGGCAGCATCAATGCGCGACGTTGCTCGGTCTCGGAGTAGGACACGCTGCTTTGCTTGCCACTGGTTTGCGACTTGTTCTTCTTGCGCACCGTGGTGTAGCCGAGCATGTCCGAGTAGTCGTTGGCGTCTTGCTGTTCGCGCGGGGCATAGACAATTTGCAAGGCATGGTTGGTGATGATCGTGCGCGAGACATCCTTGCCGTATGTTGCGTCGAGCTGCGCCATGCTCTGAATGATGGGCAGCAAACGAATGTTGTAGCCGGCCATGTAGCTCACCGCGCTTGCAATGATGTCGACCCGGCCGATGGACGTGAACTCATCCATCAGCAGCAAGCACTGGTGTTTGAGCGCTGGGTTGTTCTGCGGCAACTCTTTAGTGTTGAGATTGATGAGCTGACTAAACAGCAAATTGATCAGCAAGCGGCTTTCGGCCAGCTTGTTGGGCTGGATGCCGATGTAGATGCTCATCTTCTTCTTGCGCACATCAGTCAGCAGGAAGTCGTTGTCGCTGGTTGATGCATCCAAGATTGGATTGATGAACTGGTTGAGCGGCTCCTTGAACGTGCCCATGATCGAGGCGAACGTCTCTTCGGCCTGCGAGAGCAAATTATCGAACGCCACCTTGGCGTCGCGGCCCAGGAAGTCGCGCTGCGAGAGCTTTTTGAGGTAGCCCTTCAAGTCGCTTCCATCGCCAGATGACACGCGATAGAGCATCCCAAGGGTTGGGAACATCCAGGTATCTTTTGGGTGCTTGCGCTTGATCTGATCGTCCAAGCTATCGAACAGATAGAGCGTGAACGCCATGAACGCGTTGCGCGCTTGACTGACCCAGAACTTCTGGGCGTCAAAGCCATCCGGGTAGAGCATGGCCGCGATACTCATCAGGTCCGACACGCGAAAGGCGGGATCGGGCGAAATGTAGCTCAGGGGGTTCCAGCGGTGCGTGCGCCCGTCTTCGGCAAAGGGGTTGAACAAAAAGACCTCTTGGCCTTGGCTCTTGCGCCAGCCGGAAGTCAGATCGAAGTTTTCCTGCTTGATGTCCAGGACCACTACCGAGCCTTGGTAGTCGAGCAAGTTGGGGATGACGATGCCCACCCCCTTGCCCGAACGCGTGGGCGCGGCCAGGATCACAAACTGTTGCCCAGGTAGGCGCACCAACTTGCCACCGTGCTTCCCAACCACGATGCCGGTTGGCGACGGTTTGAGCATGTCCTTCTTGGCCAGATCACTGCCGGAGGCAAAGCGCGCGTCGCCATGCAAGGCGGCCGCCTTTGGCTTGAACAACGGGATCAGCAGTGCGATCCAGGCCAGCAGCGGCACACCGAAGCCGAGGGCGCCAGCCAGCTTGATCTTGGTGGCATAGGGAGCGAACTGCGGGAGTTCGAGCGCTTTGACGTAAGACCAATAGGTGCCGACGCTGAGCGGCCCAGCCACTTTCAACAGCATCAGGATCAACTGACCGGAGAGGTAGACCCCTGCAATGAGGGCGAGGAGCAAGAGCGCGATGGCGACACTGAGCTTGATCTTGTCGGTCATGACGCGCTGCCTTCCATCTGTGATCCCTGGCTTGTTTGAAAACGACCGTCCGCTCGCAAGATTACAGGATCACACCGCCCGGCCAGATCGGATGGGCGTTGGCATCCGTGTAGGAATTGTCTGATCTGCACGCAGGCCAAGACACCAGCAGCGAGATCCGATGCACTATGGGCTAGGCGGATCGCTGCGCTGGGCTTTGAGCTGCAATTCGGCGACGACCTTTCGCTGCTCTTCGACGGAGAGCTTCGCGAGCGCTTGGATCGCGTCTGCCACCTCATCGGTCTCGGCGAAGAAGGCAGCCAGTGGCATGCCGAGGGCATCGGCCAGGCGCTTGGCGGTGCGCAAGTCGCACTCGTTGACGCCCTTCTCGTAGCGATTGATGCGAGTCCTGGCCACCTCAGGTGCCAGTCCAGCGGCAACCCCCAAGGCTTCCTGGGTCAGCTCGGCCTTCTGGCGCGCGTGACGGAGGCGGTTGGCGAAGATGAGACGAGCGTCGTCCAGATCCAAAATGTGACCACAAGCATGCAATGTGATGAATGAGCATGAGGTCTCCGACTTGCCTTGTCTGTTACTTTATCAGTAACATGGTTCCGTCAGCCAATCAACTGCGACTGCCAAGCACCAACACCGGTCATTCCTGCCGGTGTCCGGAGGCTTGCAGTCATTGAGCATGCCGGCAATCAGGGCATCCGAACCTGTCGGTCTGGTGGATCCCCAGCGCTCTTCCCTTCCTCTTTGGAGATGCACATGTCAAAGCTTTGTTTGGCCCTGGTTGGCCTGATGTCGGTCTGTTTGGCCAGCTGCTCGGGCGGCGGCCCCGCTGAGACTGAGCGGGAGCACGCTTTTTTGCAGTTCGTCAAAGCGAACAGCAATGAAGAGGCGCGCATCGAAGACTTCGAGAGTAACCAGTGCACGAAGGCGGAAGGTGCGCCCAGCTACACCTGTGACGTAAGTGCCAAGGTTGAAGCCATGGAGCGGGACTTTGGTCATCAAATGGATGGGGTCTACACCTTCACCAAGGTGGGCGGCACTTGGAAGATCACCGGCCGCGTCCAATAGCCACCGTTGGCAATCAACGATGGTCCCATTCTGTTCTCAGGAGTTCACATGACCGTTAGCACGTTTCTCATCTTGCTTGCCCTGGGCACAGCGGTGCTGGTCGCCGTTGCCGTCAATCGGGCTGACCGGTTGCGCAACCAGCGGGAGGTCTTTGGGCGGGAGTTTGATCGCTTCTATTTTGGGCGACAAGGCGCTTTGGCGATCTCGATTGAGCGGTCGCGGTTGAAAATTCGTGTCGGGAGGACAGTGAAGATCTACCCGTTGATGGATGTTCGCTCCTGGGAGAAGCACTGGCACAACTCAAGGCGGGAAGGCACGATCACGGTCAGCGTTCGAGATGTGGATCATCCAGTCTGGACGATTAAATTCGGCAGCGAGCGCGAGATGAACCAGTGGTATGAGATCTTGAGTCAGGCGATCAATAACGGCGAGAAGCTCTGACCGTTCGTTTTGCAAGCGGCTAGGGGCGGCTTGACGAAGAGCCGCTTTGTGCTACGAATCAAGTGCATCAGCCACTTGGATTCTTCGCCATGCCTCCTTCCGCCAGTCAGCAAGCCTTACCTCTGGACCACCAAGAGCATCAACTCCGCCAAGCCCATGTTGAAGGCTGGATCGCCCAACAGCATGCGGCTGGCTTTGGCGTTGACCAGCACATGGCCAACGCCCTCAATGCGTATCTTGATGGCCGCTTCGATCTTCTTGGTTTGCTGACAGAGCTTCGTCGTCCCTACTTGAACTGAGCCCGCCAGTGGGTGACAGCATGATGGGCATCTGCGCCACCGAAGCCTCATCAACAGAAGTGTCCATGCCTGGTCCTGGGCGCTCTCGCTGGGCCTGTTCCGCCGCGAGGCCATCCGGCACGCTCAACAGTCGCCCCTCTTGGCGATAGCGGGACAGAAGCTGCTCAAAGCCTTCCTGGCCTTGGACATAGATCCCGTTGCCTCGCGTCGCTTCTAAGCGTTTCGTCAAGGGCCGATGCTCAACCGATTTGCCAATGCCAGCTTGGGCAAGGTGTGCATTGATCCGGTCAGCGATCATGGCGCGGATCCACTCGACTTCCTCCTTGCCATTCATGCGCCCGTCTAGCACACGCGTCTTTGTCGTCAGCCCCGAGGCTTCCATGCGCCTGGTTGTCGCAAGCAGATGGACGTAGAAGTAGCGAGGATCATCTTTGGTCGGACGATGATGACTGGCCTGCACCGCAAAGCCAAAGCGCTCGATCAGGCGATGTGCGACATCAAGCACCAACTCCCAACGCTTAGTGTCATCGAGTTCGTGCGGCAGCGCGATGGCGAAATCGCGGCAGACGGTGCTGTTGCACCGTCGCTCTGCAGCTTCCGCAGCGGCCCAAAGTGTTTGCGGGTCATCGGCCCACGCCGGCGAACCAAGTGGCGCCAGGCAACGCGACTGGATGATGCCTGCCCTACCCCGATAGTCGTGACGAGCACCTGAGGTGGGATCGGTGAGCAGATAACCACCGCGATATGCCGCTGCGGCAAGTGCCGAATGCCCTTTGGCTCGGCTATAAGTTTTGATGCGAGTGTGGTAGATGGCCATGTGTATTTCCTGAGTCAGAGTTCATCAGTTCTGACTCAAGATTTGCCAGGGCTCAAGAGCGTAAGACGGCTATTTTCGAGGGTTCTACTTTGCCTGTTATGGAATCAGGCCAGACTTCGATCGACCTCAAAAATCTGCCCCAGGCTCACGAAAGGCTGGGCAGGATGACAAAGCTCAACACTCCATTTAGCAAATCGCCTCACTGCTCCACGAGGTGCCTCGCTCAGGAATTGCGCCCTTATACCGAAGGCAAAGTTGCCGATATTGCCCATTGGCCTTGCATAACCTCAACTAGCGAAGTCTTACTCAGTCAGAACAAACCATGCGCGCCAGACGTCCAAATTTAAAATGCACAGTTGACAAGCCAAGAAATTACCCTATGAAATAAACAGTTAAAGGAGATGAAATGACCGAGAAACCACCAAAATCCGAAAGATATTCACTAGCCATTACAGCCATTTGCTTTTTCTTCTTTTTACTTGGCATCGCGTGGGGAATCGCCTGCTCACTACTGGTTCTTCTTTAATTACATCGAATCCTATGCCATTTGAAAAGTAATTCGTCATTGCATTAACGAAATAACCCACATAACAAAGCCGACGAGCGCACCAAGGAGCGACCAAAAACGCGCATTGGTTTTTGGAACGACTCCAACGGCAGCAAAAAAGAATATTACAGAAATAAAAACTAGATTCATTGGCGAAAAGGGACCAGTAACCGGCAAATTCTTAAATATAAACGCTATTACAGCGGCAAAAATAATTGTTCCAAATGCCGCTGTCGCTGACAACCAAGCAGGGATTCGGTCAAGAACACGATCAAGCCTTGCCTCTACTCGATTTATTACGGTGAGCATCCTGCCGATGACCGATCTCTCCTGAGTAGGCACCGCCGGAGTTGCTTCGGGCACTGGCTCTTTAACTGGCACCGAGATATTAGATCTCGTTGCACCCTGCGAATTTTTCTTTGATAGCAAAGCGCGCGAAAGCAATACGATAGCAGCACCAGCAAGAAGAATTTCGGGCCATTTTTTTCTCAATTTAATTCAACTCCGCACTGGGGCGCTTGTGGCAGCTGGAAACACAACCAGATCATCATGCCTCATGGAGCTCCAAACGACCCAAGTCTATGATCGCCTACAATTGGTGGGATTAGCGAGGAATTCGATCGACTTCGAATAGACGTCCCAAGCTGACGAAGGGCCGAGATGGATGACAAAGCTCAACACTCCATTTAGCAAAGCGCTTGACCGCACCACGGGGATAGTCACTACGGAGTTGTCCATCCATGCCAAACGCGATCTTGTCACCCAATTGGTTGGGAATCTGACCCACTACCACCGCTCCATCTGCCGTGAGTGAGAGTGATGCAGTATCCACCACATCATGCGCCGGGAGCACCCCCTCTTTCACTGATGCGAACCATCCAAACGGTTCGGCCAGAGTCAGACATTGAGTCATGCCCTCTCCTACCTTGAAGAGCGAACCTGCGCGCTCTCCTTGGAGCATCAAGAAAGCGAGAACGGGCTCTGGTTCTTCCTGCTGGTTGTTGACCAACATTGCCCAACTCTCTCGGAAGAGAAAGATGCTGCCAGGCAAAAGATCATTGGGCAGCCGATCTGCAAAAGCTTGTGCGGGAACGCTCATTGATTTCTCCCGGTTGATGTCCTACTGGATCTCAGTTGATCCAACGACGGCGCAGCAGCACGACCAGATCTTCTCCGATTCGCTGAGCGTCCATGGATAGCGATTGCCTAACTCGATGGGCCGGTGAAAGGAGCACGGGCGCTTGGTGCTCACCTTCCCGGTAAGACACCTGCATACTGTTAGGACTGGCCTCGTGCTCTGCGCGGGTCCTCCAAGCACCAGCATGCTCTCCCAGTAATCGCACGGCAGGAACGACATGGCTAAGCCGTTCGGTTGGATCAATATGAGCAAGGAGCCAGGCGGCGTAGCTGATCGCGGCTTCCAGCTTTCCGGCAATATCTTCTTCTACGACGACCGATAGCCCCATACCGCGTTCTGGCGGCGGAACAGGCAAGCTGATCAGGACATCCCCGTTGGGCCAAAGTCGGATCGACGCGCCGTCACTACGCTGCGCTTCCTGGACCAACACGAGCGCCTCACCGTTCAAGCCCGCCTTCATCCCCAGGCTCCGATCAAAAACGGCTGGGGCTCCAAAGAGTGCATGCTGTTGCATGGCATCCAGAAGGGGCTGAGCTTCCATCTCGGCGGGGCGAAGCACTGTTGTATCCGGTCCAGCTGCAACAGCAAGCTGCAAGACCGTGCCACTTTGCTGATAGCCGCGCTCGATCCGTGGGAAGAGCGTCAGTGCACGATCGCGCAATCCTGTTGGATCGAGGGGCGCCACGGCCTGCGTCAGCTGAAACTGATGGATGGCGCGAGTTGCCTTTTGTCCCAGTTCATCGGCTGAGACAAAGCCGTCCCAGAGCTGACCACCTTGCCAATTGCCGATCTCTCTAATCAGATCGGCTTGATCCGGTTCCGCTTCCATGCCCGACTGCACGAACATCAGGAGTGGCTTACGGTTCCGGGCCTCATACACCTCTTCGTGCGTCGCCGAGACGCCTCCTGCCTGCTTGGCGCCGTAGCGAGGCCCAAGAACGAGGATGACAAGGTCCGCCTCGCGCACACCATTGAGGCATGCGACTTGGGGAGAGCTGGCTCGGGCGCCGAAATCCTCCGCCATGATCGCCTGGTGGCCTAGCAACTCGATCGCCTGCTTGACCGCTGCTCGCTCGGCTTCCATTCCGGTGATAAGCGAACTGATGAAGATTTTCATATCGAACCTCCTTAGTCAGCAGACGATATCCAGATCGCGGCATTCTCAAAATGAAGACTAGGCCTTTTGAGAAGTGAGGTCCAAGCGACGCTCTGTTCGGTCGATCAGCGCCTTCTGGCGCGTGATGTAACCCTCTCCCTTCCTCAGGCGCGCGATCATGCCAAGCGGATAAATCACACACCCGTAGATCGACAGGCCAAGCAACCCTAGCCCTGGCACGATCCACTTCGCTCCGTCGGTCATAAAGGCCAGTGGGGCAAGCATGATCGCAATGCCCAAGATCCCAAAGCAGCAAAGCACTTGGATTAGCAGGAACTGCACAATATGGAACTTGTCTTGGCCAAGGTGCTCAATCTTCCGCAGCTCAGCTCGATTGATGGCTAGGCTTATCCGATCGTTCCAGAAGATCGCTTTGCCGTAAGCCCAACGCGCCAAGTAGATGACTGTTGAAGCCACCACGCCACCGATCACCGCTTGTGCCAACCAGTTGTCCATGCGTTATCCCCGTCAGTGAGTTTACGGGCTCCTGAGGTCTGCGTGTCAGCCCCTGCCCCAGGGCTGATCTCAACCGAGTTATGTCTCAAATTCTGCGGCTCCCACAAACTGACCGCTATCGGTCTGGAAGGACGAAACTCGGATTGCCTAACTGCCTTCTTAAGATAGATTAGATTAGGCAAGCCGCAGCTCATTTATCTGGTGTTCATTTTATTTGCGTGAGATATCTCTCGCTTTTCGTCATTTTGTTACTTTTAAACACTACAAGCGCATTGATGGTTTCAAACCCATTTATACCCCTGCAATCATTGCCCTATATAGCTTGCCGATAAAATCTTTTATGAAAGTCGAACTGAAAATTTAGCTGTTCGAGTGGCAATTATTGAGATCACCTTAGGCAATCATCGGCACGAAATTTCTGTCCTATTTTATCATTGACAGAAAATCCCCTCCCCTTATCAAACGTCTACCTCCTCAAAATTGGATCGTAGATGCACTTTAAACACTCTCAACTTCACAAGTATTTGCAGCACCCCAAAGGTCAGTTATTTATCCGAAGCATTCGCATCGGCAAAGTCGAATTCACTGACATGGTCGTTCAAGATCGAGCCGGCGCGCTTCACCTTCAGGACCTGGTCCAAGCGACTTACGACCATCATGAAAAGCTCCGGCGGCTTCGCCGATCCGGAACTCGCTATCCAGAACCGCTGCCCCTAGCCACTCCGGCGCGGCTCCTTTCTGAAGAGGTCGACGACTTCCTCAAAGACAAAGAACGACAGAACCTTCGCACCACCACGATCGATGCGTATCGTCGGACGCTTGCCATCCTGCAACGCGTGAGCGGCAACACCTCTGTTGCTCGGATCGACCACACGCACATCTACCAGATGTGGGATCTGCTGCGATGGGCGCCCGAGGACTTCATGACCAACCCCAAACATCAGGGATTGAGCGTCGAAGCCTT
The DNA here is from genome assembly GCF_020784175.1 of Xanthomonas campestris pv. asclepiadis. GTDB lineage: Bacteria > Pseudomonadota > Gammaproteobacteria > Xanthomonadales > Xanthomonadaceae > Xanthomonas > Xanthomonas campestris_D. The sequence continues at coordinate 19,412 of NZ_JAJGQM010000058.1, forward strand.
GATCGCCAAGGGTCAACGTCAAGGACGGCCACAGCCGGCCAACGCAACACTCGAACTGCATCGGCGCTTCCTCGCGTCCTTCTTCAACACCTTAGTCAAAGCGCGTGCCATCCCACACTCCCCAATGGATGCGTTCAAGCCGGCCAGAGAAGAACTACTGGCTGATCAGGACGAGCCCGAGCGGCTTCTCTCACCGGAGGAAATCCAGAATATTTTCAACCCCGAGACCTTTTTGCCTTGGGCCAAGAAGTATCCGCACCGTTGGTGGTGCCCGCTCATTGCCCTTTTCACGGGTGCTCGGATCAATGAGATCGCCCAACTCAAAGTGGCTGACATCATGCAAGACCAAGGCGTGTGGTGCTTCTCGATCCAGAAAACCGTGGACGAAGACCTGGCGCAAAGCGCTGGCAAGCGCACTCGGCAAAGCCTCAAAGGCAAGAGCGCGATCCGCAAGGTGCCGATCCACGACAGTCTTCTCCAAGCAGGCTTCCTCGACTTCCTTGCCGACATCAAAGCGTCCGGCCACCCGCGCCTCTTCCCGAACCTGTCGGCTGGCACCTGCCGCAAGACCGGGGAGCCAAACGGGCGCTACAGCCAGGGCTTCGTCAACCAGTTTGCTGCCTACTTGAAAGGCCTAGGCTTCGGCAAAGGGATCGGATCGCACGCCTTCCGCCATACTCTGGCAACAGAACTCGATGCAAAGGGAGTGCGGGTGGAGCACATTGCATTGATCACAGGTCACGCGCTCAACAAGAAGGCGCCCGTGCTGCAGGACAACTATGTCCACAAATCGGCCGGGAACACCCGGAAGATCCAAGTGGAGGCGTTGAGCCACTATCAGCCGGCTGTGAAGCTGCCGGGCTATGTGCGCGGGCAGTTCAAGGAACGGTTGAGGAAGGGAGCGAGGATGTATCCATGATATGACTCGGCGCGCTTGCAAGTGGACCCCAACCAGCACTACACACAAAGCTGAACGTGGAGTTGTATAGTTGATCTGTAGGCAGCTCCAATTTTGCTGCTCCAACCAAGGTCAGTCAGGGAGAAAGTTTAGCAATGTCTGGACCTACGATGAAGATCCTCTATGGCCCTCCCGGCACAGGAAAAACGTGGAGGGCGGCCAGAGAAGCCGTCAAGGCCGTCGAGCCGGACCGCTATGACGCTATCTTTGCTGAGCCCGACCCTGGCCAGGCATTGATGAAGCTACATAGTGATCTGGTCGCCGACGGCCGAATCCTATGGGTGACCTTTCATCCAAGCTACTCCTATGAAGACTTCATTGAGGGATATCGCCCGCTAGTAGACGAGTCGGGACAACTCGCCTATCGAGTAGTCGACGGTCCGTTTAAAGCATTGTGCCAGCGCGCTGGCTTTAAGTCAGATCTCCAAATCGGTGACCAGTTGACCGATGGCGGTGGTCGCCCAGCAGGGACTGTCGTTGGTAAGGACGCAGGGGGCTGGATTGTGCAGGTCCAAACCGGCCGAAGCGACGCAGTCGCTCCGAAAATCGATAAATATGTGCCCCGTTATGTGGTCAATCGCATTTTGGAAAGCGGATTTGATCCAAATATCTTCTCGATTGCAGGAAAGTCACTTCTTCCACTGTCAAATTACGGCATAGACCCTGCCGAACCTGATGTCCCCGCTACTCAACCAGGCGAGACCAGCGATAACCGACTCGGTTCGACCATTCGGAAAATTGTCGCTGCACGCACAGGAATGTTTTCCAGCTCTGACCTGAGCAACGCTTCACATATTGGATCAGTGGTCAGGCGAATCACTGAACTCCGCTCCCAGAGCGCAAGCACCAGAACTCCGGTGGTGATCGTTATTGACGAGATCAACCGCGCAGAGCCGTCGAGAGTCTTCGGCGAGTTGCTCACGCTACTGGAAATCAACAAACGCGAGGGAATGGAAGAGGAAAAAAAGATTGCATTGCCTTACTCAAAAGAACTCTTCTCCGTTCCGCAGGAAGTCTCTGTCATTGGAACGATGAACACTGTTGACCGCTCATTGACTGCGCTGGATTTCGCTATGCGTAGGCGCTTTGAGTTCGAACTGGTGTCACCCGAACCGGACTTGGTTTCCAACAACATGGCCGGCGTGGATGTTCAAGCGCTTCTTATTAGGCTTAACGCACGCATCAAGCTACTTTTAGGCAGCGGATACGAATTCGGGCATGCGTTCTTTATGGAATCTAGGATCAGCAGCGTCCAAAAGTCTGAGCACTGGCTTGGCCTTGCAGACGGCGAGCTGAGAGCACTGGCTCACATCTTAAGAGCGAACATTTTTCCCACGCTGGGTGAGTATCTGCATGACGACTGGGTCAAAGTGCGGGCTGTTGCTGGCCAAGCACAAACTCCAACGAAACTTGAGTCTTTATTTGAAAAAACATTATCCGATGCTACTTTTCTAGATCGCCTATCTGACGATTATGAAATAGCAGAGGTCCGTCCTGGGAGCTATGCTTCTTGGTGGGACCCAAAATCCAACGCCTGGGATAATGATCGCTTCAAAGCGTTTATCATAGCTCTCGCAGCAGGGCTGTAACGGAGGCCTATTGCATTGATTACGGTTACCACATGGGAGGGGATGCAGGTCCCCTTTCCTGATCACATCGATCAACGAAAATTCGCTGATCGAGTCATGCGCGCCACAGCGCAGATGAGCGTTCCAGCATTTCGAGTCAAAAAAGGACGCCTCTATGCTGCTGAGGTCGTTGGATGCATTCAAACAGCCGGCATCCGTATCAATGTGCTACCTAAGCTCGACACGCCAGACAAAGACAGAGATCGCAACTTTCTCTTAAACATGCTTACCGCTGCTAGCCACCTAAGAAATCCTCTTTCTAGTCCTGCTAGCGTCAAAGGGTCTTCTCTCGATCCTCTCGAAGCACTGATCTTCGAGATTGCATCCGAGCTCAGATCTGCTCTGTTTGACGGCCCACCGCGTCGATATGAAGAGAAACAGGAAGAATTATCCACTGTGCGCGGACGCATTGACTTCACCAGGCTTGCAACCCGACTGCCCAGTGATCAGATCCGTATCCCCGTTCGATACTCTCCACTTCACATACACAACGAACTGGCTATCTGTCTGAAGGCAATCGCGCTTCTACTAAACAGGATCAGCAAGAGCAACGCTAATAGACTACTGCTTGCCTCCGTTATAGGTCAGTTTGATGCTGTTCCAACGCGGAAACTGAGGCTATCACAGCTCATGTCACTTAGGCTTATGCCCTCAGAAGATAAGTGGGCGCGTGCGATTTCGATTGCCAAAATGTTTCTTTCAAATCAATCGCCGGACCCTACCTTTTCAGGTCAAAATGAAGCCTTCTCCCTGATCTTCCCTTTACAACATCTTTTTGAACGTGCTATGCGGGGCATTCTGTCGTCTGCACTTTCTGGAACGGAACTTCAATCGACTCACAAAAGTGAATCTCTTTTCCTCTATTACGATGAGTCTGATAAATCAGGAGTAGTGCGCCTTAAACCTGACTATCTCTTAAGGAAGTCGGAAAAAATCATTGCGGTAGCTGATGCGAAGTGGAAGCGCGTCTCTGAGAAAGGTCGAGCCTACGGGGTCAAGCGTGAAGACCTTTATCAACTCAACGCATATCTCTCTCGCTACGAGGCATCGCACGCTTTGGTATTCTTCCCAAAAGCGCCGTGGATGAACCAATCGTGGGTCGCACGTTATATAAGTCCTAACGGTTCTGACAAAGTCCATTTGATTGGCACAGACATCGAGCGCCTCGTTTCCCGTAACAAAGTTACGCGCGCCGAAGCATTGGGAGACCTTTCACTAGTCATTACGCAGACGCTCGCTGGACACTAGCGAGACTCGCGCGGGCTTCCTAGCCCGCCATTCAACATGCTTCACATCTGGATCGAGGAGATCCTCGATTGTCCAAATTTCTTGGGTTGAATCATGGGATGCTTGACTGACGTTGACCACCACTGGTCTCGGCCCAAAAATCCTCGCAGTCTCACTTAGGCATTGAATAACGCGCTCCGCCGCAGCAAACGGATTCAAGTCGATCTCATGTTCCCAAAGCCTGAGGACATGCCATCCAGCCAAAAGCAACGCACCAGTTTGACGTCTATCACGAGCTGTGTTGATAGCGAGCTTCTCTGCCCAGAAGGCTTCGCGAGACCTGGGACGCACGTAATGGTGGGTGCAACCATGCCAGAAGCACCCATCGACGAATACCAAGAGTTTCTGTGCAGGGAAGACTAAATCGGGCCGTGCACCCTCAATCCGCAATCCCAGGCGATAACGAAGTCCACGTGACCAGAGCAGACGGCGCAAGACTAGTTCAGGCTTGGTGTTCGAACCCCGGATGCGCGCCATGTTCGCACTGCGGACTGCGACAGGATCCTTCCGCACCTTGCCTGGTCTGGTCAAAAAAAGCCCCTAGTTCTTTCTGCTTTTTCCCTGCGCCGCAACTTTCCGTGAAAAATCACTTCGCGAAAGAGCTACAGCCACACGCTCTGCAAACTGCTGACTCAACAATGGCGGCACAGCATTCCCAACGACTTTGAAGCCATCCACTAAGCCGACCGCACCGAAACGATAGTCATCAGGAAACGACTGGACTCTGGCCGCCTCGCGAACTGAAAGCGTCCGTGGCAAGAAAGGATGAACATATGCATATGTGTCTTTTGCCATGTGACTGACGATGGTCTTTGAGGGAACAGAAGGATCCATGCGTGACATCCAGTCCCCATGCGCTCCTTCGCGCTTGCGAAGGTAGTTCTCTGAAAGAAGATGATGTTGCAGCTCACCGGGTTGAGGCGCGATACATTCCAAAAGAAGCCGGATGGTCAGAGAACCATCCATCATGCTGGACAACTCCTCTACCTCTGCTGCGCTTACACCAAGTTTTTTTGATAGCTGATGATTATTTTTCATCTCCTCCTTGAGAGATACAAATATAGAATTCAACTTTGCTAGAGTAGGAGATTCATCTGCTCGATAATCCATCCACCGCTTGCCCGGGCCCATCATTGCAAAGAAAGCGGCGTCATCTGGGCGCGGTTGACGAGCGATGTGCGCATCAATCACTTGACCTTTGAAAGTCCAATTACGGAATGCAGCATCACCTGACACGAAAGCAAGAGAGCTTTCCTCGTTGGCATGCTCAATAGACCTCGATACAGTTCTTTTGCTTTGACTGTCAAAATCGGGATTCGGCAAACCTTCAAGAGCGACTTGCAAGGACACTGGCGTGCGGCGCTTCAGCGCCAGGCACCATTCAGCAGCGTCAATGTCATGGAGACTCTCAGCGGTGTCGAGCCGAACGCCTGCCATAACAAAACGCTCTCGGTTCTGTGGCACTGCATGTTGGGAAGCAACAACGATGCGGCTTGATGCTTTATAGCCAATACCGCGCTCCGAAACCGCCTCGATAGCCTCCGCCAAAATGTCAGCGGCATCGAATTCAATTCCCTCCGATTTAACTACTGCCTGAAAATGTCTTACGTTCTCAAAGAGAAAGACTTCTGGCGCAAGCGCCGCGACGAAGAGCACATATTGATGCATCAACTGATTGCGACTGTCGACTGAATCTTCGTCCTCGTGCACATGGACGCTCTGCTCACGTAAGCTTCTGATCTTCCCGCGACCAATTCGACTGAACCCCTGGCAGGGTGGACCACCCAGCACCACGGAGACTTGGTAGCCTGACTCATAGACTTTCCGCAGATTTTTCTGAACGCCAATGTCGTCGAAAAAAGCAACGCGTAGAGCTTCCCGCTCACCGCGCCACTCGATCCAGAGCTTTTTGACGCGCTGCATCGGCGCACTATCCAAGAAGATCTGGAAGCGCTGGATACGTTCAGCAGCAGAAGCGAGTTGCCCACGCCCAGATCCACTGCCACGTTGAGAGAGCTTTTCAGCCTCTTTGTCCCACAGCTTTCGAGCACGTGCCTTGCAGGCGCGCAGCAGCTTTTCATCGACAATTAGCTTATCGATACCTGCAACAGATGGCGTCTCACCATCCATACACCAGATTAGAGGGCCCATCTTTGGATGCCCTGATCCCGTCAACGGAAGCTTGGTGGCATAGTGAAAGCCACCCACTGAGGTCTGGTTTAGCGCCGCTCCGCTCACACCCTTCAACGCCGCGATGTAGGCTGGGTCACGTCGGATCTGAGCTAAAGCGCTGAGAAACAGCTTGTCATGAGCGTGCATCTTGCTACGCAAAGCAGGAATACCGCCATGTCCCACGGCACCTAGGCGTTCTGCAAGGATCAAGTCTTTCGTGGATCTAGCCAAATGATCCAAATAGTAAGCCTGGACCTCGCCTTCACTCATGAAGTCTGCAATGTCAGCTTGCCTGGCGATACCGAGTTCACCAGCCGACGGATGGTTGTCATTGAACACCTTGACCATCGGCTCTTCGATATCCAACGCCATTGCGATTCGGAAAGTTCCTCCACCGTTCAAACGCTCAAAGCCAAGCGACATACCACCACAACCACAGAAAAGATCGACCACGTTTCGCGGCTTGTCGAAAGTGGGCATATCCCCTTGGGGACTGATATCGGCAGGCTCCACAGGCGCGATCGCTGCTTCAACACCTTCTTTTTGTCGCTGGGACTTAGCAGTTCCATCGAGCCACATCCGATACTTAGCAAGAGAATCGCTACGCACATACTCGCCGTCTAGATGGCGGGCTAGTGCTGAAGCGCCAATGCCGATTGCATTAGCCGCTTGACTCAAGTCGATCCCTTCACGTTGGATACGATCATGAACCAGCTTAAGAACAGAATCAATCATTCAATAATAACTCAATATAAATGGATAGATAATTAGCGTGCACTTGGCTTAACGTTAATGCCACATACTTATTTATAGTGTCAGTTCGATTTAACGTCAATGCCACAACGTTCGTTATTATGACAGTCCAGCAAGATACTCAACTGTCTCTGGATGCTTTTGAACCAATCGAATCAAAGTAACTGCTTGCGCATTTGGACGTGCGCGTCCCTGCTCCCAACCTTCAAGCGTCCGCGCATTGGTGCGCAAATATTTTGCAAAGACAGTCCGCGACATCCGCAATCCGTTCCTGATCTCCACAAGCTCTTCTGCGGTCAAATCTGGCAGATCAGGGACCTCAACCTTATCGGATCGTAGGGTTACCTTCCGAACGAGCCGGCCATCTGTGTGGTCGAGACCAGACTGCATCACCGCTGAGTTTTGAATCGTCATCTGAATCTCTCCGCTTCACTTGGCAACAAGGCAGTCAGCGTAGGTGGTACGCATTGAAACAAATTCCTGTCTCAGGAGCCGGGACTGATCCCACTCCGAGACTGATCGAATCATACGTGATCTACGTAGGAATTCAAGTGATGCTGACTCTGCAAGACCGCCGACGGAAGATCGTTGCAATGCCGCAATCGAGTGAGGACAGCTCTTTTGGGTGGCGAGGAGGCAAAGCTGGGCGTTGGCGCGAGCTCTTCGGCGCTGAGAACGAAACGATGATATCCCTGCACCCAGAGCTCTTCCGATTTGGTCATAGCTGCAATTTGGTTATTTGGCTACCAGCCCGCCGTTCACGGCAGCTAGTAATTCGTCTTGTCTGAACAGATGAATTGGCTTTCCCTCTTGCGAAATCTGCTGCCTAGAGTAGAGTCAGCAGGCATCACTGCTACTAGATGGAGAGCAGACATGAACCCTGGTCTTAGCCTTGCTAACTTGGAACGAATTTTGAGTGCTTCGCACGAGCCAGGCAGAGTGACTCGGACAGTTGGCGATTCCGTTTTTTATATCAAATTGCGTAATGGAGCAGTCTTTGGGTTACCGCCCGATGCATTGCTAGTCAAATCACCCAAGGGTATTTCTCGCTACGCAGGAGAGCCATTCCGCAAACTCGGCCTCATAAACGGTGCGGATGTAGAGGTGTATGGAACCAAGGATTCGGCCAACCCACGTGTGGTCTTATTAGATACAGAATCACGGACTAGTCTTTTCAAACGAATCTTCCCCGACTAACAACCAGGCTTATTCACACATGGAAGTTGCCCCTGGGGACGCTTGCACTGGTACTTGCAGTTCACGTTTGGCATTGCCTGCAGCCACCCGGAAATTTGGCCACCTAGTTGATTGCTCAGCCTTTCAGGCCGGAGACTTGATACTCACTGGCCCTGCTGGCGAAGAACCTGATTTCACCTCCCGCAAGATCATACAAGCTCAATCTAAAGCCTACTCCGCTCTAGATGCGCGCTGGACGCATGCCGCTGTCTGGATTGGCGACGGCGAGAATATTTGCGAGGCAAATTTCGGAGTTCCTGGTCGCAGACGCGGAGTTATGATTCGGTCACTCAATGAGTATGCAGACGGCGAGCATTTAATCAAGATTCGTCGCCCGTTAGGCTTGACAGACCGCGAACGCACGCTGGTCGCTACTGGCGCTATTGTGAACTTGAAACAATCTTATGATTTCTCCTTTTTGGTTCGTCTTTGGTGGAAAGCGGTTAGGGGCCAAGGATTCCACGACAGAACAGGAGGTCGGATTCCAATAGCGGCAAATGCGCTAGTATGCTCAACCCTTTATGCGGATGCATTAGCTTATGGCGCGCATATTGCAGTAGCAGGAAACGGCATTTGTGTCCCAGCTCAACTATCTTGCAGCCCACTTTTCGATGACACCGTTCCCATATCATGGCTTAAACTAATATAGGAGGGTGACCATGGGCGCACGCTGCGAAATGGAATTTCTCTACTGACATTTCTGTATCAGTCTGAGCAACTCCCGCGCGCCCGTTGACTTGAAGCTGTCCGTGACACTTGACTGCATCAACTCTTGCAAAATGCAGCCTAGTCAATCATTGCAACAGACCGCCTTCGGCGTCCGCTGAATTCGGACGTTATGCCATGGTCGAGGAACAACATCGGCGCCCACATCTTCGAATAGCTTCGTAGAGCTGACACCGTCCATTCCCATAGTGACTCATCCTTGCCTAGATTGGACGCCCCCGGCTTTGCCATCCAACATCACTCTAGGGCCGAGCTCATTGTAAATCACTCTTGCATTTTTGCACTTATAGCATTACCGATGCATACTCAATCCTACAAGCTGTGGCACACTCAGCGCAGGCGTTAGTGCTGGAGAGCGTGGTTGCACCATCCAATCAGTGCAGCCACTCACTGCTCAACAAATTATTCAAGCCGAATTCGCTTCGCAACTCGGATCACTTCAGTTTTTAGACTGGCATGAAATATTTTCACATCGACACAGATTCTCACCATCGCACAAATTGGAAACCTCTTTGCGCGCATCAAGAATTCAATGCAGGAAAAAACCTCAATCCCATCTTCAGCAATTGGATCAAATCTGCCACTAGAATTGAAGACAAAATAACGGAAACCGACGTCAAAGTGAACTTCTCGATAATGCTTCGGGAGTCTGTTTTTGAGAACATTAGACTTGAAAAAAATCCTGGCCTACCGTCTCGAAAGAACTGCATTTGGCTTTGCGACTCTGAAGCTCATGCACGAGACTGGCTCTCAAGAATTCCGCATAATGGTATGAGGCGGATTTTGGAGATAGAGCAGCTTGATGGATCTCTGCATAAAGCATACGAGCAACATCTAACAAATAATCCTGAGAACATCATTGAGCTTGAGGGGAGAGCAACTAATTACTGGTCTGGACATGGATTCGGTCGATATGAGCTTCTAGCAACCGGGCACTTTCGTGTTACACGCGTGCTGCCTGTCTGACGATCCATTCGAACCGAACCCAGTTAGCCAATTAGCCAATTAGCTTAGCTCAGGCATCAAGGTCATGGTGGAGCAACATCGCTGTGACCACGTCCATCGTCGACTCCTCTTAATTCAATGCCAGCCAAAACTAGAGGTCTGCGGTTGATGTTGATCACGGAACTGGGCGCGTGTTAGCCCGCCCAGGCTGACGTGCGGGATCTGCTGGTTGTAGTCGGCCAGCCAGTTTTCGGTCTGTCCGCGAACCTCGCTCAGCGTGCGGAAGATATGAATGTCCAGCACGCCGCGCCGGTAGCTGCCGTTGAAGCGTTCGATAAAACCTTTTTTCATTGGACGCCCCGGCTCGATGAAGTCCAAAACGATGCCCTTGCGCTCGGCCCACTCGGACAAGGCCAATGCGACAAACTCCGGGCCATTGTCCAAGCGAAGTTTGCCCGGGTAGCCGCGCCAGGCCGCGATGCGTTCCAAGGTGCGGATGACGCGGGCGGCCTGAAGATTCAAGTCCACTTCGATCGTCAAGGCTTCCCGGCTGAAGTCGTCGATGACCTTGAACGTACGGAGGCGTCGACCATCCCACAGCGCATCGGACATGAAGTCGATCGACCATCCGGCATTGGGGTGTGCTCCGCATGCCAACGGTTTTGGATGACGCGTCGGGATCCGGCGCCTGTTGCGACGACGTTGATTGAGCTTCATCAGGCAGTACATGCGCCACACCCTTTTATGATTCCACACATGTCCGCGACAGCCGATGATCTGAAAAAGCTTTCCAAAACCACGCTCGGGAAAGCGCTCGGCCAATTCGGACAGAAGCGCAATTGTCGACTCCCCGTAAAATTGGTCCATCCATAGTTAGAGGTCCCCGGGCACACTAGCCACCAAGGAGACCAACGA
>NZ_JAJGQM010000059.1 GCF_020784175.1 Xanthomonas campestris pv. asclepiadis
ACCCCCTCCAACAACACAGTTGCTACAGGGACGTACTTGCGGCGTGTCCTGCGATGGTGGGCGGGCAAGGGCCCTGCGACCAAACCTCAGATCAGTAGCCCTGCAGCCAAGCCTCAGATCAGCAGCCCTACAGTCACACCGCATATCAGCGCTCTGGAGCGTGACCCAGATCATCCGCTCTGCAAAAGCTTGGCGTGAAGTCGTATCCCAGGCAGCCCCTGGCAAGAGTCTGCGCATCCACGCACCCTCAACGGCAGCTCGTATCTCCATCCACCGCCGGCGCCTTCATCCGATAGATGTCCAACTGCCCCGCACGCGGTGCGCGCGCGCTGCCGGTCACCAGCAACTCGCCTGGCTTGGCCGCATCCACCACCGCACCGAAGGTGCGTTCCTGCGGCCCGTTGAACGACAGCGGCACTGCCTGGCCCACGGTGTAATGGCCGTTGCTGCAGGTCGCCAGCAATAACTGGCTGGGACCATTTTGCTGGCCGCGTGCCCATATCAGCCCCCGTCCATCGCCGAGCCAGGCCGCATCCAGCTCGTCGGCAGCGCTGTTGATGTCGCTCAGCGCCACCGGCGCAGCAAAGGCCTGCCCGTCCCAGCGCGCCACGAACAGGTCCATGCCGCCGGCGCCGCCGTGGCCGTCGCTGGCAAACAACAGGCGCGTGCCGTCCAGCGACAGTGTCGGGGAACGCTCGTCGCCGCGGCTGTTGATCGCCGCGCCCAGCGATTGCACCGCACCGATCCGGCCCTGCGCATCCACCGGCGCGCGATACAGGTCGGCGCCTCCGGCACCGCCAGGCAGGGTGGAGGCAAACAGCAGCCAGCGGCCGTCGGCACTGAACAACGGGGAGGTCTCGTCCTGCACGGTGTTGATCGGCAGCACTTCTGCGTTCTGCCAACGCCCACCGCTCAACCGGGCCTGCCACAGATCCCAGCCGCCGGTACCGCCGGCGCGGTCGCTGGCCCAGACGATGCGTTGCCCATCCGGACTCAGCGCGGCGCGCGCCTCGTTGGCCGGCGTGGAGACCACGCCCATGCCTTCAATGCCGAATTCGGCCAGCCCCGATGCGGCCGGGACGCAGAGTAAACTTGCCGCCAGCGCGAGCAGTGTCCATCGAAGTTGCATGCGGTGTTCCTGCCTCAAGTCGCGCACAGTCTAGTCAACCAGAGAGCGTTTCATGCCCGTATCCCGTTATGCCGTGTTCGGTCACCCCGTCGCCCATTCGCTGTCGCCGGCCATCCATGCCGACTTCGGGAAGCAGACCGGCATCGCGCTGGACTACACCGCCATCGACGCACCCCCGGAAGCATTCGCTGCCGCGCTGGGGCGCTTCGCTGACGAAGGCGGCAAGGGCGCGAACGTGACCCTGCCGCTGAAGGAGGCCGCCTGTGCGTTGTCGGCCAGCCTGAGCGATCGCGCGCGTCTGGCCGGTGCGGTCAATACGCTGGTGCGCAACGACGGCCAGTGGCAGGGCGACAACACCGATGGCGCCGGCCTGGTGCGCGATCTCACCGACCGCCACGGGCTGGATCTGCGCGGTCGCCGCGTGCTGCTGCTGGGTGCCGGCGGTGCCGCGCGCGGCGTGGCGCCGGCGCTGCTGGAAGCGGGCATCACCGAAATGGTGGTGGTGAACCGCTCGCCCGAGCGCGCCGATGCCTTGTGCGATGCGCTCGGCGAACCGGGGCGGGTGGTCTCGCGCTACATCGAAGACCTGCGCGACCTGGGCGACTTCGAACTGATCGTCAACGCCACCGCGGCCGGGCGTGATCGCGACGCCGGCGCGTTCGCCATGCCGCTGGGTCTGGTCAACAGCCTCACCGCGGCGGTCGATCTCAATTACGGCGCCACCGCCATTGCCTTCCTGGCCTGGGCACGTGCGGCGCAATGCCGCTACGCCGTCGATGGCCTGGGCATGCTGGTGGAGCAGGCCGCCGAGAGTTTCGCGCTGTGGCATGGCGTGCGCCCGGAGACCGACCCGGTCTACGCCGCGTTGCGCGCGCGCGAGGCCGTGCTGGTCAGTGCCGACTGAGGTGGGCAGCGTCACTGCCACCGATATCCTGCTGACCCTGGTCACCAGCCTGCTGTCGCGCGTGCCGATGCTGATCGCGCTGCTGCTCGGGCTGGTTCTGCTGTGGCGTGCGCCGCAAAGCCCGTTGCGGCGTGCCGGGCTGGCCGCGCTCTGGCTGCTGCTGGGCTGCCTGTTTGCCGAGGTTGCCTTCCAGGCGATTCCGATGCTGTTGCTGCAGCAGGGCAATGTGCGTCAGATCAGCATGGTGGTCAGCATCGCCCACTTCGTGCTGATGGCGGTGCAAGGTGTGGGCATCGGCGTGCTGGTGTGGACGCTGGCAGGCAGCCTGCAACGGATGCCGCCCGCCGCCGGCCCGCGCCCATGATTCCGCTCAAAGCCATCGCGCTGGTGGTGATCGGGCTGGTCAGTGCCGGGCAGGGCGGGTGGACGCTGCTGCATCCGCAGGCGCTGGCCGCGGTCAATCGCGGCGGCCTGCTGTACGAACGCTTCGGGCCCACTGGCGTGGGCGCCGGCATGTTGCTGATGGGCGTCGCAATGGTGGTCATCGGACTGGTCTGGGCGCGCCATGCATGGCCGCGGCGGACGCAAGGCCGCTGACAACGTGAAGCTGCGCTGCCTGCTCGTTGCAGGCGGCGCAGGGTGATTCGGTCGGCATCCATTGCGCGACCCTTCCCGTCAGAACTTGTAGCCAGTGGCCGCCGGCGCTGATCGGATCCGACGCATGCGGTGGCCGTGCAGCGTGCGCACCCGGGAACAGTGTGGCGGTGGCGCCGCCCCGCGCCAGCAAACACGTTCAGCCGAGCGCCGTGCCGGTCGCAGGCGCTGCGCCGGTCCGTGCGAAAATAGCCCGATGAATGAAGTTGCCTCACCGGCCGCGCCATCGGCGCCCGTTCCCACCCAGCGTGTTCTGACCGACCCGATCAAGGCCGGCATCCGCGAGGCTTACGCCAAGCTGCAGGCCAACACGCCCGGCTTTGCCACGCGGCGGGCGCAGAGCCAGATGATCGGCCTGGTCTCGCGCGCGCTGGCCACCTCCGGTGGCATCGGCATTGCCGAGGCGCCTACCGGCGTCGGCAAGAGCCTGGGCTATCTCACCGCCGGCGTGCCGATCGCGCTGGCCACCAAGAAAAAGCTGGTCATCAGCACCGGCACCGTGGCGCTGCAATCGCAGCTGGTGGAGCGCGACATCCCGGCCTTCCTCAAGGCCACCGGCCTGGAAGCCACGGTCGCGCTGGCCAAGGGCCGCACCCGCTACCTGTGCACGCGCAACGCCGCCGAGCTGCAGGGCGAAACCAGCCAGGAAGGCATGTTCGACGACGAACAGGTGCTCTACGACCGCCCGCTCAGCCCGGCCGACGCGGATCTGGCCAAGCGCCTGGCCAAGGCCTACGCCGAGCGCAGCTGGAACGGCGATCTGGACGATGCGCCCGAACAGATCTCGGTACCGCTGCGCCTGCGCATCACCACGCCGGCCTCCGGCTGTGCCGGTCGCCGCTGCAGCTATGCCGCGCAATGCCCGGTGCTGAAGGCGCGTACCGATGTGCGCGAAGCGCAGATCGTGGTCACCAACCATGCACTGCTGCTGTCGTCGCTGTCGCTGGGCGATGCCGAGAATGGCCAGCCATTGATCGCCCCGCCCGCCGACATGCTGCTGGTGCTCGACGAAGGCCACCACATCGCCGGCGTGGCGATCGACCAGGGCGCGGCCAGCCTGCCGCTGGACGAGATGGCCAAGCGCACCGGCCGGTTGCAGATCCTCATCGCCGCCGCCTACCGCGCCGTGGACAAGGACAAGCTCGGCAACCTGCTGCCCAGCGAGGCGATCGAGGTGGCCGCGCGCGTGTCCAAACTGCTCAAGGCCTTCCATGGCGAGGTCGAACGCGTGTGGAAGCCCGAGCCCGGCGAGCGCGATCCGTTGTGGCGTGCGGCCAACGGCAAGCTGCCGCCGCAGTGGGGCCCGGCGATCGAAGAACTCGGCGAAGAAACCCGCGCGCTGTTCAACTGGGTGCATGCCGCACACAGTGCGATCGCCAAGGGCAAGCAGGACGATGCGGCGCGTGAACGCCTGCAGCGCAGCCTCGGCCTGGCCCTGGAGATGGCCGAGCAGCAACACAATCTGTGGAGCGGCTGGCGGCGCGAAGACAAGGAAGGCCAGCCGCCGATGGCGCGCTGGATCACCCTCTCGCGCGATGGCGATCTGATCTGCCATTGCTCGCCGGTGTCGGCTGCGCAGGTGCTGCGCACGATGATCTGGAACGAAGTCGATTCGGTGGTGATGACCTCGGCCACGCTCACCGGCGGCGGCGATTTCCAATCGTTCGCCATCGACAACGGCCTGCCCGATCACGCCGAGATGGCCTCGCTGGCCTCACCATTCGACCTGCCCAACCAGGCCGAGTTGATCGTGCCCAATTTCCCGGTTACCCCCGACGACCGCGAAGGCCACCCGAAGGAAGTCGCGCGTTATCTGGTGCGCGAACTCGACTGGACCGCCAAGGGCAGCATCGTGCTGTTCACCTCGCGCTGGAAGATGGAAAAGGTCGCCGACCTGATGCCGCTGGCGCAGCGCAACCGCGTGCTGGTGCAAGGCGAGGGCAACAAGTCGCAGCTGATCACCGAACACATGCGCCGCATTGCCGCCGGCGAGGGCTCGGTCCTGTTCGGTTTGAACTCCTTCGGCGAAGGCCTGGACCTGCCCGGCGATGCCTGCACCACCGTGGTCATCACCCAGGTACCGTTCGCAGTGCCGACCGACCCGCAGACCTCGACCTTGAGCGAATGGCTGGAAAGCCGCGGCCACAATGCCTTCAACCTGATCGCCATCCCGCACGCGCTGCGCACGCTCACGCAGTTTGCAGGCCGCTTGATCCGCAGCTCCAGTGACCACGGCCGCGTGATCATCCTCGACTCGCGCCTGCTCACGCGCCGCTATGGCAAACGCATCATTGACGCGTTGCCGCCGTTCAAGCGGGTGATCGGGCGTTGATCGATCACTGCTGCATCGGTGCGTGTCTGCATCGATGCAGCCATTGGCGGGTACGCAAGCATCGTCCCTGCGCCGGCAACGCTGCATGATCAACGCATTGCGTCCGCCGCTCGCACACCGATGAGCGCAGTGCCACGATGGCACCGATTGCTGTAGCTGCAGCGGTATCTGCAGATGCAAGGCGCAATGGATGCCTGCTCAGAACGTCAGGCATGACGAAGAACCGTGCTTTTGACGAAGACGTTTGAGCAGTCACCTCGGACGTTGCCAACCTTGCACCGCAACATCCAGTTGGATCTCACCGCACTTTCGTCATGCGTGACGAAGGCGGTCTATCGATAAGGCAAGGATGCAGAGCAGATATTTGCAAGCCATGGCCTAGTCATTTAGCGATCCATATCACGCAACGCAGTCATCATCATGTTCGCCTATCGCAGCGATCATAACTAACGACTTCTCACGCTTCGGTCCGGTGGCCATGATTCAGCTCCCTCAAACGAGCTGACGCCATGCGCCCTGGATCCCTCATGGTGCTAGCCCTGCTAGCCCCGACGCTGATCGCCCCGCCGGTCTTTGCCCAATCTGTCCTGACCCGCGACAACGGCGCCAAGGTCGGTGACAACCAGAATTCGCAGACCGCCGGAGCCAATGGCCCGACCCTGCTGCAGGATGTGCAATTGATCCAGAAGCTGCAGCGCTTCGATCGCGAGCGCATCCCCGAGCGCGTGGTGCATGCACGCGGCACCGGCGTCAAAGGCGAGTTCACCGCCACCGCCGATCTGTCCAGCCTGACCAAGGCCAAGGTGTTCAGTGCCGGCGAAAAGACCCCGGTGTTCGTGCGCTTCTCCTCGGTGGTGCACGGCAACCATTCGCCGGAGACGTTGCGCGACCCGCACGGCTTCGCCACCAAGTTCTATACCAGCGAAGGCAACTGGGATCTGGTCGGCAACAACTTCCCGACCTTCTTCATCCGCGATGCGATCAAGTTCCCCGACATGGTCCACGCGTTCAAGCCGGACCCGCGCACCAACCTGGACGACGATTCGCGCCGCTTCGATTTCTTCTCGCACGTGCCCGAAAGCACCCGCACGCTGACGCTGCTGTACTCCAACGAAGGCACCCCGGCCGGCTATCGCTTCATGGATGGCAACGGCGTGCATGCCTACAAGCTGGTCAATGCCCAGGGCGAAGTGCATTACGTCAAGTTCCACTGGAAGACGCTGCAGGGCATCAAAAACCTCGATCCCAAGCAGGTTGCCGCCGTCCAGGCCAAGGACTACAGCCACCTGACCAACGACCTGGTCGGTGCGATCAAGAAGGGCGACTTCCCGAAGTGGGACCTGTACGTACAGGTGCTCAAGCCGGAAGACCTGGCCAAGTTCGATTTCGATCCGCTGGATGCCACCAAGATCTGGCCGGACGTGCCGGAGCAGAAGGTCGGCCAGATGGTGTTGAACAAGAACGTCGACAACTTCTTCCAGGAAACCGAGCAGGTTGCGATGGCGCCGGCCAACCTGGTGCCGGGTATCGAGCCGTCCGAAGATCGTCTGCTGCAGGGCCGTATCTTCTCCTACGCCGATACCCAGCTGTATCGCGTCGGCACCAATGGTTTGAGCCTGCCGGTGAATCGTCCGCGTGTGGCGGTCAACAACGGCAACCAGGATGGCGAGGCCAATCACGGCCACACCACCAGCGGCGTGAATTACGAGCCGAGCCGTCTGGAGCCGCGTCCGCAGGACACTGCCGCGCGTTACAGCGCGTTGCCGCTGTCGGGCACCACCCAGCAGGCCAAGATCACCCGCGAGCAGAACTTCAAGCAGGCCGGTGAGTTGTATCGGTCCTACAGCAAAAAGGATCGCGCCGATCTGGTGCAGAGTTTCGGCGAGTCGCTGGCCAACACCGATACCGAGAGCAAGCACATCCTGCTGTCGTTCCTGTACAAGGCCGACCCCGAGTACGGCACCGGCGTGACCCGTGTCGCCAAGGGCGACCTGGCCCGGGTCAAGCAGCTGGCTTCCAGCCTGCAGGACTGATCCGCCCACGGCATCGCGGCCTGTGCCGCGGTGCCGTTTTCGCTATCGGGAGAGCCATATGCGCACCTTGCTGTTTCTGATGCTTGGCACCCTGTCTGTGGCTGCCAACGCTGCCTCGCCCACAGCTGCCTCCACCAGCGCCACGACCGCCGCCGCCGACCCGGCGCAGATCAAGCTGCAGTTGCGCGAGTACTTCTTCGACGCGGCACGTGAAGGGCGGCAGGACATGCTCGCCGAGTTCATTCGCTCGCACTACGACCTCAACACCCGCGACGAGAAGGGCTACACCGCCCTGATCCTGGCCGCCTATCACGGCCAGCGCCCGGCAGTGGAGCAGTTGCTCAGCGCCGGCGCCGACCCCTGCGCGCAGGACAAGCGCGGCAACACTGCGCTGATGGGCGCGATCTTCAAGGGCGAGCTGGGCATCGCCAAGCGGCTGATGCAGGCCGACTGCGCGCCGGACCAGCGCAACAATGCCGGGCAGACCGCGGCGATGTATGCAGCGCTGTTCCAGCGGACCGACGTGCTCAAGGACCTGGCCGCCAAGGGCGCGGATCTCAGCCTCAAGGATGGGCAGGGCAATGATGTGACCAGGCTGCAACGCGGCGAGTTCGCGACGACCCCGGCGCGCTGAGCGCGCCTGTCATGCGTGGCGGGGCAGGCGTGCGTGATGCCAAGCGTGCGTGGTGCCAGGCGTCAGCAAGCTTGCACAGGCGCCATGCGGCCGATGCCGGCGTGAGCCAACGGCGATGCTTGCTGCAGCGTGCCGTGCCGCAATGCACCTGGTGCACAGGCCAGTCGCCTGCAGGCCGCAGCCGAGCGGATTGCACACCTAGCGCTCGGCCGTCTTCGAAGCGCTGTCGGTGGTTGCGACGGCAGCTCCGTCCCGGTGGCCGTCGGATGAGTCGCTGATCGCCATCGCCTGAGTCCTGCACCTCGATATCCGGAGCCTTGGCGGCCTCGCTTGCAGCACCCCATCGCGCGCGCTGACGCCACCGGTGCTATGACCACCGACGTGGTTCGAAGGTCAGCCATTGCGCACCGAGCGCACCGCATCCTCGCTCTTAGATCGGCTGGTCGCGCGTCGACTTACTCAATCTGCCTTCAGCACCTGCCGAGAAGCGCAGCCATCGCCCCCGCCAGGTTCGGAGGTCAGCCATCGTGCACCGAGCGCAGTGAATCGTCGCTCCCGGATCGGCTAGTGGCTCGCCGACCTGCTCAATTTGTCTCCATGACCCGCCAAAAAGTGCAGCCACCGCCTCCGCCGGTTTTCTGCCGCAGGCGCGTTGGATCTCTGGCGGTGGTGGTGATTTTTCCACCATTGCGTCAGGAGTCTCCTGACGTGAAAACCTTTGTGCGCCAAGGCTTTGACATAAGTCTGAGCGCGCGCTGACTTGCCTGAAATTTGTTTGGAAAAACCGCAAAAAACAGTTCAAGAAAGCGCTGCGAACGCCGATGCTTCCGCTATCGCACACTGGAACCCCCGGACCATGAAGCTCGATCCCTCCATCCCTTTCCTGATGTCCCTGCTGGCCATGGTGCTGTGCACCGCCACTGCCGTGGTCGCCCTGGTGTTCGGTCAGGTACACGTGCTGGCCACGTCGTGGAGCTTCTACACCGTGCTGGGCACTGCCCTGATCACTCTGGTCGCTTCGTACCATGCGCTCGGCAAGCCGCTGAGTGCCGAAGAGCGTGTGGGCTTCCGCAACCCGTAACTGCAGATCCTGTCCAGGCGCAGTGCAAGACGCCAGCACTGGACGACACAAGCTCCGATCGTCACTGACGATGCACCGCGTTCGCTCGACATGGCGAACGCATACGCACTGCACATCCTGCAGCGATGCCGCCCGATAACGCGCGCACCTGGCGAGCGAGGGCAACGACCGCAGCGCCACCGCGATTTTTCGTCTCTTCCGATGGCAGAGATAGTCGCGAAGCTGGACGCCGAAACGCGTTACCAGCGGGCTTCATCAACGCGCGTCATGCCGAAATTCGCCAACCCGTACGGGTCGATCACATGGCGCAGTGAACCGGCTATCGACCAGCGGGTTCCGGCAGGGCTGCCTTGCAGGACGCCATGCCGCGCTGCGGCAGATTCATCGACGCCCGTGTAAGCTGTTGATCCTGCTCCGCATTCCGATGGCTGCTTGCTGCGGCCACATGTCGATGACCGCTTCCGCCGATCGCTACGCCGCCTCCCTGCGCCTGTCCGTTGCTCCGATGATGGACTGGACCGACCGCCATTGCCGGGTCTTCCATCGCCTGCTGGCACCTTCGGCGCGGCTATATACCGAGATGGTGCACGCCAATGCGGTGATCCATGGCGATCGCGCGCGGTTGATCGGCTTCGATCCGGTCGAACATCCTGTGGCGCTGCAACTGGGCGGTAGCGAGCCGACGCTGCTTGCGCAGGCCGCAGCGATCGCGCAGGAATGGGGCTATGACGAGATCAACCTCAATTGCGGCTGCCCGTCCGATCGGGTGCAGGCCGGGCGCTTCGGTGCCTGCCTGATGCGCGAGCCGGCGCTGGTTGCCGACTGTGTCGCCGCCATGTGTGCGGCGACCTCGCTGCCGGTCACGGTCAAATGCCGCCTCGGCGTGGACGATGACGACGACTACGCGGTGTTCGCCAGCTTCGTCGATCAGGTGGTCGCAGCCGGCGCAGCCATGGTGGTGGTGCATGCCCGCAACGCGTGGCTCAAAGGCCTGTCGCCCAAGGAAAACCGCGAAGTGCCGCCGCTGCGTTACGACTGGGCGTATCGCCTCAAGCAGGAGCGCCCCGCGTTGCCGCTGGTCCTCAATGGCGGCATTGCGGCGGTGGAGACCGCCATTGAGCATTTGCAACAGACCGACGGCGTCATGCTCGGCCGCGCCGCCTACCACGACCCCTACGTGCTGCATCGCCTGGATGCGGCCCTGAACCAGCGCGCGGAGCAGCCGCGCGACGGATTGCTGCGCGCCTTGCGGCCCTACGTCGAGTCCCAACTGGAACGCGGCCTGGCGCTGAAGCATATGACCCGGCACGTGCTGGGGCTGTTCCATGGCCAGCCGGGTGGACGCGCGTTCCGGCAGGTCCTGAGCGAGGGCGCACACCGGCCTGGTGCCGCTTGGGATCTGGTCGAGCAGGCCTTGCAGCGCACTGACACCCAGGGCTGGCGCGTGGTGGCCTGAACTGGCCTACTGCTTGCATTACCTGAACCGGCATACCCGATGTCTGGATTTGGCAGGGAGCCGCCTGTCAGGTACGGCGACGAAAAAATCCGATGCTGAAGTCCTTCCATGTGCGTCCCGGATTCATTTCACTGAACGGCGTTAACACAAAGCTAAAAAGTTCAGATGGGATTCACCCCGAAAAATCAAGAATTTGGGTCTATTCTCGGGTTCGACCATGCGGTACTCGGTGGCCGTCTTCACGAATTTTGAATGTTCCTGAACAACCCGCTAGGATTCATTGTGACCCAGCCCTTCTGCCGCGCCCGCTATGTTGTCCTGGTTGCCCTCGGGGTCGCCATGGCAGCGCCGTTGGCATGGGGACAGGGGTATCCGATGTCGCATGCAGGGCGCGAAGCGTTGCCGCCGTCCGCGCGCGGCAACGGGCGCACGCTCTCGGACACCATCCGGCAGGTGCAGCGGTCCACCGGTGGACAGATTCTCAGCGCCGAGCGTGTGCCGTTCGACGGGGGCAATCTCAACCGGATCAAGTACATGAAGGATGGCCGCGTGCATACCGTGTACGAGTCGGAGCAGATGCAGGCCACGCCGCCGCGCAGCCAGGCTCAGCCAGGTGCGCCACCACGCGACGATAACCACTAGACGTAGATAGTTCTGCGTTCAGCCTTATAAATTCCCCGGCCATTGGCCGACAACGTAACTAGGGAGAGTGCATGCGTATCCTTTTGGTCGAAGACGAAGCTCCGCTGCGCGAGACACTTGCCGCGCGCCTGAAGCGTGAAGGCTTT
This sequence comes from Xanthomonas campestris pv. asclepiadis, assembly GCF_020784175.1. Taxonomy (GTDB): domain Bacteria; phylum Pseudomonadota; class Gammaproteobacteria; order Xanthomonadales; family Xanthomonadaceae; genus Xanthomonas; species Xanthomonas campestris_D. The sequence continues at coordinate 11,012 of NZ_JAJGQM010000059.1, forward strand.
GCTGTCGACGCTGCACAAGACGGCGAAGAAGGTCTGTACATGGGCCGCGAAGTCCCGTTCGATGTCGGCATCATCGACCTCGGCTTGCCCAAGATGTCAGGCATGGAGCTGATCAAGGCGCTGCGCGACGAGGGCAAGAAATTCCCGGTGCTGATCCTGACCGCGCGTTCGAGCTGGCAGGACAAGGTCGAAGGCCTCAAGCAGGGTGCCGACGATTACCTGGTCAAGCCGTTCCATGTGGAAGAGTTGCTGGCGCGCGTCAATGCGCTGCTGCGACGCGCTGCGGGCTGGAGCAAGCCGACCCTGGAATGCGGCCCGGTTGCCCTGGATCTGGCAGCGCAGACGGTCAGCGTCAATGGCGCCAACGTGGATCTGACCAGTTACGAGTACAAGGTGCTCGAATACCTGATGATGCATGCCGGCGAACTGGTCTCCAAGGCCGATCTGACCGAGCACATCTACCAGCAGGATTTCGATCGCGATTCGAACGTGCTAGAAGTTTTCATCGGCCGCCTGCGCAAGAAGCTCGATCCCGATGGTGAGCTCAAGCCGATCGAGACCGTGCGTGGCCGCGGCTACCGTTTCGCCATTCCGCGTACCGAAGGCTGAGTCCGCGCGTCGGCAAACAGGAAGATCAGGTGCCGGGCCGCTCCAAGTGGTATAGACGCTGGCGGCCGCGCTCCCTGCAGGCCCGCCAGCTGCTGGCCGCCAGCCTCAGTCTGGTGGCTTTCCTGGCGCTGGCGGGTTATGCGCTGGACGTGGCGTTCGCCGACACCGCTGAAAAGAATCTGCGCGAGCGGCTGAAGAACTACGCCTCTGCGTACGCAGCCAATATCGATTTCGTCCGCGACGGCTCGCTGTACATCGGCGGCCAGCCACCGGATCCGCGTTTCGATGTGCCCGGCGGCGGGCTGTACGTGGAAGTCGTGCGCCCGGATGAAAGCTGGACCTCGATGTCGGCCGAGGGGCCGAACATTCCGCACGGGCGCATGCTCGAGCCGCGCCAGGAAGAATTCATCGGCCCGCTGGAGATGACCCAGATCGACGGCAGCGTCGGCCAGTTGTACCGCTACGGCCTGGGTGTGAGCTACGTCGAGCGCGAACACGGCGGCGAGATTCCGTACACCATCTACGTGATGGAAGACGCGCGCTCGATGGGCGCGCAGCTGCGCGTGTTCCGTGGCGCGGTGTGGTTCTATCTCGGCAGTGCCGGCGTGGTGCTGCTGGTGCTGCAGGCCTTCATCCTGCAATGGAGCCTGCGTCCGCTGCGGCGGGTCATCAACGAGTTGACCAAGGTGCAGCGCGGCGAGATCCAGCGCATGAGCGAGCAGCATCCGCGCGAGCTGGAGCCGCTGACCGAAAGCATCAACGCCTTCATCGAGAGTGAGCGCGACAATCTGGACCGCCAGCGCAATACGCTGGCCGATCTGGCACACAGCCTCAAGACGCCGATCGCGGTGTTGCGCACCCAGCTCGATAGCGGCCAGTCCGAGCGCGATCTGCACGAGGAAATGGACGTGCAGCTGCGCCGCATGAACGACCTGGTGTCCTACCAGCTCGCACGCGCGGCCTCCAGCGGCCACAAGCTGTTTGCCGCACCTTTGCCGATCGAGTCGACCGCCGAAGAAATCGTGCGCGGGCTGGAAAAGGTCTATTCGGTCAAGGGCGTGTTGTGCGAGTTCGATATTTCGCCCGACGCGCGCTTTCATGGGGAGCCGGGCGATCTGCAGGAATTGCTGGGCAACCTGCTGGAAAACGGCTTCAAGTGGGCGCGCAGCCGCGTGCTGCTGACCGCGCAGCCCGGTCCCACCACTGGCAGCCGTCGCGCCGGATTGATCCTGTCGGTGGAAGACGATGGCCCCGGTATCGCGCCGGAAGATGTGGCCAAGATCCTTCAGCGTGGCGTGCGTGGCGACGAACGCGTGCAAGGCCACGGCATCGGCATGTCGATCGTGCAAGATCTGATCAAGGCCTACCGCGGCGAGCTGCAGGTGGTGCGCTCGCAGGAACTGGGCGGCGCCCGTTTCGACGTGACCTTGCCGCCGGGACTGTGACCGGCATGGGTTGCGGAATGAACCCATGGTCAACGTCGCAGCGCGCTCCGACAACCGTTTAACCCCCTGCGTGTTGGCGTGACCATACTGGGCCGGTTGCAGGCCGCTGCGATGGAGAGCCGCATGTTCGAGCGCAATGCACAGATGCACTGGCTGAGCGCACATCCGGTGGGCACGCGCCGCCACCACCGATGGCAGCTGACGTGGCTTCTCGCGGGTTGCGTCTTCGCTATGTCGTGCAGTGCTGCCAATCCAGCACTGACGCCGACCCAGACACGCTGGCTGCAGCGTGCCACCTACGGTGTGGATGCCGATAGCGCAGCGCAACTGCAGCGGCTCGGCCCCAAGCGCTACGGCAGGTCGCTGTTGCAGGCCAGCGACGATGCGGCACTGCCAGCGCCGATCCGTGCCCAACTGCAGCACTTCGATGCGCTGCATACGCCCTTGCTGACCTTGCTGACGCAGTACGAGGCCGACAAGATCCGCCTGCAAGGCATGCCCGATGGCGACGAAAAGACCGCCTTGCGCAAGGCGTGGCAGGCGCGTGGCGGGCAGATGCTGACCCAGGCGCGTCAGGCGCAGCTGCTGCGTGCGGTGTATGCGCCGGAACAGGTGCATGAGCAGCTGGTGTGGTTCTGGCTCAATCATTTCAGCGTGTACGCCGACAAGGGGCGCGTGAAATGGATGGCGGCCGATTACATGGAAAACGCGATCCGCCCACATGCCACCGGCAAGTTCGCCGACCTGGTGATGGCGACGCTGGAAAGCCCGGCGATGCTGGAGTACCTGGACAACGCCAAGAACGCCAAGGGCAAGGTCAACGAAAATTACGCACGCGAACTGATGGAACTGCACACGCTGGGCGTGCACGGCGGTTACAGCCAGCAGGATGTGCAGCAACTGGCGCTGATCCTTACCGGCGCCGGCCTGGTGCCGGTCAGGGCCGAGGGCGCTCCGCCCTTGTCGATTGCCGCGCCGGGGCAGCCACCGGTGGTGCGCAAGGGGCTGTTCGAATTCAATCCTGCGCGTCATCAACCTGGCGACAAGACCTTGCTGGGCCAGCGCATCGCCGCCGGCGGCCTGGATGAGATCGCGCGTGCGGTGCAGTTGCTGGTGCGGCAGCCGGCATGCGCCCATTTCATTTCGCAGCGTTTGGCCGAGTACTTTGTCAGCGACACGCCGCCGGCCGCGCTGGTCGAGCGCATGGCGAACACGTTTCAACGCAGCGATGGCGATATCGCCAAGGTGATGCAGGCCATGCTGGACGCGCCGGAATTTGCGCAGGCGCAACCGCGCAAGTTCAAGGATCCGAATCGGTTCGTGGTCTCGGCGATGCGGCTGGCGTACGAGGGCCAGCCGGTGGTCAATGCCGCGCCGATGGTGAGCTGGGTGCAGCAACTCGGCGAGCCGGTGTTCGGGCGTATCACCCCCGATGGATGGTCGCTGCAATCGCAGGCATGGACCAGCTCCGGGCAACTGGCGCGGCGTTTCGAGGTGGCGCGTGCGTTGGGTGGCGGACCCAAGCAATTGTTCCGCTTGGATGGCGATAACGACACGCCACTGCCGGCGCTGACGCAGATCGACACGCGTCCGTCGTATCGCTGGATTGCACCGTCGCTTTCCAGTGGCACGCGTGAGGCACTGAACCAGGCGCGTTCGCCTGCGGAATGGAACGGATTTCTGCTGTCATCGCCGGACTTCAACTATCGCTGATTCGAAGGTCACCGAGGCAACGGCTGTCGATTCAACACCCGCCGATTCAACACCCGCTGTTTCAACGTTCGACCAGCGATCACCGCCATGGGAGTGCATCATGCAACGACGTCAATTTCTGCTTGCCTCTGCAGCGGCCGCAAGTCTGCCCTGGAGCGGTCGCCTGTTTGCTGCGCCGCGCGACAGCGCGCGCATGCTGGTGGTGTTTCTGCGCGGCGGCTACGACAGCAACAATCTGCTGGTGCCGCATGCCAGCGATTTTTATTATCAGGCGCGTCCGACCCTGGCGATTGCGCGGCCGGATGCGGCCAATGCGAACAGTGCCATTGCGCTGGATACGCAATGGGGGCTCAACCCGGTGATGCGCGATGCGCTGCTGCCGCTATGGCAACGCCAGCAGCTGGCGTTCGTGCCGTTTGCCGGCACCGACGATCTGTCGCGCAGTCACTTCGAAACCCAGGACGACATCGAATCCGGGCAGGCCGGCACGCAGCGCCGCGATTATCGTTCCGGCTTCATGGCGCGCCTGTCGGGCGTGCTCAGCGGAGTACCGGCGATTGCCTTCACCGATTCGCTGCCGCTGACGTTTCAAGGCGGCGGCGACCTGCCCAACGTGTCGTTGCGGGGCATCGGCAAGGGCGGTATGGATGCGCGACAGGCGCAGATCCTGTCGCAGATGTACGACGCAACGCCGCTGGCAGCGGCCGCGCGCGAAGGTCTGGCGCTGCGTCAGCAGGTCACCGCGCAGCTGCGCGAAGAGATGGAGCAGGCCGGTCGCGGCGCCGCCAGCGCGCGCACCTTCGCCGACGAAACCCGGCGCATGGCGAGCCTGATGCGCGAGCGTTATCGGCTGGGATTTGTCGATGTCGGCGGCTGGGACACGCACGCCAACCAGGGCAGTGTCGAAGGCGGCCTGGCCAACAATCTGCGCAATCTGGGCGAAGGGCTGGCCGCATACGCCGACGCCCTTGGGGCCGGCATGGAAGGACACCGTGGTGGTGGTGCTGTCCGAGTTCGGCCGCACCTTCCGCGAGAACGGCAGCAAGGGCACCGATCACGGGCACGGCACCACGTACTGGGTGCTGGGCGGCAGCGTGCGCGGTGGCCGGATCGCGGGCGAGCAGGTCGCCGTTGCGCAGGCGCAGCTGCTGCAGAACCGCGATTATCCAGTGCTCACCAATTACCGCAGCCTGTTCGGCGGTCTGTTGAGTCGGTTGTGGGGATTGTCGCCTGCGCAGCTGGAACGGGTGTTTCCCGGGGCCAGGCCGCGCGATCTTGGGCTGGTATGAGTGCGTGGCAGTGCGTTGATGAGGGCGGTCCGTCTGCGTGCGGACCTGTGCGGCATCGCGCATTGGTGCGGTGGGCAACACAGGCGATCGACACGCACGACAGCATTGCATCAGGCCATCCCGATGCCTGCTGCAATGTCACCGCACCATCAGCGCCGCGCTGAAGACGCAAATGGCGAAGGCCCATAGAAACGCGTCAACTGCACAGCAACATCCGGCATGACGCGCGCCAGCAGCTGCGGTGCGGAGAAGTGGTATTCGCTGACGACCGCGAAGAATTCTTCCGGTGCTTCGGCGGCATACGGGTCGATCTCGGTGTCCTCGCCGGCATCGACGCGCTGGCAGAAGGCGTCGAAGGCCTGCTGGAAATCGCGTGCCCAGGCGCGCTGCGCATCGCGCGGCAGCGGCGGAGTGCCGTCGAGGGCGCCATCGAGTGCATCGAGCTTGTGCGCCATCTCATGCACGATCACGTTGAAGCCGGCCTGCGGGTCGTCCAGGTCGGCCTGCACGTCGGCCCAGCTGACGATCAGCGGGCCTTGTTCCCAGGCCTCGCCGATCAGGGTATCGTCCCAGGCATGCATCACCCCGGCCGCATCCACATGCGTGCGCTGCACGCGGAACGCGTCCGGGTAGACGATCAGTTGCGACCAGCCACGCCAGCCGGCCGCGCCGATGTTCAGCAGCGGCAGGCAGCAGCTGGCAGCCAGCAGGACGCAATCGTGCGGCTGCAGCTGCAGCCCGCCGAGCGGTGAAATGGTCTTTTGCTGCAGGAACTGCGCGGTCAGGGCACGCAGACGGTGCTGGCGGGGCAGGTCGAGCGCAGCGATCCAGCCGCAGCGGCGGCTGGCCGCAACCCATAGCGCATCAGGAATATCGAGCGGCGGCCGGCGCAGCCGGCGCAACAACCACTGGATCAGCGGAACATGCCCGGCAGGAAGCTATGCCAGCGCGGCATCGTGCGCATGCGGGGGAACAGCCCGTCGCCGTCGCTGCCGCCGCCGCCGGTGGCTGGCGCGGGCTTGTGCGCCGGAGCGCGTGCCGGGGCTGCCGGGTCGCTGTTGGGGGTCCTGCCGCGTGCCGCCGAGTTGCTGCTGACGCAGCTCTCATGATCGCCATCGGCCAGCGGGTCCGATGCCAGCGCGGCAAGCGGAGCCAACAACAACAGCAGGCAAACCGTGATTCGGCGCATCGTCCACATCCAGGGCAAGCAGCGTGAGTCGCCGATCATAACGTGCTTCTCACTCCCGCACGCAAGCCAGGCTGGGCGGGTGGGAACGCTTGGCGCATACTTTCGCGGATCGATTTGGGGACCTTGCCGTGGATGACCGCGCTTTGCTGGCCAAACTTGCGAGCGGCCGGCTATCCGGCGATGCGTTGGCACGCGATGCCGGGCTGACCCGTGCGGCGGTGTGGAAGCGGATCCAGCATCTGCGCGCGGCCGGGGTCGACATCGAAGGCCGGGCCGGGGACGGCTACCGCCTGGCGGCACCGCTGGACCTGCTGGACGAGGCGCGCATTCGTGCGGCGCTGTCGGCCGATGCGCTGGCAGGCCTGGCTGCGCTGGAGGTCGCCTGGACGCTGGAGTCCACCAATACCAGCTTGCTGGCGCGTCCGGCGCCGGAGCAGGGCGTGGCGGTGCTGCTGGCCGAGCGGCAGACCGGCGGGCGTGGCCGGCGCGGACGCCAATGGACTTCGCCGCTGGGCGCACACATCTATCTCTCGGCCTCGCGCCGGTTCAGCGGTGGGCTGGGGCAGTTGGCCGGGCTCAGCCTGGCCGTGGGCGTGGCGGTGGCCGAGGCCTTGCGTGATTGCGGCTTTGCCGATGTCGGGCTGAAGTGGCCCAACGATCTGCTGGCGCGCGAGCGCAAGCTGGGCGGCCTGCTGATCGAAGGCGGCGGCGAAATGGCCGGCAACGCGCGCGCGGTGATCGGGCTGGGTTTGAACGTGCATATGCCGGCCGCCGCCGCCGCTGCGATCGACCAACCATGGGTGGATCTGGATACGCTGGCCGGCTGCGCGGTGTCGCGCGCGACCGTGGTGGCTGCGGTGATATCCGCGTTGCTGCCGGCGCTGGCGCTGTTCGAGGCGCAGGGGCTGGCGCCGTTCCTGAGCCGCTATGCGGCCCTGGACGTCTTGCGCGGCCGCGCGGTGCAGGTCGAAGAGGCCGGCACCCGGCATCACGGCATTGCGCTTGGCCTGGCAGCCGACGGCGCGTTGCGGGTGCAACTGGGCGAGACGGTGCGGCTGTTCCACTCCGGAGAAGTGAGCGTGAGACCTGCATGAGCGAGTGGCTGTTCGACCTGGGGAATTCGCGGTTCAAGTACGCACCGCTGCAGGGCGACCGCGCAGGCGATGTGCAGGCCTGGCCGCACGGTGCCGAGGCGATGGATGCGGCCGCATTGGCGGCGCTGCCCACCGGGCGCATTGCGCACGTGGCCAGCGTGGCCGCGCCGGCGTTGACGCAGCGCATGCTCGGCTGCCTGCGCGAGCGTTTCGAACAGGTGCGCATCGTGCGGACCGTGGCCGAATGCGCCGGCATCCGCATCGCCTACGCAGACCCAAGCCGCTTCGGGGTCGATCGCTTCCTGGCGCTGCTGGGCGCACGCCGCGACGCACCGGTGCTGGTGGCCGGCGTGGGCACCGCGTTGACCATCGATGTACTCGGCGCCGATGGGCAGCACCACGGCGGCCGCATCGCCGCCTCGCCGACCACCATGCGCGAGGCGCTGCATGCGCGCGCTGTGCAGTTGCCGGCCAGTGGCGGGACCTATGTCGAGCTGGCCGACGACACCGACGACGCATTGACCTCCGGCTGCGATGGCGCCGCGGTGGCGCTGATCGAGCGCAGCCTGCAGCACGCGCAACGCAGTCTGGGCGTGCCGGTGCGGCTGCTGGTGCACGGGGGCGGTGCGCCGCCGTTGCTGCCGTTGCTGCCCGATGCCAGCTTCCGCGCTGCGCTGGTGCTGGACGGGCTGGCGACCTGGGCGAGATCCGCGTCTGCGCCTTGAACGGCGAGCCACGCGTTCGCACGGCCACGCGGTGGGTGCGGCCGGGAGACGGAATCGGTCGGCCGCGCTCGTACACTGCGCCCACTGCCTGGCGTGGGCAGCAAGCCAACCAGCGCTCGCCGGTTGTGACTGCCCGCGCTTAGAATCCATCGCATGTATGTCCGCGCACTCATCGTTGTCCTGATCGTCCTCAATGCCGGTGTGGCGTTGTGGTGGGCGTTGCAGCCGGCACCGGCAGCGGTGGCGGCACCGCCGCAGCCGGCCGGTGTGGCGCGCCTGGAAGTGCTGCCGAGTATTGTGGCAGCAGCGCCTGCGGAGTCAGGCGAGGCAAACACGGCCTTGGCAACTCCGGGCACTGCGCCGACGGCACCATCGGATGCATCGACATCGACATCGACATCGACATCGACATCGGCACCGGAATCGCCTGAGACATCGACAACCCCAGCGGCAGCGTCTTCTTCGACAGCTGCGGCCGCCGCGATGGTGCCCGACACGTCGCAGCCATCGGCACCGGTTTTACCGCCGGCCAAGCTCGCTCCGACACCGGCTGAAGTTGCCGCGGCAGCGGCGATCAAGCCATCGCCAGCGCTGCCCGCTCCGGCCGCTGCGCCGGAGCGCTGTGCCAGCCTGGGGCCGTATGCGGCGCGCGCCGAGGCCGATGCCGCGCTGGCACGCCTGCGTGGTCAGGCCACGCGCGCCAGCGTGCGCGAGGACAAGGACGCCGGGATCAGTACGTTCCGGGTGATGCTGCCCAACGTCGGCGATCGTGCGGCGGCGCAAGCCTTGGTCAAGCGCATCGCCGCCGCCGGCATGGGCGACTATTACGTGATTGCCCAGGGTGAGGACAACACCATTGCGCTGGGGCAGTACCAGAGTCGCGAACGTGCCGAGCGACGTCAGGCCAGCCTGGTTGGCGCGGGATTTCCGGCGCAACTGCTGCCCAGCGGTAGCGCGCAATCGCGCTGGTGGATCGATGTGCGCAGCACCGCCGCGATCGGCACATTGCAGGGCACCGCAGGTGCAACGCGTCAGCGGTCGCTAGATTGCGCCGCGCTGCGCTAGAATGCGCACCGGCGCGCAACGCGCTTGGCCTTTGCCGGCATAGCTCAGTTGGTAGAGCAACCGCCTTGTAAGCGGTAGGTCCCCAGTTCGAATCCGGGTGCCGGCACCACGAAGGTCCTTCGTGCTCTCCCGCAAACTGCATGTAGCTGGGTGCGGGCTGTGCTGTCAGCGCCCCGGAACGCGTCTTCCCGGGTTCGACCGGTCGAGAACAGATCCCTGCACGCAGCCCGCCAATCACTGCGCCGGTTGCGGCTGCCTGCGCGTGGTCCACACGGCAACTCAGGCCGGGCGACCGGCCGATAGCAGTTCCAGTGCGGCCTTGTCGGCGTCGGCGTGGGTGGCCGCGCCGCGCAGGCGTTCGGCCAGTGCTGCAACGACGATGGCGTGGGCCTGGCGGAGCACGCTGTCTGCATCGGCGCTGGCGTCCACGACGTGCTTTCCCGGCAACTGCAGCTGCGCAAAGATACTGCGGCAGCGTTCCAGGTTGTCCTGGGTCTCGAAGTGATTGGGCGCATCGCCGCGGGCGCGGATACGCGCCAGCCCGGTGGGCGGGGGCAGGTCGAGCAGCAGCAGCACGTCCGGGCGCGGTGCGAAGGCGTTGCGTTCCAGCAGATCGTCCAGCGGCAGGCCGGCGGCACCCTGGTAGGCGACCATCGATGGGAAATACCGGTCCAGGATCACGATGTCGCCGCGTGCCAGCGCCGGTGCGATCAGGGTGTCCACGTGCTCGTGGCGGTCGCGGATCAGCAGCTCGGCTTCTTCGTCCGCGCGCAGGCGGCCGGTGGCGGCGGACTGGCGCAGTTGGGTGCCCCAGGGGCCATTGGTCGGCTCCTTGCTCAGCACGACGCGCGCGCCGGCTGCTTCCAGCGTGGTGGCCAGGCTGCGGGCAAGGGTGGTCTTGCCGGCGCCGTCGATGCCTTCGATCGCGATCAGCAGACCGCCGGGCTTCAGTTCGATTGTCATCGCGCTACTTTATCCGATCGTGGTGCTGGATCAGTATTTGGACAGCGCGTGGAAGCCGCCCTGCAATGGCCGATCCCGGTGGGTCAGGTATCCGCTGCGTGCCAACGATCGCGGTACTGCAGCCGTGCATCGATGCCTTCGCGAGACGGCTGGACGAATGGTTTGTCCAACGGGTTACCTGGCGCGTATAGCAACTGCATTGCAACCACCGGTTGCAGGCGCGACTGATTACCCGCTGCCAGCGCTATTGCTTACGCTGTATCACCGGTATGCCCTGCGTGATGTCGGGAATGTCCTGATGTCCTGGTCTCCGACCGCGCGCCATACTGAACAAGTCAGGCAACGCGCTCGAAGGTATGACGTTCGCGTCGCGTGTCTGGCATCAAGGAAGATGGACGCGTTGCCGCCACCCTAGAGGCGGCATCCCCCGCGTGACGCCCTTTCAGGCCCCGTCGTGACCGGATTCCTTGTTTTTTCTTATGTACCGCCCACATCCGCATGCGCCATGCGCGCGGCCGATCAGCTAGTTGCCGAGGTGTAACGATAGGACAGCAGCGACTTCACCAGGAACGTGATCTGGGTGGCCGAGCGCGCATCCACGCGCATGACCGGGATGCGGAAGCCTTCGGCCACCAGCGCATCGCGGAACGGCGGCAGCAAAAAGTCCTGCATTTCGTCGGTCATGGTGATGCCCACCGCCAGGCTTGCCGCAGGTGCGATCTGCGAAAACTCGCGCAGCAAGGCCACGGTGGCATCGCGCATCTGCGGATCGCGCGCGCTGACCAGCACGATCACGCCCAAGGCGCCGTCGCACACCAGCGGCCACATGAAATCCAGGTACTTCTGCCCCGGCACGCCGTAGACGTGCAGCAACTCGCCGTCCTCCAGTTCGATCGAGCTGTAGTCCAGCGCGACCGTGGTGTAGGTCTTGTCGCCGTAGGCATCCTGGCTGAGCGGCATCTCGGTGCTGACCGGCTCCACGTCGGAGATGGCGCGCACGGCAGTGGTCTTGCCGGCGCCCATGCCGCCAACGAACACCAGTTTGTTGGCCGGAAGACTCATGACTGCGCCTGAAAGAGAGAGAGGCCAAAGCGACGTGCGACCCAGGAGAAAAACCGGGAGTTGCTGCTGTCCGGACGGGGCTGCGTTGCAGGCACGGGAATCTCCGCGGTCTGGGCAAGGCCGCTGGCGAGTGCAGCGGCGAACAGGCATTCCACCGTTTGCAGCGGCAGCTTGCAAGCATTGGCCAGCGCCTGCGGGCGCCACGGGCGCGCATGCAGGTGGGCAATGGCCAGCAGCCGCGCCGGCGAACTGGTCTCGGCGCTCAGCTCCGGCCATTGGCGCAACTGCAACGCGTGGCTGGGGTCGACCGCCGGCAGCGCCGGGCGCAGGTGCTCGGGCAGGGCGAAATACAGCGCCTCGAACGAAAGACGTTGGCTCAATGCGCTATCGGCGGTGTCCGGTACGACCTGCCAGCCGGGGCGATCCAGTGCTGCGACCAGCTCCGGCAACGCAATGCCGGCGGGAAGCTGCACGCAGCCGTTGGCCGGATCCACGCGCACCTGCAGTTGTGCGTGGCGCAACAGCACCGCAGCGGTACCGAACTCGCCGCGGCAATGGCGGACCAGCAATGCCGGCTCGGCGACCTGCGCGTGATCGGAGGACGACAGTAGCAGGCGCATCTGTTCGTTGAGTTCGCGCACGGTGGCGCCGTGCTTGAGCCATGCGCCGCCGACCGGTGTCCGCGACACCACCAGCACACGCACGGGTTGGCCTTGCAAGGCCTGCCAGGCGGCCAGGCCGTCGGCGCTTTCCAGCCCCAGCACCACCACCTCGGCGGCGTGTTGCGGCCATTGCCCCAACTGCACGTCGATGCGCTCGGCCAGCAGCAACGAGCACGCCAGTTTCAGGCGCGTGGTGTGCAGCAGGTCCAGGCCGGCCGTGGCGACCCGCATGGCGTGAATGGGTGTGGTCATGACAGGGCGCCGCGTCGGCGCTTTGAAAGTGCGGTGCCTGCCGGGACAAGCCGGCAGGCCGGGCAGGCGACGCGTGCGCGCCGCCGGTGTGGCATCAACCGAAGTCCAGGGTCTTCTCGAACGCCTTGAGCTCGTGGCGGGCCATGGCCAGATTGGCCTTGGCGCGATCCAGCACGACGTACAGGAACAATGTGCCGTTGCTCTCCAGCGGACGCAGCAGGTGGTACTGACGCGCCAGGGTGATCAGGATGTCTTCGATGGTGTCGTTCAGGCCGAGCTGCTCGGCGATACGGCGCTTGGCACGCACCACTTCGGTATTGCCGGCCGCGGCAAGTTCCAGGTTGAGATCGGTGCCGCCGGTCATGCCCAGCGCCATGCCACTGTCGCTATCGACCAGGGCGGCGCCGACGAAGCCGGCGATCGAATGCAGGTGTTCCAGATTGAGTTTTGACACGGGTCGTCCTTACGAGCGATGAGAAATGGGTGCATTGGCACAAGCACGAACAGTGCCAAACGCTCAGCTTGCCTGCTGCGCCAGCGCTGCAGCCAGACGGCCGGCGCAGTCGCGCGCATTGAACAACAGCGCCGCGGCATTGAGGTCGCTGTCGCCCACCGCCGTGAGCGTCAATGGTCTGTCGGCGCGAATGCGGATCAGCACCAGCTGCCCGCCACGCGTACTGATGGTGGCGTAGTCGGCTTCGCTCAAGCTGGATTCGCGCGCCAGGGTCTCACCCAGGGTCAGGAACGAATTGGCCATCGCTGCCAGACGGCGACCGTCCACATCCAGGCTGGAGTGTTCGGCGATGGCACGCCCGTCGGCGGTGGACAGCATCAACAGACGGACGCCCCGCTCGCGCTCGATGGTCTGCGCAAATTCGCGCCCGATGCGCTGCAGATCGTAGTGATGCGACGCCCGCGCGACCTCGCCCACGGCAGCCTTGACGACCTGGTTGACGGCGTTATGCGGCATGAAATTCTCCCCTGTACGAAACGCGCTGCGCGATGAAAGACCTTGTCGATGACACCGGGTCCCGCGCTGGCGGGCGAACAGTAGCGTCGGCATGTTTTATCATCGTCATAGCACCCTCAATGTCTTAACTGTGCGGTCAGGCAAGCACATTCCGCAAAGCGCGGATACGCCAAAAACTGCCCAACCACGTCACTTGAAGCGACTGTCAGGACGCCGTTGCCGCCGCCAAGCGAACGCGGCCGATGCCCGGCGCTGATTCGCCGAACTGCATCACGCCTGCACCGCAGCGTTGCGCCCGCTGCCTGCACCGCCCTGACGATTGCCCGCTACGCACTATCGGCCGCACTTTCGATTGCTGCAGTGGCAGATGCAATTGCGTGATGGGTGACGCACGTCGTGCTGCGCTGCCGCGCGTCAGCGCGCGGGCCGACGACTAGACTGCAGCGCTTTCTCGATGCTGGAGCAATGCATGGCAACGCAGTACCTGCCGGTTTCCCTGATTGGCGTTCCCACCGACATCGGTGCCGGCCACCGTGGTGCGCGGATGGGGCCGGAGGCGCTGCGCATCGCCGGGTTGCAGGAGGCCTTGATCGGCCGCGGCGTGGAGGTGTGCGATCTGGGCAATCTGGATGGCCCGCGCAATCCCTGGCAGGCCCCGCAGGCCGGCTACCGGCATCTGGACGAAGTGGTGGCCTGGAACCAGGCGCTGATGGAGGCAAGCTATGCGCAGCTGCGTGCCGGGCGCATGCCGATCATGCTCGGTGGCGACCATTGCCTAGGCATCGGCTCGATCACCGCCGTGGCCAAGTACTGCCGCGAGCAGCAACGCCCGTTGCGGGTGCTGTGGCTGGATGCGCATTCGGACTTCAATACCAGCGAGGTGACGCCATCGGGTAATGTGCACGGCATGCCGGTGGCCTGCCTGTGCGGGCTCGGTCCGCAGGCGTTGACCCACCTGGGCGGCAGTGCGCCGGCCTTGCTGCCCGAGCAGGTGCGGCAAATCGGCATCCGCTCGGTGGACCCGGAGGAGAAACGCCTGATCAAGCAGCACCGCATCGATGTCTACGACATGCGCTACATCGACGAGGCCGGCATGAAGCGCACCATGGAGACCGCCTTGCAGGGCATGAGCGCGGACACCCATCTGCACGTGAGCTTCGATGTGGATTTCCTGGACCCGAGCATCGCGCCGGGCGTGGGCACCACCGTGCCGGGGGGACCCAACTACCGCGAGGCGCAGCTGGTGATGGAGATGATCGCCGATACCGGGCGCATGGGATCGTTGGACATCGTCGAACTCAACCCGGTGCTGGACAACCGCAACGCTACCGCCGAGCTGGCGGTGGATCTGGTCGAGAGCCTGTTCGGCAAGTCGACACTGATGCGAGATTGATCGATCGCTGAACGCAGCACGCCACGTTCACATCAAATCTACGGCCGCGCAGTCAGATTTGTCGCCAGAGATGGTGCGTCTGCACCGAACGCAGAACTGAGGAAGACCGATGAAGCGACTGCTGACACTGATGGTACTGGGCCTGTTTTCGGCCGGCGTGATGACTGGCTGCAATACCATGGCTGGCGCCGGCAAGGACATGCAGGGCGCAGGCGAGAAGGTCGAAAAGAAGGCCGACAATTGCAGCGACGGTAAGTGCTGATCCTTGAGTTTTGTTTGATCGTCGTTGTTTGATTTGATTGATCTGCGGCAAGCCGCCGCTTTACCCACGAAGGAGTCTGTTATGAAGCGTGCAATTGTGCTGCTGGTGCTGTCGGTGTTGTCGGTCGGTATGCTGTCGGGTTGCAACACCGTCGCAGGTGCCGGCAAGGACGTGCAGGGCGCTGGCGAGAAGGTGGAAGACGCTGCGCGCAAGTAATTTAGCGCTGCATGCAGAAAAACGGGCCGCAAGGCCCGTTTTTTTTGCCCGATGTTTTTGCGCAAACAAGGCTGCCTGACAACGTGCCTTGGCACTGCGAAGGCGGCCAATGCGAAAAAAGTGCGCGGCAAGCGTAGGCAACCATTCAGTGCGGTGAGTCCGGGTTTGACGGCTTTTGATCTGCAGCGAACGGGGCCATGGGCACTCTGTTGACACGGTCAATCGCGGCCGCATCAGCGGAGTCGACGCAATGAACACTGACATCATTTCCGGCAAGTGGACCCAGCTCAAGGGCAAGGCGCAGGCCAAGTGGGGCGACCTCACCGACGACGATTTCAAGGTTGCCGAAGGCAATGCCGAGTATCTGCAGGGCAAGCTTCAGGAGCGCTACGGCTGGGACCGCGACCGCGCCCAGACCGAGGTACGCGCCTTCGAAAAGTCGCTGCGCGACGACACCTGACGGTGCACCGTCACCGCGCCCACCCACCATGGTGAGCGCGAGTTGCACACGACGGGCCGCTCGATGCGGCCCGTTGCGCGTCTGCCGCCGATGCCGCCAGCAGCAGCCATCAAACGCCGTCGCGGCCATGCCATGGGCACGGAACCGCTAAACTTGCGTGCTGACTCCCTGGCCTTACGCAGATGACCACTCGCGTCCTTACCGGTATCACCACCTCCGGCACCCCGCATCTGGGCAATTACGTCGGTGCGATCCGCCCGGCCATCCAGGCCAGTGCAGCGGCCGATGCGGAAAGCTTCTATTTCCTGGCCGACCTGCACAGCCTGATCAAGGCGCAGGACCCGGCGCGGACGCAGCGCTCCACCCTGGAGATCGCGGCCAGCTGGCTGGCCTGCGGCCTGGACCCGGAAACGGTGTGGTTCTATCGCCAATCCGATGTGCCGGAGACCACCGAGTTGCTGTGGCTGCTGACCTGCGTGGCCGGCAAGGGCATCCTCAATCGTGCGCATGCCTACAAGGCGGCGGTGGACAAGAATCGCGCCGACGGCGAAGACGACGATGCGGGCGTGACCGCCGGCTTGTTCATGTATCCGGTATTGATGGCCGCAGACATCCTGATCTTCAACGCGCACAAGGTGCCGGTGGGACGCGACCAGATCCAGCATATCGAAATGGCGCGCGATTTCGCCCAGCGCTTCAATCACGTGTATGGCCGCGACTTTTTCACCCTGCCCGAGGCGGTGATCGACGAGCAGGTCTCGACGTTGCCAGGGTTGGATGGTCGCAAGATGAGCAAGAGCTACGGCAACACGATTCCGTTGTTCGCCCCGCGCGAGGAACTGCGCAAGCTGGTGTTCTCCATCCTCACCGATTCGCGCGCGCCGGGCCAGGCCAAGGACACGCAGGGGTCGGCATTGTTCCAGCTGTACCAGGCCTTTGCCACGCCGCAGGAAACGGCGGCCTTTGCGCAGGCCTTTGCCGACGGCATCGGCTGGGGCGATGCCAAGCAACAGCTGTTCGAGCGGATCGACCAGGAGATCGCACCGCTGCGCACGCGCTATGACGCGCTGATGGCCGAGCCGGCCAAGATCGAGGCGATTCTGCGCGCTGGGGGCGCACGTCTGCGCGCGCGCTACGCCACGCCGTTTTTGGCCGAGCTGCGTGCTGCGGTGGGTCTGCGCGACCTGTCCAGTCAGGGCAATGCGGCTGCGACGCCGGTGGGCGAGAAGAGCGCGCCGCCGGTGTTCAAGCAGTATCGCGAGAGCGATGGGCAGTTCTATTTCAAGTTGAACGATGGCGCCGGTGCGATGCTTCTGCAAAGCGATGGCTTCGCCTCGCCACGTGACGCGGGCCAGCTGATTGCGCGGCTGAAGCAGGCCGAGCAGGGCAGCGACCTGCAACTGCCGGGCGTGCATGCGCAGGTGGAGGCGGACGTGATCCTGGCGGCAATGCGCGTGTTGCGCGAGGCGTAACGACACGCGTGGAGCCGGTGGCTAGACTGTGGCCTCTCGCATAGCCGTGGGGGAGCAATGACAGCGACCGCCGATTCCAGCATCCACACCATCGACACCGGCTTTGGCGGCGTGCAGTTCGATGCGGCGTACCTGATCGTCGAAGCGCAACGCGGCGCCTTCGTGGATTGCGGCACTTCGCTGTCGGTGCCGCAGATGCTGGCCGCGTTGCAGTCGGCCGGGTTGACGCCTGTGCAGGTGGACTGGCTGATCCTGACCCATGTGCACCTGGATCATGCCGGCGGTGCGGGTGCCTTGCTGCAGCACTTGCCCAATGCGCGGGTACTGGTGCATCCGCGCGGCGCGCCGCACATGATCGATCCGACCCGGCTGATCGCCGGTGCCACGGCGGTATACGGTGAGGCGGAAATGGCGCGCGGCTACGGCGCGATCGTGCCGGTACCAGCCGAGCGCGTGGTGGAAGCGGCCGACGGGCAGACCGTGATGCTGGGCGAGCGCGCGCTGCGCACCATCGAGACGCCGGGCCACGCGCGGCATCATCTGTGCGTGTGGGATGCACGCAGCCGCAGCTGGTTCACGGGCGACACCTTCGGCCTGTCGTATCGCCAGCTCGATAGCGCACAAGGCGCCTTCATCCTGCCGACCTCTTCGCCGGTGCAGTTCGAGCCGGAGGCGATGCTGCAGTCGATCGCGCGGCTGATGGAGGCCGCGCCGCAGGCGATGTATCTCACCCATTACGGCCGGGTCGAATCGCCGGCACCGCTGGCGCAGGCGCTGGTCGAGCAGATCCATGCGATGACCGCCATCGCGCTGGGTTGCGCGCAGCGTGCAGACCGCCATCGCTGCATGGTGGCGGCGTTGACCGACCTGTATCTGCAGCGCGCCCGCCTGCACGGCTGCCGCCTGGACGATGCGCGCGTGGCGCAGTTGCTGGGTACCGATATCGAACTCAACGCGCAGGGCCTGGCCTGCTGGCTGGACCGCGCGACGCGTACGAATTAGCGCTCCTGGAGCGGGTGACACCCCCACTCGAACGTTGTAGCGAGTCGTAGCCTCGCTTGGCTGCAGTCCAAAGCCGGGTCAGTCGAGTGCGCGGTGTCCTCGCCGCTTGCGGGACACGCCGTGAACCCGTCCTTGGGGGCTCGGTGGCGGCATCCCTGCCGCCACACGGTCCTGCAACCGGCGTGGACGCCGCACCAGACCGTTTGTCGGCTGCTTTCTTGCAAGCGTGTTGCTTGGCTTGCGATGAGCAGACGAGACGTTTCTGGGTTGCGCTTTAAAAAGCTTGTCTGTTGTTCGGCTTGCGCTAGGAAGTTGCTCAGAAGCCGGTCGACGCACACTGATCCGATCAGTACACGTCATGCCCCGTGCTTGACCAGATACACCGACCATCTCGACTGGTCCTTGCCCGCTCACCGTCGCGGGACCTTGAGCGGCATGGATGCCGCGCCAGAGCCTTATCTGTTCGGATTCTGGCAGTTTGGGCGTCGAGAGCCGGCGTGGGCCACCGTGAGAGCCTGGATCGTTACCGATCGTCGTGTAGCTGGGTGCCCACGCCGGTTT
>NZ_JAJGQM010000006.1 GCF_020784175.1 Xanthomonas campestris pv. asclepiadis
GCATCACGCCTGCCATGAAGTTGGCGATGGCCACTTAGCTCCACTTCTGGCGACCGCTAGAAGTGGGGGGATTACCGCCTTGCCGCCTGCTGCCGAGATGGCATCGACTACCGCATCTGCCCCCGCCTTGCTTGATGCGTAATTGACCACGACCGCGGCGCCTTGTTCGGCCAACGCCTTTGCGATGCCGGCACCGATTCCTTTGGAAGCGCCTGTGACCACTGCCACCTTGCCTGCGAGCTTTTTCATGTTTGCTATCCTCGATTGACTGTGTTGACTTCGCCATTGACCAAAGGCCCGTGCGCCGCCCCATTGTTCAATAGTTCGGATAATATGAACTATTGGAGCCGGGGTCAACCGCTGCGCGATATTAGAAATATGAGACCGCTACTACACCCATCCATCGAAGATGTTCGACCGGCCGCCATCCTCCACGCCCTGTCGGATCCGAATCGGGCGGCGATCCTTGCCAAAATCCTTACAGCCGGTCACGTCGAGGCATGCGGATCGGTCGCGGCGCTCGGCGATCGCGTCATTCCGAAATCGTCGCTCTCCAATCATTTCAAAGTCTTGCGTGAGGCCGGCCTGATCCGCAGCGAACGCCACGGCGTGGAGATGCGTAACCATTCGAGGTTTGCAGAGGTCAACGCCCGTTTTCCGGGATTGATAGCGGCGATCATCAATGCTTACGCGTCGGACAACGCCGCAGACTCGCACACCGCCCAAGTCTAGGTGTCAGTGACGAGCGCCTTGGTGGCCGGGGCGATTAGTTCAGTCTGATGTGGCCGTCAAGAGGCGCGGATGGGTGCGCGAGGCAGTATCGTGTCGCGCTACCACCTCTCCGATGCCGTCCATGCCGCTTCCGACCGATCCCGTTGCTGAGCACGCTCCGTCCGCCGCACCTGCGTTGCGCCATGCGCTGAAACCGCGGCAGTTGATGATGATGGGCCTGGGTACGGCGATCGGCGCCGGGCTGTTTCTGGGTTCGGGCGTGGGGATCCACGCGGCGGGGCCGGCAGTGCTGGTGTCCTACCTGATCGCCGGAGCGCTGGTGATCATCGTGATGAACGCGCTGGGCGAAATGGCCGCCTCCAAGCCGGCCAGCGGGGCGTTCTCGGTGTACGCAGCCGATGCAATGGGGCCGACCGCCGGCGCAACAGTGGGCTGGTTGTGGTGGTTGCAGATCGTGGTGGTGATCGCCGCCGAAGCGGTCGGCGCAGCGGGCCTGCTTGCCTCGGTCTGGCCGGCGTTGTCGGTGCCGCTGCTGGCGGTGGTGTTCATGGCCACCTTCACCGCGATCAATCTGCTGGGCGTGCGTAATTTCGGTGAGTTCGAATTCTGGTTCGCCATCCTCAAGGTCGTTGCGATCGTGGTGTTCCTGCTGATCGGTGTGGCCTTGCTGGCCGGCTGGTTGCCCGGCGTGGTGTCGCCGGGGTTGTCCAACTTCACCCGGAACGGCGGTTTCGCACCGAAGGGATTGGCCGGCATCGGTTCGGCGTTGCTGGTGGTGGTATTCGCCTTTGGTGGCACCGAAATCGTGGCAGTGGCCGCTGCGGAAACCGCCGATCCGGGCCGCAGCCTGGCACGCACGATTCGCACCGTGGCCTGGCGCATCCTGGTGTTCTACATCGGCTCGATCAGCGTGATCGTGGCGGTGGTGCCGTGGACCAGCGCCGCGCTCAGCTCGCCGTTCGCTGCGGTGCTGGAGGTGGCGCGCATCCCCGGCGCGGCCACTGCCATCACCCTGGTCGCCGTGGTGGCGTTGCTGTCGGCGCTCAACGCCAATCTGTATGGCGCCTCGCGGATGATCTTCTCGCTGGCGCAGCGCGGTGAAGCGCCGCGGTTGCTTGGCAGGACCAGTGGCGAGCAGGTGCCGCTGGTGGCGGTGATCGCCAGCGTGCTGTTCGGGTTTGCCGCCGCAGCACTGGAACTGCTGTACCCCAACAAGGTGTTGCCGATGCTGCTCAACATCGTCGGCGCCACCTGCCTGCTGGTGTGGACGATCTCGCTGCTGTCGCAGCTGATCCTGCGCGCACGTGCCGACCGCGCCGGCATCGCGTTGCCGTTCCGCATGCGGGGGTACCCGCTTCTGACCTTGCTGGCCCTGGCGATCCTGGCGGTGATCTTCGTATTGCTGGCGTCGTCGGCGGATACCCGCGCGCAGTTCCTGTCGATGGTCGGTTTGACTGCCGTCATTGCGGTGGTCAGCGAAGTGGCGCGACGTGTCCGTGCGCGGGCATGAGGATGCAGGTTCTAGCGGGGAACTGGCGCGTCGTTTGCGGTGACCATCGCGGCTTGCGGCATCGCGTCGGCGTGGCTTGGCCGCGTCGCCCCCGGGTTGCCAGAGTGGCCAGAGCCGGCTGACTGGAGCCTCATGCGAATGCTGATCCAGCAGCGGAGACAGGCGGAAGGGATCCCCTGCACACGGTCGAAATGAGAAACACGCCAGCAGTCCTGCGTTTTCCTTTCCGGCCGAGCGGCAACTTTCTGGATCTGCTGATCCAGTTCAGTTACCGTCATTTGGGCGAACCTGTTCGCCCCGTCAGGGCGCCTGGAGAATATCGGCCTGAGATTCAATAACGATAAAACGCGTCGTTTGGGTATTTGATTTTGTCAGAAGTCACTGCCGGGGTTCGTGCATGCGTGCCGTCTCATCCGAGAACTCTGCCGCCTTGCCTGCCAAGCCCACACTGGAGGCAGTGCATGCGCTGGCCTATCCAGTCGATACGCATCTGGATTCCCTGTATCTGTCGCGCGTGGGCGGCTTCGATTTCTGGAAGGGCGACTGGAAAGCGCATCGACGCTCTCTGATCCTCTGGCTGATGTCCAAAACCTCGCCAAGAGGTCGCAACCAACCACTGATGTACCACGTGAGCGGCCCGGACTTTCTCGCGGGCGGTTATGGCGGTGCCTGTTTCAGCGCCCACGCGCTGTGGGAAAACCTTTTCGGCGCGCCTTTTCTCGACCCCTGGAAGCACTGGGTGGAGCATCAGCGCTATGTCGAGGAGATGGTGGCGGCGAGCAACGGTCGGATGCGGCTGGCACGCAGCGCCGCCGAGCTGCGCACGATTCGGGCCGAGGGTCTTTGCTGCGCCATCCTGTCGTTGGAGGGCGCGCACATGCTTGGGCCCCGCGGGATCCGCAGCCAGGCGCTGCGGCTGCAGCGTCTGGACGTCGCTGCCAAGGCCGGCGCCGCCTATGTGACGCTCAATCATTTCAGCCATACCGACATCTCCCAGGCCGGCTATGCACCGCTCAATCCGTGGCGCGGGATCGAGGGCGCGGGGCTCTCGGAGTTCGGCAGGGATGTCGTGGAGCGCTGCATCGACGTTGGACTGCTGGTGGATCTGTCGCATACCTCCAGCCAGGGGGTACGCGACGCCTGCGCCATCTGCATCCGTCGCAACGTGCCGGCCTTCGCCTCGCATGCCGCATCGCGCAGCGTCACCCGTGGTGCGCAGACGCGGCCGTCGCGTCATCTCGACCGGGCTCTGGACGAGGCGGCAATCCGCGCCATCGTTCAGACTGGTGGCTGCATCAGCGTCATCCTGGCGCCGTACTTCCTGCAGCATTCGTATCTGGCCGATGGCAAGCCGAACATGGATGCCGATCTCGCGTTTGTCATTGGCTACTACGAAGCCTTCGCCCGACAGATCGCCGACATGGGGATCGTCGAAGATCCGTGGAAGCACCTGAGTTTCGGCAGCGATTTCGATGGTGGCATTTCCAGCCTGCCGACCGGGATGCGCAGCGGCGCAGATCTGCCCAGGCTTACGCAGGCGATGATGGATGCCGGCTGGCCAGTGCAGCGCATCGTCGATGTATATAGCGGCAATTTCCTGCGGGTCTGGGAGCAGGTGCGGTCATAGTGCTTTCCGGCGACCTGGGTCCGGATGGGGCGGCGTGGCGGGCCTTCCATCGCGTGCCGGCATGCACGTGCGAACGCCGGGTGCATTCCTTGTCCGCAATGCGGCCAGGGACTGCGCGCTGCATTGCACACCGGGTGTAGCATCGCGTTGCAGCACAAGCGCGGCAATTTGCCGCAGATGCGACGCCGTGTCGCATCGGGAACGAGCACGACCGTCCTTATGATGATCCGGTAGCGCAGACGTCGCGATCGACCGACCCGTTGTTTCGGCAATCGACCTGCAGCCTGTGCGCTGATGCTGACCCATCTCTCCTGGAGGATTCTCCATGGATGCCTTGCTGTTATCGCGGATCCAGTTCGGATTCGTCATCGCATTCCACGTGCTGTTTCCCGCATTCACCATCGGGCTGTCCAGCCTGCTGGCATTTCTCGAATGGCGCTGGCTGCGCACCCGGCTGCCGGTGTGGCGCGAGCTGTATTTCTTCTGGCAGAAGATCTTCGCCGTGTCCTTCGGCATGGGCGTGGTCAGCGGCATCGTGATGGCCTTCCAGTTCGGTGCCAACTGGCCGGAGCTGAGCCGGATCGCCGGCAGCGTGATCGGCCCGTTGCTGAGCTACGAAGTACTGACCGCGTTCTTCCTCGAGGCCAGTTTCCTGGGCGTGATGATGTTCGGCTGGGGGCGCATTTCCGAGCGCCTGCATTTCCTGGCAACCTGCATGGTGGCGCTGGGCACGCTGTTTTCCACGTTCTGGATCCTGTCGTCCAACAGCTGGCTGCAGACTCCGGCCGGCTATGAGGTGGTCGACGGCATCGTGCATCCGGTGGCGTGGCTGAAGATCATCTTCAATCCCTCGTTCCCGTACCGGCTTGCGCACATGGCGCTGGGCTCGTTCATCACCACCTGCTTCGTGGTCGGTGCGGTGGGGGCGTGGTATCTGCATCGCGGCGTGCATCGCGAGGCCGGGTTGCGCATGCTCAAGCTGGCAGTGGCCTTCGCGGCGATCACCGTGCCGCTGCAGATCTTCGTCGGCGACATGCATGGCTTGAACACGCTCAAGCACCAGCCGATGAAGATCGCGGCGATGGAAGCGCACTGGCATGACGAAGGCCAGGGCCAGGGGTTTCCGCTTGTGCTGTTCGCCCTGCCCAATGCGCAGGCCGAGCGCAACGATTACGAGGTGGCGATCCCGCGCCTGGGCAGCCTGATCCTGACCCACAGTCTGGAAGGCAGCATCGCGCCGTTGACCTCGGTGCCGGCCGCCGATCGCCCGCCGGTGATGCCCGTGTTCTTCGCCTTCCGTATCATGGTCGGACTGGGCTCGTTGATGCTGCTGGTGGCCTGGGTCTCGGCGTTCGCCTGGTGGCGCGGCAAGTTATTGCAGTGGCGCTGGCTGCTGGCGGCCTGGCGCTGGATGCTGCCGAGTGGCTTCATCGCGCTGGTCTCGGGCTGGTTCGTCACCGAGATGGGACGGCAGCCGTATGCGGTCTACGGGCTGTTGCGCACTGCCGATGCGGTGGGCCCGCAGTCGACGCTGATGACCGCGATCTCGCTGGCGGTGTACGTGCTCGGCTATGCCTTCGTGTTCGGCTGGGGCATCTGGTACCTGGTCAAGATCGGCAAGATCGGGCCGACCCCGCATGACGCGCCGCAGCTGGACCACGGCGAGCACACGCCGGCACGGCCGCTGTCGGCGGCCGATGAACCGATCGACGGAGCCGCATGATGGACATGAGCAGTGTATTGCCAGTGGCGTGGTTCGCGGTGATCGGCTTCGGGGTGCTGATGTACGTGGTGCTGGATGGCTTCGTGCTCGGCATCGGCATCCTGGCGCGGTTCCGCAAGGACGAGGCGCAGCTGGACCTGATGATGAACACTGCCGCGCCGATCTGGGACGGCAACGAGACCTGGCTGGTGCTGGGCGGGGCAGGGCTGCTGGCGGCGTTTCCCAAGGCGTATGCGGTGATCCTGTCGGCGCTGTACCTGCCGGTGTTGTTGATGGTGATGGCGCTGGTATTCCGCGGCGTGGCGTTCGAGTTCCGCTTCAAGGCGCATCGCTCGCGGCGGCTGTGGAGCAATGCCTTCGCAGCCGGCTCGATCCTGGCGACATTTGCGCAGGGCGTGATCCTGGGCGCGCTGGTGCAGGGCCTGCCGATCGAAAACGACCGCTATGTCGGCGGCATCTGGGGCTGGTTCAGTCCCTTCGCGATGTTGACCGGCGCCGCACTGGTGTTCGGCTACGCCCTGCTCGGCAGCACCTGGCTGATCCTCAAGACCGAAGGCCACGTGCAACAGCTTGCGCGCCAGCTGAGCCGGCCATTGACGATCAGCGTGTTGATCTTCATCGGCCTGGTCAGCGCGTGGCTGCCATCGCTGCAGTCGCATGTGATGGACCGCTGGTTCAGCGATGCGCATTACCTGTGGCTGATGCCTGTGCCGGTGCTGGTCGCCCTGGTGGGGTTCGCGCTCTGGCGTTCCACCGACGCGGGGCGGCCGGATACGCCGCCGTTCCTGTTGGCGATGGGCCTGTTCGTGCTCGGCTTTCTCGGCCTGGTGCTGGGCATGTGGCCGTATCTGGTGCCGCCGGTCTATACCATCTGGCAGGCCGCCGCGCCGCCGTCTTCGCAGTTGTTCGCGCTGATCGGCCTGGTGGTGCTGCTGCCGCTGATCCTGGGTTATACGGTGTGGTCGTACCGCGTGTTCCGCGGCAAGATCACCGCAGATACCGGGTACCACCATTGATCGAGCGAAGACGCATGCGCGCGGCGAGCTGCCCGCTCAGCGCAGGCGCTGCCTGAACATCCACTCCCACATCGCCGGGTCCGCGTAGGTCGCGTCCCAGGCGTTGTGGTTACCGTTTGGATATTCGCTGTAGCGCACGTTGGCGCCAATGCCTTTTGCGGCCCGGTACAGCGCGCGGTCGTCGTGCGGTGGCACCGAGTCGTCCTTGGCGCCATGGAACATCCAGATCGGCACGTGCCTGAGCTGGGTGACCGCAGCGGTATACGGATCGGCTTCCTTGGCCACCAGGCTGACGTAGAGCGTGCGACGCTCGTCGCGCGGTGCCTTGAGCGCACCGCAGATCGGCACGATCGCGGCAAACCGCTGCGGCTGCATCAGGCCGATTTCCCAGGCGCCATAGCCGCCCATCGAAATGCCGGTGAGATAGGTGCGCTGCGGGTCGGCATCGAACTCGGCACTGGTCGCGTCCAGCGGCGATCGCCATGCGTGCATTGATGCCCAGCCACTCCTCGTCGTCGGGCACCTGCGGCAGCACCACCAGCGCCGGGAACTCGGCGGTGTGTTCGCTCAGATAGGGGCCAACACCCACTTCGGCCTGGTCGCGCCCGTTGTCGCCGCGCTCGCCCGAGCCATGCAGGAACAGCACGATCGGGCGCGGTTGCGGCGCCTTGGAGGTCGGCACGAACACCTGATAGCGGTAGAGCCGTCCTTCCAGCTCCAGCGTGCGGGTGACGAAATGGCCGCGGCGTCCGTCGTGGTGGCGCTCAGCCATGCTGGAACAGCCGGCCAGTACCAGCGCAACAATCGCAAGAACAAGACAACGACGGATCACGCACACCCCCTGACCGATGACAGACCCGCAGTATCGCCGCATGCAGGTGTGCTGGCATGTCGCATTGCGGCGATTTCTGCCGACTCTTCATCCGATCCTTGTGGCTGTGTGCCCGGCACGACGTTCGGCGCAAGCGCCGGATACGACGGCTACGGCAGCAGGATCAGCGTCGCCAGGCCTAGGAAGCTCAGGAACCCCATCACGTCGGTCAGCGTGGTCAGGATCACGCCGCCGGCCAATGCCGGATCGAAGCCCAGCCGCTTCAGCGTCACCGGGACCAGCACCCCGCCGAATGCGGCGGTGAGCATGTTCAAGGTCAGCGCGGTGCCGATCACCAGCGACAGAATCGGCTGCTGGAACCAGGCCAGCACGATCAGGCCCAGACCCACGCCCAGCACCACACCATTGATCAGCGCGACGGTCAGCTCCTTCTTCAGCAAGGTCATCACGTTGGAAGAACCGATCTGGCCCAGCGCCAGGCCGCGGACCATCAGGGCCAGCACCTGGGTGCCGGCATTGCCGCCCATGCCGGCGACGATCGGCATCAGCGCTGCCAGCGCCACCAGCTTCTCGATCGTGCCTTCGAACCGGCTGACCACGCTGGACGCAAGGAACGCCGTGCACAGGTTGATGCCCAGCCAGATCAGGCGGCGGCGGAATGCGCGCCGCGCCGGGCTGAACATGTCCTCGTCCTCGTCCAGGCCGGCCGCGCTCATGGCTTGGTGCTCGGCTTGTTCGCGGATGATGTCGACCACGTCGTCGATGGTGATGCGGCCGAGCAGGATGTTGTTGTCGTCCACCACCGGCGCGGAGATCCAGTCATGGTCGGAGAAGCGCCGCGCCACTTCGTCGGAGCCATCGCCCACATCGATCGCCGGTTGTTCGTCGTCGATCAGGCGGTTGACCGGCGTGCTGTCCTCGTGCGTGACCAGCGCGGCCAGCGATACCCGGCCCAGATACTGATGGCGTCGGCTCACCACGTACAGGTG
The DNA here is from genome assembly GCF_020784175.1 of Xanthomonas campestris pv. asclepiadis. Classification (GTDB taxonomy): domain Bacteria; phylum Pseudomonadota; class Gammaproteobacteria; order Xanthomonadales; family Xanthomonadaceae; genus Xanthomonas; species Xanthomonas campestris_D. The sequence continues at coordinate 8,430 of NZ_JAJGQM010000006.1, forward strand.
ATCGGTGTGGTCGGGCAGCTCGCCGCGCAGGCGCAGATAGCGCAGCACCACATCGACATTGACGTCGGCGCGCACCGTCACCACGTCCGGATTCATCAGGCGGCCGGCAGTGTCCTCCGGATACGACAGCACCTGCTCGAGCCGTTCGCGGTTCTCGCGGTCCATCGACTTGAGCACTTCGTCGATGACGGTGTCGGGCAGGTCTTCGACCAGGTTGGCCAGATCGTCGATGTCGAGGTCTTCGACTGCGGCGACGATCTCGTCGGTGTCCATGTCGGCCAGCAGGCTTTCGCGCACTTCATCGCCGACATGCAGCAGCACTTCGCCGTCGTCTTCCGGGTCGACCAGGCCCCACACCACTTCGCGTTTGCCGGGCGGCAGCGACTCCAGCAGGTTGCCGATCTCCGCCGGCGCCAGTGTATTGACCAGCCGGCGTACCGGGCCCAGGCGTCCGCTATCCAGCGCATCGGACAGCAATCGCAGCTGTCGCGCGGTCTTGTCGTGGCGGACTGCTTCGGCCATGCGCGGCTCCCTGGAAGAGTGGACACGTCCCGATGGAAGACGCGGTGCTGAGTCAGCACGGCATTATCGCTTGCGCATGGTGACGAAACATACAGTGCGAAGGGCAACGCGCAGGAACATCGCCTGCGCGATGACGCGATCGCTCAGCGCGCCAGGCCCTGCGCGACGTTGGCCAGCCATTTCTCGATGCCCTTGCGGTCGCGCGCGCGCAGCAGTTTTTCGCCATGCACGCGCAACTCGCCCAGGTGGATGTCGCGCACCGCACGGCGTACCTCCAGCAGCGTGGCCGGATGCAGGCTGAACTCGGTGAGCCCCAGTGCCAGCAACATCGGCACGAAGCGCGGGTCGCCGGCGATCTCGCCGCACACCGCCACCGGCTTGCCGAACGCGCGCCCGGTGGCGATCACCTGCGCGATCAGGCGCAGCACCGCCGGATGCAGCGGCGAATACAACTCGCCCAATGCCTCGTTGTTGCGATCCACCGCCAGCAGGTACTGCACCAGATCGTTGGTGCCGATCGACAGGAAATCGATATCGTCGATAAAGCAGTCCAGCGCCAGCGCCGCAGCCGGCACTTCGATCATCGCGCCGAGCGGAATGTGCTCGGCGATCTCGTGGCCTTGTTCGCGCAACTGCGCGGCCAGCTTTTTGATCTGCCGACGCAGCAACTGGACTTCCTCGCGGCCGCTGACCATCGGTACCAGGATGCGCACCGGTCCGTAGCCGGAGGCGCGCAGGATCGCGCGCAACTGCGCCTGCGCCACCGCAGGCCGCGCCAGCGACAACCGCACGCCGCGCAACCCCAGCGCCGGGTTGTCTTCGTCGCTCAAGGTCAGGCCGGTGCGGTCGGCCTTGTCGGCGCCCAGATCCAGGGTGCGGATGGTGACCGGCCGGCCGCTCATGCCCAGCACGGTGTCGCGATAGGTGTGGAACTGTTCCTCTTCGTCCGGTAGCTCGTTGCGCTGCAGGAACAGGAATTCGGTGCGATACAGGCCAAGGCCGCTGGCGCCGAGTGCGTGCGCCTTGGCCACGTCCTCCAGCGATTCGGCGTTGGCCAGCAGCGTGATATCGACGTTGTCGCGCGTGCGCGTGGGCTTGGAGCGCAGCCGGCCCAGCTCGCGCTGTTCCTTGGCCAGCGCGCGCAGGCGCTCGCGGTAGTCGCGCAGGTGCTCGGGCTTGGGATCGACGATCACCTGGCCGGAACCGGCATCGACGATCAATACATCGCCATCGTCGATCCGCTGCACCGCATCGCTTACGCCCACCACCAGCGGCAGGTGCAGGCTGCGCGCCAGGATCGCGCTATGCGACAACGCGCTGCCGGCGGTGGTGACGATGCCGACCACCCCTTGCGCCTGCAACTGCGCCAGCTCCGAGGGTGCGACGTTGTCGCAGACCAGGATCTCGCCGGCCACGCCTTTGAGGTCTGGCGCGCGCTTGTGCAGGAACGCGTGGATGCGGCCGATGACGTGATCCAGGTCGTCCATGCGGCTCTTGAGGTAGGCATCCTCCATGCCGTCGAACACCGCTGCCAGCCGGTCGCGCTGCACGCGCAAGGCGTAGTCGGCGCTGTAGCGGTGGGTGCGGATCAACTCGTCCAGGCCTTGCAGCAGCTCCGGGTCGTCGAGCAGCAGCGCATGCAGTTCGAGGAATTCGCCGACTTCGCGCGCAAGCGCGCCATGCAGGCGGTCGCGCAGCTGCTGCATCTCGGTGCGTGCCGCCTCGATCGCCAGATGCAGGCGCTGCAGCTGCGTCTCCACCTGGCTGGCGGGCACGCGTTGTTCGGCCACTTCCAGCGTGTGGCTCTGGCGCACGCGCGCGCGTCCGAGTGCGTTGCCGCGCGAGGCGGCGTGTCCACGCAGACGCAGGCTCATGTGCGCCCCTGGCGCGGCCGCGCCCAGTCGGTCAGCCCCGCACCGACCCCGCGCATGCTCAGCTGTCCTCGTCGAAACGACGCTCGAACAGGTCCACCAGCGCCTGCAGGGCCTGCGCTTCGTCTTCGCCATCCAGCCGCACCACCACGCTGGTGCCTTGGCCTGCGGCCAGCAGCATCACGCCCATGATGCTCTTGGCATTCACCTCGCGGCCCTTCGCCGCCAGGGTGGCGTTGCTGCGATAGGACGACAGCGTCTGCACCAGCTTGGCGGTTGCCCGCGCATGCAGTCCGAGTCGGTTGGAAACTATGAGTTCGCGTTCAAGCATCGTCGATGATCGCTCCGTTGCGGGTGCCTGCCGCCGCGGTGGCGGGCAGCTCCTGCAATCCTTGTTCTGGGTAGTTCATCACCCGCAGCAGCATCGGCAGGCTGAGCGCGGACACCCGGCGAACCGGCGTGCCGAGCTTTGCCAACCGGCTGGCGAGATTGCTGGGGCTGGCGCCGTAGAGGTCGGTCATGACCAGCACGCCATCGCCGCTGTCGACCCGTCGCATCGCCGACGAGGCCTGGGGCAGCAAGGCGTCCAGGTCTGCATCAAGCGGTACGTCGAACGCTTCGGTCTTCAGCGGCAACTGCCGCAACAGCCCCGTCGCCACGTTCAACAACGCCGCTCCGATGCCGGGATGAGTAATGAGGAGAATGCCACAGGCCATGCCGAAACGTTAACAGGTCGGCATGACCGCGCGATAGCGTCTGCCGGCACCGATGTGTTGCGAAATGAATAGCCGTTTAGGACCGCCGCACCGTGACGCGCACGATGCCTGCAACACATGCGCTGCCGCCGGCACGGCAATGACCCGTGACCTCGCCAGTCTCCCGATGCGTCCCGCATCACAAGCGAGCGCTGCAGTCAGTAGGCGGGAAGGCAACGCGTGATCAAAACGCGCTGATGAAATGCACCGATGACACGCGTTCTTTCAGACTGCATGACACCGCTCTGACGACTCCCGACTCCCCAATTCCCAATTCCCATTTCCCATTTCCCATTTCCCATTTCCCATTTCCCGATTCCCGGCCCTTCAGTCCTGCTCGCGATGAAACGTCGCCACTTCCGGCCAGCCCTGCTCGCGCGCATGCCGCGCCATGCGCTCGGCCAGATACACCGAGCGATGCTTGCCGCCGGTGCAGCCGAAGGCGATGGTGACGTAGCTGCGGGTGTCATTGCGCAGCCGCGGCAGCCAGGTATCGAGCAGGTCCACGATTTGCGCGCTGTAGCGCACCACGTCCGGTTCCTTGTCCAGATAGTCGCGCACGCCGGCATCGCGGCCGGTCAGCGGGCGCAGCTCCGGGTCCCAATGCGGATTGGGCAAGACGCGCGCATCGAACACGAAGTCGGCCTCGGCCGGCACGCCGCGCTTGTAGGCGAACGATTCGAACAGCAGCGACAGCCGGTCGCTGGTGCCGAGCGCAAACTCGGTGACTACCCGCCGACGCAGCTGGTGCACGTTGAGCGCGCTAGTGTCGATGATGGCATCGGCCTGCGTGCGCAGCGGTTCGGTCAACTGCCGCTCGCGGGTGATCGCTTCCGGCAAGGCCAGGCCGAGATGGCTCAGCGGGTGGCGGCGGCGGGTATCTGCATAGCGCTTGATCAGCGCCTCGTCGCTGGCCTCGAAAAACAGCAGCCGCGCCTCGATGCCGTACTCCTGCGCAGCCTGGCGCCATTGCGCCAGCTGGGTCAGATCGCTGCGGCTGCGTACATCGATGCCCACCGCCAGGCGCTGGTCGCCGAGCGGGTTGCCACGCAGGCGGCTCTTGACGAAGTCCGGCAGCAGTTCGACCGGCAGATTGTCCGAGCAGTAGTAGTCCAGATCCTCGAAGGTCTTCAACGCGACCGATTTGCCCGAGCCGGACAGCCCGCTCACGATCATCAACGTGGAGGGCGCGGTACTCATGGCGTACGTCGCTCCAGCAGGTTGCTGTGGCGGGCGATGAACATCGCCGCCGGGTCGATGCCCTTGGTGCGCAGGATATGCAGCCGCGTGGCCGCCTCGGTCAGCACCGCCAGGTTGCGGCCGGGCATCACCGGCAGGGTGATCAGCGGCACGTCCAGGTCCAGCACATGCCGGCTGCCGGAATCGCCGGTCAGGCGTTCGTAGCCGGACGGGGTGGGTTCGGTCATCGGGCGGGTCAGGTGCACGATCAGGCGCAGGTACTTGTTCTTCTTCACCGCGGTGTCGCCGAACATGTCGCGCACGTTCAACACGCCCAGGCCGCGCACTTCCAGCAGGTCCTGCAGCAGTTCCGGGCAGGTGCCGTCGAGCACGTCGGGCGCGATCTGGGTGAACTCCGGTGCGTCGTCGGCCACCAGGCGGTGGCCACGGCTGAGCAGTTCCAGCGCCAGCTCGCTCTTGCCCGAGCCGGCCTCGCCGGTGATCAGCACGCCGATCGAATAGATCTCCATGAACACGCCATGCAGCGTGACCCGTGGCGCCAGCGTGCGCGCCAGGTGGTAGGAGAGGTGATTGAGCAGTTCGTGGCCGCGCTTGGGAGAGATCCACAGCGGCGTGTTGGATTCGTCGGCGGCCGCGCGCAGGTCTTCAGGGCAGGACTGGTTCTTGCTGATCGCCAGCGCCAGCGGTTGCACCTGGATGATCTTCTCGATGGTTTCCCAGCGTTGCCGCGCGTCCAGCGAGTCCAGCCAGGCCAGCTCTTCGGTGCCCAGGATCTGCACCTTGTTGGGATAGATCACGTTGAGGTAGCCGGCCAGCGACGGGCGGCGCGCATTGTTGCTGCCGGCCTCGATCTCGCGGTGCTCGCCCTTCTGGCCGGCGACCCAGCGCAGCGCCAGCTTGTCGCGCTGCTGGTCGAACAGTTCGCGTGCGGTGATGCTGGTATTCATGCGGCGCTGGCCTGTGGTGGCGGTGCGTCGGTGAGCAGCGCCATCAAGGCGTCCGCATTGGGGGCGGCGCGCAGCTGCTGACGAAACTCCGCATCGGAAAACCGTTCGGCCAGTTCCGACAGCAGCATCAGATGCTGGTGGGTGTAGTGCGCAGGCGCCGCCATCGCGAAGATCAGGTCCACGGGCTCATCGCCACCGAAGGCCATCGGCGTGTCCAGCCGCAGCAGTGCGCCCCGTGGCTCGGTGAGATTGGGGCAGCGCCCATGCGGAATGGCGATGCCGTGGCCGATGGCGGTGCTGCCCAGGGCCTCGCGCTCGCACAGGTTGGCGTAGAGCTCGTCGGCGCCGGCCTGGCGGCAGGACAGCAGATCGGCGGCAGTATGCAGGACGGTGTCGCGATCGGCGGCCGGCGACACCACGGTGCGCACGGCCGCCATCAGATCGGTTAAAGGCATGAGGGCATCAAGCGAGAAGCGTCATGCGAGATTGTCGCGCACCTCGCGTGCATGGTGGTTACATTTCTTTTCCTTGTGCTTGAGCACCAGGCGGTCGAGCTTGTCGACCAGCAGGTCGATGGCCGCATACATGGTGGAGCCGCTGGCATCGGCGTGCAGGGTGCGACCGGGAAGGTTGACGGTGGCGACCACGTGATGGTCTGGCTTGCGAACGGCCAGCTGGGCCCGGACTTCACAGTGCTGGTCGAAATGGCGCTGCAGTCGTTGCAGCTTGCTTGCCACGTACTCGCGCAGCGCGGGGGTCACTTCAAGCTGGTGGCCATACGTCTCGATACGCATCGGATACCTCCATTGGTCGGTGGGCCAATGAACCTTTCCGGTGATCCGGCAAACCCGGCGCAGGCCGGCGTTGCGGTGGGTGCAACGTCAGGCGATACGGACGCGTTCGTGGGAGGCGGAAATGTTCATGGCCTCACGATACTTCGCAACGGTGCGCCGCGCCACTGGTACGCCGGAGGTTTTCAGCAGGTCGGCCAACTTGGCGTCGGACAGCGGCTTGCGCGGGTTTTCCGCCTCGATCAGGCGCCGGATCATGGCCTGGATGGCGGTGCTGGAGGCCTCGCCGCCGCTGTCGGTGTCGATACCGGAGGCGAAGAACGAGCGCAGCGCGATGGTACCGCGCGGAGTGCGCACGTATTTGCGGGCGATCGCGCGGGAAATGGTGGATTCGTGCAGGCCGAGCTCGCCGGCGATCTCGCGCAGGGTCAACGGGCGCAAGGCCTGCGCGCCGAATTCCAGGAACCCGGCCTGATGCTGCAGCAGGCAGCGCACTACCCGCAGCAGGGTCTCGCCGCGCGCTTCCAGGCTCTTGAGCAGCCAGCGCGCCTCCTGCAGCTGGCCGCGCAGATAGCCGGCGTCGGACTCGCCGCAGCTGCGGATCAGGTTCTCGTAGCCGCGGTGGATGGTGACCTTGGGTTGCGCACGACCGGCCAGCGAGGCCCGCCACACGCCACGCTGGCGCCAGATCACGCAGTCCGGCACCACGTAGGTGTCCTGCGACAGGTCACCGATCTGCTTGCCCGGACGCGGGTCCAGCGAGCGCACCAACTGGACCGCCTGGTCGACATCGGCGGTGGAGCGCTTGAGTTCGTGCGCCAGGCCGGCCACGCCGCTGCGCGGCAGGCGCTCCAGCGGGCCGGCGACGATCTGCAGCGCCAGCTCGCGCCCCGGGGTGGCCGGGTCGAGCACGGCCAGCTGCAGTGCCAGGCATTCGCCCAGGGTGCGCGCACCCACGCCGACCGGGTCGAAGCGCTGGATCTGGTGCAGCACGGTGAGCACGTCGGCCTCGTCCACCGCCGCACCGAGCGCCAGCGTTTCCAGGATGGCCGAGAGCGGTTCGCGCAGGTAGCCGTCTTCGTCCAGCGCATCGATCAGCATCGCGCCGATCTGGCGGTCGCGCGGCGACAGCGGCGACAGGTGCAGCTGCCACAGCAGGTGGTCGGCCAGTGTTTCAGATTCGGCCACGCGCTCGGCGGCATCGCCGGACTCGTCGTCGTCGAAGCTGCCGCCGCTGCCCGAGCCGGTCCACTGCAACTCGTCCTGCGACCAGTCGTCATCGCGCTCGGCCGGCGCGGGTTCTTCGCGTGGGGTGTCGTCGGTGGAGGCGGCCGAAGACGCCTCCACCGGAAGCTCGTTGGCCGCATGCGCGGCCTCGTCGGCCCACTCCAGCAGCGGATTGGTCTCCACCGCTTCGGCGATTTCCAGTTCCAGCTCGGTGGTGGACATCTGCAATAGCTTGATCGCCTGACGCAACTGCGGCGTCATGACCAACTGCTGTCCTAGCGATGTCTGGAGCCGGGCTTTCATGCGGGCACTGACTGGAAAAATCGATGGCGCGGCGACGCGCTCAAAGGCGGAAAGTTTCCCCCAGATACACGCGACGGACGTCGGGATTGGCTAGCAGCGCATCTGGTGCCCCCTGCGCCAGCACGCCCCCCTCGGCGAGAATATACGCGCGGTCGCAGATTCCCAAGGTTTCGCGCACGTTGTGATCGGTGATCAGCACGCCGATGCCGCGTTCCTTGAGGTGGATGATGATGCGCTGGATCTCGCCGACCGAAATCGGATCGACGCCGGCGAAGGGTTCGTCGAGCAGCATCATGCGCGGCTTGGCCGCCAGCGCGCGCGCGATCTCGCACCGCCGCCGCTCGCCGCCGGACAGGCTGGCGCCCAGCTGGTCGGCCACGTGGGTGATCTGCAGTTCCTCCAGCAGCGAAGCCAGTTCCTTCTCGCGGCCGGCACCATCCAGTTCTTCGCGCAGCTCCAGCACCAGACGGATGTTGTCGGCCACGGTGAGCTTGCGGAAGATCGAGGGCTCCTGCGGCAGATAGCCGACGCCAAGCTTGGCGCGGGCGTACATCGGCTCGGCGGTGAGGTCGCGGCCGTCCAGCTCGATACGCCCGGCATCGGCTTCGACCAGGCCCACGATCATGTAGAAGCAGGTGGTCTTGCCGGCACCGTTGGGGCCGAGCAGGCCGACCACCTCGCCGGCCTCGAGCGTGAGGCCGAATTCCTTGACCACTTCGCGCTGCTTGTACTTCTTGCGCAGACCGGTGGCGACCAGCATTACTTCTTCCCCTGCGGCTTGGCCGCGGGCTTGGCGGCCGGCGTCGCCGCAGGCGCTGCTGCCGCCGGCGCCGCGGTCTTCGGCTGGATGATGGTGCGCACGCGGCTGCCGTCACCGCCGCTCTGCATGTTGCCGGTCTTGGTGTTGTAGACCATGCGCTGGCCGGCGTTGGTGCCCTTGGGCGAGTCGACCTTGTAGTTGCCGGTCAGCACGATGACTTCGTTGGCGACCTGGTACTCGATGTTGTCGGCCTGGCCGTTCATCATCGCGCCGTCGTCCATCTGCTGCTTCAGCGTGGCCTGCTTGCCGGTCAGCACGACGCGGTCGGTCTGGCCGTTCTTCTGGAAGATGTCGGCGGTGTCGGCGTGGATTTCCAGCGTGCCCTGGGTGATCACCACATTGCCGCTGAAGCGGCATTTGCCGCTGTCGTCGAGCATGTTGCAGTCGTTGGCATTGGAGTCGATCGCCATCGGCTGATTGCGGTCGCTGGTCTTGGCCATCGCAAGGGCAGGCAGCAGCAGCGCGGCAAACGCCAGCTTAGCGGGCAGCATTCGGTTCATAACGGGTCTTGACCTGGGAAAGGAGCTTGTACTGGCGTGATTTGAGATCGGCCTCGAAGCCGACCCCGCTCTGCATGATACCCGGCCGGCTCATGCTCACCGGGGCAGTGGTCTTGGCGAGATTCTGCTGCGGGAACACGTCCAGGCTCTGGGTACGGAACGTGGTCGGCGGGGGCGCGCCGCCGGTGGGGCTGTCGCCCTCGACATCGCCGCGCAGGCGCAACTCATCGCCCTTGGGGCTGATCCAGCCGGTCTTGGAGCGCAGCGTCCACGGTTGATTGGTGTTGTCGGGCAACAGGAACACCGGGGTGGTGACCTCGGAGGTGCGATCGGCGCGGTTGCGATGCATCTCCGGCGCGCGCAGCGTCATCGATTCCTTGCCGGTTTCCTTGTCCAGCGCAATCAGTTCGAAATCGCGCAGCACGTAATCGGCGCGCGAATCGTCCACCGCCGCCGCAACCGGGCGCGCGCGCTGCTGCCAGGCCGACCAGCCGGAGATCACCGCAGCGGCCAATAGCACCACGCCCAGGGTGGTGCGCCAGTTCCAGCTCATGCGGAAAACCTTTCGATGATGCCCTCGACCTGGCCTTGCGCGGCCAGCACCACATCGCAGACCTCGCGTGCGGCACCTTCGCCGCCACGTGCCCGGGTGTGCCACTGCACGCGCTCGGCGATCCACGGGTGCGCGTTGGCCGGTGCCACCGGCAGGCCGACCGCCAGCAGGGCCGGCAGGTCGGGCAGGTCGTCGCCCATGAACAGCACCTGGTCCAGCGACAGGCCGTGCTCCTGGCACAGGGCCAGCACGGCCAGGCGCTTGTTCTTGACCCCGATCTGCACGTGCAGGCCCAGATCCTGGCCGCGCTTTTCCGCCGACAGGCTGGCGCGCGCAGTGATCAGCGCGACATGGATGCCGGCATGGTCGAGCTGCTTGAGCCCCTGGCCGTCGAGCACATTGAAGGACTTGCTCTCGTTGCCGGCATGGTCGTAGTACAGGCGGCCGTCGGTCAGGGTGCCGTCGACGTCGAAACAGGCCAGGCGGATACGCGCGGCGCGGTCGGTGATATCGGCGGGCAGGTGCTGCAAAGGGGAATAGGGCATCGGCACGGATCGGTGAGAACGGGGTTCCAACGGTAGAAAACTGAACCTGTTAAACCACTTTGGCGCGCAACAGGTCGTGAATGTTCAATGCGCCGACCGCGCGCTGCTGTGCGTCGACCACGATCAAGCCGTTGATCTTGTAATCCTCCATCAGCCGCGCGGCCTCGGCGGCCAGCTGGTCGGCGCCGATGGTGCGGGGATTGCGCGTCATCACCTGCGCAATGCCGGCGCTGCGCACGTCGATGTCGCTGTCCAGCGCGCGGCGCAGATCGCCGTCGGTGAACAGGCCGATCAGGCGGTCCTGGCCATCGACCACCGCGGTCATGCCCAGGCGCTTGCGGCTCATTTCCATCAACGCCTCGCTCAGGCTGGCGTCTTCGCGCACGCGCGGCAGGTCATCACCGGCGTGCATCACGTCGGTGATGTGCAGCAGCAGGCGTCGGCCCAGGCTGCCGGCCGGATGCGAGCGCGCAAAGTCGTCGGCGGTGAAGCCACGTGCGTCCAGCAGCGCCACCGCCAGCGCGTCGCCCATCGCCAGCGAGGCGGTGGTGCTGGAGGTGGGCGCCAGATGCAGCGGGCAGGCTTCGGCGGACACGCTCACATCCAGGTGCACGTCGGCGGCCTGGGCCAGCGACGAGTTCGGGCGCCCGGTCATGGCGATGATCGGGTTGCCCTGGCGCTTGAGCACCGGCAGCAGCATGCGCACCTCGTCCGATTCGCCCGAATAGGACAGCGCCAGCACGATGTCGGCCTCGGTGATCATGCCCAGGTCGCCATGCCCGGCTTCGCCCGGATGGACAAAGAACGCCGGCGTGCCGGTGGAGGCCAGGGTGGCGGCGATCTTGCGCGCGATATGCCCGGATTTGCCCATGCCGGTGGCCACCACGCGCCCGCGCGAGGCCAGCACCAGCCGGCAGGCCGCGGCGAAGTCGCTGCCGATCCGCGCACCCACGCTGGCCAGCGCCTCGCGCTCGATCTCCAGCACGCGCTGGCCGCTGGCGACCAGGCTGGCGTCGCTGACGGTGGCGGAGGGCAGGTGCGAGACGGCCATGCGGGACTCGGGTGAAGAGTAGAATGTGCGCTCATTTTATGAGGAAACGCCCTGTGGACGCCGAAACCATCCGTAAACTCATCGAATCCGGCTTGCCCGAAGCCCGCGTCGAGGTGCACGGCGACGACGGCGTGCACTTCGAGGCGACCGTGATCAGCCCCGCATTCGCCGGCAAGGCCCCGTTGGCGCGCCATCGCATGGTCTACGCGACCCTGGGCGAACTGATGGGCGGCGCGATCCACGCGCTGCAGCTCAAGACGCTGACGCCCGACGAAGGCTGAGCGTCAGTCGGGTCCTGGCCGGTCGGGCTGCGCCTGCGCCCCGACTGCCAGCGGCCCGGCCGGCTCCTGGCCACCCTTCCCATTCCCCCGACATCCCTTTTCGGATTTCCCAAGCTCCCATGGCAAAAATCGTAGTGACCGGCGGCCAAGCGCTGCACGGTGAGGTCAATATTTCCGGCGCCAAGAACGCGGTGCTGCCGATCCTGTGCGCGACCCTGCTGGCCGATGCGCCGGTGGAGATCAGCAACGTGCCGCACCTGCATGACGTGATCACCACGGTGAAGCTGCTCAGCGAGCTGGGCGCCGAGGTGACCATCGACGAAGGCACGCTGGCCAAGGGCCGCTCGATCCTGGTCGACCCGCGCTCGGTGACCCACCAGGTCGCGCCCTATGAGCTGGTCAGGACCATGCGCGCCTCGATCCTGGTGCTGGGCCCGCTGCTGGCGCGCTACGGCACCGCCGAAGTGTCGCTGCCCGGGGGCTGCGCGATCGGCTCGCGCCCGGTCGACCAGCACATCAAGGGCCTGCAGGCGCTGGGTGCGGAGATCAGCGTGGAAAACGGCTACATCAAGGCCACCAGCAATGGGCGTCTGAAGGGTGGCCGCTATGTGTTCGACATGGTCAGCGTCACCGGCACCGAGAACGTGCTGATGGCGGCCGTGCTGGCCGACGGCACCACCGTGCTGGAAAACGCGGCGATGGAGCCGGAAGTCACCGACCTGGCCGACTGCCTGATCGCACTCGGTGCGCAGATCGAAGGCGCCGGCACGCCGCGCATCGTGGTGCAGGGCGTGGAGCGTCTGGGCGGCGGGCACCATGCGGTGCTGCCCGATCGCATCGAGACCGGCACCTTCCTGGTCGCCGCGGCGATGACCGGCGGCAGCGTCACCGTGCGCCGCGCCCGTCCGGACACCCTGGACGCGGTGCTGGACAAGCTCACCGAAGCCGGCGCGGCCATCACCACCACCGCCGACAGCATCACGCTGGACATGCACGGCAAGCGCCCGCGCGCAGTCAACCTGACCACCGCGCCGTATCCGGCGTTTCCCACCGACATGCAGGCGCAATTCATGGCGCTCAACTGCGTGGCCGACGGGGTGGGCGTGATCAACGAAACCATCTTCGAAAACCGCTTCATGCACGTCAACGAGCTGCTGCGCCTGGGCGCGGACATCCAGGTCGAGGGTCATACCGCGATCGTGCGCGGTGCCGAACGTCTCAGCGGCGCGCCGGTGATGGCGACCGATCTGCGCGCCTCGGCGTCGTTGATCCTGGCCGGCCTGGTGGCCGACGGCGACACCACCATCGATCGCATCTACCACCTGGACCGTGGCTACGAAAACATCGAAGAGAAGCTGGGGGCGCTGGGCGCGACCATCCGGCGCATCGCATGATCCTGCGCGGGCGCTTCACCACCCGGCGCAAGATCCTGCTCGGCGTGATCGTGCTGATCCTGGCGTGGCTGGCCTACGCCTGGTCGGTCGGCATGGCGATCACCCAGGGCGTCGAGTTCAAGGACATGGACTGGAACAACGACGGCACCGCCAGCCGCGACGAGATTGCGCAGTCGTTCTATGCGGTGGCGGTCAAGAAGACCGTCGAAGGCAAGCGCCATTGCGACCTGTTCTATTGGCGCAGCACCGGCGAGCAGATCCGCGTGGACTGCCGCACGGTGTTCTCCAGCGGCGACGACAAGGCGGCGGCCAAGCCCTGAGGAGTGATAGGTCGGTGCGGATAGATCAGTCGTAGAGCGGCTGATCTGCGGCTTGGTTGCAGGGCCCTTGCCCGCCCACCATCGCGGGACACGCTGCAAGTACATCCCTGTAAGCTCTTACGCGGCATCCATGCCGCGTAAGGTCCCGCGATGGTGAACGGGCAAGGACCTGTCGCAATGGTCGCTGTCCATGTTTTCAACACAACAACCGGCTAACTCTCTGGTGCGGTGTCCTCGCCGATTGCGGGACCGTGTGGCGGCATGGAGGCCGCCACCGAGCCCCAGGGACGGGTTCACGGCGTGTCCCGCGAGCGGTGAGGGCACCGCGCCCTCGACCCACTGGCCACTAAAGCCTTGCGCCTTGGCTCGCTCTTAGATGCCAGTTACATCCGGCTTACGGCTTAGCGCAGGGCCTTGATGGTCAGGTCCAGCGCGTCCTGGCCTTTTTCCTTCTGCAGCAGGCGTGCCGGCACCGGCAGGTCCTTGACCACCCAGGCAATCAATTCCTTGTCGCCGTCCACGCGGGAGACCTTGGTTGCCTGCTCCTGCTTGCCGTTGACGGTGATGGTTTCCTTGCCGACCACCTTGTAGCTCATCGGCTTGATGCGGCCTTCGTCGACCATGTGGTAGTTCAGTGGCTTGCCGGCGGCCAGGTCGCGGGTGATCGCCAGGTTGATCAGCAGCGCATCCATGTCGCCGGGCTGCAACTTCACCGGGCCACGGCGGTCCGGCTTGATGTCGCCGCCCCAGGTGGCCTGGCTGGTTTTCCAGTCGTAGTTGGCCGTGACGTTGCGGCGCTTGACCATCATTGACGAGGTGTCGTTGCTGCTGACCGGGCGCAGTTGACCGTTGCTCTCTTCGAACACCGTGCTCTGGGTCAGGTTGGCCAGCTGGTTCTGGATGGTGAGCGTATAGCGCCACTGATTGGCGCCGGCGGCGGCCAGGGTCATGGTGCCATTGGCCTGCATGCCCATGTAGTTGGCCGAATAATCGGCCTGGAACGGCTGCATGGCGAACGCGGGCAGGCTGGTCACGGCCAGTGCAGCGGCGGCGATCAGCGAACAGGTGCGGGAAGCGGTGTGCATGGGTCAGGCTCCTTGATATTCGACCAGGCGTAGATCGACCTGATCCTCACCTTTGTCACGTTGCAGGATGCGCACCGGTGTGGGAACCCCGTTGGCGATCCAGAGGATGGTTTCGTTGTCGCCGCTGTCGACGCGGTACACGCGCAACGCGTCGTAGCTCAGGTCGCCGACCTGCACCACCTCGGTGGCATCGGCGACCTTGTAGTCGTATTTGCGCACCCTGCCGACATCGACGTAGCGATAGCTCAGGCTGCGTCCGGGTTGCGCGTCGCGCATCAGCGACAGGTTCAGCGACAGCGCGCTCTGGTCGCCGCGCTGCAGCGGTATCGGCTGCCGGCGCTCCTTCTTCAGATCGCCGTCCCACTGGGCGCTGGCGGTCTGCCAGTTGTAGACGCCGGTGACCTTCTTGCCGAAGAACATCGCCTTGCGCACGGTGCTCTGGCTCAATGGCACATAGGTGTCGCCATCGACGCGGAACACCGTGCTCTGTTCCAGGTTCAGTCCGAGAATGCTGGCAAAACCCTTGCGGCCGCGTACCGACATGTCGATGCGCCACTGGCTGCCTTCGCCGTTGCTGACCTGCATGGTGGCATCGCCGGCTTCCTTGCCACGGTAGAACGCCTGGTAGGTGGCCACGAAGGGTTGCAGTGGCGGCGGCGTCCAGCTGCTGGCAGGCAGGGAAGCTGCAGAGGCCGGCGCCGCTGGCGGCGCCGCAGCTGGAGCAGGGGCTGCTGGCGCAGGCACGGCAGGCGCCTGTTGCGCACGGCCGGCACCGGCCGGGGCGAGCAGGGCAGTGGTCAACAGCGCGGTCGCGATCGGGAGGAGTTTCATGCGCTGGGCGGGAGGCACGGGGCCGCCAGGATGTCCGAGACAGGATGAGGAGGGCGTATCCGCATTCAGGCGAGTGCGGTGTCAGCGGACTCTAGTCGCAGTGGCGTAAACAGGCACTGACCGTCGATATGGACGCCATCGCCACGCACCTCCACACGCCCGCTGGCCAGCAGGTCCAGCGTGGCCAGCAGCAGCGGGTGTTCGCGCGCCAGCACGCGCGCGGCCAGCTGCTCGGGGCCGTCGTCGGGCAGCACCGGTACGCGCGCCTGCGCGATCACCGTGCCGGCATCCAGTTCCGGCACCACCAGATGCACGCTGGCGCCATGTTCGGCGTCGCCGGCTTCCAGTGCGCGGGCGTGGGTGTGCAGGCCGCGGTACTTGGGCAGCAGCGAGGGGTGGATATTGAGCATGCGCCCGGCAAAGCGACGCACCAGCGGCTCGCCGAGGATGCGCATGTAGCCGGCGCAGATCACCCAGTCCGGCCGCGCGGTGGCGATGGCATCGCCCAGCGCGGCGTCGAAGGCGGCACGGTCGGCGAAGTCGCGCGGGCTGGCGCTCCAGCGCAGTGCCTCATCGACCTTGTGCAGCGCCGGCGCCTGTGGGCGATCGGAAAACACGCCCACGACCTCGGCCGGCAGCCGGCCGCTGGCGATGGCATCGAGGATGGCCTGCAGGTTGCTGCCACGGCCGGAGGCCAGCACGGCCAGACGCAGGCTCATTCGGTGGGATTCGCTGAAGTCATGGGGCAGGCAGTGCGCGTCACGCTGCGGTAGCGGTGGGAGCGAACAAGGCCTTGACCTGTGGGCGCAGCAGCACCACCAGCGTAAACACGCCGACGACGGTGCCGAACGGCATGAAGGAGCAGGAAATGCCGGCCACGATCAGGCACAGCAGGTGCCGTCTGCGCTGGGCAATGCAGCGGCCAGCGTAGGCCATGAACGCTGCCAGCGTCAGGCCGCAGACAATGAACACACCTGCGAACACCACGAAGAACCAGCCGAACAATCGCGGATCCATCGATGGTGCATCCGTGCTGGCGTGTGTCATGGGCAGGTGCCCGGTAATGATCGCAATGCCCATGAACAGGTGGATCAACGGGAAAAGCGAAAACAGGGCGGTGATGGCGGCCAGCACATAGTGAAAGATCGACAGCAGTTTCAGGTGCTGGAGATCGTCAGCGCTGGCCGGTGCCGGCAGTGCGTGTGGGGCAGCGTCCATGCAGGTCTCCTCGGTCAACCGATCCGCACGCGCTCATCGTCCTGCGCCGGCACCACCTGGCCGATGCGCCAATGCGCCAGCGACTGTGCCTTCAGTGCCTGTTCCAGCGCGGCGGCCTGTTCGGGCGCGGCGACCAACACGAAGCCGATGCCACAGTTGAAGGTGCGCCACATTTCGGCATCGGCCACCGCGCCTTCACGCTGCAGCCAGGCGAATACCGGCGGTAGCGTCCAGGCGGTGGCGTCGATGTCCAGGCCCAGGCCGTCGGGGATCACCCGGATGATGTTTTCGGTCAGCCCGCCGCCGGTGATGTGGGCCATGGCGTGGATGCTGTCGCCATGCGACTTGAGCAGCGCAAGGATCGGCTTGACGTACAGCGCGGTGGGCGCCATCAGCGCGTCGATCAGCTTGACACCGTCGTCCAGCACCAGCTCGGCCGGGGCGCCGGCACGCTCGTAGATCCTGCGGATCAGCGAGTAGCCATTGGAATGCGGGCCGGACGAGGCGATGCCGATCAGCACGTCGCCGGCGTGCACCTGCGCGCCGTCCAGCAGCTGCGATTTTTCCACCGCCCCGACGGTGAAGCCGGCCAGGTCGTATTCGCCCGGCGGATACATGTCGGGCATCTCGGCGGTTTCACCGCCGATCAGGGCGCAGCCGGACAGCTCGCAGCCGCGCGCGATGCCGCCAACCACCGCCGCGGCGGTGTCCACGTCCAGCTTGCCGGTGGCGAAATAATCCAGGAAGAACAAGGGCTCGGCGCCCTGCACCAGCACGTCGTTGACGCACATGCCGACCAGGTCGATGCCGATGGTGTCGTGCCGGCCCAACTGCTGCGCCAGCTTGAGCTTGGTGCCGACGCCGTCGGTGCCGGACACCAGCACCGGCTCCCGGTACTTGCCGGACAGGTCGAACAAGGCGCCAAACCCGCCCAGGCCGCCCATCACCTCCGGCCGGAAGCTGCGCTTGACCAGCGGCTTGATGCGTTCGACCAATGCATTGCCGGCATCGATGTCGACACCTGCCTCACGGTAGGTCATGGGCGAGGGATTGGAAGGCGTTGGGCTGGTCACGGGCGGGGAGGGCTCGGCTGTAAAGGCGGCGATTTTAGCAGCCACGTTGGCGCTGGCGTCCCATTCGGGCAACAATTCACCCGGATACGCTTACGTCATGGAACCGTCGATGCGCCGCAGTCTCGCTTTCTTTCTCGCTCTCGTGGTCGCCATGCCCCTCGCGCCAGCCTTTGCGCAGGCCGATCTACGCACCGAAGGCGACGTCGCCAAGGCGCAAAGTGCCTATGAGGCCGAAGTGCCGGTCAACAGCCAGAGCGAGTCCGATCGCCCCGGAGCGCTGGCGCGCGCGCTCGGCGCGGTGCTGGGCAAGGTCTCCGGCGACCGCGGCGTGATGAGCCGCCCAGGCGTCTCGCAGGCACTGCGCGGCGCGCCGGGCTATGTCGAAACCTACGATTACCGTCAGGACCAGGGCACCTCGCGCACCGGGGCGCCGACCTTCCGCACCGTGCTGGTGGCGCGCTTCCGGCAGTCGGACGTGGATGGCCTGATCGCCGCACTGGGGCTGCCGGTGTGGCCGCTGCCGCGGCCCAAGCCGGTGCTGTGGCTGGCCATCGACGACGGCAGCGGCCCGCGCCTGGTCGGTGTGGCGCAGGCCAACGCCGCGCGCAGCGTGCTGGACCGGGCGATCGAGCGCGGCTACCGGCTCGGCCTGCCCGGCGGTGCCGCCGCCGAACAGGTGCTGGCCGGCGCAATCTGGCGCAAGGACACCGCCGCGGTGGCACGCGCATCGGCCAAGTACAGCCCGCCGATGCAGTTGATCGGCAAGCTCTACCGCAATGACGCCGGCTGGATCGCCGACTGGGTCTTCGTCGACAACGGCAACGTGCTGTCCAGCTGGACCAGCAGCGACGCCGACGCGCGTCGCGCGATGGCTGCCGGTGCCGACGGCGCCGCCGATGCGCTGGTCAAGCGCTACGCCAAGCGCGTGGATTCGGGCGTGCCCGGGGTCTACCGCGCGGTGATCACCGGCATCAGCAGCGCCGACGATTACCTGCGCGTCTCCGCCGCGCTGCAGGGCGTCTCGGTGGTGCGCAGCATCCGCCCGGTCAGCGCCAATGGCGACCGCATGGAAGTGGATCTGGAATTGCTCACGGGCATTTCCGGCCTCAACCGTATGCTCGGCGACAACAGCCCGTTGGTAACCGTTTCGGTGCCGACCGAGGGCCCGATCATTCTCGAAAACGAGCACGCTGAGTACCGCCTGAAATGACTTTGACTCCCGAAGCCGAAATCGCCCTGTTCCTGCGTCGCCTGAAATGGGTGGCGGTGACTGTCGGCGTGTTGTGGGTGGTCTCGCTGCTGTCGCCAATCCTGACGCCGTTCGTGCTGGCGCTGCTGCTGGCCTGGCTGGGTGACCCGCTGGTGGATCGCATCGAGCGCGCCGGCCGCTCGCGCAATATCGCGGTGGTGCTGGTGTTCGTGCTGGCGCTGCTGCTGTTCGTGCTGGCACTGATGATTCTGGTGCCGATGATCGAGCGCCAGATCATGACCTTGATCGACGCGCTGCCGCAGATGCGTGCCTGGGCGATCAGTACCGCGATCCCGTGGCTGGAAGCCAAGACCGGCGTGGAGCTGATGGGCTGGCTGGACCCGGAGCGCCTGATCGACTGGATCCGCAGCCACTGGGAGCAGGCCGGCGGCGCCGCCAAGACCTTCTTCGGCTACGTGCAGCGGTCGGGCTTTGCGATGGTGACCTGGGTGATCAACCTGGCGTTGCTACCGATCCTGGCGTTCTACTTCCTGCGCGACTGGGATCGCCTGGTCGAGCGTGTGGCTGCGGTCATTCCGCGTGCCTACATCGGCACCGTGAGCCGGCTCGCACAGGAATCCAACGACGTGCTGGGTGGCTTCATCCGCGGCCAGTTCCTGGTGATGCTGGCGCTGGGGGCGATCTACGCCGCCGGCCTGTCCATCATCGGGCTCAATCTGGGCCTGCTGATCGGCATCATTGCCGGCTTCATCAGCTTCATTCCGTATCTGGGCGCCACCACCGGCATCGTGCTCGCCTTGCTGGCGGCCGTGGTACAGGCACAGGGTCTGGATCTGAAGTTGCTGATCGGCGTGGGCGTGGTGTTTACGGTCGGCCAGTTGCTGGAAAGCTATGTGCTGACCCCGCGTATCGTCGGCGACAAGATCGGTCTGCATCCGGTCGCGGTGATCTTCGCGGTGATGGCGGGCGGCCAGTTGTTCGGCTTCCTCGGCATGCTGCTGGCGCTGCCGGTGGCAGCGGTGGCCAACGTGTTGCTGCGCTACGCACATGAGCAGTACACCCACAGCGATCTGTACGCAGGCGAGCGCGCCGGCATCGTGCTGCAGTCCACGCCCGAGCGCAGCGTGATCATCGACCCAAGCAAGGACGCAGACCGGTTGTGAGTGTTCCGCAGTTGCCACTGGCGTTGCGCGCGCCGCCCGATCAGCGATTCGATAGCTACATCGCCGCGCCCGACGGCCTGCTGTCGCAGCTGCAGGCGCTGGCGGTCGGGCAGGTGAGCGACTGGCTGTATCTGGCCGGCCCCGCCGGCACCGGCAAGACGCATCTGGCGTTGTCGTTGTGCGCCGCCGCCGAGCAGGCCGGGCGCGCCCCGGCGTACCTGCCTCTGCACGCCGCCATTGGCCGGTTGCGCGATGCGCTCGAAGCGCTGGAAGGACGCAGCCTGGTCGCACTGGACGGCGTGGAAAGCATTGCCGGGCAGCGCGACGACGAAGTGGCGCTGTTCGATTTCCACAACCGTGCGCGCGCTGCCGGCACCACCTTGCTGTACACCGCGCGGCAGATGCCTGACGGCCTGGCCTTGGTGTTGCCGGATCTGCGCTCGCGGCTGTCGCAGTGCATCCGCATCAGCCTGCCGGTGCTCGACGACGCCGGGCGCGCAGCGGTGTTGCGTGATCGTGCGCAACGGCGCGGATTGGCACTGGACGAAGCAGCAATCGACTGGCTGCTGACCCACAGCGAACGCGAACTGGCCGGACTGGTGGCATTGCTGGATCGGCTGGATCGCGAATCGCTGGCTGCCAAGCGCCGTATCACCGTGCCGTTCCTGCGGCGAGTGCTTGAGGATCGCGGCTCTTCGAGCAGCTGACGGAATTACCACGCTCAGCGCTAGGCAGACACGGGCTGCTTTGCGCTTCCCATCTGCACATCTATCGCAGTTGTCCAGGCATTCGAAGCACATCGCCTGAAGCTTGCAGAGCGGTTGATCTGCGGCTTGGCTGCATGGCCCTTGCCCGCCTACCATCGCGGGACACGCCGCAAGTACGTCCTTGTAGGCTCTTACGCGGCATCCATGCCGCGTAAGGTCCCGCGACGGTAGGCGGGCAAGGACCCGTCGAGACGGTTGGTGGGCATGGATAACAGCAGGAGCGGCGCGCATCGGGTTGGATGCAAGGCCCGTCGAGATGGTTGGTGTGCGCAGTTCGAGCAATGCACGATGCGCGGCCGGGCGTTGCAGCGGCGTGGTTGTGATCAGCCGCCGTCGCGCAGCAACTGCGCATCCAGCTCTGCCAATCGCTGCGGCGTGCCGACATCTGTCCAGCGTCCGGCATGGTGGATGCCATCGATCAGGCCTGCCGCCATCTGCGCGCGCAGGATCGGCGCCAGCGCGAAGCGCGGCGCCCTGCCGGTGGGCTCCGGGAGCTGGCCGATGACCGATTGCCAATCGCGCAGCAGCGCCGGTCGATACATGCCGATGCCGGCGTAGGTCAGCGTCGCGGGCAGATCTGCGCGCACCTTGCCATCGGCATCCAACGCAAAGTCTGCGCGTGCTGCATAGGCGGGTTGATCGACCAGCACCAGCTGGGCCAGGCCCGCCGGCGCACCCGACAGCCGCGCGAAATCGAAATTGGTCCAGATATCGCCGTTGACCAGCAGGAACGGCGCATCGCCCAGCAACGGCAATGCGTGCAGCATGCCGCCGCCGGTTTCCAGCGGGGTGGCGCCCTCGAAGGAATACGTCAGCCGCAGCCCGAACGCGCTGCCGTCCCCCAGTACCTGCGGAAATTGTTCGGCCAACCACGAGGTATTGATCACCACCTCGTCCACGCCCAGTGCGGCCAGCTTGCGCAGGTGCCAGACGATCAGCGGTGTGCCGCCGACCGACAGCAGCGGCTTGGGCGTGTGTTCGGTCAACGGACGCATGCGCTCGCCAAACCCGGCCGCGAAGATCAGTGCCTTCATGCGCCAGCCTGCGCGGAGCGTGCCGCCAGTGCAGGTTTGACCAGGTTTTCCAGCAGGCCGATCAGTGGCGCAAGGTCGGGATGACGCGGCAACACCTCGTCCAGATAGACAATGAAACGCGGCACGTTATCCAGATACCAGTGCTTGCCGTCGCGATGGCTCAGGCGCGAGAAGATGCCCAGATTCTTCAGATGCCGCTGCACACCCATCCAGTCCGCATCACGCAGGAATTGCGGCAGCGGCGGCACCGGCAGTCCGGCCGCTGCCGCACGTGCGTGGTAGCGCTCCAGCCAGCCATCCACGCGCGCCAGCGGCCAACTCACCGAGGTGTCCTTGAACAGGCTGATCGGGTCGTAGGCGATCGGCCCGATCACACAATCCTGGAAATCCAGCACCGCCGGCCCGTCGCCGACCGGCATCAGATTGCGCGGCATGAAATCGCGATGGGTAAAGACGCGCGGCTGCGCCAGTGCGTTATCCATCAAACGACGCTGCACCAACTGCAGTTGCTCGGAGTAGCTGCAGTCCAGCTGCAGGCCCAGGTGGCGGCCGAGAAACCAGTCTTCGAACAGGCCGGCATCGCGTTGCAGCAGTGCCTCGCCGAACACGCCGCTGTCGGCGGGCGGCGAAATACGCTGCAGCAGCAATAATTGAGTGATCGCAGCGTCCAGCAGCGTGTCGGCATTGGCGTCGGTCAGTACCTGCGCCAAGGTCGGCACGCCCAGGTCTTCCAATAGCAAGAACCCCGTTTCGAGATCTTGCGCAAGCACCCGTGGCACCCGCACGCCGTGCTCGCCGAGCAGTGCATGCATGCGCAACCAGGGCGCCACATTTTCCAGCGCCGGTGGCGCATCCATCAGGATGCGATCCATGCCGCGTCCTTGTGTGCGCCAGTAACTGCGAAATCCCGCATCGACGGAGGCACGTTGCAGCGTGATCTCAGGGTCATCTAGCGCATGCCGCGCCCACTGCAGACGGAGCGCATCGCGCGCGGTATCGGGAAGCAACGATGACGTCATGAGTGAATGCTGTGTAGTGAAGTGAGGCGCAGCAGATCTAGAGCGACGCCGGGTCGATCAACGCTTGCTGCCGCTGAACAGCCGCAGCAGTGCCAGGATCGCGATCGCACCCAGCAACGCACCGAGGAAACCGGCCGGTTCGCCGGCGTGGTACCAGCCCATGTAGCGACCGAACCAGCTGGCCACCACTGCGCCGGCGATGCCCAGCACGATGGTCAGCAGGCATCCCAGTCGCTGCGTGCCGGGGGTGATGAAACGGGCCAGCAGCCCGACCACGAAGCCGACCAGAATGATGTAAAGCCAGCTGTCGCTACCGAAGAGAGTGTTCATCGCAGGCACTGAGGGAAGTGGGATCGGCAGACTAGCACTTCACCACGAGCAAGCTCCAAGCCCCTCTGCCATCGGGAGAGGGGTTGGGGTGAGGGTGCGCAGCAAGGCGATGGGTAAAAAACCACACAGCCAAACCACCTACGCACCTGCGCGTGAACCCTCACTCAGTGCGATCTAGCACTTCCATCAACCAATGCACGCCCAGGGCATGCGTCGGTTAAACCGCCAACTCAGCAGCAGCCATGCCCGCCATGACGGGTGCCGCTGTCAGCCGCCACCGGTGAGCCGCTGGTCTCGCCGCGCAGGCAGGCGGCGTGGTGCTCGGCAATCACCTTGGACACGCAGGCCGTGACCCGCTTGCCCATCGGGATGTGCAGGAACTCGTTGGGGCCATGCGCATTGGAATGCGGGCCGAGCACGCCGGTGATCATGAACTGCGCGCCCGGGAACTTCTCGCCCAGCATGCCCATGAACGGGATCGAGCCGCCTTCGCCCATGTACATCGCCGGCTTGTCGAAGAACGCCAGGCTGGCGTCGTCGATGGCTTTTGCCAGCCATGGCGCCATCTCGGGCGCATTCCAGCCCGATGATGCCTTTTCCAGTTCCAGGGTTACCTGTGCGCCGTTCGGTGGGTCGCGCAGCAAGGCCTCTTTCAGCAGTTCGCCACAGGCCTTGCCGTCGGCGGTCGGAGGCAGACGCAGTGACAGCTTCACCGCGGTCTGCGGACGCAGCACGTTGCCGGCCGACGCCAGCGGCGGCATGCCGTCCACACCGGTGATCGACAACGCCGGGCGCCAGGTGCGATTCAACACCAGCTCGGTGAGGTCGTCATGCATCGGCACCAGGCCCTCGACCATCGGGAATTTGTCGAAGATGGCCGTATCCAGCGTCGCAGCCGCAGCCTTCGCTTGCGTGAGTCGTTCGGCCGGCACCTCCACATGCAATCCGTCCAGCAGGATGCGGCCGCTGGCTTCGTCCTCGATCCGCGACAGCAACTGGCGCAGCAAGCGGAAGCTGGACGGCACCACGCCGGAGGCATCGCCCGAATGCACGCCTTCCTCCAGCACCTTCACGCTCAGGTTGCCGCCGGTCAGGCCGCGCAGCGAGGTGGTGCACCACAGCTGCTCATAGTTGCCGCAGCCCGAATCCAGGCACACCACCAGCGATGGCTTGCCGATGCGTGCGGCCAGATGGTCGACATAGGCGGGCAGGTCGTAGCTGCCGGATTCCTCGCAGGCTTCGATCAGCACCACGCAGCGCGCATGCGGCAGGCCCTGGGTACGCAGCGCCAGCACCGCCGCCAGCGAACCGAAGATCGCGTAGCCATCGTCGGCGCCACCGCGGCCGTACAGCTTGTCATCGCGCAGCACCGGCTCCCACGGGCCGAGGTCGGCATCCCAGCCGGTCATTTCCGGTTGCTTGTCAAGATGGCCATACAGCAGCACGGTGTCATCGCCGGATTCGGCGCCGGTTGCCGGAATCTCGATAAAGATCAACGGCGTGCGGCCTTCCAGGCGCACCACCTCGACCTGCATGCCGTCGATGGCCTGCGCACGCGCCCATGTTTCCATCAGGGTAACCGCCTGCTCCATGTAGCCATGCGCGACCCAATCGGCGTCGAACATCGGCGATTTATTGGGAATGCGGATGTAATCGACCAATTGCGGGACGATCTCGCGGTCCCAGGTGTCGCTGATGAATTGGTCGATCTTGGCACTGTCCATGGAGGCTCCGAATACGTGACGTAACGGCACATTCTACGCCCGTGCCTGGGGGTAGGTATTTCCCTGCAGGGCGGCGCGCAGTTCACCGGCTGTGTGAAAAGTTCGTTGGCGATAGGATTGCTGCATGTGGCGCGGGACACTGGCTCCGCCGGCAGGAATGCTGGCTAGGACCATCACCCAAGCCACAAGGAGCGTTGCAATGAAGTCATTTACCGTAGCCCTGAAGTCCCTGCTACTGGCGTTGCTGTTGTCCTCGAATGCGTATGCACTCGACAAGGTCGATATCAACACCGCGTCTGCTGAGGAATTGGACAAGGTGCTGACGAATGTCGGGCGATCAAAAGCCGAGGCAATCGTCGAGCACCGTCAGGCAAACGGTCCCTTCAAAAGTGCCGAGGAACTGGCACTGGTCAAGGGCATCGGACTCAAGACGGTCGAACGGAATCGAGACCTGATCGAAGTAGGAGCCACGATGGCTCCCGCCAAGAAGGCTGCCAAGGGGGCGGCGGTGAAACCGGTGGGACGGCGTTAAGGGGAAAGGATCCGAGATACGGTTCGACGCGAGGATGCGTGGCCGCAACCTAACTGGACAGGATGTCCGGGGGATGGCTGGAAGCCGACAAGGACGTGGAATCGCCCGGTGTTGCACTTGGATGTGCAGCCGGGCGTTTTTCGTTTTGGGGCTCAGCGCGGCGGAATGGCTGGCGCGAGTGGCCGTTCCGGGAAAGACCGGCGGTGGAATGAGTGGCGCAGTGGGGGGCCGCTCGTAGCGATCTGCTTCTGGTGGTACGCCAATTCTGCTGATCGACCGTCTGCCTACAAGTATATTTTTCAACTGCAGGCGTCCGTCTGATCAGTGGCGTCTTGCAGGTGATTGCTGGGTGCCTGCACGTGGTTGGCATTGACTGCCGGTGTCGTACGCATCTGTAGTGGAGCCCGGTCTACGCGCTGGTGCGCCGAGCCGGGGAATGACGGACCACCGCAGCGCTTCGGGCACAATGCGCCAATGCAGCTGACAGACCTGAGCAGCCGGGTGATTCCGGCCACCGACTACCGGCGCGAACGGTGGCGCAATCAATTGGGCTGGACGCGCGAGATCCTGCGCCTCGGCGGTGCCGACGCGTGGTCGCTACGCCTGTCGATCGCCGAGATCGAGCAGGACGCAGCGTTTTCCGCATTCCCTGGCATCGATCGCGAGCTGGTGCTGTTGCACGGCAATGGCATGCGCTTGCAGTTTGGTGATGCTGGCAACGGCAACGGCAACGGCAACGGCAACGGCAACGGCAACGGCAACGGCAACGGCAACGGCAACGGCAACGGCAACGGCAGCGGCAGCGGCAGCGGCAGTGGCACAGGCACAGGTGCAGCCATTGGCATTGCTACTGCTACTGGCGGCGGCACTGGCAGCGAAAGCGATAGTGGCAATGGCAATGAGAGCAGTGGCGCTGACCATGGCGGCAATCACGCCAGCGCCTATGGCGGTACCGATGCTTCTGGCAGCAGTCATCGCAGCTGCGAATTGCTGCCGCCGTACCAGCGCATCCGATTCACAGGCGAAGAAACGGTACGTGCGACGCTGCTCGACGGGCCGACCCAGGATTTCAATCTGATGTGGCGGCGCGATCTGCTGCAGACCGAACTGCTGCATCGGCCGCTGGTTGGCACCATGCTGTTTTTTGCCGATCCGGGCAGCGCCTGGGCGATTCATCTGCTTGCAGGCCAGGCCAGCTTTGGGCGCGACAGTGGCTTGCCACCGTTGGCTGCCGGCGATACCGCATGGCTGAGTGCCTCCACGCGCACCCGCTATGTGCTCGATGGCGGCGGCGAGTTGCTGGCGATCCGGGTGAGTCCGGTCTAGGGCGTTTCACTTATGCGGTGAGCGCGCAGCCACCGCAGGCATCAATGATGCGGATTGCAGCAACGGGGGCGCTGGCCTGGCTGCTACGTAGTCGCGGTGTTGATCGCTGTTGGCAGCGCTACACCCGATGGTTCAATACACGTCGCGGCGATAGCGTCCGGTGCGTAGCAGTTCCTGTCTGACCTCGGCACCGAGAACGGCATCCAGGGTCTGGTCAAGCTCCGGTGCCATGCCGCGCAGGCTGCCGCAGACGTAGATGCAGGCGCCTTGATCAACCCAATGACGCAGGCGGTCGGCGGCTGCGGCCAGTGCGTGTTGGACGTAATGCGGTGGCTGTGGTTGATCGCGCGAGTAGACAAGCTCCAGGCGTTCGAGCCATCCATCCTGCTGCCACTGCTGCAGCTCGTCGGCATACAGCGCGTCATGCGCGGCATTGCGTTCGCCGAACAGCAGCCAGTTGCGACGCGCGCCGGCTGCGATGCGTGCACGAAGATGCGCGCGCAGACCGGCAATGCCGGTGCCATTGCCGATCAGCAGCATCGGCTGGTCGGGTGCGGGCGGGTGGAAGCCGGGGTTGCTGCGCAAGCACAGCGCGATGGCTGCGCCGATCGGTGCATGGACGCAAAGCCAGCCGCTGCCCAGACCCAGGCTGCCGTCGGCGTGACGGTGTTCGCGCACCAGCAGTTCGGCGTGGCCTTCTTCGGGGATGGAGGCAAGCGAGTAGTCGCGATGGGGCAGGGCAGCCAGGCGGCGCACCACTGCTTCTGCGTCCATTGTTGAACTCATGCCTTCATCTGTATCTGTATCTGTAGTTCTCGTTGTCGTTGTACCCGTACCCGTACCCGCACGTTGGCCGATTCTGACTTCGGCGTCGGCGTCGGCGTCGGCGTCGGCATCGGTACCGGCACCCACATCGATACAGAGAGCGGCATCGGCATCGACGGGAAGTTGCGCGCCGCCGAGCCAGTCGCGCAGGGGGCGGCCTTCGACGTGCTGCGCGCCATCGTAGTGGTTGCGCCGCAGCCAGCACTCCACCGCATCCGTGGCATTACGCGGTGCAATCTCCGCGATATCGCCTGCGCTCCACTGCGGCAATGCGCCATCGCATGGCGTCAGGCGCAGCCGATAAATCGGCGCACCTGCGCTGCCGGGATTGACGCGGATGCGCTCGCGTAGCTGCCAGGCGGTGTAGGTCGGCAGGCTCCAGTCCGACTGCGTCGCGAGTGCGGGCGCCAGTTCCGCCAGACGGCGTTGCCAGTGCTGCAGTGCGTTCGGGTCAGCGTTATCGACCTCGATGCGCTCGAACAAGCGCGTGGCGCCGCGCGCCTGCAAGCGATCGTCGAGGCGTCGGCCGAACGCGCAAAAGTGCGCGTAACCACGGTCGCCTAGGGCCAGCACCGCGTACTGCACGGCAGTCAGATCCTGCGCGTCGTCGGTAAGCCAACTGCGCTCGGCCGACTGCGCATGGTCGGGTGCATCGCCTTCACCGGTGGTGCTGACGATGCACAGCAGCCGCGGCACGCGTGCGAGTTGATCGCGATCGACGGCCTCGATCGGCAGCGCATGCGCACCGACGCCTGCCGATTGCAGCGCGGCAACGCTGCGTTGCGCCAGTTCACGCGCAAATCCGGTCTGGCTAGCCCAGACGATCAATACGCGGCTGGCGTCTGCGCGTTGTGCGCCACTGCGCGTGCGTGCGCGCAGCAGCACGGCAGTGCACAGGCCCAGATATAGCGCCAGGCCGAGAGCCGCCAGTTGCCAGCGCTGCGGCGTGGGTGCGCTCCACCATGTACCGTCATGCAAGCCGCCCAGCCAGCCGACGACGCCGGCAAGCGCCAGCAGAACCAGCCCATTGCCCAGCCACACCCGTGAGGTGGCGCTGGTCATGACGCGGACAGGTGGCGTTCGAATGCCGGGCTCATGGATTCGAGCAGGATGCCGTCCTTGCGTGCCAGGAATCGCACGGCCAGCTCTGCAGTGCGTGCATGGGCAAGACCGGCATCGACGCCAAGCACGGTCATCGCGGTGGCCCAGGCATCGGCCTGCATCGCATCGGGCGCAAGTACGGTGACCGCTGCGGGGGCATGCGGAACGGGCGCGCCGGTGCGTGGGTCGAAGGTGTGCGTATAGCGTGTGCCGCCGGCATCGAAGCGGTGCCAGCGATCGCCGGAGGTGGCGACCGCCAGGCCGTCCAGCACCAGCACCCGTGCCGGCAGCGCGCTGCCGGCATCTTCGTCGGGGGCGGATTCGACCAGCACGCGCCACGCGCTGGCATCGGGCTTGCGTCCGTAGCCGAACAATTCGCCGCCGACCTCGATCAATGCACTGTCGATCCCCGACTGCAGCAATGCGCGATGCACGCAGTCCACACCGAAGCCCTTGGCGATGCCGGACAGATCCAGCGCCGCTGCGCCAGGCTGCAGCACACGCTTGCCATCCAGCTGCAGGCGTTGCCAGCCGCAACGCAGACTCGCCAATGCGATCGTCTCCGCTGCCGGCACGCGTTGACGCCCGCCAGCAGCGCCGAAACCCCATAGCTCGACCATCGGGCCGACGGTGGGATCGAAGGCGCCATCGCTGGCCTGTGCAATCTCCAGTGCGGCGCTCAGCACCGCGTGGAATTCGTCGGGCAGGTGGTGCCAGCTGCCTGGCGGTGCGCGGTTGTAACGGCTGATATCCGAATCGGCCTCCCAGGTACTCATCTGCGCAACCACGCGATCCAGTGCGGCCTGGATGCAGGCGTGCAATGGATGCAGGTCGCGTCCGCGCGGTGCTACCAGCTTCACGCTCCAGGTGGTGCCCATGCTGCGGCCGCCGAGCGTGGCAATGGCGTGGTCAGCGGAAGACGATGCGGACATGGACGGATATTATGAAGACGGGGCGGCAGGATGCACGCTACGTGCGCTCCTGCCGCGTGCCGGCGGATTATTGCGGCAGCACTTCTAGCGTGGCGACATAGCCCAGGCGGCGCTGCTTGGCCTGTGGCAGCGAAGTTTTTGTGTCTTCGGTGGTGGTCTCCAGCCAGTACATGCCCGGCTCCGGCCAGGTCACGCTGAAGCCGCCCTTGGCATCGGTTTTGAGCTTGATCTCGTTCTGCGCATCGCGATAGCGGGTGCCACCGCGCACGATCTCGATCTCCAGCCCCGCCGCCGGCTTGCCATCCAGTTGCAGCGTGAACTGGGCCGCTTCGCCGGCGACCAGATCGTTGGGATGGGTCACCGGAATCAACTCGATGCCCTTGCCGGCGGGCTTGAACACGGTGGTGGTCGGCGCACCACGGGTGACGAAGGTTTCTACCCGGTTGAAGGACTGCGAGACCTGCAGGTCCTGCGCGTTCTTCGGCACCTCGGTGGCGAAGCGGGTTTCATCGCCGCGCCAGCGCTTGGGCTTGCCGTCTTCCTTCCAGCTGGCGAACAGGCCGGCGTTGACGATGCTCAGCTTGTAGGTGCCGGGCTGGGTGAGCTGCAGGTCGAACACGCTGCGGTACTTGCCGGTGGCTGGATTTTCCGGCTTGAGCGGACTGCCATCGGGCGCGGTGATGCTCAGGTTGTCCAGGCGCAGCGGCACGTGGTTGAAGTAGAACAGGTCGTTGGACACCGCTGCATCCACCGTGATCCACGGCGCCTCACCGGCGATGATGGTCTGCGACGGCAGCAACCAGGCCTTGTGGGCGAGTGCGCTGACCGGCAGTGCGGCGAGCATGGCGATCAGGACGAACGAACGTTTCATGACAACTCCTTGAAGGACGATAAGGACGGTGGGTCACGTGTCTGATCAGCGCGCCTCGCTGCGCTGGCTGGATGCGTGGGACAAAAAAAGCGGGAGACGATCTGCTGAAGCGGCTGCAGCTGGCGCCAGCGGGGCAGGGGCGCAAGCTGCCCGCGCCACCGGCCGACGCCAGGTGTCACGGTTTGGCGACCAGGCTGACGGCGCCCAGTTCGCTGCTGCCGCTGGCCTTGGCGCTCTGCGGCGTCTTTGCAGGCCAAGTGAAAGGCACTTTGACCAGTTCGCGGCCGCCGACCTCGCGCGCGGCTTCCACCACCAGCGTGTACTGGCCGGCCGGCAACGACTTCAGCGCGCCCTTGGTATCGGAGAACGACAGCGCATGCGCGCCGGCCGGACGGGTGGGGCCGGTGATGCCGTCGACCGGCACCTCGAGGGTGCGGCCGCTCTTGCGCCACCATTGGCGCAGGTCCGGCAGCCACTTGGTGCCGTGGCCTTCGGCGGTGTCCTTGGATTGGTACCAGACCGCCAGATTGGCGGCGACCTTCTGGTCCGCACCTTCCAGCCAGATCGCCACATACGGGCGGTGATATTCGGCGACGTTGAGCTTGGGAATCTCGACGTTGATGTCGAGCGTGGCCGCGTATGCCGGCATGGCGAGCAGGCCGCTCAGGGCGATGGTCAGGGTGGCGCGCATGATCGTCTCCGGTAGAAAGGTCAGTGGATCAACAGCAGGGCGAGCAGCAACGGAATCAGCAGACCCAGGCCGACCAGTGGCCAGGTCATGCGGCGCTGGTGCGCATGCAGATGCAGCAGGAACAGCCCGGTGATGCAGAACACCAGGCAGGCAATGGCGAACACGTCGATGAACCAGCCCCAGGCCGGCCCTGCGTTACGGCCCTTGTGCAGATCGTTGAGATAGGCGATGGCGCCACGTCCGGTGCGTTCGTACTCGATTGCGCCGGTGCTGCGGTCCAGGCTCAGCCAGGCATCGCCGCCAGGACGCGGCAGCGCCAGATACACCTCGTCGGCCGACCATTCGCCCGCGCGCGTGCCGATGCTGATATCCAGCTCACGCCCCAGCCACTGCGCCACGCGCGGCGGCAGCGGGGCGTCGCCGTCGTCGCGGCTGCCCAGGGACTTGAGCAGGGCCGGCGGCAGCGTGAGCGTGCGGTGTTCGGTCGAGGGGCTGGCTTCGATGCGCGCGGCATGGTTCAAGGTCAGCCCGGTGATGGTGAACAGCAGCATGACGATCAGGCACAGCGCCGAACTGATCCAGTGCCATTGATGCAGCATGCGCAGCCAGAAACCGCGGCGTTGCTGTGTGGTGGCGATGGTGTCGTTGGAAGTGGCCATGCTGCGCTCAGGCCACTTCCGCTGCCAGCGACGGCTGCAACTGCGATTGCCGCGCGGCCACTTCGCTCAGCAAGGCGCGCAGACGTGGGTGCGTTGCACTCGCCAGCAACGGCGTGAGCTGTTGCAGAAAGCCGGAATGCCCGCCGGCGATCGCACGGCGCATCCAGCGCTCGGCCTGATCGAGGTCGCCGGCATCCGCGAGCAAGGTGGCGTAACTGGCCTGGCCGCGAAAATCGCCTGCTTCGGCAGAGCGGCGATACCAGCCGCGTGCAGCGATCGGATCCGCAGCGCAGGCCAGGCCCTGGTCCAGATAGCGCGCCACGAAGTTCATCGATTTGGCGTGCCCGCGTTCGGCGGCCGTGCGGTACAGCGCCAGCGCCTGCGCGTGATCCTGTGCCACGCCACGGCCGGAGCCGTACAGATGCGCGAGGTTGTACATGCCCCAATCCAGCCCGTGCTCGGCGGCGCGGCGATACCACAGCGCCGCCAGCACCTCGTTGCAGGCGGTGCCAAAGCCCAGTTCGTGGCAGCGCCCCAACTGATTCATTGCTTCCGGATTCCCGGCATTGGCGGCGACTTCGTACCACAGCATCGCCATGGCCGGATCGGCGGGGATGCCGCGGCCTTCGGCGTGGAGCTGGGCGAGCAGCAGTTGCGCCGCCAGATCCTGGCGCTCGGCAGCCTTGCGCAGCAGCGCGACCGCGCGATCGGGTTGGGTACGCAGCAGGTCGATCAGCTGCGCGGTGTCCGGTACGGGCTCAGACATCGGCCCATTGCCGCAACAGGTTGTGGTACACGCCGGTGAGCTGGATCAGCGACGGATGGCCGGGGGTGTCCTGGGTCAGCCGTCGGATGGACACATCCAGTTCGAACAGCAGGCGCCGCTGCGCATCGTCGCGCAACATGCTTTGGGTCCAGAAGAAACAGGCCACACGCGCGCCGCGGGTCACCGGCATTACCCGATGCAGGCTGGTGCCGGGATAGATCACCAGGTGCCCGGCCGGCAGCTTCACCGATTGCGTGCCGTAGGTGTCTTCGATCACCAGCTCGCCGCCGTCGTAGCTGTCCGGGTCGCTGAGAAACAAGGTGGCGGAGACGTCGGTGCGCACGGGATCTGCGCCGCCGCGACTGCGGTCGTAACGGATCGCGTTGTCCACGTGATACCCGAACGACTGCCCGCCGCTGTAGCGATTGAACAGCGGCGGATAGATGCGCCGCGGCAACACCGCCGAAAAGAACGTGCTGTTGCGGGCAAGCGCCTCGAGCACCAGGGCGCCGGCCTCGCGTGCCACCGCGCCGTCTTCGGGCAACTGCGCGTTGTCCTTGGCCTGCGCCGACTGATGGCCGGCGGTGATGCGGCCGTCCGCCCAGTCGGCCGCGTCCAGCCGCGCGCGCAGCTCGGCGAGCTGGGTGGGACTGAGAACATCGGGAATGGACAGCAACATGCGGTGGTCTCCACGCCGCCCGCGTTGTGCGGACGGCGTGCCAGTGGGTCAGAAACTGAAGGTGGCGCTCAACACCGCCGAGCGGCCTTCGCCCGGAAGCGCCCAGCCATTGCCGGCGGTGACGGTGCCGGCCGCATTGACGGTGAGGTTGTTGCGCACGCTGGTGTAGTACTCCTCGTCGAACAGGTTGTTGACGTTCAACTGCAGGCTGAGCCAGTCGTTGACACGCAGGCCGACCATCGCGCGGTGCACCCAGTAGTCGTCGGTCTTGATGTAGGCCGCGGCCGAGGCGTTGTTGGGATAGAAACCGCCCTGGTAGGTGACGCCGTAGCCGAAGGTCCACTGGTTGAGCGTGTAGGTGGTCCAGATGTTGCCGGCATTGCGCGGGGTCTGCACCAGCTCGCGTCCGGCCACCGGGTCGCCGGTGAGGCTCTCGGTGCGGTTGGACACGCTTTGCAGCACTTCGCTGTCCAGGAAGGTGTAGTTGGCGAAGATCGACCAGCGCTCGGTCAGGTAACCGGCGGCGCCAAGCGCGACGCCGTCCACGCGCGCCTTGCCGTCCAGCACCTGCTCGGGGATCAGCGGGTCGCCGCTGTTGACCTTGTAGTTTTCGCGCTCGTTGCGGAACAGCGCGGCAGTCAGTGCCAGGCGCTGGTCCAGCACGTCCCACTTGCCGCCCAGTTCGATGTTGACCGCCGTCTCCGGCTCGACATTGCAGTTGGCGCCGGCGGTGGCCGTGGCAATCGGCGTGCACGAGCCGTTGACCGAGGCCTTGGAGGGCGTCTTGCTGTTGGCGTAGGACAGATACAGGCTGGCGTTCTCTGCCGGCTTGAAGACCAGGCCGGCGCGATACGAGAACAGGTCCTCTTCGCTGCCGGCCGGGAAGCCCGCGCTCACACCGGTGACGTTGCCGGCGGCGTTGACGGTGTAGGTGGTGCTGTCGCCTTCGTTGTGCTCGTAGCGGCCGCCCAGGTTGAGCATCCACTGTTCGTTGAACTGCAGCGTATCGAACAGGTACACCGCCTGATTGGTCAGGCTGCCCTTGCTGCGCCCGGTGCGGAAATAATTCTGCGGACCGGTCCAGATGTTGTACGGATTGTCGAAGGACTGCACCGGGTAGGTGATGCCGGTGGTGGAGCCATCGGCATTGCGGAAGGTGGTGCCGCTATTGAGTTCGAAGTCTTCCTTGCTGAAGGCCACGCCCGCGACCACGCGGTGCTCGATGGCGCCGGTGTGCAAGGTGGCGGTCAGGTCGGTCTGGCTGTGCGCGATGAAGTTTTCCGTCTCGCGCACCAGGCCGCGCGGGCCGCTGTTGGGGTTCCAGCTGGCCGCTGGCTGGCCGACACAGGCGCGGCCGGTGTACGGGTCGGTGCCGTTGGGCAGGCACCAGGTGCCCTGCGGCGCGGTGGCATTGGTGGTCTGGTCGACGCGCTGCACGCGCGCCAGGCTGCGCAGTTTGATGTTGTCGTCGAAATCCATTTCCAGCACGCCGGTCAGCATGTCCACGTCGATTTCCTGACGCGAGGTATTGCGGTAACCGAAGAAGGTTTCCGGGTCCACGCCCGGCAGCGGGCCGTCGTTGAACGGGCTGAGCGCGAACGGCACACCGTACTGCGGCAGGTTGTTGTCGTGCTGGTGCAGGTAGCTCAGGGTGAAGCGGGTATCCGAGCCCAGGCCGAATGCCACCGACGGCGCAAAGCCCCAGCGATGACGGAATTCCTCATCGCGCCCCGGCACATCCTGGGTGTGGCCCATGGCGTTCAGGCGCACGGCGGTGCCGTTCTCGAAGTCGTAATTGCTGTCGGCAGTCAACCGGCCATAGCGGTCGCTGCCGCCACCGACCACGACATTGGTGAAGTCGCCCTGGCCGGCGGTCTTGGTGACCAGATTGATGTTGCCGCCGACCGAACCGGCGCCGGACATGGCGGAGTTGGCGCCGTTGATCAGCTCCACCGCTTCCAGGTTGAAGGTGTCGCTGCGGCTGTACTGGGCGCTGTCGCGCACGCCATCGGTGGTGATGTCGCTGCTGGCGGTGAAGCCGCGCAGGTTGATGCTGTCGCCATAGCCGCCGCCGCCTTCGCCCGCGCCGAAGGTGATGCCGGGCAGGGTGCTGAGCACATCGCGCAACGACAGCAGGTTCTGCTGGTCCATGGTCTGCTTGGTGACCACGGTGATCGTCTGCGGCGTGTCGCGCAGCACCTCGGTGTACTTGGGCGAGGACGGCTTTTGCGCACGTTCCTGCTGCACCCGGATGGCGTCCAGATCGACCGCGCCCGGAGGTGCCGGCGCATCGGCAGGCTGGGCGAAGGCAGGAGCGGACAGCGTCAGCAGCACGGCCGAGGCGAGCGGGGAAATCCTGGGAGTCATGAGGCGTCTCGAAGAGGAAAGCGAGGCTCCGGCCTGGCGATGGCTCGGCGGATGCGGGATGGGAAGGCGGATCGGAGAAGGCGCGCCCGCTAGCCCGAGGCAGCCAGTCGGCCCGACCAGTCTCCGGACACGCGCAGGCGCTGCGCGGCCAGGCGCATGCGGGGCAAGGTCAGGAAAAAGGTGTCGAGCAGAGCTGGGCGCATGGGATCGCAGGGCAGGCCAGTTGTTAAGAAGGCCTGAAGGGCTGAGATCTTAAATGCAAATCATTCTTCTTTGCAATCTTTGTCGGCTGGCGCCACGCACCCAGG
This sequence comes from Xanthomonas campestris pv. asclepiadis, assembly GCF_020784175.1. Taxonomy (GTDB): domain Bacteria; phylum Pseudomonadota; class Gammaproteobacteria; order Xanthomonadales; family Xanthomonadaceae; genus Xanthomonas; species Xanthomonas campestris_D. Next base: position 44,021 of record NZ_JAJGQM010000006.1, read on the forward strand.
CAATCGTGCTGCCTGAGGCGTCAGGCCACTGCGGTACTCAATGCGGGGTTGCACATGGAAATGCGCGGGTGTGCGCCTGCTAGCGGGCCGAAGTGCCGCTATCGAGGCTGGTCGACCTCGCTGACATGGCAGCGAGTCTTCTCATGCGATGCGCGAATCTGCGGCCTCCTGGCGTGCATGCCGGACGGGACCGGGACTGCAGGTCAGAGCCCTTAGTGGCTTCAACTCACGGCTGCCGTATTACGCACGGGTCCGGCTGGTGTCAGCGGTCATCGCGGGTCCAGATGCCGCCGTGTTCGCGCTTGACCGGGAACTTGGGCACCGCGGTGTAGGCCGGTGCGCACAGCGGGCGGCCGTCGCGGATGTCGAAGCGGGCGCTGTGCAGCAGGCACTCGATGCTGCCTTCTGCCGGGTCGAACGTGCCCGGCGACAATTCATAGTCTTCGTGGCTGCAGCGGTCTTCCAGCGCGTACAGCTCGCCGTCGAGGTTGAAGATCACGATCGGGGCATCGGTTACCTCGTCCCAGACGGTCTGCAGCTCGCCGGGCAGCAGCGCCTCGCTGGCGCAGACGAAGGTCCAGGTGTCGCTCACAGCGCAGCGCCGCCGAGCGGTTTTTCCAGCACCTCGAAGCGCAGGTCCTGGCGCAGCGGCACGCCAAAACGCGCGTCGCCATACGGGAACGGTTTGGTGATGCCGGTGCGGCGGTAGCCGCGTCGCTCGTAGAACGCGATCAGCTCGTCACGGATGTCGATCACCGTCATGCGCATCACCGGCAGCTGCCACTCGCTGAAAGCGATGCGCTCGGCCTCGGCCAACAAGGTCTTGCCGAGCCCGCTGCCCTGCAGCGAGGGATCCACCGCAAACATGCCGAAATAGCCGGCGCCGTGGTCGTCGGCAATATGCGCGCAGGCCAGCAGGCGCCCGTCCTGTTCGACCAGCAGTACCAGGCTGCGGTCGCGCAACAGGTCCTCGCGCAGCACCGCAGGATCGATCCGCGCGCCGTCGAGAAAGTCGGCCTCGGTGGTCCAGCCCACCCGGCTGACATCGCCGCGATAGGCCGAGGTCACCAGTGACACGAGGGCGTCGATATCGTCGACGGTGGCGGTACGGAAGGTGGTGGTCTGCATGGGAGCAGTTTAATCGGGAATCGGGAATCGGGAATCGGGAATCGGGAATCGGGAATCGGGAATCGGGAATCGGGAATCGGGAAAAGCGTTGCGCCGCTTGATGAGCTACGGGAGAACCGCCTTGTCGATTCTCCATTCCCGATTCCCGATTCCAATCAACCCAACAACCGACGCACCTTCACCAACGCAGCGACGAAGCGCTCGATCTCGTCGTGCGTGTTGTAGAACGCCAGCGAGGCGCGGCAGGTGGCGGCGACGCCGTAGTACTGCAGCAGCGGGTGCGCGCAGTGCTGGCCCGAGCGGACTGCGACGCCTTCCAGGTCGAGCAGGGTGGCCAGGTCGTGCGCATGCGCGCCTTCGATCAGGAACGACACAACAGCGGCCTTGTCCGGCGTGGTGCCGAAGATGCGCAGGCCGTCGATGCGCTGCAGTTCTTCGGTGAAATGCGCCAGCAGCTCGGCTTCGCGCGCTTCCACGTGCGCCAGCCCGACCGACTCCAGGTAATCAACTGCCGCGCCCAGGCCGATGAAACCGGCGATGTTGGGCGTGCCGGCTTCGAACTTGTGCGGGGCATCGTTGAACACCGTGCCCTCGAAACTGACTTCCTTGATCATCTCGCCGCCGCCCAGGAACGGCGGCATTGCCTGCAGGTGTTCGCGCCGCGCCCACAGCGCGCCGGTGCCGGTGGGTCCGCACATCTTGTGGCCGGTGATGGCGTAGAAATCGCAGCCGATGCCGGCCACGTCGATACGCCGATGCGGCGCGGCCTGCGAGCCGTCCACCACGGTGACGATGCCGCGCTTGCGCGCCTCGCGGCAGATCTCGCGCACCGGATTGACCGTGCCCAGCACATTGGACACATGCGTGATCGCCAGCAGCTTGACTTCCGGCGTCATCGCCTTGCGCAAGGCGTCCAGATCCAGTGCGCCGTCCGGGGTGATCTCGGCCACGCGGATGGTCGCGCCGGTGCGTTGCGCCACCAGTTGCCACGGCACGATGTTGGCGTGGTGCTCCATGCGCGAAATCAGGATCACATCGCCAGCGCCCAGGCGCGGCAGCGCCCAGGAATAGGCCACCAGATTGATCGCAAAGGTCGTGCCGCTGCACAGCACCAGCTCGTCGGCGCGCACGTTGAGAAAGCGTGCCAGCTTGCTGCGCGCGCCTTCGAAGGCATCGGTGGCCTCGGTGCCCAGCGCATGCACCGCGCGGCTCACATTGGCGTTTTGACGACGATAGAACTCGTCGGTCGCGGCGATGACCTGCAGCGGCTTCTGCCCGGTGTTGGCGTTGTCGAAATAGATCAGCGGCTTGCCATGCACCTGCCGCATCAACAACGGGAAATCCGAGCGCACGCGCTCCCAGTCCGGCGCGGCGAGGTGCGTGACGGCGGGCGCGTTCATGCCACGCCTGCCGAGGTCAGTGCGCGGTCCAGCTGCAGCGCCAGCACCGCAGTCAGCGCGGGGGGGAGCATGCGCAGCGGCTCGTGGCAGAACGCGGCGCTCAACAGGCGCTGCGCCTCGGCCTGCGGCAGGCCGCGCGAGCGCAGATAGAACAAGGCATTGTCATCGAGCTGGCCGACGGTGGCACCATGCGCGGCCTGCACTTCCTCCGCATCGATCACCAGCACCGGCTGGGTGTCGATCTCGGCATTGGCCGACAGCAGCAGGTTCTTGTTCGACAGCCGCGCGTCGGTGCCGTCGGCACCGGGACGGATGTTGATGCCGCCGTGGAAGACCACCCGGCTGCGATCGGCGCCCACGCCACGCCAGACCAGTTCGCAGCTGGTGTCGCGGGCGATGTGCGCGATACCCAGGCGTGTATCGACATGGCGGCGGCCGTTGCCGAGCAGCACGCCATTGGCGGTGAGCTGGGCGTTATTGCCTTCCAGGCGCACGTTGAGTTCGTGGCGCGACAGGTTGGCACCCAGTTCCAGATCCACGCGCTGGTAGCGCGCATTGCGCGCCAGCACGGCATCGGTGCGCAGCAGCGAGGTTGCGTGCGCACTGTCGGCCTGCACGCGCGCATGCGAGAGCACCGCATCCTGGGCCAGATGCACATGCATCAGGCTGTTGTGCAGATGCGCAGCATCGCCGACATGCAGGTGGTGCTCGACCACGTTCAGTGCCGCGCCGGCGCGTAGTTCGATCAGGTGACGGTGATGCCAGGACAGGTCGTGCTCGCCGGCCACGCCGATGAAGACCAGATGCAGCGGCGCCTCGATCTGCGCGCCTTCCTGTACGCGCACCAGCACGCCTTCGTCGGCAAGCGCGGCATTGAGGCGCGCAAAGATTTCATCGCTGCCGTCGAAACGGCGGCCGAGCAACTGCTGCGCCTCGTCGCCGGCGGCCAGCGACGCAGACAGGGTGTCCAGCTGCACGCCGTCCGGCAGCGTCGACAGGTCGCTCAGTGCGTCGGACGGGCGGCCGTTGACGAACACCAGCCGCGGCAACGGAATGTCGTCCAGCAGCGCGGCGTCGATCAACGTCGGCACCAGCGGCGCGGGCTGGAAGCTACGCCGCTCCAGCTGCCGCAGCGAGGTGTACTTCCAGGCTTCGGCGCGCGGGCCGGGCAGGCCGGCCTGCAGCGCAGCGTCGAGTTCGACACGGCGCGCATCGTCGCCACTGAAGCTGCGGGCGAGGGATTCCAGCAGGGCGCTCATCAGGCAGCCGCCTCGGGCACCACGCGGTCCTTGAGGAAGTGGTAGCCGTGCTTTTCCAGTTCCAGCGCCAGTTCCGGGCCGCCGCTCTGCACGATGCGGCCTTCGGCCAGCACATGCACCACATCCGGGGTGATGTAGTCGAGCAGGCGCTGATAGTGGGTGATCACCAGAAACGAACGCTCCGGCGAACGCAGTGCGTTGACGCCGTCGGCCACGCTCTTGAGCGCATCGATATCCAGGCCGGAGTCGGTTTCATCCAGGATGGCGAGCTTGGGCTCGAGCACGGCCAGCTGGAAGATCTCGTTGCGCTTCTTTTCGCCGCCGGAGAACCCTTCGTTGACGCCGCGATGCAGCAGCTCGTCCTTCAGGTGCAACACGGCCAGCTTCTGCCGCACCAGCTTGAGGAACTGCATCGAATCCAGCTCTTCTTCGCCACGCGCCTTGCGCTGCGCATTGAGTGCGGCACGCAGGAAGTAGGTGTTGTTGACGCCGGGAATTTCCACCGGGTACTGGAAGGCCAGGAACAGGCCGGCTGCCGCGCGTTCTTCCGGCGGCAGCTCGAGCAGGTCCTTGCCTTCGAACTGCACGGTGCCGGCGCTGACCTCGTAGCCGTCGCGCCCGGCCAGCACGTTGCCCAGCGTGGATTTGCCGGCGCCGTTGGGCCCCATGATGGCGTGCACCTGGCCCGGCTGGATGTCCAGCGACAGGCCCTTGAGGATGTCTTTGCCGGCGATGCTGGCGTGGAGGTTGTTAATCGTAAGCATGGGAATAGGGAATCGAGAATAGGGAATGGGTAATGCGAGACGTTGGCGCGGCAAGGAGCAGGAAAGAGAACCGATACCGATTCTCCATTCCCCACTCCCGATTCCGTCGGCGTCAGCCGACGCTGCCTTCCAGCGAGACTTCCAGCAGCTTCTTGGCTTCCACTGCGAACTCCATCGGCAGCTCGCGGAACACCTGCTTGCAGAAGCCGTCGACGATCAGCGACACCGCGTCTTCCTGGCTGATGCCGCGCGCGCGGCAATAGAACAGCTGGTCGTCGCTGATCTTGGAGGTGGTGGCCTCGTGCTCGACGGTGGCGCCGGGATTCTTCACCTCGATATAGGGGAAGGTATGCGCGCCGCACTGCTTGCCGATCAACAACGAATCGCACTGCGTGTAGTTGCGCGCGCCATCGGCATTGCGGTCCACCTTGACCAGGCCGCGATAGGTGTTCTGCCCGCGCCCGGCGCTGATGCCCTTGCTGACGATCTTGCTCTTGGTGCGCTTACCGATGTGGATCATCTTGGTGCCGGTGTCGGCCTGCTGACGGTGATGGGTCAGCGCCACCGAGTGGAACTCGCCGACCGAATCGTCGCCGAGCAGCACGCAGGACGGATACTTCCAGGTGATCGCCGAGCCGGTTTCGACCTGGGTCCAGGTAACCTTGCTGCGCGCGCCACGGCATTCGGCACGCTTGGTGACGAAGTTGTAGATGCCGCCACGGCCTTCCTCGTCACCCGGGTACCAGTTCTGCACGGTCGAATACTTGATCTCGGCATCTTCCAGCGTCACCAGCTCGACCACTGCCGCGTGCAGCTGGTTTTCATCGCGCATTGGCGCGGTGCAGCCTTCCAGATACGACACGTAGGCCTTGTCCTCGCACACGATCAGGGTGCGCTCGAACTGCCCGGTGTGGCCGGCATTGATGCGGAAATAGGTGCTCAGTTCCATCGGGCAACGCACGCCCGCAGGAATGAACACGAAGCTGCCGTCGGAGAACACCGCCGAGTTGAGCGCGGCGAAATAGTTGTCGCCGACCGGCACCACGCTGCCCAGATACTGCTTGACGATCTCCGGATGTTCCTTGATGGCCTCGGACATCGAGCAGAAGATCACGCCCTTTTCGGCCAGTTCCTTGCGGAACGTGGTGCCGACCGAGACCGAGTCGAAGACCGCATCCACCGCCACGCCGGCCAGCCGGGCGCGCTCGTGCAGCGGCACGCCGAGCTTGTCGTAGGTGTCGAGCAGTTCCTTGGGCACGTCATCCAGCGAGGCGTACTTCGGGCCCTTGGGCGCGGAGTAATAGCTCAGCGCCTGGAAATCGATCGGCGAGACTTTCAACTTCGCCCATTCCGGCATCGGCATCTTCAGCCAGTGCCGATACGCCTCGAGACGCCAGTCGGTCATCCATTGCGGCTCGTCCTTCTTGGCCGACAAGGCACGGATGACGTCCTCGTCCAGGCCAGGCGGGAGCGAGTCCGATTCGATCTCGGTGATGAAGCCGGCGTCATAGCGTCGGCCCAACCGTTCGATAATTTCGGCATTCTGCGGGGGTGCAAGTTCGGTGGCCATCGGGCTGCCTACAGGGTCAGGTGGTCGCGACGCGTGCGGCGATGGAACGCCGACGGCCGTCGCCAGGGAGAGAGAGGGGCTGCAACATCTGTGCGAGCGTGACGCGACGCAATGCATCGCCGACCACGTCGTTGATCAGGCGCCAGTTGGAGCGCACCCCGCATGTCTGCGCGATGCCGCACTGGCTGTGGTCCTGGCTGCATTCGGTGATCGCCAGCGGGCCTTCCATCGCCTCGACGATTTCCACCAGCGTAATCTCGCTGGCCGCGCGCGCCAGGCGGTAGCCGCCATGCACGCCGCGCAGCCCTTCGACCAGGCCCGCCTGCGACAGCGGCTTGAGGATCTTGCTCACGGTCGGCGCTTCCAGGCCGGCCTGCTCGGCCAGTTCGCTGGCGCTGAGCACCTGGCCGCAGCGCGCTGCCAGGACGGTCAACACGACGGTGGCGTAATCGGTGAGTTTGGTAACGCGCAACATGAGGAAGGCGATAAATCCTAAAGCGGACCGAAATTGTACGCTTTTAGCCGGGGCAGGGCCACCTGCCCGGTTCAGCCGCCGGCAAGCAGCAGCCGTTGCGGTCATCGGTGCGCTTGTGCTTGGCGCATCGTCGCACTGCAGTCACAATGAGCGGCCCCATCACTGGACCCCTTCATGTCGCGCAAAGTTGCCGCCCGCAAGTCACGTATCCACGGCAATGGCATGTTCGCCCTCGCCGCGCTCCGCAAAGGCGAGCGCATCATCCAGTACAAGGGGCGTCTGCGCACGCACGCGGAAGTGGATGCCGATGACACCGGCGATGTGGAAAGCGGGCATACCTTCCTGTTCACGCTCAGCGACTACTATGTGCTGGATGCCAACTACGAGGGCAATGTCGCGCGCTGGATCAACCACAGCTGCAATCCCAATTGCGAAGCGGTGATCGAAGAGGCCGAAGGCGACGACCGCAGCAAGGACAAGATCTTCATCGAGGCCAAACGCGCGATCAAGGCCGGCGAAGAGCTCACCTACAACTACGGCATCACGCTGGCCGAGCGGCATACCCCGCGTCTGAAGAAGATCTGGGCATGCCGCTGCGGATCGAAGAACTGCACCGGCACGATGCTGCAGCCCAAGCGCTGAGCATGCGCGTGCGGCTGCCCGCACTGACGCGGCGCACACATCGGTTCACTCACGTGCAACAGCTGCACGACTAGCGTGCGGGCTTCTTTTCAGCAAGGAGTCCCTCATGTCTTATTCGCTCTCCGGCAAGACCATCGCCGTGCTGGCCACCGACGGCTTTGAACAGTCCGAACTGACTGAGCCCAAGCGCCTGCTCGAATCCTGGGGCGCCAAGGTCGATGTGGTCGCCCCCGGCGACGCTGCGCAGATTCGCGCCTGGAACAAGACCGACTGGGGTGATTCGGTGCCGGTGGACCAGCGGCTGGACCAGGCCAAGGTCGATACCTACGATGCGCTGGTGTTGCCCGGTGGTGTGCTCAACCCTGACACCTTACGCGGCGATGCGAAGGCGATCGCATTCATCCAGTCCTTTGCCAGTGCCGACAAGCCCGTTGCCGCCATTTGCCACGGCCCGTGGCTGCTGGTGGAAAGCGATCTGGTGCGCGACCGCGATGTCACCTCGTGGTCCTCGGTCAAGACCGACCTGCGCAATGCCGGCGCACGCTGGCAGGATGCGGAGGTCGTCGTCGATGGGTCGCTGATCACCAGCCGCAAGCCCGACGATATCCCGGCCTTCACCGCTGCAGTGGCCAAGGCCCTGGTTTCCTGATCGCTTCGTTACAACGTTGACAGCATGAAAGCAAAGGCCCGGCGTGGTGGCGCCGGGCCTTTGTCTTGATCCAATGACGGCTTGCACGAGTTGGCGCAACGGTATGACGGCGTACGTCCGTGCTGCGTTACGACCGGCGCGAAGGTCTATTTCCCGGACAGTGCGGCTGCCGGCACCAGTTGCTCGATGTTCTGGTTGAAATTGACCGCGACGCGGCCGTTCTGGATGCCGACCGACTCCACCTGCACGTTCCCCATCACCGCCGCGATGGCCGGGTCGATGCGATAGATCGGCTCCTTGCGCGCGTAATCGGCCAGCCAGGCATTGAGCAGCTGGCGGGTGCTTTGGTCGAGTTTTGCGCCGGCGTTGGCCGGGCGGAAATCATCGATGGTGGGTTGATCCAGGTAAAAGCCCTGCTTGGCGGTGTCGTAGCGCAGTGCGCTGGTCAAGGTCACATTGCCGACCGGTGCGGGCGCGCCGCCGGCAGTGGCCAGCGCCAGATCGAATGCCATCTTGAGTCGGTCGCCCGGCGGCAGCGACAGCGCCGGATTGCTGACCGTCATCTCGACCAGGCCGCCCAGCGCATCATGCGTCTGCGGGAAGCGGCCACCCAGGAATTGCTGCAGGTCGCTGCCCTGTACGCTGATCTGGTGTCCCTGGATCTGCGGCGTTGCCCATGCGCTGGTCGTCGGTAGCGCCAGAGCGAGGGCAAGCATGGATCCGGCAAGCGAACGCAGTTTCATCGGGTGACTCCGGCAACAGGTGAGATCACCTTAGTCGGTGCCGGTGAACCGTGGGTTAGCGCAATACCGGGTGCAGGGTGGCCGAGTATATCTCCCAGTCGTCGCTGCCGCTGCGCGGCTGCAGCCGGTAGGCGCCGACCAGGCGTTGGGTGCCGGTGTCGGTGCGCACGATCAGTTGCACCGGCACTTCGATCCGGCGCGGGGGCTGTTCCTGATCCAGTGCGATGGGCGCGTCGTTATTGATACGAATCGACTGGATATTGCCGATACCGCGCAGCGCCGCATCGTCCGGCACCGGCGCAGGGCGACCGCCGCTCCACAGTGCATCGGCATCGCCGCGTGCCGCGCCGGGCAAGGCGCCCAGATACCGCTGCACGGTTGCGCTTGCTTTGGCGAAGTCGGCGCGCGTGACGGCATCGTCAGGGGTGGCATTGCTTGCGGGTCGTGCGGGCGTGTTGTCTGTGGTGGCGGCATCCGGCGTTTGCGTCGCCGCAGCAACTTGCGAGGACGCTGCCGCGTTGCCCGTTTCTTCGTCAGCGCTGCGATAACAACTGCAACCGGCGATTGCCGCTGCCAGCATGACGATCCCCAACCCTCGCATGGCACATCTCCGACCCCGATGCGCGCAGTGTAGCGATCGCCGCGACGACGGTCTCAGGTGCCGGCAGCCGGTTGCACGCGTTGCAGGCGCTCCAGCAGCAACTGCAGTTTTGGCCGCAAGGCCTCCAGTGCATCGCTTGGCTGCGCGCGCGGGCGGGCGGCCAGGTCTTCCAGCAGCTGCGAGCCGACCGTCAGCGCCGCACATTCGTCGCTGCTCAGATCGCGTCGCAGGTGCAGCTCCTCAAGCAGCCGCATCCAGTCGGCCCGCGAGCGCTGTTCGAATTCGATGGTGCAGCGATCGCTGCAGGGGCGGCCATCGCTCTCGATGGGCGTGACCGTAATGCGATAGCGTTTTCGGGACATGGAGGGGGCGTCGTTCCTTGGGCTGACTCCACCATAGGCGTAGCCAGCAACGGCCTCGATAGCTCAGGCCATGACGCAGTGTTCCAGCATGCTCACTGTGCCGGCTGTGGCACGGGTTTGCGCAGCAGCGGCAGTGGATCGTACGCACCGTTGCGCCCATAGACACCATAGTGCAGATGCGGCGGCGTGCCGCGCGCGTTGCCGGTGGTGCCGACCATGCCGAGCGGTGTGCCGGGCTCGACGACATCGCCAACGGCCAGGCCGGCAGCCCAATCGTCCAGGTGCGCGTAGTAATGGCGTTCCATCGCCGGCCCAAGCACCCAGACCTGCTTGCCGCCCAGGCCTTGATCGCGGATGGCGCTGACTACCCCGCGTGTTGCGGACAGCACCGGCGTGCCGCGCGGCGCGAAGATATCCACGCCGGCATGGCGTCGGTCGCGACCGCGCGGTGCGCCGAAGGTGTCAGCGATGCGGCGCGCCTGCACGCCTTCGACCGGAACCGATAACTGCACGGGTGGCGGCATGCGCGACAGCTCCCAACTGGTACGCAGTTGTTCGGCAATCGGCAACTGCCATGCCCAACGCGCGCCCACACCCAGGGCGCACAGCAGCGCAATCTACACCAGCAGCCGGCGCACCCGGCGCGCGGGGCTGCGGCTTGCCGATGACGGCGGTGTGGATGGGCGAGGAGACGACGGATCGGTCACATGCACCTGCTGTGTTGCAAATCAGCGTGCAGGGTAGGCAAGCGGCGATGAGCGGTATGTGGGGAGTGACGCGGGCGGTCACGCGCGCAAAAAAAAGACGGCCCGCAGGCCGCCTTCGTGACACCGGAGGCGTGCTCGATTAGAGCGCGGCGTCCTTCAACTTCTTCAGCAGACGCGCCTTGACCTTGAAGCTGGCCGGCTTCGCTGCAAAGGTCTGCTCTTCCTTGGTGAACGGGTTGATGCCCTTGCGCTTCGGCTTGGCCGGCACATGGACGCTGGTCAGCTTCAGCATGCCCGGCAGGGTGAACGAGCCGGCGCCCTTCTTGCTCAGCGACGAATGGGCGGCCGATTCCAGCGTAGCCAGAACGGCGCGGACGTCCTTCGGAGCCAGCTGGGTGGATTCGGCAATGTGCGCGACCAGGCCGGTCTTGCTCAGCGCTTCCTTGATCGGCTTCGGCGCAGCGGACTTGGCAGCAGCGGCCTTGGCCGGCTTTGCGGTCTTGGTCGCGGCGACCTTTTTCACTGCCTTCTTGGGGGCAGCCTTCTTAGCGGCGGTTTTTGCCATGAGTTATGTGTTCCGTGATCGTTGGTGGTGTTGGGTCTGCCGACCCAGTCGGCAACGCGAAATGTAGGGCAACTGCTGCGCGCCGCCAATAGGTAAACGATGAAACAACCGAAAAAAAGCGTCTTTTGACGGGGATTCGTTCACCGGTGGCAAAAAAACTCCCACAAAGTGCTGTCGAAGCGGCTGCGATGCGCACGCTGATGCGGTGTCTGACGCATAGCAGCAGATCGTTTGCGCGAAGGCATGTGTGCGTTTTGCATCGTGCTCGGCGCCGAGCGTTGGTCAAGGTGTGCTGCCGGCGGTGGCGTTCGCTGCCGCCATCAAGCGTCGCTGCATGGCTGCGCCATGCAGGAGATGTTTGGCGTCGCCAGCTGTTGGTACGTGTTCCTGAGGCCTTGTTTTGACCCGACGATCCGCTGCGTTTGCCTCGCTGCTGCCATGTGCGCCGTCGCGTGCGCCGGGTTTTTCCGCGCCTGACGGGCACCGACGCGCTGTATGTGGTGACGGCTTAACGCGCAACTGCAGCTGCACTCCTGCGCGCGGCACGGGCGGTCGCTGCGAGATATTCCTACGTTGAATGATGTTACGTAACAGGCCGACTAATCATTGGCTGCCGACAGGCTGCGGCCGCGCTCGGTCGCTGCGGCAATCGCCTTGGCGGTAAGCGCTTCGAACTGGCCGGCCTGAAATGTCTCGATTGCCGCCTGCGTGGTGCCGTTGGGCGAGGTCACCCGGCGGCGGAGCAGCGCCGGTGCTTCGCCCGATTCGGTCAGCATGCGCGAGGCACCGAGCAGGGTCTGCAGCACCAGCGTGCGTGCGGTGTCGGCTGGCAGGCCTTGCGCACGCGCGGCGGCTTCCATCGCTTCTGCCAGCAGGAATACATAGGCTGGCCCGCTGCCGGAGACCGCGGTCACCGCGTCCATCTGCGCTTCGTCGTCGATCCAGACGGTGACGCCGGCGCTCTCCAGCAAGCCGGTCGCCTGCGCGCGTTGCGCGTCGGACACGCGTGGATTGGCATACAACCCGGTCACGCCGGCACCGAGCAGAGCGGGCGTATTGGGCATCGCGCGCACCACCGCAAGGCCGCCGCCGGACCAGCGTTCCAGCTGCGGCGCGGTGATGCCGGCGGCGATGGACAGCAGCAACGGCTGCTGCGCCTGCGCAAGATCGGCCAGCTGCGCGCATACCGCTGGCAGCACCTGCGGCTTGACTGCCAACACCCAGACGGCTGCGCCGTCCACCGCGCTGCGCGCCTGCTCCACGGCGTGCACGCCGAAGTCGCGCGACAGCGCATCGCGCAGTTCGGCCACCGGCTCGGCGACGCGGATGCTGGCAGCAGGCACGCCTTGCCGGATCAGTCCGGCAATCAGGCTGCGCGACATGTTGCCGCCGCCGACGAACGCGGTGAGCGCAGCGGCAGCAGGCGAGGAGGGCAGAGTCATTGCGACACCTTAAATAAGAGGGAGCAAGATAAGAGGGCGCAGCGACGCTGCGCCACGCTGATCGGAACAGACGCTCAGGGCGCTGCGGCAGCCGATGGAGCGCGTTCGCCGAACAACGCAGTCCCCACCCGCACCATGGTCGCGCCAGCCGCGATCGCTTCGGCAAAATCCGAACTCATGCCCATCGACAAGGTATCCACCTGCGGGTAGTGGCGCTTGAGGTCTTCGAACAGTGCCTGCATGCGGGTAAACGCCGCCATGCGGCGCGCCTGTTCGGGAAACGGCGCGGGGATCGCCATCAGGCCGCGCAATTGCAGCTGCGGCTGCAGCGCGATGGCCTCAGCCAGGCCGTCGACCGCCTCCGGCGCGCAACCGTGCTTGCTGTCCTCGTCGTCGATATTGACCTGGATCAGCACATTCAGCGGGGCGCGATCGGCCGGGCGGTGCCTGGCCAGCGGCGCGATCAGCTTTGCGCGGTCCACGGTTTGCACCCAGTCGAACCACTGGCTGGCCAGTTCGGCCTTGTTGGATTGCAGGTGGCCGATCAGATGCCATTCCAATCCCAGCGTCTGCAGCTGGGCAATCTTGGTTTGCGCTTCCTGCACGTAGTTTTCGCCGAATGCGCGCTGGCCCTGCGCCGCCAGCGCGGCAACCGCGTCCGCCGGCCGGGTCTTGGACACTGCCAGCAGGCGCACATCCGCGCGCGTGTGCCGAGTCGCTGCGGCGTGGATGGCATCGAGAATCTGCTGCAGCGACGAAGCCGGCACGTGGCAATCCAGGCGGGGAAGGAACGCTATAGTGCCGCCCCAAGCTGCGTCCTTCCAGCCGCGTCGCCGAATCGGGCCAGCCAATGACGCCGCAATGGCGCGGCGGACACGCGGTCGTGCCGCCCATGCAGACCTGCCCACATGCGGGCGAGCTGGCGATCGACGCCCGAGCCTGGCCCAGGCAAGGACCGTGCCCGCATCGCGGCCTCAAACCAACGCCTTCAGGCCCGCCCGACGGTGCCGGCCTGAACCGGCTGCGGGCCGCTTCCCGCCAGCAGCCAGAACGCTATACTGCCACTCGGGGAGTACCTTCCAATCGCAGCCTAGGGGAAAAGCAGCGCATGGATATCGCTGAACTATTGGCGTTTTCTGTCAAAAACAAGGCATCGGACCTGCATCTGTCGGCCGGCTTGCCGCCGATGATCCGTGTCGATGGCGATGTCCGTCGCATCAATATTCCGGCCCTGGACCACAAGCAGGTGCACGCGCTGGTCTACGACATCATGTCGGACAAGCAGCGTCGCGATTACGAGGAATTCCTCGAGGTCGACTTCTCGTTCGAGATTACGTCGCTGGCGCGCTTCCGCGTCAATGCCTTCAACCAGAACCGCGGCGCCGGTGCGGTGTTCCGTACCATTCCGTCCGAAGTGCTGACGCTGGAGGACCTGGGCTGCCCGCCGATCTTCCGCCAGCTGATCGACCAGCCGCAGGGCCTGATCCTGGTCACCGGCCCGACCGGTTCGGGCAAGTCGACCACGCTCGCCGGCATGATCGACTACATCAACAAGAACGAATACGGCCACATCCTCACCGTCGAGGATCCGATCGAATTCGTGCATACCTCGCAGAAGTGCCTGATCAACCAGCGCGAAGTGCACCGCGACACGCACGGCTTCAACGAGGCGCTGCGCTCGGCGCTGCGCGAAGACCCGGACATCATCCTGGTCGGCGAATTACGCGACCTGGAAACCATCCGCCTGGCGTTGACCGCCGCGGAAACCGGCCACCTGGTGTTCGGCACCCTGCACACCAGCTCGGCGGCCAAGACCATCGACCGCATCATCGACGTGTTCCCGGCGGGCGAAAAGCCGATGGTGCGCTCGATGCTGTCCGAATCGCTGCGCGCGGTGATTTCGCAGGCGTTGCTGAAGAAGGTCGGCGGCGGACGTACGGCCGCCTGGGAAATCATGGTCGGCACCCCGGCCATCCGTAACCTGATCCGCGAGGACAAGGTGGCGCAGATGTATTCCTCGATCCAGACCGGCCAGCAATACGGCATGCAGACGCTGGACCAGCATCTGCAGGACCTGGTCAAGCGCAGCCTGATCACGCGCAACCAGGCACGCGAGTACGCCAAGGACAAGCGGATATTCGAGTAGCCGGGATTCGGGATTCGGGATTGGGGATTCGCAACGGCGGCTCCCGGACCGGACCCCGCTCTTGCGAATCCCGAATCTCCACTCCCGAATCCCTGCTCCCGAGGAGCACGCCATGAGCACCATTGACTTCACCTCCTTCCTCAAGCTGATGGCGCACCAGAAGGCGTCGGATCTGTTCATCACCTCGGGGATGCCGCCGGCGATCAAGGTGCACGGCAAGATCAGTCCGATCACCCAGACCCCGCTGACCGCGCAACAGAGTCGCGATCTGGTGTTGAACGTGATGACGCCGTCGCAGCGCGAAGAATTCGAAAAGACCCACGAGTGCAATTTCGCCATCGGCGTGTCCGGGGTCGGGCGCTTTCGCGTGAGCTGCTTCTACCAGCGCAACCAGGTCGGCATGGTGCTGCGCCGGATCGAAACGCGCATCCCTACGGTGGAAGAGTTGAGCCTGCCGCCGGTGATCAAGACGCTGGCGATGACCAAGCGCGGCATCATCATCTTTGTCGGCGCCACCGGCACCGGCAAGTCCACCTCGCTGGCGGCGATGATCGGTTACCGCAACCAGAATTCCACCGGGCACATCATCACCATCGAAGACCCGATCGAATTCGTGCACAAGCACGAGGGCTGCATCATCACCCAGCGCGAAGTCGGCATCGATACCGACAGCTGGGAAAACGCGCTGAAAAACACCCTGCGCCAGGCGCCGGACGTGATCATGATCGGTGAGGTGCGCACCCGCGAAGGCATGGATCATGCCGTGGCCTTCGCCGAAACCGGCCATCTGGTGCTGTGCACCCTGCACGCCAACAACGCCAACCAGGCGATGGACCGCATCATCAACTTCTTCCCGGAAGACCGGCGCAACCAGCTGTTGATGGATCTGTCGCTCAATCTCAAGGGCGTGGTCGCGCAGCAGTTGATTCCGACCCCGGATGGCCGCGGCCGGCGCGTGGCGATGGAGATCATGCTGGGCACGCCGCTGGTGCAGGACTACATCCGTGACGGCGAGATCCACAAGCTCAAGGAGATCATGAAGGAGTCCACCAACCTGGGCATGCGCACCTTCGATCAGAGTCTGTTCGAGCTGTACCAGGCCGGCGAGATCAGCTACGAGGACGCGCTGCGCTACGCCGACTCGCAGAACGAGGTGCGCCTGCGCATCAAGCTCTCGCAGGGCGGCGACGCCAAGACCCTGGCGCAGGGCCTGGATGGCGTGGAGATCGCCGAGGTTCGTTGAGCGATTGCAGGAGCGCCGCACGCCGTGGCGGATGGCCGGGGAGTGCATGGGAGCGGGTGGCCTGCGGTGGATGTGGCGCAGCGTTCTGTCTGCAGCTGTGTCGTTCGCGATGCCAGCGGCGCACGTCGCCGCAGTGCACAGATGCGCCGCGTCGCAAGGCGCGGCTGGCACGATGTTTCAGATGTAACCAGGTGCGCCGATAGTGTCTAATATCCGTACCCCACTGTAGTGCCCAGCCCGTGAGCCTTCCCGATTCCGATCTCCGTCCGGAGCAACAGCCGTTGCCCGACGACGGCACAGTGATGACGTCCGGTCCGTTGACGCCGCCGCCGGATTCGGCCGGCACCGCCGCCGACGACCACGCGTTTCACCACTCGGTGGCCGAGGACGTGCAGGGCATGGTGCTGGCGACGTTGGTGGCCTCGCTGGGCCTGGCGATCTTCGCCAAGGGCGGGCTGATGATCGGCGGCATGGCGGGCGTGGCATTCCTGCTGCATTACGCGCTGCACTGGAATTTCGGCTTGGTGTTCGTGCTGGTCAACCTGCCGTTCTATTGGCTGAGCGTGCGCCGCATGGGCTGGGAATTCACCTTGAAGACCTTTGCCGCGGTCGGCGCCTGCGGCGCGCTCACCGACCTGCTGCCGCGCTGGGCCGATTACGCCCACATCAGTACGCTGTTTTCGGCGATCGTCGGCGGCGCGCTGGCGGGCCTGGGCATCCTGTTCTTCATCCGCCATCGCGGCAGCCTGGGCGGCATCGGCATCCTGGCGGTGTACCTGCAGCGCGAACGCGGCTGGAGCGCCGGCAAGGTGCAGATGAGTTTCGATGCGATGCTGATGCTGGTCGCCTTCAGCATCCTGACGCCGGACAAGGTGCTGTACTCGGCGCTGGGGGCATTGATGCTGAGCCTGGTGCTGATGTTCAATCACCGCCCGCATCGTTATATGGGTGTGTGATTCAGCAGGTTGTCGGCAGCCATGGCTGCCGCCGGAATCGGCAGCCGCGCGTATCAGGCCGAGGCGGCAGTCGCGTATCGCCGCTGCAGTTGGGCGCTGTGGAGCTGCTTGCCGGCATGGAATCGCCGACTTGCCGCTAGGCGTTGTTGTTGTGCATCCACGGCGGCGACAGCGCCTGGATGCGTTTAAACACCGGGCAATCGGCATGATGCGCGCCGGGCAGGTAGCCCAAGCTCATCAGGAACTCGCCGGTGATCTCGCCGCCGGTGAAGCGGAAGGTCTTCTTGAACAGCTTGACCCAGGCGACTTTGTCGAGCGGATGCTGTGCATCCAGCCATTGCGCGAAACTGCCGTGCGCCGCGCGCAACTGCTGGATGACCTGCGCGTTGTGGATGGCAGCCAATACCTTCAACCGGTTGCGGATGATGCCGGCATCGCCGAGCAGCCGTGCAATGTCGCTCTCGCCGTAGGCTGCCACCGTGTCCACGTCGAAGCCGTCGTAGGCGCGCTGGAAGTTGCTGCGCTTGCGCAGGATGGTTTCCCAACTCAGCCCGGCCTGATTGATCTCCAGTACCAGGCGTTCGAACAGCTCGCGCTCCTCGCGCTGCGGAAAGCCGTACTCGTGATCGTGGTAATGCCCATGGACCGGATGGCCTGGGGCGATGCTGCAATAACCGCTCATGAGATGCCTGTTGTTGATGGACCGGTGGACCGGCTGTGAGTGGACCAAGGGCCGGCGCTGTGGCCGGGAATCCGATGCACGGCCACAGCGACCGAACCGCGACGCGTGGGTGGATAGATCGACTGCCGTACCGGGAGCAGATTGATCGCGGTAAGGCACAGCCTGTAGGGCCACTGCGCAGCCGCCAGCAATCTGAATGGGCCGGTCTTGCCTGCCGGACCATCGGTGGCGTCTGCAAGGTCCACCTCCATCGGTAGCATCGGCGCTCCAATGACGTCCGCGTGCAGCAAGTATGGCAGCGGCTCTGCGCGCGGCGAAGCGAACGGCTAGAATGCGGCCATGTCTGTTTTGCCCACGCCTCTGGCCAACCAACTGCTGATCGCGCTTCCGGCGCTGTCCGATCCCACCTTTTCGCGCAGTGTCGCGCTGATCTGCCAGCACGACGAGAACGGCGCCATGGGCGTGCTGGTCAACCGGCCCTCCGAATACACGCTGGGCGAGGTCCTGTCGCAGATGGGCATCGACACCGTCGACGAGCACCTGCGCGAGCAGATCGTGCTCAGCGGCGGGCCGGTGCACCCGGAACGCGGTTTCGTCATCCACGACGATGCGCGCGACTGGGATTCCAGCCTGGAAGTGGGGCAGGGCGTCTACCTGACCACCTCGCGCGACATTCTCGAAGCCATGGCGGCCGGCGAAGGCCCGCGCAATGCGCTGGTGGCGCTGGGCTGTGCGGGTTGGGGCGCGGGGCAACTGGAATTCGAACTGGGCGAGAACAGCTGGCTGACCGCGCCGTCGGACGCCAATGTGCTGTTCGCCACCGCGCTGGAAGATCGCTGGCAGACCGCTGCCGGGCGCATCGGCGTGGATCTGTTCCGGCTGACGGATTATTCCGGGCATGCCTGAGGCGGGCGCGATCCGCCCGGATGGCACGGTGCTGGGCTTCGACGTGGGGTCGCGCCGGATCGGCGTGGCCGTCGGCACCGCGCTGGGCGCCGGCGCGCGTGCGGTGGCCGTCATCCATGTGCATGCCCACGGCCCCGATTGGGTCGCGCTGGACCGCGTGCACAAGGAATGGCGGCCGAACGGCCTGGTGGTCGGCGACCCGTTGACCCTTGACGACAAGGATCAACCCGCACGCAAGCGTGCACATGCCTTTGCCCGCCAACTGCGCGAGCGCTACGCGCTGCCGGTGGTGCTGATCGACGAGCGCTCCAGTTCGGTCGAAGCTGCGCAGCGTTTCGCGCGTGAGCGCGCCGACGGGCGCAAGCGCCGCCGCGATGCCGACGGGCTGGACGCGATGGCGGCCGCCGTGATCGTCGAACGCTGGTTGGCCGCGCCCGACCAAGCCACCCTTCTTCCCTGACACTCCCGACCTGCGATGACCACCATGCAACTCGATTCGGACGGACGCCTGCGCCACCTGCTCACCCTGGAAGGACTGCCGCGCACCACGCTGCTGCAATTGCTTGATCGTGCCGGCCAGATCCGCGACGCGGCGGTGGGGCGCGTAGGCAAGCGCAGCGTGCTCGCCGGCACCGCGGTGTGCACGCTGTTCTTTGAACCGTCCACGCGCACGCGCAGCTCGTTTCATCTGGCGGCACAGCGGCTGGGCGCGGACGTGCTCAACTTCGATGCCTCCACCTCGTCCACCCGCAAGGGCGAGACTGCGCGCGACACGCTGAAGAACCTCGAGGCGATGGGCGTGCGCGGCTTTGTGGTGCGCCATCCCGACGACGGTGCGGTGGAAGCGCTGGCCGCAGCCGCAGGCGAGGGCACCGCGTTGATCAATGCCGGTGACGGACGTAGTGCGCATCCCACCCAGGGCCTGCTGGACATGCTGACCCTGCGTCAGGCCAAGGGCACTGATTTTTCCAAGCTCAAGGTGGTGATTGTCGGCGACGTGAAGCATTCGCGCGTGGCGCGTTCGGACCTGCATGCACTGCGCACGCTGGGCGCTGGCGAGATTCGCGTCTGCGGTCCGGCCAGCCTGCTGCCTGACGACGACATGCTGGACGGCTGCGTTGTTGGCGAAGATTTCGACGCCATGCTCGAAGGCGTCGATGCGCTGATGATGCTGCGCCTGCAGCGCGAGCGCATGGAAGAAGGCCTGGTGCCGTCACTGGAGCAGTACCACGCCGACTACGGGCTCACCCGCGAGCGCCTGGCGCGCGCCGGCCGCGATGCGGCGGTGCTGCATCCGGGCCCGATCAACCGCGGTGTGGAAATCACCGACGAAGTCGCCGACGGCGCGCAATCATGCGTGCTGCGCCAGGTCGCCAACGGCGTGGCAGTGCGCATGGCCGTACTGGAAACCCTGCTCGGTTGAGCGAGCCCAGCAACGCGACCGCGCACCCACAATGCGGTCGCGGTCGCCGCCGGCCGAGCGTCTTCGCGCAGATGCTCGCAAAGCCCTTGCCACTCAGAACGCGCGCGCGGCCTGCTCTTACGATTCCCGATTCCCGATTCCCGAATCCGGGCACCACGCCATAACACTTGCTCGCCTATCGTGACCCCTCATTTCATCGCAGGAGATCGCAATGGGTATTTCACGTCACGCCACCGCTCACTGGGAAGGCGACCTCAAGACCGGCAAGGGCCAGCTCAGCACGCCGCAAAGCGGGCTGATGGACAAGACCCGCTACGCCTTCAACAGCCGCTTCGGCGACGAGAAGGGCACCAACCCGGAAGAGCTGATCGCCGCCGCGCACGCCGGCTGCTTCACCATGGCGCTGTCCGCACAGCTGAGCGAAGCCGGCTTTCCGCCGACCTCGCTGGACACGCGTGCAGACGTGGACCTGTCGATGGAAGGCGGCCCGCAGCTGTCGCAGATCCGCCTCAAGCTCACCGCCGTGGTGCCGGGGATTGACGAAGCCAAGTTCCGCGAATTGGCCGATGCCGCGAAGAAGAACTGCCCGGTCTCTAAGGCGCTGAGCGCGGTGCCGATCAGCCTGGAAAGCGAGTTCTCCAACCAGGCGTGATCCCTGTGCGTGCGCCGGCGATGGTTGCCGGCGCATGCAGCTGGCGGCGACCTGAATAGGGCGTTGCAGGGGCGGTTCGGTTCAGGGCGGTTTCACTGGCGCAGGCCGAGCATCGGCAGCGTGTCCTCCCTGTGTAGAAGCTGCCGCAATGAAAACTCTTGTGCTTGGTGCTCTGGTGATGGGTCTGGCAGTTGCAGGCAATGCAACGGCACAGCGCTATGACAGCGGCTACAACGGACGTGGCAACTATGAGGATGGTCGTTACGAATATGCGCGGGTAGTGCGCGTGGACCCGATCATCGTGACCGATTCGTACAACGAGCGCAGCAGCGAACGCTGCTACAACCGCCCGGCCGATGGCTACTACACCCGCAACGACGGCTACTACCGCGATGGCGGCAGCTACGGCCAGGCCGGTGTGTCCAACCGTGGGGTGGCCAGCGTGATCGGCGGTATTGCCGGTGCGGTGCTTGGTAGCCAGGTCGGTGGCGGCAATGGCCGCCTGGTCGGCACCGCCGTCGGCACCATGGCCGGCGTCGCAGCGGGCCGCTCGATCTACGAGGCCAATAATCGCAATTACCAGGGCAATGTCAGCGTCTGCGAGCCGGTGTCTTACCGGCGCGAACGCGATCGTGTCGATGGCTACGACGTGACCTATGAATACGCCGGCCGCACCTATCACACGCGTAGCGACTACAACCCGGGCGACCGCATCCGCGTGCGCGTGGACGTGCGCCCGGATTGACCGCTGCGCTGCCGCACGCTGCGGTCAGGCGATCGACATCGGCCGGTTGAACGAAAAAACGCTGCGGGCCACCGCAGCGTTTTTTGTTTCGACACAAGCACTCTTCAGCCTGCGGGATCAGGCGCGATCACGCCCAATCCAGCGTGCCGCGGATCACCGTCTGCACCTGGCCGCCAGACCATACATCGCCATTGGCGTCGACTCGCAATTCCAGCAAGGCGTCGAAACCGATCTCGCGGCCCTGGCTGACCACGTAGCGACGTTCCTTGCCTGGCAATGCCTGGCGACTGTCCAGCCAGGCGGCGAGTACTGCATTGGCCGCGCCGGAGGCGGCATCTTCGAAGCGCCGGCCATTGCCGACGAAGGCACGTACCGCCAGATCGTAGGCACCGGGCGCTGCGGCGCCGGCATAGGCGAACACGCCCATGCTGCCGGTGGATTCGGCCAGCGCGGCGATCGCGTCCCAATCCGGCTGCAGGCCGCGCAGTGCCGCTTCGCTGGCCAGTTCCACCACCCACCAGGTGCGGCCGCCGTCCATCAAGGCGGGCGGCAGGCTGCCGAGTGGCCAGCCGCGCACCGCATCGCGCAGGCGCGGGTCGTCGGCCTGCACCTGCTCGGCCACGCGCGCGCGGGGAGTGCGGATGGCGATGCTGCGGTGACCCGCGATCTGCTCCACGCGCAGCGGCAACTGGCCGGCGATGCCGTCCTGGATCAGCACGCCGTCGTCGGGCGCGGCCAGGCCGGACTCCAGCACCGCATGTGCGGTGCCGACGCTGGGGTGGCCGGCAAACGGTACTTCCTTTTGCGGCGAAAACATCCGCAGCCGATAACTGCTGTGCGCATCCGGCGCCGCAAACACGAAAGTGGTTTCCGGCAGCTTGGTCCAGCGTGCGATGGCCTGCATCGCGGTATCGTCCAGGCCTTCGGCATCCAGCACCACCGCCAGCGGGTTGCCGCTGCCGGGGCGGGCGGAGAACACATCCAGTTGCAGGAAGCGGCGGGTGGTCATGGTGGCGGCTCGGCGAACAGGGCGCGGCAGCTTACCAATCGATGCGGCCTTCGATCACTTGCCTGGTCGTTCCACCGATCCAGACTTCGCCTTCATGGTCCACCTCCACATGTACATGGCCGTCGCGGCCGACTTCGCGGCCCTGGCTGGCGACATAGCGCGACGCCTGGCCGGGCACGCGGCCTTCGCCGTGCAGGCGCGCGGCAATGCAGGCGTTGGCGCTGCCGGTGACCGGATCTTCCGGGATGCCGTCGCCGGGGCAGAAGGCGCGCACCACCAGGTCCGCGTCGCCCCCGGCCTGCGGCGCGTAGATGGCCAGGCCGGTGGCTGCGCTGGCCTGGGTCAGGCGACTGATCGCCGCCAGATCGGGCAGCGCCTGACGAACCGCCTGCGCGTCGGCCAGTTCCAGCAGCCACCAGCCGGGGCCGTTGTTCCAGAGGGCGGCTGGCTGTTCGGCCATGCGCAGGCCTGCGCAGGCATCGCGCAACGCGGCAACATGCACATCGCCGGTTTCGATCGCTTGCGCACGCGGTGCCCGCAGCCTCACCAGCAGGGCGCCATGCCGCTCGATCACCTGCACCGGCAGCACGCCCGCCGCGCATTGCTGGCGCATCCGGCCATCCGGCTTGAACGCCACCAGCCCGTGGGTTGCCGCTGCCCACGCGGCGCCGATACTGGGGTGGCCGGCAAACGGCAACTCGGCGCGCGGGGTGAAGATGCGGATGTGGTAATCCGCATCGGGCGCGCTGACCGGCAGGAAAAAGATCGTCTCCGACAGGTTCAGCCACGCGGCGATCTGCTGCATCTGCTCCGACGACAACGTCTGCGCATTGAGGACCACGCCCAACGGATTGCCGTTGCCGTGCTGGCCGCCGAAGACATCCAATTGCAGGTAACGGTGCTTGCTCATGGGGCATGGATCTCGATCGATGGAATGCGCGCGATGGTTGCAGCGCAAACCGTTGCGGTGATGGCCGTGGCCGCCGGCAGGCTGTGACCGTACAAGGGGTCATGCGGGCGACATTGGCAGTAGAATCGGAGGTTCCGCCCGGCGTACCGGGCGTTTTCCCCTCATCCTAAACGCCTATCTCCATGTCAGCTCCCCACTCTACCGATCGTTGGATCGTCCTCAAGTTCGGCGGCACCTCGGTGTCGCGTCGTCATCGCTGGGACACGATTGGAAAACTGGCGAGCAAACGGGCCAACGAAACCGGTGGCCGTGTGCTGGTGGTGGTGTCTGCGCTGTCGGGCGTGACCAACGAACTCACCGCGATCGCCGATGGCGCCGCTGACAGTGCCCAGCGCGTGGCCGCGCTGGAGCAGCGTCATCGCCAGTTCCTGGCCGAGCTGGAACTGGATGCCGATGCGGTGCTGGGCGAGCGCCTCGCCGCCTTGCATGCCTTGGTCGGCGACGCGCGCGCGGCCACACGCACGCTGGACTGGCAGGCCGAGGTGCTGGGGCAGGGCGAGTTGCTGTCTTCCACCATTGGTGCGGCCTATCTGCATGCCAGCGGCCTGGACATGGGCTGGCTGGACGCGCGCCAGTGGCTGTCGGCGCTGCCGCCGCAGCCCAATCAGAGCGAATGGTCCAAGCGCCTGTCGGTGTCCTGCCAATGGCAGTCCGATGCCGACTGGCGCGCGCGTTTCGATGCGCAGCCCACCCGCCTGTTGATCACCCAGGGCTTCATTTCGCGGCATGCCGATGGCGGCACCGCGATCCTGGGGCGTGGCGGTTCGGATACCTCGGCGGCGTATTTCGGTGCGCTGCTCGGCGCCAGCCGCGTGGAAATCTGGACCGATGTGCCCGGCATGTTCAGCGCCAATCCCAAGGAGGTGCCGGACGCGCGGCTGCTGACCCGCCTGGACTATTACGAAGCGCAGGAAATCGCCACCACCGGCGCCAAGGTGCTGCACCCGCGCTCGATCAAGCCATGTCGCGATTCCGGTGTGCCGATGGCGATCCTGGATACCGAGCGGCCCGATCTGCCGGGCACCAGCATCGACGGCAATGCCGAGCCGGTGCCGGGCGTCAAGGCGATCAGCCGGCGCAACGGCATCGTGCTGGTGTCGATGGAAGGCATCGGCATGTGGCAGCAGGTGGGCTTTCTGGCCGATGTGTTTACGCTGTTCAAGAAGCATGGCCTGTCGGTGGACCTGATCGGTTCGGCCGAGACCAATGTCACCGTGTCGCTGGACCCGTCCGAGAACCTGGTCAACACCGATGTGCTGGCGGCGTTGTCGGCCGATCTGTCGCAGATCTGCAAGGTCAAGATCATCGTGCCGTGTGCGGCGATCACCCTGGTCGGGCGCGGCATGCGCTCGCTGCTGCACAAGCTCTCCGACGTGTGGGCCACGTTCGGGCAGGAGCGCGTGCACATGATCTCGCAGTCGTCCAATGACTTGAATTTGACCTTCGTCATCGACGAAGCCGATGCCGATGGCCTGCTGCCGATCCTGCATGCGGAATTGATCGACAGTGGCGCGATGCCGGTGAGCGAAGGCGAGGTGTTCGGGCCGCGCTGGCGCGAGATCACCGGCTCGGTGCGCCCGCGGCCCACGCCTTGGTGGCATGCCGAGCGCGCGCATCTGCTGACACTGTCCAAGGCCGGCACGCCGCGTTACGTCTATCACCTGCCCACTGTACGCGCGCGTGCGCAGGCGCTAGCGCAGATTGCGGCGGTGGATCAGCGCTATTACGCGATCAAGGCCAATGCGCATCCGGCGATCCTGATGGCGCTGGAACAGGCCGGGTTCGGGCTGGAATGCGTTTCGCACGGCGAGCTGCGCCGCGTGTTCGATACTTTGCCCGAGCTGTCGCCGC
Source organism: Xanthomonas campestris pv. asclepiadis (assembly GCF_020784175.1). GTDB lineage: Bacteria > Pseudomonadota > Gammaproteobacteria > Xanthomonadales > Xanthomonadaceae > Xanthomonas > Xanthomonas campestris_D. The sequence goes on from NZ_JAJGQM010000006.1 coordinate 68,911, forward strand.
GGCGCGTGCTGTTCACCCCGAGTTTCGCGCCCAAGGCCGAATACGAAGCCGGATTTGCGCTGGGCGTGACCGTCACCGTGGACAACGTCGAAGCATTGCGGCGCTGGCCGGAGGTGTTCCGTGGCCGCAACGTGTGGCTGCGCATCGACCTGGGGCATGGCGACGGGCATCACGAGAAGGTCAACACCGGCGGCAAGGCGTCCAAGTTCGGCTTGTCGTCCACGCGCGTGGATGAGTTCGTGGAAGTGGCGCGCACGCTGGAGGTCACCATCACCGGCGTGCATGCGCACCTGGGCAGTGGCGTGGAGACCGGCGAACACTGGCGGATGATGTACGACGAACTGGCCGGCTTTGCGCGCCGCATCGGCACGGTGGAGACCATCGACATCGGTGGCGGCCTGCCGATTCCCTACAGCGCCGAGGACGAGCCGTTCGACCTGGAGGTGTGGGCCAAGGGCCTGGCCGAAGTCAAGGCGGTGCATCCGGGCTATCGCCTGGCGATCGAGCCGGGCCGCTACCTGGTGGCCGAAGCCGGCGTGCTGCTGGCGCAGGTGACCCAGGTGGTCGAAAAGGACGGCGTGCAGCGCGTGGGCCTGGATGCGGGCATGAACACGCTGATCCGCCCCGCCTTGTACGACGCCTGGCACGACATCGAGAACCTCAGCCAGCTCGATGCGCCGGCCGATGGCAGCTTCGATATCGTCGGGCCGATCTGCGAATCCTCCGACGTGTTCGGCAAGCGCCGTCGTCTGCCTGCCGCCACCGCGCCGGGCGATGTGATGCTGCTGGCCGATGCCGGTGCCTACGGTTACTCGATGGCCAGCACTTACAACCAGCGCGAATTGCCGCGCGAAGAGGTGATCGATGCGCCCGCAGGCTGAGTTCATTGCGCTCAGTACGCTGGCCGGTGGCGCTGCGATCGTGTTCGCCACCGCGCTGCAGCAACTGAGCCTGGGCATGCCATGGAGCGACACCTTCAAATGGGCGCTGCCCGCGTTGGTCGCTGCCGGTATCGGCGCATGGTTGGCCGGGCGTTGGCAACGTCAGCGCGACGCGCGGGCTCCGGCACGCCGCAGTGGCGGTATGGCGGTGCGCACGGTGCTGTTGAGCGCGCTGAGTTATGTGCCGGTGGTGGCGCTGTATCTCGCAGTCGCCTTCGCGGTGTCCGGCGATGCGACGTCCGCACGCCTGGATGTGCTGGTGCTGGCGGTGCTGTTCGGCTGCCTGCCGCTGCTGTGGGCCGTAGTGCCGTTTTCCATGATTGAATATGTCCTGTGCCGGCGTTATCTGCGTCGCGTACGTGTTCCTGCAGGTAGTCCATGAGCGCTTTCGACAAACACCAGATTTCCACCTTCCGTTTCGTGCGTTGCGCACTCGACGCGCAGACCGGCGTGGCGACGCTAGTGTATGCCTTCGACCAAGGGCCGGAACTGGTCGAGACCGTCGCGGTGCCGGGCGCACCCTTCGCGCTGGACGGCGCGCATGCCGCTGCGGTGCAACAGGCGCTGCGCCTGCTGCACCTCATCGCCGGCGTGAGCTATTTCAAGGCGGCGGTACCGCCGACCATCCAGATCGACGATTACGCCATCGACGCGGACACCGCCGCGCTGGTGGAAAGCGTCTACCTGCACGGCCTGGGCGAGTTCGCCTACCGCAATGGCTTGAACCTGCACGGCAGGATCCGCTTCCCGGTGGCCGCACCGGCAACTGCCGATGCGCCGGCGCTTGGCCTGCGCGAGCATGCGTTGGTGGCGATCGGTGGCGGCAAGGATTCGCTGGTCAGCATCGAAGCCTTGCGGCATGCCGGCATCGACCAGACGGTGAGCTGGATCGGCGGCTCGCAGCTGATCCGTGCCTGCGCCGAGCGCACCGGTCTGCCGGTGCTCAATATCGGCCGCGTGCTGGCGCCGGAATTGTTCGAGCTCAATCGCCAGGGCGCGTGGAACGGGCATATCCCGGTCACCGCGGTGAACTCGGCCATCCTGGTGCTGTCCGCCTTGCTCAATGGCGTGGACCAGGTGGTGTTTTCCAACGAGCGTTCGGCCAGTTACGGCAGCCAGATTCCCGGCACCGGCGAGGTCAATCACCAGTGGTCCAAGGGCTGGGCGTTCGAGCAGGCATTTGGCGACTACGTGCAGCGGCATGTGGCGGCCGACCTGCGCTATTACTCGTTGCTGCGGCCGTTGTCGGAGCTGGCGGTGGCGCGCCAGTTCGCCAAGACCGACCACTACGACGCGCATTTTTCCAGCTGCAACCGCAACTTCCACATCATGGGCGAGCGCCCGGTGCATCGCTGGTGCGGGGTCTGCCCGAAGTGCCATTTCGTGTTCCTGGCGTTGGCACCGTTCATGCCCAAGACGCGCCTGGTCAAGATCTTCGGGCGCAATCTGCTCGACGATGCAAGCCAGGCCGGCGGCTACGATGCCCTGCTGGAATTCCAGGACCACAAGCCGTTCGAATGCGTGGGCGAAGGTCGTGAATCGCGCGCGGCAATGGCGGTGCTGGCCGGCCGTGCCGAATGGAAGGAAGACGCGCTGGTGCTGCGTTTCATCCGCGAGATCCAGCCGCAGCTGGACCAGCAGGAATTGCAGCTAGAGCCGTTGCTGGCCATCGACGGCGAGCACCGGATTCCGTCGGCGCTGTGGGAGCGCGTGCGTGCGAATTTCGCAGCTTGAGGGCAAGGCGGTTGCGTTATGGGGTTGGGGGCGCGAAGGGCGTGCGGCGTATCGCGCCTTGCGCGCCCGGTTGCCCGGTCAATCGCTGACGGTGTTCTGCAACGCCGAAGAAGCGCGTGAACTCGATGCCTTGGCTGATTCTGCGTTGCATGTGGAAACCGAGGCCAGCGCGCAGGCGCTGGGCCGGTTCGAGGTGGTGGTGAAATCGCCCGGCATCAGCCCGTATCGCCCCGAGGCGCACACCGCCGCAGCCGAGCACGGTACGCAATTCATCGGCGGCACCGCGTTGTGGTTTGCCGAGCATGCGCAGCCTGACGGTTATGTGCCTGGCGCCATCTGCGTCACCGGCACCAAGGGCAAGAGCACCACCACTGCGCTGCTGGCGCATCTGCTGCGCGCGGCCGGCCATCGCACCGCCCTGGTCGGCAATATCGGCCAACCCTTGCTGGAAGTGCTGGCGCCGCAACCGCCGCCGGGCTATTGGGCGATCGAGTTGTCCAGCTATCAGACCGGCGAGGTCGGGCGCAGCGGCGCGCGTCCGGAATTGGCGCTGGTGCTGAACCTGTTTCCCGAGCATCTGGACTGGCATGGCGACGAGGCGCGCTACGTGCGCGACAAGCTGGCGCTGGTCACCGAAGGCCGCCCGCGCATTGCCTTGCTCAATGCCGCCGATCCGCATCTGACCCAGTTGCAGTTGCCCGACAGCGAGGTGCGTTGGTTCAACCATCCCGATGGCTGGCATCTGCGCGGCGATGTAGTGTATCGCGGCGAGCAGCCGGTGTTCGACACCGCCAACGTGCCGCTGCCCGGTGAACACAATCGGCGCAACCTGTGCGCGGTGCTGGCAGCGCTGGAAGCCCTGGGGCTGGACGCGGCGGCGCTGGCGCCGGCCGCAGCGAGCTTCCGCCCGTTGCCGAACCGCCTGCAGCTGCTCGGCAGCGTGGACGGCATCAGCTACGTCAACGACTCCATCAGCACCACCCCGCATGCCTCACTGGCGGCGCTGGCCTGCTTTGCGCAACGCCGTGTGGCCTTGCTAGTCGGTGGCCACGATCGCGGGTTGGACTGGCAGGAGTTTGCCGCGCAGATGGCGCAGCAGGCGCCGCTGGAAATCGTCACCATGGGCGCGAACGGGCCGCGGATCCATGCGTTGCTGGCTCCGCTGGCCGCGAGTGGTCGCTTCGGCCTGCATGCTGCCGACGACCTGGAGCACGCGATGCGGCTGGCGCGCCAGGCGCTGGGCGAGCAGGGCGGCGTGGTGCTGCTGTCGCCGGGTGCGCCCAGCTTCGGCGCCTATAGCGACTACGTTGCGCGCGGCCGCCATTTTGCGCAGCTGGCCGGGTTCGATCCGGCGGCGATCAGCGCGATTCCCGGCTTGGGCGTGCAGTAGCGCTGCGTTGCTCGCGCGCGGAGCGACGGCGCCATCCGCCCCGGTTTTTTTCGACGGCCGTGGCAGAACGCCGACGCGATCGGTCCGTCGGCATCCACGCTGACCCGGCCTGCACGGCGGCAGCGCCTACACTCGCCGGACCTTCCCGGGAGCAGGCACATGCACATGCACAAGCAATGGAGATGGCGTGGCGTTGGGTTGTTCGGTGTCTTGGCGTCGCTGGCGTTGCCCGCCGCCGCAGCGATGCAGGCCAAACCGCTGGAATGGACGATCGGCAAGGACACCTTCAGCGGCGTGCTGGTCTACGACGACGCCGGTGCCGCCAAGCGCCCAGGGCTGGTGATGGTGCCGAACTGGCGCGGGGTCAACGATTCGGCGGTCACCAAGGCCAAGCAACTGGCCGGCGATGACTACGTGGTGCTGGTTGCCGACGTCTACGGCAAGGGCAAGCGTCCGGCCAACGACAGCGAGGCCGGGCAGTTTGCCGGTGCGCTGAAGAAGGACCCGCCGACGCTGCGCTCCCGCGCGCTGAAAGCGGTGGATGTGCTCAAGGCGCAGGCCGGCAAGGCGCCGCTGGATGCATCACGCATCGGTGCGGTGGGGTTCTGCTTCGGCGGCACCACGGTGCTGGAGCTGGTGCGCGCAGGCGCGCAGCTGGCCGGTGTGGTCAGTCTGCACGGTGGCATCGCCACGCCCAGCCCGGCGGCGGCCGGTTCCGCCAGGACGCCGCTGCTGGTACTCAATGGCGCCGACGACAAGAGCGTGAGCAAGGCGGACATCGCCGCCTTCGAAACCGAGATGAATGCCGCCGGCGCGGACTGGCAGTTCGTCAATTTCAGCGGCGCGGTGCATTGCTTTGCCGAAGCCGATGCCAACAGCCCGCCAGGCTGCCTGTACAACCCGCGTGCGGCGACGCGTGCATACCGCATGCTGGGCGACTTTTTCGATGAGCGGTTTGGTCAATAGCAGGGAGTGGTGATTCGGGATTCGGGATTCGCAACGGCGTGGTCCCGTTCTGCGAATCCTCCTGTGAGCTAGTGCTCAGGGCTTTGGGCTGAGCGTCGTTGCGCTAACGCATGCCGGGAGTCGTGAAAGCACAAGCAGCCGCTTTTGCGAATCCCCAGTCCCAAATGCCCACTTCCGTCCGGGGCGTCCAGCCCCGGATCAGTGCGTGCGTTGCACCGCGTAGCGAGCCAGGCCGCGCAATGCGGCGACCGCCGGGCTGGCGGGCAGGGTGTCCAGCGCCTGTTCGGCAGCGGCGGCGTATTCGGCGGCACGTTGACGGCTGTAGTCCAGGCCGCCGGTGGCATGAATCGCTGCCAGCACCTCGGGCATTGCGCTCGCATCGCCTTGTTCGACGATCTGGCGCAGGCGCTCCCGGGTGCTCGCATCCGAGTGCGCCATTGCGTGGATCAGCGGCAGGGTCGCCTTGCCTTCGGCCAGGTCGTCGCCCAGGTTCTTGCCCAGGTCTGCGGCATCGGCGGCGTAGTCGAGCACGTCATCGGCAATCTGGAATGCAAAGCCCAACTGCATGCCGTAGTCGTACAGGCGCTGCTGCACCTGCGTATCCGCGCCCGAGGCCAGCGCGCCCAGGCGGGTGCCGGCGGCGAACAGCACCGCGGTCTTGCGCTCGATCACGCGTAGATAGGCGGCTTCGTCGGTGTCGGGGTTATGCACGTGCAGCAGCTGCAGCACCTCGCCTTCCGCGATGCGGTTGGTGGTGTCGGCCAGGATCTGCATGACTTCCATGCGATCCAGCTCCACCATCAACTGGAAGCTGCGCGAATACAGGAAATCGCCGACCAGCACGCTGGGCGCATTGCCCCATAGCGCATTGGCGGTGCTGCGCCCGCGGCGCAGGTCCGACTCGTCCACCACGTCGTCGTGCAGCAGGGTGGAGGTGTGGATGAACTCGATGATCGCCGCCAGTTGATGGTGCTCCGGGCCGGAGCCGCCAGCGGCGTGGCCGGCCAGCATCACCAGCATCGGACGCAGGCGTTTGCCGCCGGCGGAGATGATGTGATCGGCGATCTGGTTGATCAGCACGACATCCGAGGCCAGACGGCGGCGGATCAGCGCGTCGACCGCGGCCATGTCGGGCGCGGCGAGTGACTGGATCTGGGGCAGGCCCAGGACGGTGGGGAGGTCTTCGGCGATGGTCATGCGCAGGCGTTCGTGATGTGCGCCGATTATAGGTGTCTGGGCCAGATCCGTCCCGCTGGCCGTGTCCAAAGGCCTCCGCTGTGGCCGCAAACCCTTGCGGCGCCAGCGTCGGGCCTGTCCGGGAGCGCCCGGATTCCGACCTGCCGGCGCGGCATTTCCCGGCCCGGCGCTGCGACGATCCGCCGGGACCGTGGCCGGCAGGTGCGGTAACATTGGCACCAAGACATTCACCGCCGCGCCCATTGGCGCCGGCGCACCATCTCGGAAGCATCTATGGCCCGCGGCATCAACAAAGTCATCCTCGTCGGCAACCTCGGCAACGATCCCGACACCAAGTACACCCAGGCCGGCATGGCGATCACGCGCGTGAGTCTGGCCACCACCAGCATGCGCAAGGACCGCGATGGCAACAACCAGGAGCGCACCGAGTGGCACCGCGTGGTGTTCTTCGGCAAGTTGGGCGAGATCGCCGGCGAGTACCTGCGCAAGGGTTCACAGGTGTACGTCGAAGGCGAGCTGCGTTACGACAAGTACACCGGCCAGGACGGCGTGGAGAAGTACAGCACCGACATCGTCGCCAACGAGATGCAGATGCTCGGCGGCCGTGGCGAAGGCGGCGGTGGTGGCGGCATGGGCGGCGATCGTCCGCAGCGCAGCCAGGCTCCGCGCCAGCAGCAAGGCGGCGGCGGTCAGGGCGGCGGTCAGGACTATGCCCCGCGTCGTCAGCAGCCGGCCCAGCAGCAGTCAGCACCGCCGATGGACGATTTTGCCGACGACGATATCCCCTTCTGATCGGTAGCCAGCCCGTTTGTCATTCCGGAAGGCCCGCATTGCGCGGGCCTTTTGCTTGCTGGCCACTGGTTACATCCACGCAAGGCGGGTTGTTCCGAAGCTTCCTTGAAGCGCAGGTTGAGCGGCCGGTACGACGGTGCCGCTCACCAAACTCTACCAAGCGTGGCTAACAACACCTCGCGAGCAATCATCAGCTGGGTGCGAACGCCACGCAGGAATCGGGTGTAGGCCTGGCACATGCCGATTCCGAGCCTGGGGCACGCCCGCGTGTGTTGAGTGAAGTCGTATTGTCAGCCACGCTACGCCGACGTCCGGTTCCGCCCATTTTGCTTGGCGCGATACAGCGCCGAGTCGGCGTCGTGCACAAAGGCATCCGGGCTGCGTGGCGTTTCGCCCGGTTCGAATGTCGCTGCGCCGACGCTGACGGTGACGTGCGCGCTGGTCGGGCTGGACATGTGCATCAGGCCGAGCGCGGCGACGGCGCTGCGGATTGCATCGGCCAGTCGCAGTGCGCCGGCAGCATCTGTCTGCGGCAGGATCATGCCGAACTCTTCGCCGCCGTAACGCGCGGCAATGTCTTCGCTGCGCCGTGAGCAGCCGGCGATTGCGCCCGCGATCAGGCGCAGGCAGGCGTCGCCATTTACATGGCCGTAGGTGTCGTTGTAGAGCTTGAAATGATCGACATCGATCATCAGCACCGACAAGGGCGCTTGTCGGTGCACCGCCTGCTGCAAGGCGCGCGAGAGCCGGTGATCGAACGCCCGCCGGTTGGCAATGCCGGTGAGCGCATCTATCCAGGCTTCGGAGCTGAGTTTTTCCTCGTTGCGATGCATGCGGCGCAATTGCAGATCCAGCCAGATGCCCACGCCCAGCAGCAACACGCACCCCAAGGTGGCGATCACGCTCCGCTGGCGCGCGGATTGCCGCCAATTGGCCAATGCATCATTGACCGCGACGCCGGTCAAGACGGTCAATGGATACGCCTGCGCTGGCGCGAAACTGGAGATGCGCTCCACGCCGTCGATCGGCGAACGATAGGTGGCAGTGCCGTGCCTGCGTGCGCGCATGGTGACGTAGATCGAGGTGCCGGCGATCGAGGTGCCGATCACGCCCGGCTTGTCGGGCCGGCGCACCAGCACGATGCCATCGTCATTGGTCATGCCGATGGTGCCGTTCGGGCCGACCTCGAAGCTGCTGTAGTAGTTCTGGAAATACTTCAGTTGCAGCGTGACCAGTACCACACCTGCAAATTCGCCGCCGGGCGTGTTGAGGCGCCGGCTCAACGTGAGCACCCAGCTGCCATCGGAGCGGCTCTGCACCGGCGGCCCGACCAGCGACAAGGCGTCGCGATGGTCGCGGTGGTATTTGAAATAGGCGCGGTCGGCGTTGTTGTGCTTTCTGGGCGTGCTGTCCAGTGACGAACTCACCCAGCTGCCGTCGGCTGCATAGATGAAGATGCCATGCAGCCGGTCCGAGCGACGCGCCTCATGTACCAGAAAGTCATGCATGACCAGTCGCGCACTGGCCGAGCCCTGGTCGTGCTCCACCCGCGACACCAACCCGGACAGCACGGCATCGGCGATCGTCAGGGTGTCGCTGGCATGCTGCGCCAGGGAATTGGCGAGATTCAACGATTGTGCTTCGGCGGCATGCAGCGCGCTGGTGCGCTCGTCATGGATGGACCAGTACTCCGAACCAAGCAGCAGCAGGCACGAAATGCTCAGCACAAAGTGCAACGCGATGCGTTGTGCACGTTGCCGCCGACGCTTGCTGGTCGATGTCACGGAAGTTACCTGTGTGGATAGCAGGGCAGTGCAACTGCTGTGCCAGCCTAGCGGTTGGCGTGGCGTGAATCGCTTGCACCCCATGACGCCATGCCGATCTGTGATTGATGCCTCATGCGCTGTGAGGAAACGCACTGGCGTGCGACGGCGACCCTGTCCAGCCTGCTGTTGCCACCACGCTCGACACTGCGACAAGACACGGCAGCCGACAGCAGAGCCACAGGCCAGCTCGACTGCATGCGGCTAACGCCCGGCGTGGTATCCCGAACGCCGATCACAACAGAGGAGCGCCGCATGCGCGCCATTCGTTTAGCGCATCCTGCAGGTTTGAATGCATTACATGCCGTTGCGTTGCCCGACCCCGGGCAGCCGGCACGCGGTCAGATCAGAGTGCGCCTTCACGCAAGCTCGCTGAATTTCCACGACCTGGGCGTGGTGTCGGGGCAGATGCCGACCGCTGACGGCCGCATCCCCATGTCCGATGGTGCCGGCGTGGTCGAGGCCGTCGGGCCTGAGGTGAATGAATTCGCCGTCGGCGACCATGTGGTGTCCACCTTCTTCCCCGAGTGGCTGGATGGCGAGCCGTTGCATGCTGGCTTTGCCACCACGCCCGGCGATGGCGTGGACGGGTATGCGCGCTCTGCGGTCTTGGCCGCCGCGCATGCGTTCACGCACGCCCCGGCCGGCTACAGCCATGCCGAGGCGGCCACCTTGACCACAGCTGGCGTCACGGCATGGCGCGCCCTGGTGGTCAATGGCGGGCTCAAGGCTGGCGATAGCGTGCTGGTGCTCGGCACCGGCGGTGTATCGATCTTTGCCTTGCAGTTCGCCAAGGCGATGGGCGCCGCCGTCATTGCGACATCGTCGTCCGACGAAAAACTGGACAAGGCGCGCGCGTTGGGTGCAGACCACGTCATCAACTATCGGCAGCACGCCGAGTGGTCGACGCAGGTGCTGGAAATTACCAACGGACGTGGCGTGGATCACGTGGTCGAGGTCGGTGGGCCGGGCACGTTGGCGCAATCGATCCGTGCTGGGCGGGTGGGCGGGCATATCGCCTTGATCGGCGTGTTGACCGGTGCCGCCGGTCCGGTGCCCACTGCAGAAATGATGGGCCGGCAGCAGCGCCTGCAAGGGCTGGTGGTCGGCAGCCGCGTGCATCAGCGGCAGCTGGTGCGTGCACTGGATGCCTTGCCGCTGCGGCCGGTGATCGACCGCGCCTTCGCGCTCGACGATATCGCCGAGGCTTTCGCGTTGCAGCAGGCGGGCGGCCATCTGGGCAAGATCGTGCTGGAGTTCTAGGGGCGGCTCGCAAGCCACTGCGCTCACCGTCAGGCGGGCGCAGTAGCTTGCGCGGAATCGGCATGTACCACTCGGACACTCCACGTCCTCCACGTTGTCCATGCCCGGCTGACGACTGCTCGCTACGCGTCGGTAGCCGCTCCAGGTCGATCGGTCGCATCCGGATGTTTTCGATGCAGTGCGCCCTGACGCGCCAGACGATCAGGGTGAAGCGTAGACACGAAATGAGTGTGCTGCGTAGATGCTCTGGTTGTCGCAGCCACACAGCTGACAGGGATGAGGTCATCCCTGTCAGCGCACAGAAAGATGTCGGATCACTGCAGAAGTTGCGAAAGGCTTTACACACACGCACATACACACGCTGCTCGTACGTCTAAACGATACGCAAGCAGACGCGCACCGCATTCCAACAATGATGAGCGCGTTTCATAGGCGCATGCAGTCCATGCCGCCAATGCGTGACTGGAGCGGCTCTAGAATCGGGGCATACCGCCGATTCGCACCCGCACACACTCGCCGCATGCTCACGCGATTGTGACCCGCCTCGCTGCACATTATTTAAGAACTGTATAAGCCAGCATTGTTGGAGATGCCAGCCATGAGAGATATCAAGATGACCCGTCGCGAGGTACTGATCGCTGGCACGGCGTCGGCAGCCAGCGTTGCCGCAACCCAATCGATGGCTGCAACTGCCGCCACTGCAATGTCGCAGCGGCAGGCGGTCGAGCCTGCCAATGCATCGAGCCAGGTTGCGTTCGAAGTCAACGGCAAGCCGGTGACGCTGACCCTGGACAATCGCACCACCTTGCTGGATGCCTTGCGCGAACACCTGCAGCTGACCGGCACCAAGAAAGGCTGCGATCATGGCCAATGCGGTGCCTGCACCGTGATCGTCGATGGGCAGCGGATGAATTCCTGCCTGTCGCTGGCGGTTATGCATCAGGGCGGCAAGATCACCACCATCGAAGGCCTCGGCACGCCGGACAAACTGCATCCGATGCAGGCAGCCTTCGTCAAGCATGATGGATACCAGTGCGGCTATTGCACGCCCGGGCAGATCTGTTCGGCGGTGGCGGTGCTGGACGAAGTCAAGCGCGGCATTCCCAGCCATGTCACTGACGATCTGACCGGCAAGACCCGGCTCACCACGCCGGAATTGCAGGAACGGATGAGTGGCAACATCTGCCGCTGCGGCGCGTATTCCAACATCGTCGATGCGATCAATGAAGTTGCCGGAGAGCGCGCATGAAGGCGTTTAGCTACGAGCGCGCCACGTCGCCCGCCGATGCCGCGGCCAAGGCGGCGCGCCAGCCGGGCGCAAAATTCATCGCAGGCGGCACCAACCTGCTCGACCTGATGAAACTGCAGATCGAAACGCCCTCGCACCTGATCGACGTCAACGGGCTGAGCCTGGATACCATTGAGGAAACGCCGGACGGTGGCCTGCGCATCGGCGCCCTGGTGCGCAATACCGATCTGGCAGCCGATGCCCGCGTGCGTCGCGATTACGCCGTACTGTCGCGCGCCTTGCTGGCGGGTGCCTCAGGACAGTTGCGCAACCGCGCCACCACGGCGGGCAACCTGTTGCAGCGTACGCGTTGCCCGTATTTCTATGACACCAATCAGCCGTGCAACAAGCGCCTGCCGGGCAGCGGTTGCGCGGCTATTGGCGGGTTCAACCGGCAATTGGCGGTGATCGGTGTGAGCGAGGAGTGCATCGCCACCCATCCCAGCGATATGGCCATCGCCATGCGCGTCCTCGACGCGGTTGTCGAGACCGTGCGCCCGGATGGACAGACGCGTGCGGTGCCGTTGTCCGAGTTCTATCGTGCGCCCGGCAAGACGCCGCACCTGGAAACCGTACTGGAACGCGGCGAACTGATCACGGCGGTGAGCCTGCCCAAGCCGCTCGGCGGCACGCATGTCTACCGCAAGGTGCGCGACCGCGCCTCGTACGCATTTGCCCTGGTGTCGGTTGCGGCGGTGGTGCAACGCGATGGCAGCGTGCGTGTCGGCGTCGGCGGTGTCGCCCACAAGCCGTGGCGCAGCGAGGCGGCCGAAGCGCAGTCGCGCCAGGGCGCGCGTGCGATTGCCTCCGTGCTGCTCGACGGCGCACAACCCACCGAACACAACGCCTTCAAGCTGCCGCTGGTTGAGCGCACCTTGACCGCGATCCTGGCCGACACGAGGGCCTGACATGAAATTCGACACTCCCGCCAGTACCAACCCCATCGACCAGCTCAAAGTCGTCGGCAAACCGGTCGATCGTATCGACGGTCCGCTCAAGACCACCGGGCAGGCGCCGTATGCGTACGAGCATCACGACCTGCCTGGACGTGCCGCCTATGGCCATGTTGTCGGCGCCGGCATCTCCAAGGGCAGCATCCGCAGCATCGATCTGAGCGCTGCGCGCAATGCGCCGGGCGTGCTCGGCATCGTCACCGCGCAGAATGCAGGCAAGCTGCAGAAAGGCAAATACAACACCGCCAAGTTGCTGGGCGGCCCGGAGATCCAGCATTACCACCAGGCCATTGCGGTGGTGGTTGCCGAGACCTTCGAGCAGGCACGTGCCGCAGGCCAGCTGATCAAGGTCGACTACGGTCGCCATGTCGGTGCCTACGATCTGGAGAAGGCACGCGCTGGCGCCAAGGTCACCAAGGAAGGCGGGGCACCGAACAGCGCGGTCGGCAATTTCGATAGCGCCTTCACGGCAGCGCCGGTGCAGTTGGATGCTGAATACACCACGCCCGACCATTCGCACGCGATGATGGAGCCGCACGCATCGATCGCCATGTGGGAAGGCGACAAGCTGAGCGTGTGGACCTCCAATCAGATGATCGACTGGAGCACGGGCGATCTGGCCAAAACCCTCGGTATCCCGCGCGAAAACGTGCGTCTGATGTCGCCGTACATCGGTGGCGGCTTCGGCGGCAAATTGTTCCTGCGTGCCGATGCGGTGCTCGCCTCGCTGGCCGCGCGCCAGGTCGGACGCCCGGTCAAGGTGATGCTGCCGCGGCCGCTGATCTTCAACAACACTACGCACCGCCCGGCCACCGTGCAGCGCATCCGTATCGGTGCACAGCGCGATGGCAAGATCACCGCGATCGCGCACGAGAGCTGGTCCGGCGACCTGCCCGAGGGCGGCCCGGAAATCGCGGCCGCGCAGACCCAGTTGCTGTATGCCGGTGCCAATCGGCTGATTTCCACGCGCCTGGCGGTGCTCGATCTGCCCGAAGGCAATGCAATGCGTGCGCCGGGCGAAGCGCCGGGCCTGATGGCGCTGGAAGTGGCCATAGACGAGATGGCCGAGAAACTGGACATGGATCCGGTCAAGTTCCGTATCGTCAACGATACCCAGGTGGATCCGGAAAACCCGCAGCGCCCGTTCTCGCAGCGTCAACTGGTCAAGTGCCTGGAAGACGGCGCAAAGCGTTTCGACTGGTCCAAGCGCAAGGCCAAGCCGGCCAGCAACCGCGAGGGGCGCTGGCTGGTCGGCATGGGCGTGGCGGCAGCGTTCCGCAATGCGCCGGTGATGACCTCCGGCGCACGCATGCGGCTGGAGCAGGGCGGCCGGGTGGTGGTGGAAACCGACATGACCGATATCGGTACCGGCTCCTACACCATCATTGCGCAGACCGCTGCAGAGATGATGGGCGTGCCGCTGGATTGGGTGGACGTGCGCCTTGGCGATTCCAGTTTTCCCGCTTCGGCCGGTTCTGGCGGCCAGTGGGGTGCGAACAGTTCCACTGCCGGTGTGTATGCCGCAGCAGTGAAACTGCGCGAAGCGGTCGCCAAGCAGTTGGGGCTGGACCCGGCCAAGGCCGAATTCGCCGACAGCCATGTGCGTGCCGGCGGCAAGCGCATTGCGCTCGGTGATGCTGCGGCCAATGGCGCTTTGGTGGTGGAGGACAAGATCGAGTTCGGCGACCTTTCCAAGACGCATCAGCTGTCGACCTTCGGCGCGCACTTTGTCGAAGTCGGCGTGGATGTCGCCACCGCCGAGGTACGCATCCGCCGCATGCTCGCAGTGTGCGCGGCCGGGCGCATCCTCAACCCCAAGTCTGCGCGCAGCCAGGTCATCGGCGGCATGACAATGGGCGCGGGTGCGGCGCTGATGGAAGAGCTGGCGGTGGACAAGCGGCTGGGCTTTTTCGTCAATCACGATCTGGCCGGTTACGAAGTGCCGGTGCATGCAGATATCCCGCATCAGGACGTGATCTTTCTCGAAGAGAGCGACCCGATGTCGTCGCCGATGAAGGCCAAGGGTGTCGGTGAGCTGGGCATCTGCGGGGTGGCGGCAGCGATCGCCAATGCGGTCTACAACGCCACCGGCGTCCGCGTCCGCGATTACCCGGTGACGCTGGACAAGCTGCTTCCGCATCTGCCCGAGCTGCTGCGCGCGTGAGTGCGGTGGTGGCCCCGGTCACGCATGCAGCGCCGGCCGAGCCGGCGTGGCCGGCATGGCCGAGCTATGCCCTGCACGATGACCTGCTGCCGACGCTGACTGCCTGGCATCGGGCGGGGCAGCGCGTGGCCATTGCCACGCTGATCGATGTGCAAGGTTCCTCGCCGCGCCCATTGGGAAGCGAGATGGTCATCAGCGCCGATGGCCGGGTGGCTGGCTACGTCTCCGGCGGCTGCGTGGAAGCGGCAGTGGCGCACGAAGCCATCGCCGCCTTGCGCGACGGCATGCCGCGCTGGCTGGACTACGGCGAAGGCAGCCAGGTGCTGGACATCCAGCTCAGCTGCGGTGGCCGTATCGGTGTGCTGGTCTGGCCGGTCCAGGACCTGGGCGAGCATCTGGCGCGCTGGCGCAATGCGCGCCAGCATCGTCGCCCGTTTCATGTCGCGCTGGATCGGACCACCGGCGCCGTCCGTTACCCGGCCAGCGTCCAGGAGCTGCGTCCCGAGGAATTCCTGCGCACGCATCGGCCCCCGCTGCGGCTGGTGCTGGTCGGTGCCGATCCTGCACTGCTGGTGCTGGTGTCACTCGCCAGCCAGATGGGGATGGAGGTGCGGGTGCTGCGGCCGCATGGCCCCAGCGAACCGCCGCCCGGACTGGCCGCGGACCATTACGATCGCCGCGCGTTGGGCGAAGCCCTGCAGGATCTGCATCTGGATGCGGATACCGCGCTGTACAGCCTCGCGCACGACGGCGACAGCGATTTGCAGGTCGCCTGCCGGGGGCTTGCCTCCGGGGTTGCCTGCATCGGCATTCTGGGCAGTCGCCAGAAACGCGAGGCACGCCTACAGGCACTGCGTGCGCTCGGGCATGACGATGCCGCACTAGCCAGGCTGCGGCTGCCTGCGGGCTGGCGCATGGGGCGCTCCTCACCGCACACGATTGCGTTGGGCATCATTGCCGAAGCCACCCAGGCAGTCGCCGATGGGCCGGCTGCTGCTTCGTTGGTTGGCTAAGAGCGTTTAAAACGACCGCGCTTACCGCCAGGCGGGCGCGGCCGGTGCCCGGAATCGGTATGTATCACTCGTGCACTGCGGTGCCCATGCGCCCGTCCGCACCCGCTTGGCGACTGCTCGCTACGTTTTGTTAGCCACGCTCTAAGCTGTTGCTGCCATGCGAGCGGGCAGGGCACTTCAATCGCGCGTTTGCATTCACTTCAATGTGAATTTCAGCGTGCAGTCGCCAACGGCGTCGTGCGTGGTTGCCGATGAAGTTTCCAGTTCTGAAAAGTACTGATTTGGAAAATAAGTACTTTTTGGTATGCCTTTTTAGGTATGCATTTACCTGCTGCCCCTTTCGGCTATTGGTAACTGCGCCATCCAGCGATGACAATCGGTCGCTGCCATTTTTATCGCAGCGCCACCGCGTTTTGCATCTCCCTCGTCATGCTGCCGTAGCAACGCAATGCAGGCCAGCGATTGTTCAGATGTAGGCGGGCGCGATTTACCTGGAGCCGGCGAGTGCGCTGCATTTAGTCACTCCGCGCGCACAGTTGGATCTCTACGCTGGCGCATCTCCAATAACCACGCTACGTCGCCATGACCGAATTACTTGATCACTACGACGACGTCTTCTGCGACGCAACTCAATTGCCGTCGCCAGCTTTTCCCGCTCGTCCGTACGCGACCAGGCGTGATGCCGTTTTTGATGCGTGCCAGATGCCGCCGACATCGCGCCGTTGTTCGCCTCGTGCGATGGCATTCGACGCATGAGCAACGATCACGTTGCGCTGCTGCTCGCCGCGGGGGCAGGACGTCGGCTGGGGCGTTCCAAGCAATTGCTGTTGCGCGACGGTGAGCCGTTGTTGCGACGTTTCGCACGCATCGCATTGCAGACCGCGCCACGCCGCTGCGTGGTGGTGCTGGGCGCCGATGCCGACGCGCTGAGCGATGTCCTGCAAGGACTGGAGGTGGAAGTGTTGCGCCACGCCGACTGGGCCGCCGGCATGGGCTCCAGCCTGGCGGCGCTGCGCCAGCATGTGCAGGACGATACGTCGCTAAGGCGCAGCCTGATCCTGGGGTGCGATCAGCCCGCGCTGGACACGCCGCATCTGCGCGCCTTGCTGGAAGAGGCCGACCGTGCCGCCTCCGGATGCGCCACCAGCGGGTATGCCGGTGTGCGCGGCATTCCCGCGGTGGTCACCCATGCGGCCTGGGCCGACGTGCCGCTGCAGGGCGACAGCGGCCTGCGTGGCGTGTTCGCCGGCCTGGACGTGCAGACCTTGGGCTGCGTCAGCGCCCCGGCGCTCGCACTGGACGTGGACACACCTGCCGACCTGGTTGCAGCGCAACAACGTGGCTGGGTGGATGCGGATTGAGAGACCGTGACGGGTGCCGTCGCGTGCTATCCGGCAGCCTGGTGCCAGAGCCGTCTCAGGACCACAGCACGATCGCTTCCCTGATCACCAGGACATAGCCCACCACCATCGCGGTCTTGACCGGAAACTGGAACTTCCTGAGCAGATGCATGCGACTCCTCCCCCGAGGCACCTCCAAGAGCGACGAATTTCCCCGCGCCGTCTGCACCCGTTGACGGCCAGCCGCGACGTCTCTACGCCGCTCGAGCGCGAATTTAGCGCCAGCGATGATCGGTGTCACGTAAGAATTTTCCTACCTTCATGCCAGTGTCCGCCCGACGGCGTTGGCATAAGCTAACAAGCATTCTGGCTATGCCGGACGCGGGGCCCTTGGCCACTCTCCCGCGGCCCCTTGAGTAAGGGCGCGCCGGCATCCCGGACGGGACCATGGCACTCCCATCGCCGGTGCGCTGCGCCTCCCCGCGCTGCCCACTTCCGTCGTTCGATCGCTGCATCCACCGGCCGGAGGCCCTGATGGACGAGTCCCGTTATGTTGTGCGTATTCATCCCGAACAGGGCGGTTGGTGGGTGACCCGGCCGCAGTGGTCGCCGCTGCGTTATCTGCGTGAGCAGGGCGCGCTGGAAAACGCCGAATTGATGGCCAAGCTGCACTGCCTGACCACCGGTCAGCCCAGCGGCGTGGTGTTGAACACTGCCGAAGGCGACCGCGTGGTACGACGCTACGGCTGACCGAGTTGGCCCCTTGCAGGAATCGTGAGGGGAGACGGTGACGATCCGCGCGGGCGGGCTGGGTCACTGCGCGCACTTGGCAACCCGCGCGGTTGCATAAGGCCGGCGTCTTGCAGTCACGCTGTGGCTTGCCCGCATCGCCAGTCGACTGGATGCAACCGATCGGCCATTCTTGCTGCGATCCGCACCCTGGCGGTTCCCAGTCGAGAATGTCGCCCCTAGTGAATGCCGCCGGTTCTGCCTTGATCCAAAACGATATCGTCGTCTTTGGCCTGATCGCTGCCACCTTGGGTGCGGTGTTCTGGACCTCCTCGCGCGAGCAGGGGCTGTGGCGACGCTTCTACGCCGTCGTCCCGGCGCTGCTGCTGTGTTATCTGCTGCCAGGCATCTACAACACGGTTGGCCTGATCGACGGTGCCAATACCCGCCTGTACAACCCGATCGCGCGCGACGTGCTGCTGCCGGCGGCGCTGATCCTGCTCACCTTGAGCATCGACCTGCGCGCCATCCTGGGGCTGGGGCCCAAGCTGGTCGCCATGTACCTGGGCGCATCGCTGAGCATCATGTTGGGCGCGGTGGTGGCGTTCTGGGTGATGGGCTGGGTACATCCGGCCACGGTGGCCGGTGATACCTGGGCCGGCATGGCGGCGCTGGCGGGCAGCTGGATCGGCGGTGGGGCCAACATGCTGGCGATGCGCGAGGTGTTCGATGTGGACGCGACCACGTTCGGGCAGTTTGCGGTGGTGGATGTGGGCGTCGGTTATGTGTGGATGGCGGCGCTGATCTTCCTGGCCGGCCGCGCACGCAGCATCGATGCGCGCAGCGGTGCCGATACCCGCGCGCTGGATGCCCTGCAGGAGCGCATGGCGCGGTTCCAGGCCGAACACGCGCGTATTCCCAGCCTGGCCGATCTGATGGTGATCGTGGCGGTGGCGTTCGGCGGGGTCGGGCTGGCGCACGCGCTGGCCAGTCCGCTGGCCGCGTGGTGCAAGGCCAACCTGAGCTGGTCCAGCCAGTTCAGCCTGGACACGCCGTTCGTGTGGGTGGTGGTGCTGGCGACCAGCATCGGCTTGCTGCTGAGCTTCACCCGCGCACGCACGCTGGAAGGGGCCGGGGCTTCCAGGATCGGTTCACTTCTGCTGTATTTCCTGATCGCCTGCATCGGCATGCAGATGGATCTGCTGGCGCTGCTGGATCGCCCATGGCTGTTCCTGCTCGGGCTGATCTGGATCGCGGTCCATATCGGGCTGCTATGGGGCCTGGGCCGTCTGTTACGGGTGCCGTTTTTCTATTTCGCGATCGGCTCGCAATCCAATATCGGTGGACCGGCCTCGGCACCGGTGGTGGCCGCCGCGTTTCACCCGGCCCTGGCGCCGGTCGGCGTGCTCCTGGGCACGATGGGCTACGCCACCGGTACCTATCTGGCCTATCTGGTCGGCATTACCTTGCGGGCGATGGCGGGAGCGGGCTGACAGCGCCTGTCGCGCTACCTGGGGTGTCGTGCGGACCTTTGTTGCCACGCGCGCGGGCGTTGCCACGCGTCTGCCGCAGTGCCGGATGCACCAGCTCTGCCTCCATGCGACGACCGCTCACGAGGTGTTATCGACCACCTCGAGTCGGGCACTGGCCAGGGCCAGTGCCCGGTCGCGATTACTGCTGAATGCCGCGACGCTGCGCTTCCTGCTGCGTGTTCTGCTGCGACTGCTGCTGATTGTGCTGTTGCAACTGATCGACATTGCCGTGCGCTGGCTCATTGGCAGCCGAGGCGGTCTGCACATGGCTGCGCAGATGCGCGGGGTCGTCCATCCGGCCCTGCACCGCAATCAGGCTGTCGCCGTCGCGGTTGGGCACCAGGTGGTCGATCCGCTGCAGGCCGTCGCTGCTGGCGCGCGCGGCCACGCTGGCGGCGGTATTGAGAAACGCGGTGTCGTCGCGCAGGCCCAGGCGTTCGCGCTGGCCGTCCAGGCGCACCACCGCGTCGTTGAACAACTGGCTGCCCGTACCTTGCGCCTGCCCAGGCGATTGCATCTCCTGCGCCTTCATCACCGAGTCCATGCCGTGCAGGTCCATGCGGTGCATCAACATCATGCCCGGCACCAGGCGTCGCCCGAACGACAACGGGTCCGGTTCGGGCAGCTCGATCTGGTGGCCGGCCGCATTGGGCATCGCCCATTTCAAGGGGATGCTGTCTTCCTGCAGATGGGTGAGGATCTCGTTCTTGACGTGATAGCCGCGGATCAACTCGCTGCTGGCGTACTCCTTGGCCGCCGAGGCATCCAGGCCCTGGCGTTCGAGCGTGCGGTCGTTGACGCCGGCGGCGTTGTAGGTCACGGCGGGGATGTCGTTGACCATCGCCGAAGCGGCCGCCAGGCCGCCGCCCAGCGAATGCCCCGAGATCACCACCTGGTCGCCGAACGCCTGCTTGGCCTGGCTGCCGAGCTGGATGGCAGACGCGTACTGCGCGTCGTTGAAGCCCAGGCCCTGGCCAAGATTGTGCTTCCAGTCCTTGCCTTCGTCGGTGCCGCAGAAGCCGAGTACCACCTGGCTCTGATCGTTGCGGTAGAACGCGGCATCGAAACCGCTCTTGGCGTCGTGCAGCAGGCCGGGGTCGATGCCTACCCGTTGCAGCGCGCTGTCGTCCATGCGCGTCCAGCCATTGGGCGGGGGCACAAAGGTTTCGGCACTGCCTTCGCGTCGCTGCGAGGCAGTGGCATAGAGGTCTTGCAGCACCGCCGGAAACTGGCGGTCTTCCGGCTGCGGTTGCTGTCCACGCATCGACTCTGCGAATGGGGTGGATGAGGAATTTGACGGGCTCATGCGCGGCTCCTTGCGTTCGTCATGCGAAAAGCCCGCTTAGCGGCTGCTTTCCACTGGAATGTTGTGTGCGCTCAACCATGCGCGCACGTCCGCCCTGGCCTGCTGGCCGGCGGCATTGAGCAGGCGATCCGGGGTAGTGAAGAAATACGCCTGGAAGGTTTTCTGCTGCGCGTTGCGCAGCGTGGGATCCACGCCGGCCTCAAGCAATTGCAGCACTGCCGAGCTTGCCGCGCCGCTTTGTGCGGCCAGATGCAGCACGCTGTTGCCGGTGTTGTCGACGCGCTGCAGATCGGCGCCGGCTTCGATCAATAGGCCGATCTGTGCATCGCGTTTGCTCTGCACGGCGCGGAACAGCGGCGTCCAGCCTGCGCGCGCGCTGACCACGTCGATCGGCGCCTTGTGCTGCAGCAGGATCTTCAGGTACTCCGCGTCCTGCGCCATGGCGGCCATGTGCACGACCGTTTCCTGGTCCATGCCCGGCAACGACGGGTCTGCGCCTGCATCGAGCAATGCGGCCAGGGCGCGGGGTTGTTCATTCCAGATCGCCCACTCGAGCAATGTGACGTTCTGATTGCCGTGTGCGGCGAGATCGACGGTCGGTGCGAGTGCACCGATTCGGGCGACGTCACCGTGCGCAATGGCGTTGGCGATGTCGGTCAGGCCGGGGTCGCGGAAGGCGACGGTGTGGTCGTGCAGCGTAGCTGACATGGTGGTTTGCTCCTTGGCACCGGGCGAGGCGGCGCATGAGACCGCGAAAAACGAGGTCGCAAGAACGAGCAGGGTGGGGAATCGCGGTTGCATCGAAATCTCCTTCTCCTGATCGCATTCCTGGTGGCGCTGCGGTGCGCTGCGGTGTGTCCTTTCGCAGCCGGGCCGATCCTACCAGCTGCCAAGATGACGCGCGGTAAGATTTCGTGACATGCGCCGACGCCGCAGGTGTCGGTTGTTGAGGCCGCTTGTCGTGGTGGTGCCGGCAGGCTGCCGATGCCTCCCGATGGGTCTCACACGCGTATGCAATCTGCCACAGCCAACGGTCACAACGCGGCCGGCATAATGGTGCTTTGCGAGCAGATGGGTGCAATGGTCTACGAATTACTGATCAGCGACTGCGATGGCGTGCTTGTCGACAGCGAGATACTGGCCGACCGGGTGATGCGCGAGGCGCTGGCGGCCTTCGTGCCGGCCGAGGCGTTGGAGCATTTGCTCGGGACAACGTTCGGGCAGACCACGCGTGAGGTATTGCTGCGCGTACAGGAACACTTCGCCGTGCAGCTGCCCGAGACCTTGCTGGCTCAGATCCAGGCGCATAGCGAAGCCTTGATCAAGGCCGAGGTGCAGCCGATTGCCGGTGTGCGCGACGCATTGGAGCAGATTCCGTTGCCGCTGGCGGTCGCCTCCAACAGCCGCCGCCACAATGTGATCGCCTCGGTCGAACGGGTGGGGCTCACCACGCGCGCGGCGGGGCACATCTTCAGTGCCGATATGGTGGAGCGGCCCAAACCGGCGCCGGATGTCTATCTGTTGGCTGCACGCACCCTGGGCGTTGCGCCGGAGCGCTGCCTGGTGATCGAAGACAGCCCCACCGGTGCGACTGCCGCGTTGGCGGCCGGCATGCAGGTGCTGGGTTTTACGGGTGCCAGCCATATCCCGCAGGGACATGCCGACACCTTGCGTCGCCTTGGTGTGCTGGCGGTGTTCGACGATATGCGCGATTTGCCTGCGTTGTTCAAGCGGCTCGCGCAAAAACGCGCTGGCTGAGCGCTGCTGACAATAGATGTTGAATGCGGTGTCGATGGCGGCGAAGTCGCAGCCATCGCGTTCTGCAACTGACCGGGCCAGATCGTGCAATCGACTTGCGATCACAGAGCTGTTGAGCCGTAGTTAAAAGCTTAGGTCAAAAGCTCGGTGAGTCTGGTCGGTGAGTCGAGGGCGAGCTGCCCTCACCGCTTGCGGGACACGCCGTGAACCCGTCCCTGGGGGCTCGGTGGCGGCATCCATGCCGCCCCACGGTCCCGCAACCGGCGAGGACACCGCGCCAGACAGTGTGCTGGCTGCTTTGTTGAAAACCACGCACACCGACCATTTCGACTGGTCCTTGCCCGCCCACCGTCGCGGGACCTTGAGCGGCATGGATGCCGCGCCAGAGCCTACAGGGACGTACTTGCGGCGTGTCCTGCGATGGTGGGCGGGCAGGGGCCCTGCAGCCAGGCCGCAGATCACCCGCCCCACAACTGATCCATCCGCATAGCCGTCTATCAGCTGCTCTTGTGGGATGTCCCGCGGAGGTGAGCGCGAGAGGACGCTACGGCCTATCCCAAGCCATCAACGCAACAGGGCGCGATTCGCATCGCGCCCTGTTGCGTTTCAACTCGCCACTTATCCGGTCATCCAGTCAGCAGCAGCGAAACCCGCTCTTGCCACCGTAACGTGCATCCTGCCGCTCGCGGAAGAAGGTGGGGTAGTCCATCACCGGCTTGTCGGGGTGTTTCTCCAGCATGTGGCGCACGTAGTTGTCGTAATCGGGAATGCCGCAGCACAGGCGTGCGGTCTGGATCAGGCGCCGCCAGATGCGGCGATGCACCTGGTATTGGCTGGCAAGAACGAGTTGGGTGCCCATTACAGGTCCGCCATCTGGTGTGACTGCAAGGCCACGTACGGGGTTTCGCGGTCGCTACGCTGCGGATTGCGGCGCGCAATCACGATTGTCCTGACCGCGTAGACCAGGATCGATCCCACCACGAACAGGAACAGCACCGTCAGCCCGGTGTTGACGTAGGCATTGGTGACGATCTGCTGCATCTGCGCCACCGTCTTGGCCGGCGCGGTGATGGTGTTGCTGGCGATGGCGTCCTGGTACTTGTGCGCCTGCGCCAGGAAGCCCTGCGCCGGGTTGCTGTCGAAGATCTTGATCAGCCCCGCATACGTGGTGCAGATCAGCAGCCACAACGCTGGCACGAGAGTGACCCAGGCGTAGCGGTCGCGCTTCATCTTGAACAGCACCACCGTGCCCAGCATCAGCGCGATCCCGGCCAGCATCTGGTTGGAGATGCCGAACAACGGCCACAGGGTCTGGATGCCGCCGAACGGATCGATCACGCCGGTGTAGAGCAGATAGCCCCACAGCGCCACACAACCAGCGGTGGCGATGATGTTGGCGGTCCACGATTCGGTCTTCTTCAGCGCCGGGATGAAGTTGCCCAGCAGGTCCTGCAGCATGAAACGCCCCGCACGCGTACCGGCATCCACTGCGGTCAGGATGAACAGCGCTTCGAACAGGATCGCGAAGTGGTACCAGAATGCCATGGTGTCTTCGCCCGGCAGCAGATGGTGCAGGATCTGCGCAATGCCTACCGCCAGGGTGGGCGCACCACCGGCGCGCGCCAGGATGCTGTGCTCGCCGATGTCGCGCGCCGTAGCTTCCAGTACTTCGGGCGTGATCGCAAAGCCCCACTCGGACACCTTGGCCGCAACGGCCACCGTGTCGCTGCCGACCAGCGAGGCCGGGCTGTTCATAGCGAAGTAGATGCCTGGCTCGATGATCGATGCGGCCACCAGCGCCATCACCGCCACGAACGATTCCATCAGCATGCCGCCGTAGCCGATGTAGCGCATGTGGCCTTCGTTGGCGAGCAGCTTGGGCGTGGTGCCCGAGGCGATCAACGCGTGGAAACCGGAGACCGCGCCGCAGGCGATGGTGATGAACAGGAACGGGAAGATGCCGCCTTTCCACACCGGGCCGTCGCCAGTGGACGCGAACTGGGTCAGTGCCGGCATCTTCAGGTCCGGCATGACCACCACGATGCCGATCGCCAGCGCCAGGATCGTGCCGATCTTGAGGAAGGTGGACAGGTAATCGCGCGGTGCCAGCAGCAACCACACCGGCAACACCGAAGCGATGAAGCCGTAGCCGATCAGCATCCAGGTGATCTGCTTGGCGGTGAAGGTGAACGCCGGACCCCAGCTCGGATCCGCCGCGACCTTGCCGCCCAGCCAGATCGCGCCCAGCAGCAGGATCAGGCCGACCACCGAAATCTCGCCGATCTTGCCGACCCGGATGTAGCGCATGTACACGCCCATCATCAGCGCGATCGGCATCGTGGCGATGACGGTGAACATGCCCCACGGGCTTTCGGCCAGCGCCTTGACCACCACCATCGCCAGCACCGCCAGGATGATGATCATGATCAGGAAGGCGCCGAACAAGGCGATGGTGCCGGGCACCTGGCCCATTTCCTCGCGCACCAGATCGCCCAGCGAGCGGCCGTTGCGGCGGCTGGACAGGAACAGCACCACGAAGTCCTGCACCGCGCCGGCGAACACCACGCCGACCACCAGCCACAGCAGGCCGGGCAGGTAGCCCATCTGTGCGGCAAGCACCGGGCCGACCAGGGGCCCGGCACCGGCAATCGCGGCGAAGTGATGGCCGAACAGCACGTGCTTGTTGGTGGGCACGTAGTCCAGGCCGTCGTTGTTGGCCACCGCCGGCGTGGCGCGGGTGACGTCCAGCTGCATCACCTTGTCGGCGATGAACAGGCTGTAGAAGCGATAGGCGATCAGATAGATCGACACCGCCGCCACCACGATCCATAGCGCGTTGATGTGCTCGCCGCGGCGTAGCGCCACGGTGCCCAGACAGAACGCGGCCAGCAGCGCCAGCGCGCCCCAGGCCAGCTTCGAGAACCCTTTCATGCATGCCCCTCAGGAACGATTCACCCAAGGGTCACCCTCTGCCCGCCCGGGGTCAATGGCGCCGTTCCGGGCCGGGGTAAAACTTTAGTTGTAGAGCGTCCTGTCGGCGCATGCTGGAGCGTACGGCTGCGCCAGCGGGTTTTGGAACGATCGGTTGCGCCGGTCGCGGTTGGGCCGCGTGCCGGCTGCATCCATTATTCGAGCCAGTCATTCGTGCAGGGAGAGGTCAATGAGCGTCACCACCACCGCAGCAGCACACGTGCTGCGCACCATCCGCGGCATGCCGACCTCCGACGGCGCCGGGGTCAAGCTGACCCGCGTGATCGGCACCCAGCAGTTGCCGGATCTGGACCCGTTCCTGATGCTCGACGAGTTCGGCACCGAAAAGGCCGAGGACTACATCGGCGGTTTCCCAAGCCATCCGCACCGCGGCTTCGAGACGGTGACCTACATGCTCGATGGGCGCATGCGCCACAAGGACAACCACGGCAACGAGGGTCTGCTGACCCCGGGCAGTGTGCAGTGGATGACCGCCGGCCGCGGGCTGATCCATTCGGAAATGCCCGAACAGGAGTCCGGGCGCATGCGCGGCTTTCAGTTGTGGGTGAACCTGCCGGCGCGCGACAAGATGACCGACCCCAGGTATCAGGAATATGCACCGGACAGCATTCCGGTCGCGCAGCCGGCGCCCGGTGTCACGGTCAAGGTGATCGCCGGCGCGGTGGGCGAGGTGCGCGGCCCGATCGTGCAACCGGCCACCGAGCCGGTGTACCTGGATATCGCGCTGGCGCCGGATGCGGCCTGGGACTACGTGCTGCCCAGCGGCCACAACGCGTTTGCCTACGCGTTCGAAGGTGCGGTGACGGTGGGCGAGGGCGATGCCGCACGCGCGCTGCCGGCGCAGGAACTGGCAGTGCTGGGCGGTGGCGAGCGCCTGACGCTACGGGCCGGCGCCGACGGTGCGCAGCTGATCCTGGTGGCGGGCCGCCCGCTCAACGAGCCAGTGATGCGCCACGGACCGTTCGTGATGAACACCAAGCAGGAATTGATGCAGGCCTTCGTCGATTTCCAGGAGGGCCGGTTTTGAGCCGCCCGCTCCAGCCACGCGTGGGAGAGCGGCATGAGTGACCGGCTGCTGGATGTGGCCGACAAATGCCCGCTCCATCGCCTGCTCACCGGCGAGGTGCGGATCGAGACGGCATTGCAAGGCGACGGCAACGCGTCAGGAAGTGCAGCGAGCATTTGAAAGCGCAGGCGCGCCGGGTACGCGACGGCGTGCGTGCAACCGGCGCGCCCGACGGGCCGTACCAGGTCGGCAGCACCTGGCCCGGCGCTACCGCTTGCGTCAGCGCTGCAATGCCAGGCTGGCGGGCTGCAGATCCATGTTCTGCACCAGCGACTGCATCGAGGCCAGTTCCTCGGTATTGGCGCCGTCGATCCATAGTTGGGCGTAGCGCTTCTTGCCCAGCTCGACCACGGTAACGCGGCGCGATTCCATGCCCGGCAGCTCACGGCCGCCCAGGTCGAGCTTGTACCAGTAGAAATCTTCCTGCTGGATCTGGCCTTTCTCCGCGCGGCGGTCGCGTGTCAGCGTCATCGCCGGGTCGCGGGTGGTCAGCATCACGCCGACGACCTGGCGACCGTCTGCGGTCATGGCCTTGCAGAACAGATAGTCCGCACCCGCAAGCTCGCTCCACTGCAGCCCGGAGGCGGGCGGCAACGGCGGGCAGACGGGTGAGGTTTGGGCGTGAACGGTGGTGGCGGCTAACAGCAGGCTCAGGCCGACAAGGCAGGATGCGGACTTCATTCAAGTGTTCCCCGGCGTTGGATGTCTGCGCAGGGACAGCGTTGTCGACCGTGTCGCGGCATCAGCCCGTGCGCTCCCCGCCCGGCTGTGCCCGCACGCAACCTGTCCCCAACCTATGACGACATCACTACCACAGGTGTGGCTGCAAGCTCAAGCGCAATTCGCAGGCTGGGCTGCAATCGGTCGTGCGCGCGGACACTCCCGTTGCGAGACCTGGGTGGGTTGCGCGGCATTGCCCGGCTGCCGGCTGCCGTCAGGGGTAGTTGACCGGCTTGGGCGCCGGGGTTTCCGGCAGTGGAATGAATTCCTTGTCGTCGCCGGGAATGCTGCCGAAGCGACCGGCCTGCCAATCGTCCTTGGCCTGCTCGATGCGCTCCCTGGAACTGGAGACGAAGTTCCACCACAGGTGGCGCGGCCCATCCAGTGGCTCGCCACCGAGCAGCATCGCCTTGAGCGGCGTTCTGGCGCGCAGGCGCCCGCGGCTGCCGGGCGAGGGCACGATCAGGTGGCGCGCGGGCACGTCGGCGCCGTCCAGCTGCGCCTCGCCTTCCAGGATGTAGAGCGCACGTTCGGCGTGGCCGGTGTCCAGGTCGATCTCCGCCTCCGGTTGCAGATCCAGCGCGACGTTGAGCGTGCCGCTGAACACCTGCACCGGCGATTCCTCGCCGTACGCGCGGCCGGCGATCACGCGTAGCCAGACGCCATCGCGGCGTTGCTGCGGCAGGCTGGCGGCAGCGTGGTGATGGAAGGCCGGCGCGGTCTCTTCGGCCGAGCGCGGCAGCGCGATCCAGGTCTGCATGCCGTGCAGCGCATGCGTGCGGGCGCGCTCGGGGCCGGGCGTGCGTTCGGAGTGGGCGATACCACGGCAGGCGGTCATCCAGTTGACGTCGCCGGGGCGGATCACCTGGTCCGAGCCCAAGGTGTCGCGGTGGCCGATCTCGCCGGACCACAGAAAGGTGACCGTGGCCAGGCCGATATGCGGATGGGGGCGCACGTCGATGCCGTGATCGGGCTCCAGCACTGCCGGGCCCATATGGTCGACGAACACGAACGGGCCGACGCTGCGCGCCTGCAGCGTAGGCACGGCGCGGCGCACTTCCAGCCCGCCGATGTCATGCACGCGGGGAGCGATCAAGGTGGTCATGGCGGCGGCTCGGAGTGGCTGGAGTGGTCGCCAGCTTTGCATGCGCGCACGCGGCCGGGCGAGCGCTCCACCAAGACAGATCGTCCCGAAGGCAGTGTCTCGTGGCAGCACTGGTTGTGTGTCTTCGATGGCGAGCGGCGCATGCCGCGCGATTGCAGGTGACCACCGCGCGCTAGAACAGCTGTCCGGAGGTCGTGGTGTCCAGTGTGATCTCGCCGCGCCGCGAGGCCAGTCGATCGGCCAGGCGCGTGGGCTCGGGCAGGCGATAGGCGCGCAGGGTGCGTAGCGTCCAGTCGAGCGCGCCCTGCATCGAGACGCGGTGGCCGGGCGAGACGATCAGCGGATTGCAGCGCAGCTTGCTGCGCAACGCCCAGCCGATTTGCGTGCCACCCAGCAGGATCGGGCTGTGGTCGCCGCGCTCGGGCCCTGGCTCGACGAAGCTGCCTGCCAGGCGTTGCTTGGCCACGCCGATGCTGGGCAAGCCGGTCACCACGCCAAAGTGCGCAGCGATGCCGAGCTTGCGCGGATGCGCGATGCCCTGGCCATCGACGAAGACCAGATCCGGGGGGCGCGACAGCAGCGCCAGCGCCTGCAGCAAGGCCGGCAGCTCGCGAAAGCTGAGTAGCCCCGGCACGTACGGCATCGACGTGGGCACGCGCGCGACGTGCGTTTCCAGCGG
This sequence comes from Xanthomonas campestris pv. asclepiadis, assembly GCF_020784175.1. Taxonomy (GTDB): domain Bacteria; phylum Pseudomonadota; class Gammaproteobacteria; order Xanthomonadales; family Xanthomonadaceae; genus Xanthomonas; species Xanthomonas campestris_D. The sequence goes on from NZ_JAJGQM010000006.1 coordinate 97,661, forward strand.
CATCAGCGTGTCTGCATCCAGCAGCACCGCTGCCGCGCGTGTGGTCTGGCCGTCGTCTTCGAAGCCGACGTCGAAGCCGGCGAGCAGTTGCGGTGTCGCGCCGGCCTGGTCCTGCAGCACCACGCGGTGTGCCAGTTGCTGTTGCAACTTTCGCGCCTGGATGACGCTGCCATCCCAACCGGCAAAGACGGGATCGATCGTTTGCATGGCCGCAGCATCGCGCGCTGGCCGTGGCGATGTCGTGCACGCCTGCGATGCGCTGGCTGCCGTTACAATCGCAGGCTGATCGGCCCCCAATCGGAGAACCGTAGTGACCCGTAAACTCGTACTGCTGCGCCATGGCCAGAGCCAATGGAACCTGGACAACCGTTTCACCGGCTGGGTGGATGTGGAACTCACCGAGCAAGGCCGCCAGGAAGCCGCGGCGGCCGGCAAGCTGATGAAGGACGAAGGGCTGCAGTTCGATGTGGCGCACACCTCGGTGCTCAAGCGCGCCATCCATACGCTGCAGGGCGCGTTGAAGGAACTGGACCAGGACTGGTTGCCGGTATCCAAGAGCTGGCGCCTCAACGAGCGCCACTACGGTGGCCTGCAGGGGCTGGACAAGGCCGAAACGGCGGCCAAGCACGGCGAGGAACAAGTCAAGATCTGGCGCCGCTCCTACGACATCCCGCCGCCGGCGATGGATGTCGACGATCCGGGGCATCCGTGTCACGACCGTCGCTACGCCACGCTGGATCGCAATGCATTGCCGGGTACCGAGTCACTGGCGACCACGCTGGTGCGCGTGCTGCCGTACTGGCACGACGCGATCGCACCGCAGTTGAAGGCCGAGCAGACCGTGCTGGTGACCGCGCACGGCAACTCGCTGCGTGCGCTGTACAAGTACCTCAACGCGGTTTCCAACGAGCAGATCCTGGAGCTCAACATCCCGACCGGCATCCCGTTGCTGTTCGAGCTGGACGACAACCTGCAGGTGCAAAGCTATCGCTATCTGGGCGACCCGGAAGCGGCCAAGCGTGCCGCCGACGCGGTGGCCAACCAGGGCAAGGCGAAGTAATCGCCGCATCCGCCGGCTGCGCTGCGTGCATGGCGCGCAGCGTGGCGTGGGTTTTGCAGCGCGCGTTCGAGTGAGGCGTGCGGGTTTGACACGCAGGCGGTGCCTGTTCGCGGATCGAACAGGTACCGCATAACTGCATGCGTGTGTTCTTGCAGGGGAGACATGATGTCCAGCAAGCGTAAAAGGCAACAAATGAGTGCCACCTACTGCCGCGCGTATCTGGTGACGTTGGGGTTGCTGTTGGCCGGTGGCAGTGCGGCGTTCGCGGTGCTGGCCTGGGGCAGCGTGTCCGCTTCGGCAATCGGCGTGGCGCTGCTGATCTGCGTCATGGGCGTGGCGCTGCTGATGTTCGGTTTTTTGGGGCCGTCGCGGCAGATGGAATCCTGGGCGGAGGCAGCGTCCGGGCATGAGGTCGCGCTGGTGCTGATGGCGCTGGCGTATCCGGTGTATCTGCTGATGGCGCCGATGTACGCACGCAAATGACCGCAGTCGATGGCGCGCTGCTGCGCCGGACTGCTTGGGTGGTTTCCGTGGCGGTAGATGGCGCTGGCACGCGCGTGCCCAGCTGACGCGCAGTGTCTTGTGGGTCGTTGTGCGTTCTTCGATAAGGCGCGGCACCGGACGTCAGGGCGTTGCGGTGCCGTTGCGATGATGGTGTGGTTGGTGTGTCTGCGCTGATTGCCTACTTTTTTGACTGCGTCTGACGCGGTCGTCTGCCTTGGAGAATGGAAAGATGTTGAGCAAATTCGCGCCACTGTCGCTTGCGGTGGCCATCGCGGTGACGCTCTCGGCGTGTGGCAGTTCCGACGACAGCGCCAAGCCGGCACCGGCCGCAACGCCTGCCGCACCGACCAGGGTGGATGTGTCCAAGCTCGATGCACCGATCGTGGCCTTTGGCATCAACGACCTGGATCCGGCCATCAACGCGTGCCAGGACCTCAACGGCTTCGTCAATGCCAAGTGGCTCAAGGCCAATCCGGTGCCATCGGACCGCACCAGCTGGGGCAGTTTCGAAGTGCTGGCCGAGCGTTCGCTGACCATCCAGCACGCGCTGGTGGAGCAACTGGCGCGCGGCAACCTGTCGGCCGGTTCAGTGGATGCCAAGATCGCCGACCTGTGGCGCACTGGCTCGGACGAAGCGGCGATTGACACCGCCGGCATCACGCCGCTGCAGCCACAGCTGAAGGCGATCGATGCGCTGACCGATGCGCCGTCCATTGCCGCGTGGTTGCGCGACAGCTATGCCAAGGGCCAGGGCTTCATGTTTTCGTTCGGCGCCAATGCCGACTACAAGAATTCCGAGCAGATGATCGCCTACGCGGGCCAGGGCGGTCTGGGCTTGCCGGAAAAGGGCTATTACACCGATCCGGCGCAGGCCAGGATCCGTGAGCAGTACGTGGCCTACATCGCGCGCGTGCTGGAGTTGTCCGGCATTCCCGCCGCGCATGCGGCCGTGCAAGCCAAGGCGGTGATGGCATTCGAAACGCGCCTGGCCGCCGCCTCGCTGTCGCGCATCGAACTGCGCGACCCGGCCAAGCGCTACAACCCGGTCGATGTGGCCGGTGCCAATGCGGTAACCCCGCATTTCGACTGGCAGGCGTTCTTCAGCGCACTCAAGGTGCCGGCCGGAACGTTCTCGCTGAGCCAGCCGGGTTACTTCGCCGAACTCGATGCGATGCTGGCCGACACGCCGGTGGAGACCTGGAAGGCCTACCTGCGTTTCCACAGCGTGGATGAGGCGGCACCGTATCTGGCCAAGCCGTTCGAGCAGGCCAACTTCGATTTCTATGCCAAGACGCTGCGTGGCCAGCAGGACATGCTGCCGCGCTGGAAGCGCACCCTGAATGCGGTCAATGAGGCGATGGGCGAGGCATTGGGCCAGCTGTACGTGCAGTCCGCATTCCCGGCCGAGTCCAAGCAGCAGATGCAGCAACTGGTGCAGAACCTCTCGGTGGCGCTCAAGGCGCGGCTGGAAAAACTCGACTGGATGAGCGCGGAAACCAAGCAGCGCGCGCTGGAGAAGTGGGCCAGTTTCACGCCCAAGATCGGCTACCCGGATCAGTGGCGCGACTGGTCTGGCCTGGAGACCCGCGGCGACGGATTCCTGGCCAACATGCAGGCCGCGCAGGCATTCAACTATCGCTACATGCTGGACAAGATCGGCAAGCCGGTCGACAAGCGCGAGTGGCATATGACCCCGCAGACGGTCAATGCCTACTACAACGCCACGCGCAACGAGATCGTGTTCCCGGCGGCAATCCTGCAGCCGCCGTTCTTCGACCCCAAGGCCGACCCGGCATTGAATTACGGCGGGATCGGCGCGGTGATCGGGCACGAGATGATGCACGGCTACGACGACTCGGGCAGCCAGTTCGATGCCAAGGGCAACTTCGATACCTGGTGGACCGATGCGGACCGCAAGCTGTTCACCCAGCGCACCGATCAACTGGTGGCACAGTTCGATGGTTATGAGGCGATTCCCGGCGTCCACGTCAAAGGCAGGCTGACCTTGGGTGAGAACATCGGCGATCTCGGTGGCTTGACCGTGGCCTATGACGCGCTGCAGATGGCATTGAAGGAACAGCCCGACGCCAACAAGGACATCGACGGTTATACGCAGGACCAGCGCTTTTTCATGAACTGGGCCACGGTGTGGCGCCGCAACTTCACCGACGGCGAATTGCGCGTGCGCCTGAACACCGACCCGCATGCGCCGGCCAATTTCCGCGCCAATGGTGCGCCGTCGAACATGCCGGCATTTGCGCAGGCGTTCCAGTGCAAGCCGGGCGATGCGATGGTGCGTGGCGACAAGGATCGCGTTGCGATCTGGTAAGCGGCATCGCATCCGGCGCGGACTGTTGCGACAGTTCGTGCTGGAAAACCCGCTGCTTTTGCGGGTTTGTCGAGCTCGCTTGTGCGCTTGCGTCTGCACATCGACATGCAGGTGCAGCGTCTAGACTGCCGCGCTCTGCAACACGGGGGCAGCAGTGACAAAGCGAAAAATCATCAAATGGGTCGGCATCGGTGCACTGGTGCTCCTGCTGGGCAGCGTGCTGTCGCTGTACGGCTACGGGCGCTTTGCCGATCGTCAGCGTGGTGCGGTGAGCCACGCGCTGCCTGCCACGGCGATCGCCACGCCGATCGATCAGGTGGTCGCGCCGCTGCAGCAGGCACATGCCGGTCAGACCGGCATGGTGATCCTGCCCGACAACGTCGATGCGTTCGCAGTGCGTGCGCTCACCGCGCGTGCGGCAGGGCGCAGCCTGGACCTGCAGTACTACATCTGGCATGCGGACTTCACCGGCAACCTGCTGCACAACGAATTGCTGCATGCGGCCGACCGCGGCGTGCGCGTGCGCCTGCTGCTGGACGACATGAACATCCACGGCAGCGATTCGGTGCTGGCGGCGCTGGACAGCCACCCGATGATCGAGATACGTCTGTTCAATCCCACCCGTGCGCGCGAAGGCACGCTGATGCGCGGCGTGGAGATGGTGCTGCGCATGTTCAGCATCAATCGCCGCATGCACAACAAGGCCTGGATTGCCGATGGCCGGATGGCGGTGGTGGGCGGCCGTAATGTGGGCGATGAATACTTCGATGCGGCGCGCGACACCAATTTCATGGACATGGACGCGGCATTGATGGGGCCGGCCGTGGGCCAGGCCGAGCAGGTCTTCGATGCATACTGGAACAGCCCCAACGCCTTGCCGCTGGCCGCGCTGGTGACCGCAAAGCCACAGGCACTGGATGCGTTGCGCGGCAGCCTGGATGCCGGCCTGGAGTCAGCACGCGCGCATCCGTATGTGGAGCGGCTGCGCCGGTCGCCGAGCGTGCAGGCGTTGACGCAGGGGCAGCGCCAGGTGCATTGGCTGGACCAGGCGCGCATCGTTTCCGATCCGCCGGAAAAGGCCGAGGGCGCACCGCCGCAGGCGGACTGGATGACGCCGGTGTTGATCGGCGAGATGGCGCATGCGCAGCGCGAACTGAAGGTGATCTCGCCGTACTTCGTGCCGGGCGATGAAGGCCTGCGCTGGATCGGCGCGTTGCGTCGGCGCAATGTGCGCGTCAGCGTGTTGACCAACTCGCTGGCGGCAAACGATGTGGTTGCCGTCCACAGCGGCTATGCCGATTACCGCGTGCCCTTGCTCACGCAAGGCGTGCGCCTGCACGAGCTCAAGCCGATGGGCAAGCCGGACGGTAGCCTGTTCGGGTCCAGTGGGGCCAGCCTGCACACCAAGGCGTTCGTGGTGGACGACAGCAGCGGCTTTATCGGTTCGTTCAATCTGGATCCGCGCTCGATGAACCTCAATACCGAGATGGGCCTGCTGTTCAACGATCGCGCGGTGGCCGCGCAGCTGGAGCAGGTCTACAACCGCAAGATTAGTGCGCCGCTGAGTTACCGCGTGACCCTGGAGCAGGGCGCGCTGCGCTGGCACGACGATGCAGCGCAGCCACCCGAGGTGTGGTCGCAAGAGCCGGCCGCGAGCGTGTGGCGGCGTGGCGCGGCGACGGTGATGGGCTGGTTGCCGCTGGAGTCGCAGTTGTAATTCCGCTGTTTGTGCGTGCGGCGCGCTACTGCAGCTGTGTCACGATCTCGCGCGCCATCGCGCCCAGCGGCAGGATGCGGTCGGCGCCGCCGCGTTTGATTGCTTCCTTGGGCATGCCGAACACGATGCTGGTGTGTTCGTCCTGCGCCACCGTGCGCGCGCCGGCCTGACGCATTTCCAGCAGGCCGGCGGCGCCGTCGTCGCCCATGCCGGTCATGATGATGCCCAGCGCATTGCTGCCGGCCGCGCGCGCGGCCGAGCGGAACAGTACATCCACCGACGGACGGTGCCGGTTGACCGGCGGGCCTTCCATCACTTCGACAAAATATTGCGCGCCACTGCGGCGCAGCAGCAGGTGCTTGCCGCCGGGCGCGATCAGTGCGCGGCCCGGCATCACCCGATCGTTGTTGGCGGCCTCTTTCACTGCGATCTGGCACAAACCATTCAGGCGCGCGGCGAAGGCAGCGGTGAATTTTTCCGGCATGTGCTGCACGATCACGATGCCGGGGCAGACGCGCGGCAACGCGGTCAGCACTTCTTCCAGCGCCTGGGTGCCGCCGGTGGAGGTGCCGATGGCGACGATGCGCTCGGTGGTCTGCGCCAGCGCGCGCCCGCTTTGCGCCGGCAGGATCACATCGGCGGTGTGCTTGACCTCCGCTTCCAGCGGCGCTGCGGCAACCCGCGCGGCCAGCCGTTTGACGCTGGCGCGTGCGGCGCTGCGCACCGTATTGACCAGTTCCTCGGCCGAGTCGGTGAGGAACTGCTTGAGCCCCAGCCGCGGCTTGGTCACCACGGCCACCGCTCCGGCGGCCAGGGCATCCATGGTGACGCGTGCGCCTTTTTCAGTGAGCGTGGAACAGATCACCACCGGGGTGGGGCGCTCGCTCATGATCTTGCGCAGGAAGGTGATGCCATCCATGCGCGGCATTTCCACATCCAGCACGATCACGTCCGGCCATTGCTTGCGCATCTTCTCGATCGCCAGCAGCGGATCGGCCGCGGTGGCGATGACCTCGATGTCGGCCGCGTCGTTGAGCACGCCCACCAGCACCTGGCGCACCACCGCCGAGTCGTCGACGACCATGGCCTTGATGGTATCGGTGCGGGCAATGGGGCTGGCGGCAGGGCGGTTGAAGACTGTCGACACGGCGGATCCTTGGCTCAGGCCTTGCGGAAGATCGAGGGTGCCACCTGGACCAGATCGATGTCGAGTTCGCTCAGGCTTTCCGAATGACCGATGCAGAAATAGCCGCCCGACTTGAGGTTGGACAGCACGCGCAGGATGACCTCACGCTTGGTTTGCCCATTGAAATAGATCATCACATTGCGCAGGAAGATCGCATCGAAGCTGCCCAGCATCGGCAATGCCGTATTGAGGTTGGCATGCACGAACTTGACCCGGTCGCGCAGGCGTCGCTCCACCAGCAAGGTGCCGTCGTACTCGCCCTGACCACGCAGGCAATAGCGCTTGAGATACGCCTGCGGAATGCCGTCGATGCGTTGCAGGGCGTAATGCCCGGTGCGCGCCTTGGCCAGCACGCGGGTGCTGATGTCGCTGCCGACCACTTCGAACGGCCGTCCCTGCAAGCTGTCGTCCAGCACCATCGCCATGCTGTAGGCCTCTTCGCCGCTGGAGCTGGCCGCGCTCCAGCAGCGGAACGGCAGGCCGCCGCGATGTTCACCGGCCAGCTTGCGCAGCAGCTCGAAGTGCTTGGGCTCGCGGAAGAAGTAGGTTTCGTTGGTGGTCAGCAGGTCGATCGCAGTCTGGATCTCGGCGCGGTCCTGGCGGCTTTCCAGCAACTGCAGATACTGCGTGTAGGTGCTGAACTGGTGTTCGCGCAGGCGCTTGCCCAGCCGGCCGCACAACATGGCCTTCTTGCCGGAGGAAATGCTGATGCCGGCTGCTTCGAAGATGAAGCGCTGGAAGCGGCCGAATTCCTGTTCGGTGATGGCGGTGGCTGTACTCATGGTCAGGCGACATCCGCATCGCTGGGCAGCGCGTTGCCGCACAGGCGTGCGATGCGCACGGCGTGTTCGCGCCACCATTCCGACAGCATCGGCCCGGGCATCGGTGAGCCCATCAGATAGCCTTGCGCCAGGTCGCAGCCCAGCTCGCGCAGCAGGCGCCAGTCGTCCGGGGTTTCCACGCCTTCGGCCACGGCGGTGAGTTCGAGCCGGTGCGCCAGTTCCAGCGTGGATTCGAGCACGGTGCGCTGACTGCGGCTGCGATGGGCGGCATGCACGAAGCTGCGATCCAGCTTGAGTTCGGTGAAGGGAATGCTGGCCAGGCGCTGCAACGAGGAGAATCCCGTGCCGTAGTCGTCGATCGACAGCCCGAAGCCATGCAGGCGCAGGCGCGCCAGCATGCTCAAGGCGTTGGCCGGCTCCACGATGGCGCTTTCGGTGAGTTCCAGCACCAGATCGGCAGGGCTCAGGCCGTTGTCGCCCAGCTTGCCGCACAGTTGTTCGAGAAAGCCCTGCTCGCCGAGCAGGTTGGGCGACAGGTTCAACGCCAGGCTCAGTTCGAAGCCTTCTGTGCGCCACTCCACCAGTTGCGCGATCGCCAGGTCGATCACCTGCTGGGTCAATGCGTGGATCAGGCCTTCGCGTTCGGCCAGCGGAATGAAGCGGTCCGGTCCGATCATGTCGCCTTGCGGGCGGCGCCAGCGGGCGAGTGCTTCCACACCGCGCAGGCGACCATCCTTGAGATCGAGCTTGGGTTGGTAGGCCACGCGGATCTCGCCGCGGCGCATGGCCCGGTCCAGCCGCGACGCAGCCGCGCCGCCGCTGGACATCAGCGGCGATATCGCCGGCTGTGCAAACGCGGGCGCGTTCGTGGCAAGTCCCGGTTCGCACTCCAGCACGGTGGCCAGGTCCTGCAGATGCATCGGCTTTTCGATGCCGCCGAGCACGCGCACGCCAGCGCTGCGGCTGAGCTGCATCACCGCATCGATCAGGGCGCCGCCGCGCTGGGAGACCACCACCACCGGCACGCTGTACTTGCCGCGTGCCAGTGCATCGAGTAGCTGCACGCCGTCCATGCCCGGCATTTCCAGATCGATCAGCAGCAGCGATGGCGCAATCGCGCTGCTCAACCAGGCCAGCGCGGCGTGGCCATCGACCGCGCCGTCGACCGCGACAGCGCCGATCTGGCGGCACAGCGCCATGGCGTGTTCGCGCTGGACCACGCTGTCGTCGACGACCAGTACCGGGCCGTCCAGCGCGCAGCTGCAGGAGAGAAGGGTGGGGCGCATGGGAGTCCTTGCTTGCATGCCGAACATGTCAGGCTGCCAGATCGGCGACAGGTAGCTGGGCGAGCGCGTCGTTGCCCAGCACCGTATCGGCGTCGAGCAGGATCACGAAGCGGTCGCCAATCCTGGCCATCGCATGGATGCACTCGCGTGCGATGCCGGCGCCAAAACTTGGCGCGTCGGCAATGGCGTCAGCCGCGATCTCCAGCACTTCGCTCACCGCATCCACCAACAGGCCGAGCACCTGATGTTTCTGGCCATGGGCGATCTCCACGATCACGATGCAACTGCGTTTGGTGATCGCGCTGGCGCTGCGGCCGAAGCGTTGTTGCAGATCCACCACTGGTACCACCGCGCCGCGCAGGTTGATCACGCCGCGCAGGGCCGGCGGCATCATCGGCACGTCGGTGGGCGCGCGGTATTCGATGATTTCCTTGATGCCGAGGATGCCCAGGCCGAACATTTCCTTGCCCAGCAGAAAGGTCAGGTATTGCTGTGGCGCCGTCGATGGCGGCGCGACGGCAGTTGGCGTGGTGCTGGCTGCGCTGTGCGGTTGCATCGTCGTGTCCTCAGAAGCTGGCGAACTGCGATTCGTCGATCGCATCGGCGGTGGCCGCCACCGCGCTGATCTGGCGCACGTTGCTGCGACGCGGCGGCGTGCTGACCGCGGTGCTGCTGCCATGCGTTGCGATCCGGCGCGGGCCCGGCTTGTTGCTGGTCGATGCCGCGGCGCGCCCGCCATTGCCGAGGCGGAAGAAGCCCATCAACTGCTGCAGTTGTTCGGCCTGCGCGCTCATTTCTTCGGAGGTGGCGGCCAGTTCTTCGGCATTGGCGGCAGCCGACTGCGTGGTCTGGTTCAACTGGCCGACGGCGGTGTTGATCTGGCTGACGCCGGCGGTCTGTTCTTCGGAAGCCGCGGCGATTTCCTGCACCAGGTCGGAGGTGCGGCGGATCGAGGGCACCATCTCGCCGAGCACGCGGCCGGCGCTTTCGGCCAGGTCCACGCTGGAACCGGCCACCTCGCCGATCTCCTGCGCGGCGATCTGGCTGCGTTCGGCCAGCTTGCGCACTTCCGCCGCGACCACCGCAAAGCCCTTGCCGTGCTCGCCGGCGCGCGCGGCCTCGATCGCGGCGTTGAGCGCCAGCAGATTGGTCTGGTAGGCGATGTCGTCGATGATGCCGATCTTCTTGGCGATGTCCTTCATCGCCACCACGGTGGCGCGCACGGTGTCGCCGCCATCGGCCGCCTCGCTGGCAGCCTTGGCAGCCATGCTGTCGGTGACGCGCGCGTTCTCGGTGTTCTGCGCGATGGAGGCGGTCATCTGTTCCAGCGAGGCGCTGGTCTCTTCCACCCCGGCCGCCTGTTCGCTGGCGGCCTGGGCCAGCGCCTGCGCGGTGGCACTGACCTGCTCGGAGGCGCTGGCCAGGTTTTCGGCGTTGCGGTTGACCTCATCGACGATCTCGGTCAGCCGGCTCATGGTGGTGTTGACGTAGCGCTGCATGTCGGCGAAGGCGCCTTCGTAGCGGCCTTCCACGGTGTGGGTGAGGTCGCCGTCGGCCATCGCGCCCATCACCTGGATCACCTCGGAAATGCTGCGCAGGTTGCCGCGCGCACGCTCCACGGTGTCGTTGATGAAGGCCTTCTTACCCGGCAGCTGCGCCAGCGGTGCCTCGAAGTTGCCGCGGCCGAATTCGGCCACCACGCCCATCGCCAGCTTCTTGACTGCGATATGCGCGCCCACCATCTGGTTGATGCCGGTGGCCATGCTGCGGAAATCGCCGTCGAAACCGCTGCTGTCGATGACCACGTCGATATCGCCGGCTTCGTGTTCGGCCGACATGTGGTTGATCTCGCGGATCAGGCCGGTGAGGTTGCCGCGCACCTGTTCCAGGGTCTCGTTGATGAAGCGCTTCTTGCCCGGCAGCAGCGGCAGCTGCGCGGTGAAGTTGCCGCGGCCGAATTCGGCCACGCAGGCGATGGCCTGCTTCTTGACCGCAATGTGGCTGGCCACCATCGCATTGATGCCTTCGGCCATGCGGCGGAAATCGCCGCTGAAACGCTGGCTGTCGATGACCACGTCGATATCGCCGGCGTCGTGCTCGGCCGCCATGCGGTTGACCTCGGCGACCATGCCGGTGAGGTTGCCGCGGATCTGCTCGACGATCTCGTTGATGAAGGCCTTCTTGCCCGGCAGCCGTTCCAGCTCGGCGGAGAAGTTGCCGCGGCCGAACTCGGCCACGCAGGCCATGAGCTGCTTCTCGACCGCGATATGGTTGGCGACCAGGCGGTTGATGCCTTCGCCGGTGGTGCGGAAGTCGCCGTCGAAACGCGCCACGTCGATGCGTGCATCGATCTCGCCGGCATCGTGCTCCTGCGAAACGCGATTGATCTCCTCGTTGACGTGGGCGATGTTGCCTTGCACCTTGCGCAGTGCACGCAGCACCTCGCAGGCCTGCTCATCGCGTAGCTGCGGCAAGGCGACGGCGAAGTTGCCGCGTGCGAAGGCATCCAGCGTGGTGGTGGCAAGCTCCAGCGAGCCGGTCGCGATGCGGATCGCATGGAGCAGCAACGCACCGCTGACGAGTGCGGCCAGGACGCTGGCGGCGAGCAGGGCGCCGTGTGACAGCGTCAGCGCAAAGCCGGCGACCACCACCACGACGGGCAAGGCGAGGGCGAGGGCGGCGGTGAACCACAACTGCGTGGCGATCGGGAGACGGTGTGACATGGCGGCAGCTTCCTGGGGTCAGGGAACAACGAATGAGGCGGTGATGTGGGGAGTGCTGGTACAGGTACTCAGGCCGCCAGGGCGTCCTGGTTTGGATGCAATTGCTGGAGCAGGCTGGGCACGTCGAGAATCAGCGCGACATCGCCGCTGCCCAGGATGCTCGAACCGCTGATGCCCTTGACCTGTGCGAAGACCCTGGACAACGGCTTGATCACGGTCTGCCATTCGCCCAGCAAGGTGTCCACAACCAGGCCGAAGCGCTGGGTACCTTGGCGGATCACCACGATGCTTTCGCGCGCCGGGGTCCTGCCGCCGAGCGCGAACAGTTCGCGCAGGCGCACATACGGCAGCACGCTGCCACGCAGGTCGATGTAGTCGCTGCTGTAGTCGGGCGTGAACTCCACGCATTCCTCCACCACGTCCAGTGGCACCACGAACACCGACTTGCCGACACCGACCTGAAAGCCGTTGATGATGGCCAGCGTCAGCGGCAGCCGCACCGAGATGGTGGTGCCCACGCCGGCAGTGCTGTCGATCTCCACGGTGCCGCGCAGCGCGGTGATGTTGCGCTTGACCACGTCCATGCCAACGCCGCGCCCGGACAGGTTGGTGACCTTTTCGGCGGTAGAGAAGCCCGGCTCGAAGATCATCGCGAACACCTCGCGGTCGCTGAGCTGGCGGCCCGGCTCGATCAGGCCGCGTTCCAGTGCCTTGGCCAGGATGCGGTCGCGGTTCAGGCCGCCGCCGTCGTCGGTGATCTGGATGACGATGCTGCCGGAGTCGTGATATGCGTTGAGGCCAACGGTGCCGCGTGCGGGCTTGCCGCGCGCCACGCGCACGTCCGCCGGTTCGATGCCGTGGTCCATGGCGTTGCGCACCAGATGGGTGAGCGGGTCGCCGATCTTTTCCACCACCGACTTGTCCAGTTCGGTGTCTTCGCCGGCCACGACCAGCGCGATGTCCTTGCCGAGTTCGCGCGCAACGTCGTGCACCACGCGCTGGAAGCGGCTGAAGGTGCAGCCGATCTTGACCATGCGCAGTTGCAGGGCGCTTTCGCGCACCTCTTCCACCAGGCCGGCCAGGATCGAGGCCGATTCCAACAGCTGCGCATCGCCGGTGCGCTGCGCGTTGGCATTGGTGCCGGCCACCGCGATGATGAGTTCGCCGACCAGATCGATCATGCGATCGAGCTTGTCGGCGTCCACGCGGATCGAGCGCGCGTCGGCATTGCGTGCGCCGGTGTCCTGGGCTGCGCGTGCCGGCGTTGCGGCCGGAACGGCAGCCAGCACGCCGACGACCGGCGCGGCGGCAGCCACGACCGGCTCGCTCGCAGGCATGGCGGTGGCGTCCATCGGTGCCGGCACCGAGGTGATGTCCAGATCGCAGTCTTCGCGTACGAACTCGAACACGTCCTCGATCGCGGTACGGTCGGCATCGCTGCGCAGCAGGATCTGGAAGCCCAGATAATTGGCTTCCGGATCGAGCGCTTCGAAGCTCGGCAGCTGGCTGACATCGGTGCTGATCGACTCGACCGAGCCCAGCCCGCGCAGGTTGCGGATCAGCTTGAGCGGCGAGTTGCCGTAGCGCAGCGCGTCGGCGAACAGTTTAAGCGTGATACGCCAGTAACCGCTCTGTTTTTCCGGGGTGCTGTGCTGGAGGGCGGTGGCGGTGACACCGCATGCGCTGGCCTGCAGGTAGGTCTGCAGTTGCGCCAGCAGGGGTTCGGCCTCTGCCGCCAGGGCGTCGGCATCGGCGTGGGCGGGGTCGGCAGCGGTTTCCACCAGGGCATGGATGTGGTCGCAGCACACCAGCAGCAGCGCGATCAGTTCCGAGCTCAGCGTCAGCGCGTCGTCGCGTACCAGGTCCAGCACGCTTTCCACGACATGGGTGAAGCCAACCAGCTGCGGCAGATCGAACAGGCCGCCCGAGCCCTTGATGGTGTGCGCCGCACGGAAGATCGCGTTGACCGCATCGGGCGAGGACTCGCCACGCTCGGCTTCGAGCAGATGACGTTCCATGTCTTCGAGCAGGTCCCGGCTCTCGGCCAGGAAGGTCTGCATCAGCTGGTTCATATCCATACGCGTTGCCGGTCCGTTAGTGAATGCGTTCGCCGATACCCGCAACCGCATGCGGGTACAAGGCTTCGAGCAGGCCGAGCAGTTCGATCACATCGACCACCGCGCGGCTGGAATCGGTTAGGGAGAACGGCCGGCCATCAGCCTGGATCGCCTGCTTGGTCGCCAGCAGCAACTGCAGGCCGGTGGTGTCGATCTCGCTGACCGCACCCAGGTCCAGGTGCAGTCCGCCCGGATGCAGCAAGGCCGGCTGCAGCAGCGGCTTGAGTTCGGCAGCGCGACGGATGGTCATCTCGCCTTCCAGGGCGAGCGTCAGCGGCGCAGGTAGATCGGACAGTGGCGTGTTCATTGATGCCTCAAGCGATGCGATGGCGCAGGGGAGCGTGCCATGACGCGGAAGAAGGTCGCTCCGGCGTGGGCTTGCGTGGGCAGTGCTGCACACGATGATCACGCCGGTCCATGCAGGTATCGGCGCGTGGCAGGAATATTTAGGCCAAATTCAGTGCAGTGACGGATTTGAGAAATCCATCACTGCCTGGGCATTAATTGCTCAGCTTTGTCGCAAGCAGGCTCAGGAAACCAATGTCCTGGACAGTCCCGCAGGACAGATAGCCGCATTTCAGCCGACTTCTTTAATGCGTGCAGCCTGGATGTGTGCACGACCGCCGCTGAGAAAAACGCATGAAACAGGCAGCATGCACCACGCACCGGCATCGCATGGAGCGATGGGCTTTAGTGAAAATGCCGCATTGGATTTAATTCACTTGGCGCAGAGATTGCAACGTTGTTGACGCGTCCTTGCGTCTTGCATGGTCGAGCACGCTGCGCAAAGCAGGCGCAACCGAGCGAATGGCGATTTCTATCTTGGCGCCAGCATCGTCAGCAAGCCGCGCGCAGCGTTGAAGCGGTCCGCGCCTTCCGGTAGCGGCAGCTTGATGCGCAGTTTGTCCGGGCCGTCCATGGTGTAGATCTTGGGCTGCTTCTGGATCATCTGGATCACCGCGACCGGGTCGATCGCCGGTTTTGCCTCAAAGACCAGGCGGCCGCCGTGTTCGCCCAGGTCCAGCTTGCGCACGCCCAGCGCATTGGCCTGCAGCTTGAGCTCGGCAATGGCGAACAGGTGCTTGACCGGATCCGGCAGCAGGCCGAAGCGGTCGATCATCTCCACCTGCAATTCGCGCAATGCATCGGCATCGCGCGCGCTGGAGATGCGCTTGTACAGGGTCAGGCGCGTATGCACGTCGGGCAGGTAATCCTCGGGAATCAACGAGGCCACATGCAGCTCGACCTCGGCCCCGCGGACCTCGTCGCCGGCATCCAGATCCGGCAGTTTGCCCTGGTGGATGCTGCGCACCGCGCGTTCCAGCAGCTCGGTGTACAGGCTGAAACCGACCTCGGCCATCTGCCCGCTTTGGTCTTCGCCCAGCAGCTCGCCGGCACCACGGATTTCCAGATCGTGCGTGGCCAGGGTGAAGCCGGCGCCGAGCTCGTCCATGGAAGCGATTGCCTCCAGGCGCTTCTCCGCATCGGAGGTCATCGAGCGCCGATCCGGCACCACCAGATACGCGTAGGCGCGGTGATGCGAGCGACCGACGCGGCCGCGCAGCTGGTGCAACTGGGCCAGGCCGAAACGGTCGGCGCGGTTGATGATGATGGTGTTGGCGTTGGGGATGTCGATACCCGATTCGATGATCGTGGTCGACAGCAACACGTTGAAGCGCTGCTTCTGGAAATCCAGCATCACCCGTTCCAGCTCGCGCTCGGGCATCTGCCCGTGGGCGATGCCGATGCGCGCTTCCGGCACCAGTTCGGACAGTTCGCGCTGCATGCGCACGATGCTTTCCACATCGTTGTGCAGGAAGTACAGCTGCCCGCCGCGACTGAGCTCGCGCTGGAAGGCTTCGCGCAGCAGCGCGTTGTCCCATGCAGTGATGAAGGTCTGCACCGCCAGCCGGTTCGGCGGCGGGGTGGCGATGATCGACAGGTCGCGCAGCCCGGCCATGGCCATGTTGAGCGTGCGCGGGATGGGGGTTGCGGTGAGCGTGAGCAGATGCACGTTGGCGCGCATCGCCTTGAGCGCTTCCTTCTGGCGCACGCCGAAGCGCTGCTCTTCGTCGACCACGACCAGGCCCAGGTCCTTGAACTTGACGTCCGGCTGCAGCAGCCGGTGCGTGCCGATGATCACGTCGATCTCGCCGCTGGCGACCTTCTCCAGCTCGGCCTTGATTTCCTTGGTGCTCTTGAAGCGCGACAGCACTTCCACCTTCATCGGGTAATCGGCGAAGCGGTCGCGGAAATTGCGGTAATGCTGCTCGGCCAGCAGCGTGGTCGGCACCAGCACGGCGACCTGCTTGCCGGCACTGGCGGCGGCAAATGCCGCGCGCACGGCCACCTCGGTCTTGCCGAAGCCGACGTCGCCGCAGACCACGCGGTCCATCGGCTGACTGCTGCCCAGATCGCGCAGCGTCGCATCGATGGCGGCCAGCTGGTCGGCGGTTTCCTCGAACGGAAAGCCGGCCGCGAACGGCTCGTACATCGCCCGGTCCACCTGCAGGGCCAGACCGGCGCGCGCGCGTCGGCGCGCCTGGATTTCCAGCAATTCGGCCGCCACGTCGCGGACCTTTTCGGCCGCTTTGCGCTTGGCCTTGGTCCATTGCTCGCCGCCCAGCGAATGCAGCGGCGCGGTCTCGGCCGAGGCGCCCGAGTAGCGGCTGATCAGATGCAGCTGCGCCACCGGCACATACAGCCGGTCGCCCTTGGCGTATTCGATTTCCAGGAACTCGCCGGGCATGCCGCCGGCATCGAGCACGATCAGCCCGCGGTAGCGGCCCACGCCGTGGTCTTCGTGCACGATCGGCGCGCCTTCGGACAGCTCGCCCAGATCGCGGATGATCGCTTCCGGCTCGCGTCCGACCCGCCGGCTGCGCCGCGGCTGGTTGGCGCGCTCGGGAAACAGCTGGCGCTCGGTCAGCACCGCAATCTGCGGGGCGTCCAGCGCAAAGCCGTCTTCCAGCGGCGCCACGGTGATACCGAAGCGCAGCTTGGTGGCAGCCAGGAAGGCGGGCAGGTCGGCGACCACCTCCGGCTTCAGCTGCGCGGCGGCCAGCACTTCCATCAAGGCCTCGCGACGACCGGCGGTATCGGCGGCCACCAGCACGCGGCCGGGGTAATGACCCAGGAACGAGGCCAGCGCCTGGCCGGCCGGCGCGTCCTTGGCCGCCACCGGCAGTGGCGGCAACGGCTGGTCGCCCAGGGCGGCGGCCTCGTCGACGCGCGGATGATCGCTGCCCCAGACTTCGATGCGCGCCAGCTTGTTGAGCCGCTCGCGCAAGGCGTCCGGCGACTGATACAACTCGTCCGGCGTCAGCAGCGGGCGTTCCACGTCATGGCGGCGTTGTTCGTAGCGGTCCTGCGCCTGCGCCCAGAACGTGTCTGCCGCGTTGGAGACGCCGGTGGCGACCAGCGGCAACACGCGCTTGTCCAGATAATCGAACAAGGTGGCGGTCTTGCTGAAGAACATCGGCAGGTAATACTCGACCCCCGACGGCGCCAGCCCCGACTTCAGATCCTGGTACAGCGCGCTGCGCCGGGTATCCACGTCGAAACGTTCGCGCAGGCAGGCCAGCACGCGCTCCACGCTGGCATCGTCCATCGGCACTTCGCGGCCGGGCAGCAGCTTGACGGCCTCGACCTTGTCCAGCGAGCGCTGCGATTCCGGGTCGAAGGCGCGGATCGAGTCGATATCCTCGTCCAGCAGCTCGATCCGCAACGGCGTGGCTTCGCCCATCGGAAACACGTCGAGCAGGCCGCCGCGCACCGCGAAATCACCCGGGTCCATCACCTGCGGCACGTTGCGGTAACCGGCGCTTTCCAGCCGGCGCTTTTCCGCATCCAGATCCAGCCGCTGCCCGACCTTCAGATCGAAACTGCCGCCGACGATGTAGCTCAGCGGCGCCAGCTGCTGCATCAGCGTCTGCACCGGCACGATCACCACCCCACGGATCAGCGCGGGCAGCCGATGCAGCGCCGCCAGGCGCTGGCTGATGATTTCCGGGTGCGGGCTGAACTGGTCGTAGGGCAGGGTTTCCCAATCGGGAAACGGCACCACCGGCAGCGTCGTATGCTCGCCGAGCAAGGCATGTAGATCCGCCTCGATCTGATGCGCACTCTGGTTGTCGCGGGCGATCACCAGCAGTGGGCCGGCATGCGCCTCGGCGGCGCGTGCGATCGACCAGGCCAATGCAGTCGGCGAAGACGGAGCGCGCCAATAGGCGCGGAGCTGGCCGGACTTGGGCAGCGGCGGAGAGGGGAAGGTGGTTGGCGACGGCATCAGCCCGCAATTTTAACAGAGCGGCCCCCGCGGCCGGTCCATCCGGCGTGAAAGCCGGCCTCGGCCCGTCTGCGCGCAAGCGCCGCAGAGCCCTGCCTTACGTAGCGACATGCTTGTACCGGGCAACCCTTGGCAAGCAACTGGTTGGATATACAGCCGAAAGCGCAGTCAAACGCTTAGAATTTGCCCGTAAATAGGTGAGCTATCGATCGTGGCCGTGAGTCGGGCGGCGTTGGATCGATACCGGCAAAGCGTGTGGATTCGTGGGTGGTGACCGAGGAGTTCTGCCAACGGGTGGAGCCGCTGATTCCGGTGCACTCGGTTGCGGACAAGATTTACACGCGCAAACCTGGGCAGGTCGGCCGCCAAAACCACTGCGACTGGTGTTCGAAGCCATCATTTTCGTGCTGCGCACAGGTTGCCAGTGGAAGACCTTGCCCAAGGAGCGCTAGTCCGCCGCATCGCCGAAGCAAACATCTGTGCGCTGGCGCGGGATATCGTGGCGCGGCCCACTTGGGCACCATTGAGGATCACGGCTACACCCCTCATGTGGTCGGCCGACGCGCTGAGGCCAACGCCAAGCAACGCAATCCGAACAAGAAGGCGCAGAGATGGGTGGACGAGGTTTGCCACAGTGGGTTCAAGCGGTTTCAAAAGCTGCTCGTGCGCGGCGAGAAGCTCGAGCGAAGCTTTGTGAGACTCAATCACTTGGCTGCCGCCATCATTGCTTTCCGCAAGGTCCCCGCGGACGTCAACATAATTTACGGATAAGTTCTTATTGCGCGGCGGCACTGCGCTGTTGCGCCATCGCCGCGCGCACCGCGAAGTAGCCCGACTCGCTACCGTCGTCGCGTGCGCTGCGGCCGCCGTGCGCAAGCACTTCCAGGCAGGCCAAGGTGGTCGCCGGATCGTCCAGCCACTCGCCCTCGGCGCGGGCGATGTCGGCGATCGAACGCAGCATCAGCGTGGTGGTCAGCGGCAGCTCCACCAGCAGCCCGGGCAGGCCGAAGAAACCGCCGATCGTGCCTGGGTTCGCACATGGCCCAACGCTTTCGTGCAGCAGGCAGACACATTCGTATCCGGCGCTATCTTGCGTATCAATCGTTGACTTTACGCCGCGCGGCAGATGTTTTTAGCAGGAGACAGTCACATGCAGAAATTGACCGCGCTCTTCCACTCAAGCACGCCCCAGCATGATGGCGCGAATGAAGCAACCACCTCCAGCCCATCGCGTCAAGGAGCGGCGTCCGGCGAAAGTGCATCACCTGCCCTGGTTGCCTTGGCTGCCCTGGCAGAAGGAAGTCCGAGGCGTCAGAGTGCCAATGTAGGTAGTCGCCCCCGGACCGGCCACGTGTCCGCCCACTCGTACCCGCCGCCGCACCCCTCCATGTTCAGCAGGATGCGAGGATGGATGGCGGAAGGGGCGTCGAGCAAAGCCCCCGAACCCAGGGCCTGGATCGATGCCAACCTCCCGCATGCACGGGCCGCCAGGATAAGCCTGCTCGACACTGCAACCGCAGTGACCCGTTCGTCGGAATTTACCCTGCCCGCACAACAAGGCGGGCACCAGTTCTACATATACCTTGCAGCCGATGCATCCGGCACCAATACGATGGTTCTGGCCCCGGGCCAGGAGTTGATCCCCGGGCTACTGCGGTCTGACCAGATGATCGAGCTTTCGTCGAGCCACCTGGATCAGCTCAACGCACTCGCCACCAGGCATCCAATTGTCAAGACGCATATGCCGGACACTAAACCACGCTTGCGGGTGATCACACCCGCAGTCGCCGCCAATCTGGCAGCGGCACGCGAGGCCATCGACCTGGTCAAGGCGCTTCTTCCTTACGGGGCTGGCAACCAGATCAAGGACATCGCAGCAACCGGGGGGGAAAGTGTGCTCTGCTCTTCGTTGTCGCTTACAACGGGGGGGATTCCGGCGGCCCGCGCCTTCGTCGCAATCCAGTCGCAGGGTGGCTACTGCGAAGCGCAAGCTGCCCTGGCGTACCAACTGCTCTCGCAGAATCCTGCGCTGAGGGACTGCAGGATAGACGTGGTGGGCGGAGAAGACCACGAGTTTGTGGTGATCCGGGGGCAGACGTCAGAACAAGATATCGTGGTGGATGCGTGGGCGCCTTTCGCCTCACCCACGCTTGTCCAGGATGCACTCCCCATGCACCAGGCGCTGCTAAGCGGAGCAAAGCTCGAGTACACCAAACCTGCCGGCACCGTTCTGCCGGCCCTGAACATCGAAGGGGCGCTGAGCCAGCAGGCTATCCAACGCAGTAAATACCCGTCGATACGCGAAAATTACTTCGCTGAAAAATACCGAAACCCCGACAGCGTCATCGCGGTCCAACTAGAAACTTCGGAAGATCAGTGGGATATACCCTTCAGCGGCAATCCCAATATCCGCTATGAAGTGCGTGACGAATCCGGCCGCCGGTTGATCTACGGTCCGCTCAGGTTCGACATGCAGCGGATCCCATTTTCGCCCGGACCCTACCAGACGCAGGGTGCATGACGCCCGCCGACGCACGTGTATGCGTGACGCTCACTCTGTGCGTTGACGCGGAATTCAGTCAAAAGCCCAGTCGGTCGAGGGTGCGGCGTCCTCACCGCTTGCGGGACACGCCTTGAACCCCATCCCTGGGGGCTCGGTGGCGGCATTCATGCCGCCACACGGTCCCGCAATCGGCGAGGACACCGCACCAGACAGTTGGCTGGTTGTTGCTTAAAAGCTTGTCGGTTGATCGCTTGCGTTAGGCGGACGCTTCCTTGTCAGAACAGCAGAACGTCGAGCCTGCTCTTACCAGGCACATCGACCATCTCGACTGGTCCTTGCCGGCCCACCGTCGCGGGACCTTACGCGGCATGGATGCCGCGCCAGAGCATACTGGGACGCACTTGCGGCGTGTCCTGCGATGGTGGGCGGGCAAGGGCCTTGCAACCAAGCGACAGATCATCAGCTCTGAGCCGAATCCCCAATCCCCAATCCCAGCCCCTCAAGCATCCAGCTCAAGCACCATGCGCACCAGCTCCGGCGAATCCGGATGCGGCTGCGGCTTGAAGCCCAGCGACTCGGCCAGCTGCAGCATCGGCACATTGCTTTGCAGCACGTCGCCGAACAGGCAATCCAGGTATTTGCGCCTTGCCCATTTGACCAGCTTGCGCATCAGCTGCCGTCCCAGGCCCTGGCCGGCGACGAAGCTGCTGACCAGGATGGTGTACTCGGCCTGGCGGGTGCCCGGCACCAGCGCTGCACGCGCCACCGCGCCCACCAGGGCCTCACCCGGGGGCAGCTGTTCGGCGGCCACCAGCACGATTTCGCTCTTGGGGTTGGGATGGGTCAGGCGCTGCACCATCTCAGGGGTGATTTCGGCGGAGGAACGCACGAAGCGCGCGCGGATTTCCTCCGGTCCCAACAGGCTGAAAGCGCCCTGCAGCGGCGGACCGTCCTCTGGACGGATCGGGCGGAGCAGGAGCGTGCGGCCATTGGGCAGACTGAAGTTTTCATGCCAGGGAGGCATGCGATTGCGAATGGCCATGACCGGTGTTCCTTAAAGATCGGAAGATTCTGGCACCAGCCCAGCGCACAACCGTGAATGAATCCGGTGCGCCGCTGGGGGCCGTCAGGGGGTGGCAGTGCTTCCCTCACCACTGTACCGAGCGATACCGTGATCCAGTCGTGAGTATGCAGCCGCGTTCGCCAGCGCGAGCAGGCGCGTGGTACCGATGACTCAGGCGTCCTCGCGCAGCCACTCCAGCCGGGTCGAGGCACCGGCCTCGCCAAGATGCTGCTTCAGCACCGGCAGCGCGGGCGCCAGCACCTGGTCGAACTGCCACGGCGCATTGACGATCAGCAGCCCGCTGCCGGTCAGGCGCAGCGGCGAGTCGTCCGGGCGCACCTGCAGTTCGGCCACCAGCACCGACTTGGCCGGCAGCGTGGCCGCCTTGCGCATGAACGGCTGCAGGCTGCGGCGCAGCTTGATCGGGTACCACACCATGCAGATCGCCTGCGGCCAGCGCGCCAGCGTCTCGCGCACGCTATGGATGACCTGCGGGTACTCGGCTTCCTGCGCCTCGTAAGGCGGGTCGATCAGCACCAGCCCGCGGCCGATCTTGGTCTCGCCCGCGCGCGGCGGCACGAAGGCGCGAATTGCCTCATAGCCATCGCCGGCATGCACGCGCACGCGGCTGTCCCTGGCGAACAGGCGCTTGAGCGCCTCGGCCTCTTCCGGCTGCAATTCGCAGAACGCCATGCGGTCCTGCTCGCGCAGTGCCCGCGCCGCCAGCAGCGGCGAGCCGGGATAGTGGTTGATCTGGATGCCGGCGGTGGCGCGCGCCGGCTTCTGGCCGGGCGTGGCCGGGCGGGCGACGGTCTGGTTGTCGGCCTGCACCGCGCGCAGATAGCGTTCCACCACCTCGGGCAGGGTCGACTCGGCCATCAGCTGCATGACCCCGGCATCGGCCTCGTTGGTCTTGCGGCTTTCTTCGCCACCGAGCTGGTAGCGCCCGCGCCCGGCGTGGGTATCGAGCACGAAGAACGGGGTGTCCTTGCGCTTGAGGGTGTCGATCAGCGCCAGCAAGGCGATGTGCTTGAGCACGTCGGCATGGTTGCCGGCATGGAAGGCATGGCGATAGTTCATCGCAGCAGTGTACGGGCCGCGCCAGCATGCGGCTATGCTGCACGCCATGTCCGAGTCCCCCGCCCGCGTGCTCGTCGTCGAAGACGAAGCCGCCATTGCCGATACCGTGCTGTACGCGCTGCGCAGCGAAGGCTATGCGCCCGAACACTGCCTGCTGGGCCGCGACGCATTGGCGCGCCTGCGTGCCGACCCGGCCGATGTGGTGGTGCTGGACGTGGGCCTGCCGGATATCAACGGCTTCGAGGTGTGCCGCACGCTGCGCGGGTTCAGCGATGTGCCGGTGATCTTCCTGACCGCGCGCAACGACGAGATCGATCGCGTGCTCGGCTTCGAACTGGGCGCCGACGACTACATGGCCAAGCCGTTCTCCCCGCGCGAGCTGGTGGCGCGGGTGCGCGCGCGGCTGCGTCGTCGCAATGTGGCCGCCGTGGCGGAGCCGGGCTGGCAGCCGCATGGCGCGTTTGCGATCGATCGGGAGGGCAGCCGCATCCGCTACGGCGATGCGCTGCTGCCGCTGACCCGCTACGAATACGCGCTGCTGTCGGCGCTGTTGCAGCGCCCCGGCGCGATCCTGAGCCGCGCGCAGCTGATGGACCGCGGCTGGGACGCCAGCGCCGACAGCGCCGACCGCACCGTCGACACCCATATCAAGACGCTGCGCGGCAAGCTGCGCCAGGCCGGCGTGCCGGCCGACCCGATCCGCACCCATCGTGGCCTCGGCTACGCACTGGAGCTGTAGCCATGGGCGAGCGCAGGCGTGGCGTTGTTCTCCAGGCCGGGGCCTGAGATGCGGCTTGGTCTCAAGTTGTTCCTGGGCTTTTTTCTGATCGTCGGGCTGGCCGCGTTCTTCGTGATGCGTGTGTTCGTCAACGAGGTCAAGCCGGGCGTGCGCCAGGCAATGGAATCCACGCTGGTGGATGCGGCCAATGTGCTGGCGGAGATGGCCAGCGGCGAGCTGGCTGCCGGCAGCATCGTCAGCGGCAGCTTCGCGCGCAACGTGGCGCAGGCGCAGCGGCGCGACCCCAAGGCCTGGGTGTGGCGATTCCGCAAGAACGATGTGGCCTACCGCGTCACCGTGACCGACGCGCGCGGGGTGGTGGTATTCGATTCGCTGGGCCGTGACGTGGGCCGCGACAACTCGCGCTGGAACGATGTCTATCGCACCTTGCGCGGCGAATATGGCGCGCGTTCCAGCCCCGAGGTCGATGGTGACCCGGCCGCCACGGTGATGCATGTGGCCGCGCCGATCTACGCGCCGAATGACCCAGCCAAGTTGATCGGCGTGCTGACGCTGGCGCAGCCCAATCGCAGCATCGACCCGTTTATCGAGGCCAGCCAGCGCAATATCCTGCAGCGCGGGGCCTGGCTGATCGGCATTTCCGCGCTGATCGGCATCGGGATGACCTGGTGGCTGATGCGCGGGATCGGCCGGCTCAACCGCTACGCACAGGCGGTGAGCGCGGGCCTTCCGGTGCCGCCGCCAAAACCGCGCGGCGATGAAATCGGCGACCTGGGCCAGGCGCTGGAACGCATGCGGCGCAAGCTCGAAGGCAAGGCCTACGTGGAGCAGTACGTGCAGTCGCTGACGCACGAGATGAAAAGCCCGCTGGCGGCGATCCGCGGTGCGTCCGAACTGTTGAGCGAGCCACTGCCGGAAGCCGATCGCCAGCACTTCGTTGCCAGCATCCGCGCGCAGGAGCTGCGCCTGACCGAAACCATCGACAAGCTGCTGGCGCTGGCCGAGGTGGAACAGCATGGCTGGCTGCAGACGCGCGAGCGCATCGCGGTGGCCGGCCTGCTGCAGGCGGTAATCGACGCCGTGCTGCCGCGCGCGGCAGCGGCCGGCGTGCTGCTGGAAAGCGATGCCGGCTCCGACACGGCGCGCAGGCAGTACGTGCTGGGCGATGGATTCCTGCTGCGCCAGGCGCTGATCAACCTGCTGGAAAACGCCATCGCGTTCTCGCCGCAAGACAGCACCATCCAGCTGCGTGCGCAGGTGCTGAAGGAACAGGTGCAGCTGGTGGTAGAAGACCGCGGCAGCGGTGTGCCGGATTACGCACTGGAACGGGTGTTCGAGCGTTTCTACTCGCTGGCCCGCCCGCAGACCGGACAACGCAGCTCCGGCCTTGGCCTGCCGTTCGTGCGCGAAGTCGCGCGCCTGCACGGCGGCGAGGCGACACTGGGCAACCGCGAGGGCGGCGGTGCGGTCGCGACCCTGCGCCTGCCCATCGGCTAAACGGCTTTGCATGCCGTATGTGCGCAGGCCGGCTGCCGATGGCGGCGGCATCGCGGTGGCACTGAAGCGGCATGCGCCAGGGCACATGCCGCATCCGTGTCAGCCGCGCATCACCACGGTGCGCAGCCGCTGTGTGCTAGTGCACCACGTCGGCCCCGATGACGTCCTTGGCGACCACCGACCAGGACAGCTTGCCAAAGCCCTTGTTGCCCCACTCGGTGCCCCAGCTGTTTTCGACGATCAGCCCCTCGCTGTCGTACCCCAGCGCGATCACCGCGTGCCCGCCCAGGATCGGCGTCTTGGTGTCGTAGTCGACCTGGTTTTTCGGCGTGAGGTCTTCGAACCCCTGGCGGACATAGAAGCCGATGGCCACCGGCGTGGACGAGGCCAGCGCGAGTTTGATCTGTTCGATCAGGGCCCGCCCGCCATTGCCGTCGCCCGAATACAGCACGGTGTACTTGCGGTACGGCGTGGGGTTCTTGGCAGCGTTGGCGCGGTCGGCTGCAGTGGGTGGGTTCTTCCAGTTGTAGTTGCCCCAAGAGTAGTGCTGCTCGGTGTCGATGCCTTGGGCCAGCGCGACGTCCAGCGGCGCTTCCAGCGTGGATCCCTCATCGACGCCGTTGTTGACCTGGCTGTAGAGATACATCGGGGCGAAGCGGGTTTGCGCCTGCTTGTTGGCGTTGGCATACCAACCGGTCAGGGTGTGGGCGGTTGCCCATGACGCACATGACCCCACCTGGCCCTGGTCGCCTGGGGTGATCGCCCAGGCAGTCAGGTCCACCGTGGCGGGCAGGGGTTTGGCGGTGCTGGCAATGCCGAACAAGGGCGTGACCGGCTGCATCAATGCCGAGGGTTTCAGGCCCATCCCGTGCATTGCCGCCTGTGCGGCGGCGGAGGACAGGCTCAGCGCAGCGAGCAGGCAGAGGGTGAGTGAACGTTGCTTGTTCATGAAAGGCAAACTCCAGGCAAGAGAGGAATGCAGTGGTGCGCACTTCTGGAACCACGGCCGGCAAGCGGGCATGCGTGTGCGACACCGCCGATGCGGTGCGCGTAACGTTGAATGAGGACGCCGCAGAACGACGGAACTGGAACGCCGTGATCAACACAGACTCGAAAAAAAGCAATGGCCCCGTGATGCGAAACTGCACTTGCATCGTTGCGCCTGGCGGCCAGGCGCGCGGCGGTGATGCGAAACCTTGGCGATGCAACGGAAGCATGTCCTGGGCCTTTGTTGCATTTTTGCAGTGTGAAAACTGTATTTCCTAACTGGGTCACAGTGCCGGTCGCCGATCCTGCCGGTCGCCCACTTCACATTCGCTTCAAATTCGCCTCAAACCCCCGACACCGGCGCATCGCACTCTGGCCACCTCCCCGAATGAGGATGGTCGATGAAATCCCTGAAACTGTTGTTGCGCTTCGCCACGATTGGCGGATTGATCCTGTTGCTGCTGATTCCGTTGCTGTTGATCCGCAGCACGGTGCAAGACCGTGCGCGTTACCGCGACGAAGCGGTGGAGCGGGTGGCGCAGAGCAAGGCCGGCGAGCAGCAATTCATCGCGCCGGTGCGGGTGCTGCCGTTTACCGAGGATGTGCAGGTCACCGAGCCGGATGAGCAGGGCAACCAGCGCAAGGTGTGGCGCAAGCGCGAAGGCGCGCTGCTGCAGACCCCGCGCAGCCTGAAACTCAGCGGCAACATGGTGCCGTCGGTGCGCGAAGTGGGCCTCTATCGCGTGCAGGTGTATTCCTGGAAAGCAACCCTGCATGCCGAGTACGCGCCGTTTGACTACGCTGCCGCGCCGACCCGCGTATATGGCCAGCCGCACCTGGCGGTGGGCATTTCCGATGTGCGCGGGCTGGTGGGCACACCGCGCCTGCAGGTGGATGGGCGCACGCTGGCACTGGAAAGCGGCGCAGGCGCGTTGGCTGATCGCTCGGCAGGGATCCACGCCCAACTGAGCCCGCTGGCCGACCCGGTCGCCGGCCGCCTGCAGGACGGCAACGTGGTGGACATGCAGTTCGTGCTGGACGGCACGCGCCGGCTTGCCATCGCACCGATCGCCGACAACAACGAGATCGCCTTGCGTTCCACCTGGCAACATCCGTCCTTCGGCGGCCGCTTCCTGCCGAACGCACCGAGCATCGGGCCGAAGGGCTTCGATGCCAGCTGGTCGCTGTCGTCGCTGGCCACCGGTGCGCAGGCGCAGCTGCAGTCCAGCCAGGCGTCGCTGGATACGCTGGAAGTGCGGCTGGTGGACCCGGTGGACGTGTATACCCAGGCCGATCGGGCCAGCAAGTACGGCATCCTGTTCGTGGTGCTGACCTTCGTGGCGTTCGTGTTGTTCGAGCTGATCAAGCGTCTGCCGATCCATCCCCTGCAGTACCTGCTGGTGGGTCTGGCGCTGGCGATCTTCTTCCTGCTGCTGCTGAGCCTTTCCGAGCACATCGCGTTCTGGCAGGCGTATCTGGTCTCGGCCGCGGCGTGTATCGGCCTGCAGTTCTTCTATCTGTCCGGCGTGTTGCGCAGCTTGGCGCGCGCAGCCGGGTTCTCGGTAATGCTCACCGCCTTGTACGGGGTGCTCTACAGCCTGTTGATCTCCGAAGACAATGCGCTGCTGATGGGATCGCTGCTGTTGTTCGGCATCCTGGCCAGCATCATGTGGGTGACCCGCAAGCTCGATTGGTACGAGCTTGGCAACAGCCTGCGCTGAGGCCGGCATGCGCACTCACGCACAGCTGCACCGGCGGGCGCAGCGCTTGCTGCCCGCCGGGATCGACACGGTGGCGCTGCTGCCCGCAGCGCTGCCGCAGCCTTGGGAAGCTTCCCCGTTGTCGGCCTTGCCCTTGCGCCGCGACGGACGCCGCGGGGTGATCGGCCTGCGCCTGCATGCAGGCACCGCGCAGGCACTGCGCGTGGATGGCAGCCGATTCCTGCAGGCGGCACACCAGCAGGACGTGCAGGCAGACAGCGCGCGACAGCGTCGCTACGGGCCGTGGCAGCATTTGAGCAATGGCAGCTATTGGGCGCGCAGCACCGATGCACTGCTCGGTGTGCTGCTGACCACCGACGAGGCGGCGGTGTGGTTGCTGTGGCAGCAGCCGGCTGCTGCGGCCGCGGTCACCGGTGGCTGGCTGCGCTGACCCATGGCAGCGCAGTGACGCCAGGCTGGCTTACCATGGCCGGCATGAGCGGCTCCTCCCTGATCGTCGAAACGGTACGCGGCACGCAGGTGCTGCCACATCTGGCTGCGGTGGCGCAGCTGCGGATCGCGGTGTTCCGCGCCTGGCCGTATCTTTACGAAGGCGATGCCGATTACGAACGCGGCTACCTGGCCGCGTATGCGGCCTCGCCGGACAGCGTGTTCGTGCTGGCACGTGATGGCGATGCGGTGATCGGCGCCTCCACCGGGCTACCGCTGCTCGATGACAGCGAGGCCTTCCATGCGCCGTTTCGCGCGGCCGGCATCGACCCGGCGAGCGTGTTCTATTTCGGCGAATCAGTGCTGCTGCCGGCGTATCGCGGGCAGGGGATCGGCCATGCATTTTTCGACCAGCGCGAGGCGCATGCGCGTGCACTGGGGCGCTTCGCGCTCACCGCGTTCTGCTCGGTGGAACGCGCGCAAGACGATCCGCGCCAGCCGGTCGATCACCGACCCAACGATGTGTTCTGGCGCAAACGCGGCTATGCACCGCAACCGAACATGCGCGTGCAGTTGGCGTGGGCGGAGTTGCATCGTGGTGAGATCGACCACAGCTTGAGTGTGTGGACGCGGGCGTTGCCGCCGTGACCAATTCACTTCCTACGTCATCGATCCATCGCAACCAGGCCGCTAGATGAAAATCGCCGTCGCCAAATATCCGATCGGCAAACCCGCCGACTTCGCCGCGTTCGCCGCACGTCAATCCGAGATGGTGGGCGAGGCGGCCGCCGCCGGCGCACGCGTGCTGGTACTGCCGGAATACCTGTCGCTGGAGCTGGGCGCGACCTTTGGCACGCAGATTTCTGCCGGCTTGCCCGAGTCGCTGGCGGCGATCCAGGCGCTGCGTGCGCCGTGGCTGGAGCTGTTTGCCGGGTTGGCGCGCCAGCATCAGGTGCATCTGATAGCTGGCAGCTTCCTGCTGGACCTGGGCCAGGGCCGCTACCGCAATCGCAGCGACTGGTTCACGCCCGAGGGCCGGCATGGCTGGCAGGACAAGCTGCAGCTGACCGGCTTCGAGAAGGCCACCGGGCTGATCGAGCCGGGCGATGCGCTGAAGGTGTTCGAACTGGATGGCGTGCGCGCGGCGATCGCGATCTGCTACGACAGCGAGTTCCCGCTGCCGGTGCGCGCGCAGTACGAAGCCGGCGCGCGGCTGTTGATCGTGCCCAGTTGCACCGACACCGCCGCCGGCGCGATGCGGGTACGCGTCGGCTGCCTGGCGCGCGCGCTGGAAAACCGCGTGTTCGTCGCGCAATCGGTCACTGCCGGCGACGCACCGTGGAGCCCGGCGCTGGACGTCAATACCGGCGAAGCGGCGGTGTTCGCACCGATGGATGTCGGCTTCCCGGCCGACGGCGTGCTGGCGCAGACCCAGGGCAGTACCGTGTGGGCGTATGCGGAGCTGGATTTTGCCGCCTTCGAGGCCAGCCGCGCGCAGGCGCAGGTTGCCAACGACCGCGATTGGCATGGGCAGTTGGGCGCTTACCTCGCGCGCGCCACGCTGGCCAGCTTCGACGGATAGCGCGACCATCAACGGACGATGCGCATCGCCTTACGCGCGCAGTCGGTGCTCGCGACGGCAGGTGGCAGCTGTACGCTCCAGTGTTCCGCGCGCGCCCCAACGAGGGCAGCGCTCCGGTGTTTCAGCCACGTTCCTTCCTTGCATCGCCACCCACCAGGTTCCCATGGCCACGAAAACCCTGATTCCACACAGCGTCCGTCTCGAGTTCGCGCCCGGCGCGCTGGTGCACAGCAATCTGTCCGGCGCAGCCTTTACCGACGACTGGCTGTGGGTGGCCGGCGACGAAGCCTGCGCGGTGGATCGCCTGCGCAGGCTCGACCCCGTGCAGCGCGAGACGCTGCGCTTCGGCCAGGGGCAGAGCTTTGCGCTGGCCGAGCTGCTGGACCTGCCCGGCGAGGCGGCCGAGGAGGCGGATCTGGAAGGCATGGCGCTGTCGGACGGCTACCTGTGGGTGGTCGGCTCGCATGGGCTCAAGCGCAAGAACGCCAAGCGCAGTCGCGACGATGCCGACAACGCCAAACGCCTGACCAAGCTCAAGCTCGACGCCAACCGCCGCCTGCTGGCCTGCCTGCCGATCGAGCGCGATGCCGACGGCACCCCGCGCCTGGTGCGCCAAGCCGCCGATGGCCGTCGCGCGCTGCGGCTCAAGGGCGATGCCAAACACAACCAGCTCACCGAGCTGCTGGCCGACGATCCGCATGTTGGCCCGTTCATGAAAATTCCCGGCAAGGACAACGGCTTCGACATCGAAGGCATCGTGGTGGACGGCGAGCGCCTGCTGCTGGGCCTGCGCGGACCGGTGCTGCGTGGCTGGTCGGCGCTGCTGGAGATCCGGGTGCAGGCGCATGGCGACCACCTGCGGCTGGCGCCGCTGGACGAGGACGGCACGCTGCTGCGCAAGCACTTCCTGCAATTGGGCGGGCTGGGCATCCGCGACCTGCATTATTCCGGCGACGACCTGTACCTGCTGGCCGGCCCGACCATGGTGTTGAACGGCGAAATCCGCCTGTTCAAATGGCCGGACGCACGTACCGTGCTGGCCGCCAACCAGGCACCGGTGCGCTTTCAGCACGAGTTGCTGGAATCAGCGGTGTTGCCGCACGGCACCGACAGCGACCGCGCCGAGGCGATCTGCAATCTTCCCGGGCACCTGGCCGGCGACACACCCAGCTGGCTGGTGCTGTACGACGCGCCCGGCCCGGCGCGCAGCGGCGGCGATGACGTGGTCTACGGCGACCTGTTGCGCAACCGCTGAGCCGCGTGCGGGCAGGTCCGTGCTGGTCAAGGTAAAATCGGCCGATCCCCGTTTCGCCGAGCGCTCCATGACCTGCCGCACCCGTTTTGCCCCCAGCCCCACCGGTTACCTGCACATCGGCGGCGCCCGCACCGCGCTGTATTGCTGGCTGGAGGCGCGCCGTCGTGGCGGGCAGTTCGTGCTGCGCATCGAGGACACCGACCGCGAGCGCAGCACCCAGGCCGCGATCGACGCCATCCTGGAGGCGATGGGCTGGCTGGGCCTGGACTATGACGAAGGCCCGATCTACCAGACCCAGCGCGTGGCCCGCTACCAGGAGGTGGCCGAGCAACTGCTGGCGCAGGGCAAGGCCTATTACGCCTACGAAACCCGCGAAGAACTCGACGCCATGCGCGAGGCCGCCATGGCCAGGCAGGAAAAGCCGCGCTACAACGGTGCCGCCCGCGAGCAGAACCTGCCGTACCGCGACGACCCCAACCGGGTCATCCGCTTCAAGAACCCGGTCGGCGGCACAGTGGTGTTCGACGACCTGATCAAGGGCGTCATCGAGATCGCCAACAGCGAGCTCGACGACATGGTGATCTTCCGCCCGGATGGCTTCCCCACCTACAACTTCGCGGTGGTGGTGGACGACTGGGACATGGGCATCACCGAGGTGATTCGCGGCGACGACCACATCAACAACACTCCGCGCCAGATCAACATCTATGAGGCGCTGGGCGCACCGGTGCCGAAGTTCGCGCACATGCCGATGATCCTGGACGAGCAGGGCGCCAAGCTGTCCAAGCGCACCGGCGCGGCCGATGTGATGCAGTACAAGGACGCCGGCTACCTGCCGCATGCGCTGATCAACTACCTGGCCCGTCTGGGCTGGTCGCATGGCGACCAGGAGTTGTTCAGCCGGCAGGAGTTGCTCGACCTGTTCGATGTCAAGGACGTCAATTCCAAGGCCGCGCGCCTGGACATGGCCAAGCTGGGCTGGGTCAACCAGCATTACCTGAAGACCGACGACCCGGCCAGCATCGCCCCGCAGCTGGAATACCAGCTCGCCAGGCTCGGCATCGATGTGGCCGCCGGCCCGGCCGCCGCCGATGTGGTGGTGGCGCTGCGCGAGCGCGTGCAGACCTTGAAGGACATGGCCGAAAAAGCCGTGGTCTGGTACCAGCCGCTGGAGGTCTACGACGAAGCGGCGGTGATGAAGCACCTCAAGCTGGGCGCCGAAGTGCCGCTGGGCAAGGCGCGCGAACTGCTGGCCAGTGTCAGCGAATGGAGCGTGGAGAACGTCTCGGCCGCACTGCACGATGCCGCCGCCGCGCTGGAGCTGGGCATGGGCAAGGTGGCCCAGCCACTGCGCGTGGCCATCACCGGCACCCAGGTCAGCCCGGACATTTCGCAGACCGTGTACCTGGCCGGACGCGAAGGCGCCTTGAAACGCATCGATGCCGCACTCATAAAGATAGGGGCGGGCTGACCGCGGGAGCCTGTGATGAACACCAACGAACACGCCTGCACTGCACCGCATCACCATGTCGACGACGCCAACGGCTTCGTGCGCGCGGTGGAGCGCGCCTGCAGCGAGCGCGGCCTGCGGCTGACGCCGATCCGCGCCAATGTGCTGCGGCTGATTGCCGACGCCGGCAAGCCGGTCAAGGCCTACGAGCTGCTGGACTGGGTGCGCGAAGGCAAGGGCGTCGGCGCCGACGCCCCGCCCACGGTATACCGCGCGCTGGATTTCCTGATGGCCAACGGCTTCGTGCACAAGCTCGAATCGGTCAACGCCTTCGTCGCCTGCCACCATCCCAACAGCGCCCAGCACTCGGTGCCGTTCCTGATCTGCGACCGCTGCCATAGTGCGGTGGAGCTGGAAGACCGCGAGGTGGTGGCGCAACTGGAAGCGCGCGCCAAGGCGCTGGGTTTCCAGCCGCAGGCGCAGACCCTGGAAGTGCATGGCCTGTGCGCCAAGTGCGCGGTGGCCGAGTAAGGATCGCTAGCCAACGCAGGGCTGTTCACCTGGAGCGGCTAACAAAACCTAGCGAGCGAGCGCCTGTCAGTGAGTGCAGTGGTTTTGTCGGCTGTCTCTTGGTGGATGCAGTCAGAAGTCCAGATCAAACACTGAGTGGGTCAAGCGCGCGGTGCCCTCACCGCTCGCGGGACACGCCGTAAATCCCTCCGTGGAGGCTCGGTGGCGGCATCCATGCCGCCACACGGTCCCGCAATCGGTGAGGACACCGCACCAGACAGTTATGGGTTGCTTTGTTCAAAGCATGCACCCACCGCACATCACGCCGCGGCGGCGGTCTTGCACCCATAGCCCGCCAGAAACAGGTCCACTGCGCGTCGCGTCGCCTCGCGCAGATACTCGGGCGAGGGGTCCTTGAGTGCGCCGAACAGGCAGGGCATCAGGGTTTCCGCCTCCAGCAGCCCGCCGAACTGCCTCGACGCGATCAGGACGTCGGCGCAGCGGATCACGCCGCGATCCATCTGCGTCTGCAGATAGTCGGCCATGCGTTGCATGCCTTCTTCGGGGCCTGCATTGAAGAACAGCGCGCCCACGTCCGACCGCCCCGACACGCCGATGATGGTCTGCCAGATGGTGATCGAGCTGGGCTGGCAGAGGAAGCCGAGGATGTCCTCGCCGAAGCGCTGCAGGGTCTCGGCGACCGGGCCGTTGCTTTGCGAAAGCGCATCCAGCAACGGGTCGATGTAGCGGTCGGACATGTCCTTGGCAAACGCCACGAACAGCTCCTCCTTGGACGGGAAATAGCCGTAGAGCGTGCGCTTGGAGCCGCCGACGCGGGCGGCGATCTGCGACATCGAGGCGCCTTCGAAGCCCAGTTCGAGGAACACCTCGCTGGCCGCCTGCACGATGGCGTCGCGTTTTTCTTCTGTTCTGACCCGCATCAACTGACTCCCTTGGGTACTTAAGTATACCGACTGGGCAGAAATGCTTGACGGCCACGGATGCGCTTATTAGGATACCGAACCGTACCGTTTAGTTTTAACCATCCTGCGTCCCGTCGGAGACCTCCTCGTGCGTCCTCATGCCTCGTTTCGCCTGCCCCTGCTTGCTGCTGCCATTGCTGTTACCGTCCTGCTCAGTGCCTGCGGCAACCCGCCGGGCGGTCCGCCGCCGGAGGAGGGCATGCCTGAAATGGGCGTGCTGACCGTCAGGCCGCAGCCGGTGACCCTGACCACCGAGCTGCCCGGACGCACGGTTCCCTACCTGATCGCCGAAGTCCGCCCGCAGGTGGGCGGCATCGTGCAATCACGCCAGTTCACCGAAGGCGGCGACGTCAAGGCCGGGCAGACGCTGTACCAGATCGATCCGGCGACCTACCGCGCCAGCTACGCCAGCGCCCAGGCCACCCTGGCCAAGGCGCAGGCCAACCTGCGCACCGCCAGGCTCAAGGCCGAGCGCTACACCGAGCTGGTGCAGATCAAGGCGATCAGTCAGCAGGATGGCGACGACACCGCCGCGGCGCTGGGCCAGGCCGAGGCCGACGTGGCCGCCGGCAAGGCCAGCGTGGAAGCCGCGCGCATCAACCTGGCCTTCGCGCGCCTGGACGCGCCGATCTCCGGGCGCATCGGCCGCTCCAGCGTCACCCCGGGTGCGTTGGTGACCGCCAACCAGGCCACCGCGTTGACCACCATCCAGCAGCTGGACCCGATCTACATCGATGTCACCCAGCCCAGCGCGGCCTTGCTACGCCTGAAGCAGGCGATGGCGCGCGGCGAGCTGGAGAAGGCCGGCGACGATGCGGCCAAGGTGTTGCTGCTGCTGGAAGACGGCAGCACCTATCCGCTGCAGGGCCACCTGGCGTTCTCCGATGTCACCGTCGACCAGAACACCGGCTCGATCACCTTGCGCGCGGTGTTCCCGAACCCGAATGCGGAGTTGTTGCCGGGCATGTATGTGCGCGCGGTGCTGCAGGAGGGCATCAAGGAGCAGGGCGTGCTGGTGCCGCAGCAGGCGGTCTCGCGCAATGGTGCCGGCAAGCCGACCGCGTTCGTGGTCGGTGCCGATCACAAGCTGCAGCTGCGCGTACTGGAAACCGACCGCGAAGTCGGCGACCAGTGGCTGGTGCGCAGCGGCCTGAAGGCCGGCGAGCAACTGGTGGTCGAGGGCGTCTCGCGCGCCCGCGACGGCATCGAGGTCAAGACCGTGCCATGGCAGCCCAAGGGCAAGCCTGCCGCCGGTGCTGGCAATGCTGCCGGCACACCTTCCGCCCCGACCGCACCGCGTGCGGCCAACTGAGGCGGGATCACACGTCATGGCACGCTTCTTCATCGATCGTCCGATCTTCGCCTGGGTGTTGGCCATCATCGTGATGCTAGCCGGCATCCTGTCCATCGCCACCTTGCCGATTGCGCAATACCCCAGCATCGCGCCACCCGCCGTCGCCATCACCGCCAACTATCCGGGCGCCTCGGCGCAGACCCTGGAAGACACCGTCACCCAGGTCATCGAGCAGAAGATGAAGGGGCTGGACCACCTCAGCTACATGGCCTCCACCAGCGAATCCAGCGGTGCGGTGACCATCACGCTGACCTTCGACAACGGCACCGACCCGGACACCGCGCAGGTGCAGGTGCAGAACAAGTTGTCGCTGGCCACGCCGTTGTTGCCGCAGGAAGTGCAGCAGCAGGGCGTGACGGTGACCAAGTCGGCCACCAACTTCCTCAACGTGCTGGCCTTCACTTCCGAAGACGGCAGCATGAGCGATTCGGACCTGTCCGATTACGTGGCTGCCAACGTGCAGGAAACCATCAGCCGCGTCGAAGGCGTGGGCGACACCACCTTGTTCGGCTCGCAGTACGCGATGCGGATATGGATGGACCCGAACAAGTTGAACAACTTCAGCCTGACCCCGGTGGATGTGCGCACCGCGATCCAGGCGCAGAACGCGCAGGTGTCGGCCGGCCAGCTCGGCGCGCTGCCGGCGGTGCCCAATCAGCAACTCAATGCCACCATCACCGCGCAGACCCGGCTGAAGACCGCCGAGGAGTTCGAGAACATCCTGCTGCGCACGCAGTCCGATGGCTCGCAGGTGCGCCTGCGTGATGTGGCACGCATCGAACTGGGCAGCGAGAGCTACAACACGGTGGGCCGCTACAACGGCAAGCCGGCGGCCGGCTTGGCGATCAAGCTGGCCACCGGTGCCAATGCGCTGGATACGGTGCGCGCGATCGACAAGAGCCTGGAAGAGCAGGAGAAATTCTTCCCGCCCGGCATGAAGGTGCAAAAGCCGTACGACACCACACCGTTCGTGCGCATCTCCATCGAGCAGGTGGTGCATACGCTGATCGAAGCGGTGGTGCTGGTGTTTCTGGTGATGTATCTGTTCCTGCAGAATTTCCGTGCGACCCTGATACCGACCATCGCGGTGCCGGTGGTGTTGCTCGGCACCTTCGGTGTGCTGGCGGCATTCGGTTTCACCATCAACACCTTGACCATGTTCG
The DNA here is from genome assembly GCF_020784175.1 of Xanthomonas campestris pv. asclepiadis. Lineage (GTDB taxonomy): Bacteria > Pseudomonadota > Gammaproteobacteria > Xanthomonadales > Xanthomonadaceae > Xanthomonas > Xanthomonas campestris_D. Next base: position 133,969 of record NZ_JAJGQM010000006.1, read on the forward strand.
CGATGGTGCTGGCGATCGGCCTGCTGGTGGACGATGCCATCGTGGTGGTGGAGAACGTCGAACGCGTGATGGGCGAAGAACACTTGTCGCCCAAGGACGCCACGCGCAAGTCGATGGACCAGATCTCCGGCGCGCTGGTCGGTGTGGCCCTGGTGCTGGCCGCGGTGTTCGTGCCGATGGCGTTCTTCGGTGGCTCCACCGGTGTGATCTATCGGCAGTTCTCGATCACGATTGTCTCTGCCATGACCTTGTCGGTACTGGTGGCGATGATCCTGACCCCGGCTTTGTGCGCCACCTTGCTCAAGCCGGTGGAGAAGGGCCATGGTCTGGCGACCACCGGGTTCTTCGGCTGGTTCAACCGCGTGTTCGATCGCGGCAACAACGGCTATCAGGGCGTGGTGCAGCACATGCTGGGCAAGGGCTGGCGCTACATGCTGGCCTACGCGGTGGTGCTGGCGCTGGTGGTGTTCGGCTTCATGAAGCTGCCGGTGGGCTTCCTGCCGGATGAGGACCAGGGCACGCTGTTCGTGCTGGTGCAGTTGCCGCCCGGTGCCACCGATGCGCGCACCGGCGAGGTGCTCAAGCGGGTGGAGCATCACTTCCTGGTCGACCAGAAGGATTCGGTGGCCGGCATCTTTGCGGTCTCCGGTTTCAGTTTTGCCGGTACCGGGCAGAACGTGGGCTTTGCCTTCGTCAAGCTGCGGCCATGGGACGAGCGCACCGGCAAGGGCCAGAGCGTCACCGACGTGGCCGGCAAGGCCGGTGCGTTCTTCGCCGGCATCCGCGATGCCAAGGTGTTCGCGTTCGCGCCTCCCGCAGTGTCTGAGTTGGGTAATGCGACCGGTTTCGACCTGATGCTGCAGGACCGTGCCAACCTCGGCCACGCGGCCTTGATGCAGGCACGCGACCAACTGCTGGCCGAACTGTCGCAGGACAAACGGCTGGTGGCGGTGCGCCCGAACGGGCAGGAGGACACACCCGAGTTCAAGCTGGAAATCGATTCGCACAAGGCGCAGGCCATGGGCGTGTCGATCGCCGACATCAACAACACCTTCTCCAGCGCCTGGGGCAGCGTTTACGTCAACGACTTCATCGACAAGGGTCGGGTCAAGAAGGTCATGCTGCAGGCCGATGCGGTGTACCGCATGAATCCGCAGGACATCGACCGCTGGTTCGTGCGCAACAGCGCCGGCACGATGGTGCCGTTCAACGCCTTCGCAACCGCCAGCTGGCAATCGGGCTCGCCGCGGTTGGAGCGTTACAACAGCGTGCCGTCGGTGGAAATCCTGGGCATGGCGCTGCCCGGCGCGGCCTCCAGTGGCGAAGCGATGCAGATCGTGGAAGCGGCGGCGGCCAAGTTGCCGCCGGGCATCGGCTTCGAGTGGACCGGCTTGTCGCGGCAGGAGAAATCCTCCACCGGTCAGACCGGCTTGTTGTACGGGTTGTCGATCCTGATCGTGTTCCTGTGTCTGGCCGCGTTGTACGAAAGCTGGGCGATTCCGTTCTCGGTGATCCTGGTGGTGCCGTTGGGTGTGTTCGGCACGCTGCTGGGCGCGATGCTGACCTGGAAAATGAACGATGTGTACTTCCAGGTGGGCCTGCTCACCACCATTGGCCTGGCATCGAAGAACGCGATCCTGATCGTGGAATTTGCCAAGGAACTGCATGAAAGCGGCAAGAGCCTGATCGAGTCCGCATTGGAAGCGGCGCGCATGCGCTTGCGGCCGATCCTGATGACATCGCTGGCCTTCATCCTGGGCGTGGTGCCGCTGGTGCTCGGCAGTGGTGCCGGTGCAGGCGCGCAGCATGCCTTGGGCACCGCCGTGATCGGCGGCATGTTGTCCGGCACGATCCTGGCGATCTTCTTTGTGCCGTTGTTCTTCGTGCTGGTCAGCGGCTTGTTCAAGCGCCGCGCACAGCCCACTTCGCCCGCACCGCAACCGGCAGGACACTGAGATGACACCGATCCGCATGACATTGACCGCGATCGCGGTGGCCGGCGTGCTGTCCGGCTGCACGCTGATGCCGCGCTATGCACGGCCCGACGCGCCGGTACCGGAGCGCTTTGCCGGCACCGAGCTCTCGACGGCATCCAACGCCGCCGCTGCGGCCAGCCCGGAGCAGGCGATCGATATCGCCAACATCGGCTGGCGGCAGGTGTTCACCGACCCCGCGCTACAGCAGGTGATCGCCCTGGCATTGGAGAACAATCGCGACCTGCGCGTGGCCGCGCTCAATATCGAAGTGGCACGCGCGCAGTACCGGGTGGAGCGCGCTGCGCTGCTGCCCGCCGTGCAGGGCACCGGCACCGCCAATAACGCACGCACGCCGGCGGAGCTGGCGATTCCGGGCCAGCCGCAGGTGTTCCGTACCTATGCCGCCAACATCGGCATCAGCGCCTACGAGCTGGATCTGTTCGGGCGTGTGCGCAGCCTCAAGGAACAGGCGCTGCAACAGTTCCTGTCCACTGCCGAGGCACGCCGTAGCACCCATATTAGCCTGGTGGCCGAAGTGGCCACCGCCTATCTGACGCTGGCGGCCGATCAGCAGTTGCTGCAACTGGCGCAGTCCACCTTGAGCAGCCAGAGCGACAGCTATCGCCTGCAGCAACGCAGTTTCGAGCTGGGTGTGGCCTCGCAGCTCACCTTGCGCCAGGCGCAGACCACGGTGGAAACCGCACGCGTGGATGTGGAGCGCTACACCGCGCAGGTGGCGCAGGACCGCAATGCCCTGGTGCTGCTGGTCGGCACGCAGCTGCCGGCGGAGTTGTTGCCGCAGGGCTTGCCCGATGGCCCCAGCGTGGACGGCAACGTGCTGGCCAGCGTGCCGGCCGGGTTGCCGTCGCAGTTGCTGCAACGTCGCCCGGACATCCTGGAGGCCGAGCGCAACCTGCGTGCGGCCAACGCCAACATCGGCGCGGCACGCGCGGCGTTCTTCCCGAGCATCAGCCTGACCGCATCGACCGGCTCGTCCACCAGCAGCCTCTCCAACCTGTTCGATTCCGGCACCCGCGCCTGGAGCTTCGTGCCCACGTTGACGCTGCCGATCTTCAACGCCGGGCGTAACCGCGCCAATCTGGACATGGCCAAGGCCAACCGCGATATCGAAGTAGCGCAATACGAGAAGGCGATCCAGAGCGCATTCCGCGAGGTCTCCGATGCGCTCGCGCAACGCGAGACCCTGGGTCGGCAATTGCAGGCGCAACAGGCCCTGGTCGATGCCACCGCCGACAGCTACCGGTTGTCGCAGGCGCGCTTCGAACGCGGCGTGGACAGCTATCTGCAGGCGCTGGATGCGCAGCGCTCGCTCTACAGCGCGCAGCAGACCTTGATCACCACGCAATTGTCGCGCTTCACCAATCTGGTGACGTTCTACAAGGCCATGGGCGGCGGTTGGCTGCAATCGGCCGACCCGGCGGTGGCCACGACTGCGACGGGGCAGCCACGTGGATGACGCCGCTGCCGAGCCGCCAGCACCCAGACGTGCACCGCACGACAAACGTGGCGCGATTCTGCGCGCGGCAGGCGAGCTGTTTCCACGTCACGGCTTCGACAGGACCAGCATGGACAACATTGCCGAGCGCGCGGTGGTGTCCAAGGCCACGGTGTATGCGCATTTCGCTTCCAAGGAGGTGCTGTTCCGCACCACCCTGGAGGCGCTGGCGCACCAATCGCCGAATCCATGGCAGGCGCTGTTGGACATGCGCGGGCCCTTGCCCGTGCGTCTGCTCGCCATCGCCGACGCGGTCGTGCGCATGGCGGCCAGCAATGCACTGGGCGATGCCGCGTACGGTCTGGTGCGGCCGCCGGCACTGCCCAGCCAGATACGCGAGGAGATGTGGATGCTGGGCTTCGAACGCTACGACACCACGATGCGTGCGGTGCTGGCGCGCGAAGTGGAGCAGGGCAGCCTGGTCATCGACAATCTGCCGGATGCATCGGTGCATTTCTTCGGGTTGATGACCGGGATGCCGGCCAATGCGGCGGCGCGTGGCGACGCATTGCAGGCACCGGCCGCCACGCAGCAGGCGTATGTCGCCAGTGCGGTAGCGCTGTTCCTGCGCGCGTATCGGCCGCAACCGTCCGCGGTGGCGACAGCAGGCAAGCGCGAAGTACCGGGCGGGTTCTAGCGGCGGCGGCAGGCAGCGTGATGGATTGGGGGGGCGGTGGTGTCCGCGCTGGGCCTGGGCTGCATGGGCCTGAGCTATGGCTACGGGCCGGCGACCGCGCGCAAGGTATTCGCTCTGCACTGCCGTCACCGGCTACACCGCATGCGCGCGCCGGATGGTTGCCGACGCTGGAAGAACTCGGGATCGGCTTCGTGCCGTTCAGCCCGCTCGGCAAGGGCTTTTTGACTGGCGCCATCCAGGCCGACACACAATTTTCCGACGACGATTTCCGCAACCAGGTGCCGCGGTTCGCTGCCGAGGCGCGTCAGGCCAACCAGGCGCTGGTCGAACACATCCAGGCCATCGCTGTCGACAAGGGCGCGACACCGGCGCAGGTGGCGTTGGCATGGTTGTTGTCGCGCAAGCCGTGGATCGTGCCGATTCCCGGCACCACCAAGCTGCATCGCCTGGAAGAAAATCTGGGCGGCGCTGCATTGACCTTGAGCGGCGAGGATCTTGCGCGTATCCAGCAAGCGCTGGATGCGGTGGCGATTGTCGGCGAGCGTTACAGCCCGGAGCGGCAGAAGCTGGTCGGTAAATAACCCCAGCGATCAACTCGGCCAACCGACGTTGTTGTAGGAGCACGCTGGCGCGCGATGGGGCGTGACTGGTAAAACCCCGTCGCGCGCGGGCACGCTCCTACACGCGCGTGTCAGCGCGCGGGATCGTGCCGCAGTGCGTCGATCACCACCTTGAGTGCGCGCGAGGATTGGCGGCGGCTGGGGTAATAGGCGTGAGCCGTCGAACGGGTCGCACCAGTCCTCCAGCACGCGGCGTAGCCGGCCGGCGGCGATGTGCTCCAGCACCATGGTTTCCGGCAAGAACGCGAGTCCGCCGCCGGCCAGTGCGGCACGCAGAATCGCGCTGCTGCCGTTGAAGGTCCATTGCCCGTCCACGCGTACCTTGACCTCGCGGCCGTCCTTTTCGAAATCCCAGGGCAGCAGGCCGCCATGCGTGGGCAGGCGTAAGCCGATGCAGTTGTGCCGGGCCAGGTCGGCCGGTACGGCGGGGATGGTGTGATGCACGAAGTAGCTCGGCACCGCCACCACCGCCATGCGCTGCATCGGGCTGACAGGCACCGCGATCATGTCCCTGCCGACCTGATCGCCCAGCCGGATGCCGATGTCGTAGCGCTCGGCAACGATATCGGCCAGCCCGTAATCGACGGTGACCTCGATCTTGAGGTCGGGATAGTCGGGCAGTACCTTCGACAACGCCGGCCAGATGTAGGCGTCGGCGGCGTGGCCGGCGGTGGTGATACGAATGGTGCCGGCCGGCGTGTCGCGGAATTCGGTGAGCGCGGACAGTTCGTCGTCGATCTCTTCCAGGCGCGGAGCCACGGTATCGAACAGGCGTGCGCCGGCTTCGGTCATCGACACGCTACGCGTGGTGCGGGTCAACAGGCGGATGCCCAGGCGTGTTTCCAGTGCGCGCACGGTATGGCTCAGCGCCGATTGCGAGACACCCAGCTGCGCGGCGGCACGGGTGAAGCTGCCCTCGCGCGCCACGGTGACGAAGACCTGCAGATCGTTGAGGTTTTCCCGCGCCATTGGTTGCGAATGCCGACTCCAGCGCATGCCATTCATGCGGCCGCATCATGCGCGATGATGCGTGATGGCTCCACATCCGACGAGTTATTGCCGCATTGATACGCTGTGTTTCTAGGTGCATGCGCTGCCGCCCGGGTAGTGCCAGCGCGCATGCGCGCTACAGTGCAAGGCTCTTGGATCGAGGAGTACTGCCATGAATCTGTTTGCAACTGCGATGTCGCTGTCGATGATGGCTGCCGTTACGCCCGGGGGTGAGGAGCAACACGCGATCAGGGTGAGCAAGGCCGGCGGCGCTGCATCTGCGGCCGGCCCGGCCGACTACTTCACCGGCAAGGTGCGCATCGATGCGCCATTTCAGACCGACGCGCCGGCGCGGGTGGGCGGCGCCACGGTGACCTTCGAGCCGGGCGCGCGCACCGCCTGGCACACCCACCCGTTGGGGCAGACGCTGATCGTCACCGCCGGTGCCGGGCGTGTGCAGGAATGGGGCAAGCCGGCGCAGCAGATCCGCCCGGGCGACATCGTATGGATTCCGCCGGGCGTCAAGCACTGGCACGGCGCCAACGCGACCGTGGCGATGTCGCATATCGCCATCGCCGAAGCGCAGGACGGCTCGCCGGTGACCTGGCTGGAGCAGGTCAGCGAGGCGCAGTACGCGGCCGAGTGAAACGGTGCTCGGCGATGACGCGATGCGGTCTATCGCGCCATCGCCAGTGATCCATGGAGCGCGTTGCAGTGCGCGTGACAGCGCGCCACCGCGCACGGGCACGGGTCACGCCGCTGCTGTCGTAGCCTGTGCGCTGGCACGCAGCCGTTGCGCATCACGTGCGGGTGGCGCGCCGAGAATGCGCGCATAGTCGCGGCTGAATTGCGATGCGCTTTCGTAACCGACGCGGAAGCCGGCATCGGCGGCGTTCAGCGCTTCGGCCAGCATCAGTCGGCGCGCTTCGTGCACGCGCAGATGCGAGCGATATTCCAGTGGTGTCATCGAGGTGACCGCCTTGAAATGCGCATGAAAGGTGGACCGGCTCATTGCCGACAGATCGGCGATCTGCTCGATGCTGAAGCGCTGTGCATAGTGTTCGCGCAGCCACACGATGGCCCTGGAAATCTGGTTGAGCCGGCTGTCGGCGATGGCCATCTGGCGCACCACCGCATTGGCCGGATCGGCCATCAGGCGATAGAGCACTTCGCGCAGGACCAGCGGCGCCAGCGCGGCGATCTCCTGCGGTTGGTCGAGCAGGCGTGCCAGCCGCACCGCGGCGTCCTGCAATGGCGGGCTGCTGTGGTTGAGCAATAACCCGGCCTGGGCAGCATCGCGCTGCGGCTCGACCAGCTCAGGGTGGCTGACGGCCAGGTCGCTCAGCACCGCGGTATCCAGATCCAGGCAGAAACACAGATACGGCTGCGCGGCGCTGGCCTCGATCACCGAGCCGACGATCGGCAGATCCACCGAGGCCACCAGATACATCTGCGGGTGATAGAGATACGCCGCCGCACCCAGCATCGCCTGCTTGCGGCCTTGCGCCACCAGGCACAGCATCGGCGTATAGACCGTGGGCACCGACACGGTTGGCAAGGCACTACGCATGATCTGCAACCCGGCAATCCGGGTGGCGTGCATGCCGTCGCCGGGGGCGTGGCGCAGCAGGATGTCGGTCATCTCGGTCAATGCGGACATGCAGGACTCGGCAGTGGCACCAGGCGGCTTGGCCGCGATGCCGTCGATCGTACAAGACCCACTGTCATGGAGCCGGCATGCTGGCCGCAGCAGTGGGCAAGGGGAGCGCCGATTGGCGCCGGCACAGGCGGGCAGGCTCGCGCGCCCGGCGCCTCAAAACGGCAGGCCAGCCACGATCTGGCGCTCACGCGCGCGCCGTATCATGGGCGTCTGTTTCCGTGATCGCCTCGCCCATGCCCGCAAAACGTTCGACCATCCCCGCACCGACGAGCCCTGCCGACTGGAAGGCGCTCGAGGCCGCTGCCACGGCTGAACTCGCGCGTCGCACGGCGCAAGCGCATCAGCAGATCCTGGGATTATTGAACACGCATGGACATCTGCTCAGCGAGGCGCAGCGGCGCGGATTGCACAAGCGCTTACTGCGTGCGGGGAGCTAAGAGCGGCAACAAAACTCTATATCGGCAGCGGCAACGTGTTGGTCACGCACGCCTTGTTGATCGGTGAGTCGAGTGCGCGGTGCCCTCACCACTTGCGGGACACGCCGTGAATCCGTCCGTGGAGGCTCCTTGGCGGCATCCATGCCGCCAAGGGTCCCGCAAGCGGCGAGGACACCGCACCAGAAAGGTGGTCGGCGCTCGCATAAGAGCTGCTTGTCGCGTGATGTGCATTGGTCGTTGACTGTTGGGCCGCGCAGGTACATCGCTATCCAAAATGCACATTACGCACTGCTCTTAGCTATACACACCGACCATCCCGATTGGTTGTCGCTAGAGATGCATCGGGCGTTGAGCTGGCACATCGGCATCCAACAACGCGCATCTGGCATTGCTCTTAATTGTGCGCACCGACCATCCAGACAGGTCATTACCCGCTCACCGTCGCGGGACCTTACGCGGCATGGATGCCGCGTAAGAGCCTTATCTGTTCGGATTCTGGCAGTTTGGGCGTCG
>NZ_JAJGQM010000060.1 GCF_020784175.1 Xanthomonas campestris pv. asclepiadis
CGCCCGCCGAGTTCCGTGATCAACATCAACCGCAGACCTCTAGTTTTGGCTGGCATTGAATTAGGGGGAGTCGACACTTGCGCCACGCCAGGAACTGGCGCACCGCGCTGAGCACGGACAACGGATCGTCCTGCTGCACACTCACCGCATTCGCACGATGCTCCTCAAACAGCGGCAGCCACGGTTTGCCACTCGTGAATCCCGCCGACGGCGCATCCGTCCACGGCATCGGCGAGCGGCAGCCATCGCGCCCCTTGAAGGTTGGCCAGAAGGTGATGCCATACGGATCGCGCAGATCCTCGAATGCCACCTCCGCCTCACCCAGGCCCAGCTCCTCGCCCTGGTACAGGCAGATCGACCCGCGCAGCGAACACAGCATCGCCACCACCATCTGCGCGAACGCTGGCGACGCATCGGCCCCGCCCCAGCGTGTCACCGCGCGCACCACATCGTGGTTGGAAATGGCCCAGCACGGCCAGCCCTCCAGCATCGTGGCTTCGAGCCGGCTCACCGTCTCGCGGATATAGGCCGCGCTGTAGTCCTGCACCAGCAGCTCGAAGCTGTAGCCCATATGCAGGCGGCCATGAGCGGTGTACTCGGCAGTGGTCGCCAACGAGTCTTCCGACGAGATCTCACCAAGACTCACGGCATGCGGATAGAGATCCAGCAGCCCGCGCAGGCGCTCCAGGAAGGCCAGATTTTCCGGCTGGGTATTGTTGAAGTAGTGGTACTGATATGCGTACGGATTGTCGGCACTGAACCCACGCCCTACCCGCTTGTCGGCCGGCTTGGCCGGATTGTCACGCAGCTGCGGATCGTGGAAGCAGAAGTTGATCGCATCCAGGCGGAACCCATCCACCCCGCGATCCAGCCAGAAGCGGACGTTATCCAGCGTCGCCTGCTGCACCTCGACGTTATGGAAATTGAGGTCCGGCTGGTCGACGAGAAAGTTGTGCAAGTAGTACTGCTCGCGCCGAGGCTCCCACTGCCATGCAACCCCACCGAACAGCGACAACCAGTTGTTGGGCGGCGTCCCGTCCTCGCGCGGATCGGCCCACACGTACCAATCCGCCTTTGCATTGGTCCGGTCCTGCCGGCTCTCCTGGAACCATGCATGCGCGATCGAGGTGTGGCTCAACACCTGGTCAATCATCACCTTCAAGCCAAGGCCATGCGCCTTGTCGAGCAAGCGATCGAAATCGTCCAGTGTGCCGAACAGCGGATCCACCGCACGGTAGTCCGCGATGTCGTAGCCAAAATCGGCCATCGGCGACTTGAAGAACGGCGAAATCCAGATCGCATCCACGCCCAGCCCGGCGATGTAGTCGAGCTTGGCGATGATGCCGGGCAGATCGCCCACACCATCGCCATTGGAATCCAGAAAACTCCGTGGATAAATCTGATAGATGACGGCCCCGCGCCACCATGGTGTCTGCGACATGTACGCCCCTCCCGGACCATTGCAGGCGCCAGAACATGCGCCCAGCCAAGGTCGTTAGCGTAGCGGCGCCCGCAGCGTGCGGCGCATTTGTGCATACGTATTCATGTCGCTAGGCAGCGACGCCTCGATCGCTCAAAAAGCTACATTACGATCCGCAGCATCTCACTAGTCACCATGAGGGCATGGCATGGAAATGACATCAGACCCAAGCGCATCGAGGCGTTGCATGTAAAAATTTCTGTTCGGCAACTGCAACTGGCGGCTGATTGACACTAAAAGCGACCTGTTACGAAGCTGCCAGCAACCGATGCATCGCCCGTCCGTTAATCTGCGACGGTTTTAAAAACATTGCGCATACCGACTCGAGCTTATGCGTGATCCTCAAGGTCGGCGTCTTTGGCACGCTTGCGTTTACCTGAGCCCTTTCGGTTCGCATAGAAGTCTTCCAGCCACTGTTCTGGGGTCAGCTGGTCTACGCTTACACCTAGCTTGTCGGCTTTGCGCGACAAAATTTGATGCATGATTTCGATGTTGTCGGTTGAGGATGAAATCACCGAAAGAGCATCATCCATCCCACGCAGATTGAGCTGGCATACCGCTGAGGCGTGGCCCTGCTTGACCAAGAAGCAACGCGAGCGCTCGTCCAGCGACACCACCACTTGGTATTCGGCGTCGGTGAGCTTGAGCCCTTCGATGTAGTCGTCGCGGCTGGCACTGGGATTGGGCAAGAGGATCATGGTCGCAGTTTGTTCGATCAACGCGGCTGCGATGTCGCTGGCCAGTGCGTCTTCTGGACTTTGGGTAGCGAAAATGCCAAGGCCATTCTGCTTACGGATGGTCTTCTGCTTATTCTTGGCGAAGTCCTTCAGGCCGCCCTTGCCGTCCAGGATCTTCCAGAACTCGTCCATGACGTAGATCAATGGACGCCCGTCGATCAGCGCTTCCAGGCGATGCAGCAGATAGTTGATCACCGGCACGCGCACTTCGGCATTGTCAATCACATCGGTGTAGTCGAAGCCGATAATCGATGCGCGCGTGAGGTCCACAGTATCCACAGGGTTGTCAAACACCCAGCCCAGCGAATTGCCGGCGGTCCAGCGGCGCAGGCGTGCATACAGGCCGTCATCACCCATGTTGGGCAGACTCTTGCGGAAGTTACTCATGCTGCGCAGATGCATCGGCGTGTCCAACATGCCTTCCACCGCGCGGTAGATATCCTCTTCTTCGCGGGCGCTGTATTCGGTCTTGCCACCTAGCACCTTGATCAGCTCGGCCAGGAATTGCGTATTGGCCTCGTTGCGTTCGCACTGGAACGGATTAAAGCCCGTCGGCGCGCCGTTTTCTAGTGCCAGATAATTGCCGCCGCAGGCACGAACGAAGATCTCCGCGCCGCGATCTTTGTCGAAAAAGAAAATCGTCGGTACCGGATCGAATTTCTGCACCTGACTTAACAGAAAGTTGATCAGTGCGGTTTTACCTGTACCAGACTTACCAATCACCATCGTGTTGGCGATCGCCTTCTCACCGAGAGAGTTCTCTGCAGGGTGAGTAGCGTGAAAATTAAAGTAATACGGCTGACCATTGGTTGTCTGCAACGTGGTCACACAATCGCCCCATGGATTGTTGTGCTGCTTGCCCTGCGCGAAGTTATGAAGCGGCGACAGACCCAGAAAGTTGAGCGAGCTCAGGTTGGCGATACGCGTGCGGAAACGCCAGTTGCCTGGCAGCTGCGCGTAGAATGACGAGGCGATTGCCAGGTCTTCCTTAGACGACACAAATCCGGCATTGGAAAGCTCCGCACGCGTGGTCGCGATTTGTCGGGCGAGTTTTTCCTGGCTATCGGCGTACACTGCAACGGTAAAGTGATATTCGCCCAGCACAAAATTGCCGGAGGCCACGTCGTCCATCGCCAGATCCAGATCACGGATCTGACTGGAGGACTTGTCGCCCGAGGAAATCATCATGCCCTTGGTGCGCTCCAGCACCTTTAGCGCGTCGTGACGGCCGACCGGGCTGAAGGAATGGGTGACGACATACTCGAAGTCCAGATACTTCAAGCCATTGAGGATGCCGGGGTAGGTCCCGTCGGCGTATTCCTTGACGTTTAGGATAGCCCCGAAATGATTGATGCCATCCGGCGTGCGGATGACAAAGTCACCGGTCTTGTTGGCGAACATGTGCTTACTGACGGGCAGGTACGCTGGAACCGGCGCCTGCAGTACCGGAACCGGCTCGTCGATGCGATTCAATAGATAGCCAAGGAATTCCAGCGTCTCGGAGAACACGACCCCATTCTTTGCCTCGTACATTCCAAGTCGATAGGGAGAATAGTCTTTTAGCACCGCCTCCACGTTGGTCGCCAGCTCGATCACTTTCGCAATCGCCTGTTCTTCTTCGACCCGAATCCTGTCAGGATCGCTGGATTTCTCGACCAACCGCCGTCCGGTAACCACCGGGCGGTAAATCATGCTGAAATACAACTCGTTCTGCATGATTTTCTGGGACGACAACGCTGCGTAGTACTCATTGGACAGTGACTGATTGAAGGCCTGCTTGAAACGGCCGGAGTTGCTGATCTTGCGACGCCGCCGGACATCATGTACCCAGAACGCAACGTTGGCGAAATCGGGCGCGCGCAGGGTCTGTACAAGACGGTTGAACGTGTTGTGCCGCTGTTCCAGCTCGAACTCGTCACGTCCAACGAAAGGCAGGCCTGCAAGATGCCAGATCAACAGATAGTCACCACCGGTCGTTTTTAAAACGGACGGTGCGACGTGCGTCGAAACGGAGACGAATTCGCTGATCGGACTATCTGGGCTGAACATGGCCTTACCAATTAAGAGGAAGCATCATGTTGATGCAGTCGTGCAAAGCACCAACCCCACGCGACTTGCGGGCGTGGGGTTGGTTAGCGGCCTACTTGTTTACTGACGTTTTCCAGCAGGGTTCTTTCGATACTCATTGGGACTGAACACCCACATTCCCGAGTAACGCTGGGTATTTCGCACACGCATACGAAATAACCACCGTAGCCCCAACAATCTGAAGATCATCTCGTCTCGCTTGGCCACTTGCTGCATGGCAAAAATGATGACTGGAATTGTCAACAAATACCAAAGATCGAAATACATCCCCAGCAGCAGGCCACTGCCGGCTCCGATGAAAAACGGGATATAAGGCACTCCCAGGAACATCGCCGGACGGGTGCACCCACGGAAGAGAACGTCTTTATGCATAGTACTGAGCGATTTGTAGCAGCGTCATGGACGCAGTGTTGCAATCCTGGCCACCACCTTCCTTGCCGATCACCATGTTGGCAATCTGGGCAGCGGCACCGATCAGGACACCACCGATCAAAATCGGGGAAACTTCAGAAATTCGCTTGTGAGCAAATGCAATTTGGTAGCCGGCAATAATCACTGCAATCGTGACAACAAGCGCTGAGCCCATGTTCAACAGACCATTGACGTTTTCAAGGAAGCCGCACATCTTTTCGCCGGTTTCTCCGAGACCACCTTCTGCCGAGGCCCCACCCGCAACTAGTAGCAACGAAGTGAATGCCAGCGCTTTCAGGGCCTGGTTTCCAATCATCTTGGCGTCAGCGGCCGTCTTCTTGTTAATTTCAAATTTCATATCAATCTCCTTGGGGAACAGGGGGGGTCTAGTAGCCAATCCGTGGCAGGTTTTTCCTTCCTGGTTAAAAAACGAATGCGGCATCTGTCTGCTGCGTCGCAGGCATCGGTCGGGCAGGAGCAACGCTGGCTGGCGCTTGATTCGTCATCGTTGGGGCTTGCTGCACGCCGGCAGGTAGGGCAACACCCCGCCCCTGTCCGGTTGCCTTGACGACATATAGTTCGTTGTTGGCTGTACTGGCCGGAGATACCTGGGGCGGTGGCAGTTGTGCCTGCGTAGGCGATGCAATCATAGGGCCCTGCTGTGAAGCTTCTGTGCGCCCGGGATTTGCGAGGTCCTGAATCCGACGTGCCACGATCGCATCAGCCAGCTCGGCGGCTGCCTGACGCAAGGGATTTTCGACACGGACCTTGATCGGGCGATTCGGAATCACGGCGATCGGCTCGGCCCCCGAAGATGCCACCGACTGACGAATGGAGGCATAGATCTTCTGGACATACCCATGCTTGAAGCCGGTTTCGAAGTTGCCCGAGTAGTAGCAACTAAACGACTTGCCCCAGTTGGCACCGGATCGCGAGTGGCACTCGGCCAGGATCCTGGATGCAGCGACCAGGTTGGGACACTTGGCAAAGGCCATCTCATAACTGGTCAGCCCGTACTTCTGCAGGTTGTAGCGATTGACCTGACCAAGCCCCAGGGAGAAATTGTAGCCCTTCTGTTCCAGCATCTTGGCCGTGGCTACTGCTTCTTCGAGCCCGCGCGGTTCGCGTGCCAGCCGGCCACCGACTACGCCGATGGCGTACGGATTGCGCGAAGACTCCACGCGCACGACGTGCTGCATGACCTCGCCTGGGACGGCAAGTCCAGTACAACCCATCAATTCCATGCCAGGCAGCATAAAGGTCTCCTTGAAACTGGATCGACGTCAATCATTGGCGGCCGGTCAGCCGCCACGCAGGGTTCTTGCCGGATCGAAATCGATTCCGGTAATAAAGCGGCGCCCGGCGTGTGCCTTGATGTGCACCACGATATCGATGGTCATACGCAGCAGCCGTTTGATTACCTCGAATTCCAGCCCGGAACCTTCGTTGGACGCCTTCACCATGAGCGCCAGCTGGTCCCAGGTCTGCTCGACGCTGCCGGCATGGCAGCTGGTGATCGAGCCAGGATGGCCGGATGCGCAGTTACGAATGAAATAGAACGATTCATCGCCACGCAACTCGGCCAGGATGATTCGATCCGGCTTCATGCGCAGGCAGGCCTCCATACAACTCTTGGCAGTCACATTACTCGCACTCTGGCCGCCTTTGGAGTACAGCAGGTGCACCGAATTGGGCTGACTGATGAATAGCTCGCGGGCGTCTTCGATAGTAACCAGGCGTTCCTCGTTCGGAATGTGATTGACCAAAGCCTTCATGAAGGTGGTCTTTCCGCTACCGGTGGCACCAGCGACCACCACGTTCTTCTTGTAAAGCACCGCTTTCTTGAAGAACTCGGAATACTCCTTGTTACGACGCAACTCGAGCAGTTCGCGGTCGTGATCGCTGACATCGGCAGCCTGCTCGAGCACCTGGTCGAAAAACCCGTCGCTGGTGTACTGCTCAAGGGTCTTGGGGTGCTTGGAGGGCAGGCGAATCGTGATCGAGACCTTGCCGGCATCGCAGGCAGGCGGAATGACGAACTGCGCACGCTGGCCAGTCGGAAAGGTCAGCGAGACCACCGGATCGGCGTCGGTGATGCGTTGTCCGGTGTTGCTTTCATTGACGACCGCCGTACAGAACTGCCTGGCCCGATCAAAGGTCAGCGACGGCACATCCATGCGTTGCCAGCCATTGATCGTCTCCAGGTACAGCTCGCCGGGACGATTGATGCAGATTTCCGTGACTTCGGGAGAATTCAAATAGTCCAGGATTCCCAGTACCGAGTACTGGTAATCCAGGAAATCATTCGAGATCCGCGCAGTCGGAGAATCGTCGATCGTCATGGCGGTCGTAGCATTCACTTGGGCAGCACCGCCGAGAAATCGACATCCTTTGCCACGTAAACGTTCAGGACCGTCCCTTGATTGATCGTCAGCGTTGCAGGGCGACGCCCGGATTTTTCCACCGCCTGCTGCGCAAGTTGCTGCACGCTTTGGGCGGTATTGCTCTCGAATGGCTGCTGCGTGATGACCCCGGAGCCCACGCCGATGGTGGTCGTCTCCGGACCGTACTCCGCAGCCGCGTACTTGAAAGCATCGCTCAGAAGGCTAATGAACAACGCCGAGGCGATCTTGTTGCCCCAGTGAGCGTCGTATTGGCCAGGATGACCAGCACTGCCGAGCGTATCGATACCCGGGCCGACCAGAGTGACATCGAGCCCGGTGGGCGTAGTCACGCGATCCCAGACGACCTGCAGGCGCCGGGTAGTGGGTTCGCCTGCACCATACTGACCCAGCATCTTCGAACCCTTCGGCAACAGTAGATTATGCCCGTTGATCGAATAAACCGGCTCGGTAACGATGCAGGAGGTATAGCCGCCGAAGTCGGAAATGATCCGCGTTTCCAAAATGCAACGGATATAGGTACCGCGCACGAGCAACCCGTCAGGATTGCTGATCGGCTTGGCCAGCGACACCTGCTCCTCTTCTTGAGCGCCAGGCTGTGCACCGGCCTGACCCGGCATCCCGGGAATGTCGGCACCGCCGCCAGCGGCAGCGGACTGCTCGGCCAGAATGCGTCGTTCCAACAAGGTCGGGGCCCGCGGACGCTCTGGAGCGGCGGAGGGCATGCTGTCGTCATCGTCCATAGGCATGGGCGGCAATGGCGGCAAACTCGGTTGTTGCACAAGAGGCACCGGAGCAGTCTCGACGGGTGCGGTCATATTTTGTGGAAGCGCAGGCGCGACAACCGTCTCGGCACGCGGCTTCACCGGTGCAGAATCGTCAGAGCCCTGCTTTGCCAACCAGAAAATGGCCAAAAGCAACAAGCCGGCAACCAGTGCGAGAAAAACCAGCGCCTTCCGGTTCAACCGCTTGATGTCGCTGGACCGCAGCACAGGCTCGTTGGAATCCAGATCCGGCTCCGCAGCCGCATGCTGGCGTGCGAAATAAGGATTGCTGCGCTCGTCGTACTCGTTCGTCGCGGGCTCGTCCGCTCGGTTGTCCCGGGAGCGCTCATCAGGGCTGTTTGGAATGTTTGAGTTCACTTTTGCTTGTTCCTTCGCAGACCTACGACATTATCGCCATGACGAACCACCAGAAAGGGGTAGGTCCCATGAACGATCAAGGTATTACCCTCAACGGTCGTATTCACGAGAAAGTCCTCGCTATGCTCTTTCTCACGAGCAAATACCGCCGGGAAGTTACCCGTGGGGAATCGCGTTAAATCCATATTGATATAAGTGAATTTACCGTCATCATAGACCCGACTCGGAACCAGCCAGGACTTTTTGGTCCGCGTGGCATAGTCATAGTCGTAGTAGTAGCGACGATCTTTGAGGATCTTCGCATTTAACAGAGGACCATCCTTGGCGGCGGCCGCATCCTCGACATTGTTGAAGCTCGTATCCTTGGGGTAACTGAATACCACTTTGTACTGCACGCCGGCCTGTTTGGCCTGCTCCAGGCGTTGCCAATCGGTCGCAACGACTTTTAGTTCGAGAATATAAGAATGCGTCGCGGTACGAATCATCATATTCGTATCGACGTCGACATTCTTGGGCTTCAAATAGAAGACATTTTCACGACGTGTCAGCTCCCAGCCACCGGTGAAACCTGTGCTGTAGTCAAGAATCTTTTCATTGGGACTGAGTTCGATCTGGGTGGTGATGCCCAGTCCGGTACGCACCTGATAGATCCGGTCAGGTGCGTACTCGTATTCTTGAACGACCTGGGCAGTGGCCGAGAATGCGCACAATACAAGTGGCAGTACTGCAGCCAATGCCGCCCTGTAGGGGTTAGAGGGTTTCATCGACCGCTTGCTCCGTTGACATTGTTCGGCATCCCTTGGGGTTGGATCGTGGGCTGGGCTTGAATTTGGCCAGCTGGCTGGGGCTGTGCCTGACCAGGGTATCCCGGCTGCTGTTGCACTGGGACGCCACCTGGAGCTGCCGGCGCGCCCTGCTGCAACGGAGCACCGGCCGGCGCTGCAGAGCCAGCTGCATTGGGATCAACCACGCCGGGAGTCATCGGTTGCTGATAGGTTGCGGCCTGTGGGGCTGCCTGCGCTTGCGTACTGATCGCGGACGGCGCGGCAGGCAATGCCGAGTAATCGCTATCGACACGATAATCGGTCACCCGAAAACCCAGGGGATTCTCCACCCGGAGGCTGTCATTCATCTGCAGATTATCCTGGTAAGCAAACCCGAGCGTTGCAATCTTGTTATCCAGGAGCGTGGTTACAGTAGATGTTTTGTCGTAGACATTCCGCTGAAAACGTACCGTCGCACCAGTATAAGCCTTACCCTTGCCACCAATAAGGGTAATGCTAAGAATATTGATGCGGATTGCCCGCAATCTGCCATAGGTGTTGAAGGGTCTCGCTGGGTTGTTCCCGGCATGCAGCGTGCGATACTCGGAAAGCACATTCGTCGCCGCCATCGCAGCAACTGTGTTCCAATCACGATCACCGATTGTGGACGCATCAAATGATTCACGCGCCAGAATGAAACGCGCGATATTGCTGCGTGCCAATGCTTCACTGGTACTGATTGAGCGCCCGCCGTAATTCGCTTCAAGCTTAGCGATGGTACTGGTACCCGAATAGGCATCTGCCATGACCAGATACGGCACCTTCTCTTTCAGCGGCAGCATGTAGTAGTAGCCGCCCGCCGTCAGGACGGTGACCAGCATCGACAGGGTCGCCACTATCCATGCGCGCTTTTCGCTGCGGCGTGCGAGATCGGCGATGCTGACCTCGTAGTTCACCGCTTTCTGGACGGCCGCACCAACCTGGGCGGAACCCTCCTTTTCACTCACCTTCTTACGCAACATGTCGAGATCCGTCAACGTAGGGCCTTGTCAGGCCTGAAACTGTTGCCGCGACGAGCGCGGACGCATGGGAGGCTTGAGCTGACTCGCCGGCCAAATGCTGGAGAGCATCGGACCAGCAGTCAGCCCTTAGAGCTTGGCTCCAGACGACACCGGCACCGGCTGTACCAGCAGCTTGTTGGCGGAGACCGAGACCGACACGCCCTGCGCCGCGTACACCGCGCTCAGCTCGGTTGCGGCTTGCTGCACGCTGGTGGTGCTGATATTGGAAACCGGGGCGATCAGGGTGTAGTCCGACGGCAGGTTGTAGGACAACTGCATGTTGGAATCCGCAGCCCATCGTTCCAGCATCGTTTTCAGCGTGCCGTCCATCGGCGTGGCCTGATACGTATAGGAGGTGTACAGCGGAATTTCAGTGGGAGCTTCGTCAAAGTGATTGACGTGCTTCCAACGTCCACCAAAATCGGGAGCAGGCTTGGTCGCGCACGCGCTGACCAACGCAGCGACCACCAAGACCAGCGACAGCTTGGACACACACATCGGATTCACTCTGACTTCTCCAACTCATGAGATTTCGTGCTTACGGCGAACAGCACGACGGCCCCGCTCACCGTCAGGTGGCGGAGGGAATTTGCCTTCGATGCAACTTGCGGGCGCGCATATCCATCCGAGCCAGCCGCAACAGGCCGACCGGCACCACACATGCGCGCCAACGAAAAAAATGAATACGCTGCAGAACCATCCATAGCCTTACTCCTGTACGGCCCCGTCTGGCGCCGCCCCCTTTTTAACAAAAATCAACATTGCGCAAATTCTGGGTAACTTTGCCCTCAACGTACGCATGAGTCAAGAATAGCCGGTGCTTGACCCCATCTTTTTCGTGATTAAAGTCACAGTTTAATGGAAAGCGTTTTCACATCCGTCTTGGGCAACAGGCGTGCGGTGAAATATCGATCCTCGTAGTAGCGGATCTTGTCGCACTTCACCGGGTGCGGGATGCCCTCGTACAAGAAGACCTCCTTCTCGTTGCCCATCGCCTTGAGCTCCTGTGGAAGCATCAGGGCACGCCGCTCCTCCGACACGCTTCGGGTGGTCTCCCTGCCGCGCGTGACGTTCTTCTTCTTGATGGTGGTGTAGCCCAACATCTCGGAGTAGTCGTTCGCATCCTGCTGCTCGCGCGGCGCATACAGGATCTGCAGCGCATGGTTGGTGATGATGGTGCGCGACAGGTCCTTGCCGTAGGTCGCATCCAGCTGCGCCATGCTCTGGATGATGGGCAGCAGACGAAGGTTGTAGCCCGCCATGTAGGCGACCGCGGTGGCGATGATGTCGACCTTGCCGATCGAGGTGAATTCGTCCATCAACAGCAGGCACTGGTACTTCAGCTCCGGATTGGACTTCGGCAGCTCGCGCGTGTTGAGGTTGATGATCTGGCTAAAGAGCAGGTTGATGATGAGCCGGCTTTCAGCAAGCTTGTTGGGCTGGATGCCGATGTAGATCGTCATCTTCTTCTTGCGAAGATCGGTGAGCAGGAAGTCGTCCGCGCTGGTTGCCGCATCCAGGACCGGGTTGATCCATGCGTTGAGCGGCTCCTTCAGGGTACCCATGATGGACGCAAAGGTCTCATCGGCCTGTGACAGCATGTTGGCAAATGCCGAGCGCGCATTGCCACTGAGGAACCTGCGCTCGGAGAGCGACTTGAGGTACTTCTTGAGGTCTGTGCCATCGCCGGACGACAGACGGTAGATGCCGCCAAGCGTGGGAGCCCCTGCCCCACCCGGAAAGCCCAGCGACAGTTCCTCGTCCTGATTTTCGAACAGATACAAGGCGAACGCCATGAAGGCGTTACGCGCCTGACTGACCCAGAATTTCTGGTCGTCCGACCCGTCTGGATACAGCATCGCGGCGATGCTCATCAGATCCGACACCCGGAACGCCGGATCGCTGGACACATAGGTCAACGGATTCCAGCGATGCGTACGACGGTCTTCAGCGAAGGGATTGAACAGGAACACCTCATGCCCCTGACTGGCGCGCCAGCCACTGGTGAGGTCGAAGTTCTCCTGCTTGATGTCCAGAACCACGACGGATTCCTGATACTCAAGCAGGTTGGGAATGACTACGCCGACGCCTTTGCCGGAACGCGTTGGAGCGGCGAGGATCACGAACTGTTGCCCGCTCAGCCGTACAAGCTTGCCGTTGAACTTGCCCACGACGATGCCGTTGCCGCTCGGCTTGAACAAACCGTGCTTGGAAAGGTCTGCCGCTCCGGCAAAGCGCGCGTCGCCATGCAGCGCCCGCGCCTTCGGCTTGACCAGGAGCACGACCGTGATGGCCCAGATGATCCCGGGCAGGCCAAAGCCGAGAATGCCGGACATCTTGATCTTGGTTGCGTAGGGCGCTACTTCCGGCAAGCCCAGCGCCTTGAAATAGCGGTAGTAGGTATCCCACGCGTACAGCCCGGTATCGAGCCGCAACAACAGAAGCGTCAGATACCCGGACAGGAAATATCCAACAAGCAATGTCACCAGGGTGGCGACTGCGATTATTTTGGCTTTGGACACGCGCCCCTACTCCTTGGCTTGTTTCTCAACGGCAATTAGCGACGGACGACGGGCTTGTGATCGACCAGATCCGACTTGCGTCCGCCACTCTCGCTCTCGACGAGCGAGTCGATCCACACTCTGGCCTGATCCAGCGACAGGTCCGGCGTGATCCGGGTCCCGGCATCCGTCACAACGGCATAGGCCACCACAGCGTCGGGCGCATAGGTGTCCTCCCGGGTGATCGCCACGACACGGTATCCGCCCCTGGTCAGCACGGTGTGCTGATACTCGTCCATCGCCAGCCTTCCTTTTCGTCAGCGCGGAGGCGATGCTAAAGCAAGACGTGTGATGGAGAAAGCGGTTTCGGCGAAGCCGGCACAACCGCGCCCGCATTCGACGCAAGGCGAGGATTGGGATGCGTCAGTGCCGGCGGAATTCGGTTGGCGCTTGAAGTGCTTTCAGTGCCTCACACGTGCCTGGCGTCAAAAAGAACTACCTGCCGCTTCGTGGATGGGTGACCAGCGCCGCGACGAAATGACACGCGGAGCGGAAGCTTGGCCTGGCGCCAGGGACCTATTACTCAGGAGCGAAAGAGCGCCCGGCTTGCTAGGCCGCTCCGCCGCCGGCAATGCTCGGCCGCTGCACGAAATTCATCCAACACGCCTGGGCGATGCACATAAGGAAGTGAAAGCAATCGTCGAAGACGAAATACAGGACACGCGGAAGCTGCAGGAGCTGCTGCGTAAATCACTTTAGGATCCGCGGCAGCAGTCGCTGCCGATGTTGAAGCCACTCAAGTCGCCGTGCCGTCTGGACTTGGAGTGGTGGGCGGTACAGGGTTCGAACCTGTGACCCCTACCATGTCAACGGGATTCTAGGGGTAGCTGTAGCAAGGGAATAACCTGCAAAGCCTTGATTAAACGTCTCATTGGATGCGAGTGCGTCCATATACGTTTGCTTTTTTGCAGGAGCCTTGCAGGACAGCCATGCCGAAGATCAACCGCGAGCCGCTGACGCGGCGTTCCGTCGATAGCGCGAAGGCGACAGGTAAAGCCTACCGGATGCGCGATGCGACCGTTCCCGGGCTGGCGCTGCGCGTCTCCGCCACCGGCGCGCGCTGCTGGGCCATCGTCTGGGGCCGCGGGCAGGAACGCACCTTCGGCGACTACCCCGCCCTGCCGCTGGAGGCAGCACGCGAGCGCGCCAGGAAGCTCGCCGGCGAGATCGCCGCGCACGGCGCGCCGCTGGCGGTGATCGAGGCGGCCAAGCCCAAGCCGGCCACGCTGGGCTCGTTCATGCGTGAGCATTACGGCCCATGGGCCAAGGCCAACCAGAAGGCCGGCCAGGCCACCATCGATGCGCTCGCTGCCCACTTCACCGAGATCGTAGACAAGCCGCTCGCCGCCATCTGCGCGTTCGACCTGGAGCGGTTCAAGTCGCAGCGCTTGAAGGCCGGCATCAAGCCGGCGACGGTGAACCGCGACCTGTCCCGGATCCGCGGCGCGCTGTCCCGCGCGGTCGACTGGGGCATGCTCGAGCAGCACCCGATGCGCACCGTGAAGCAGGTCAAGGGCGCCGACGACAGCCGCGTGCGTTACCTGACACACGAGGAGGAACGCCAGCTGCGCGCCGGCCTGCAGCAGCGCGAGCACGACCGCCGCGCGCCTCACCTGCTGCCGATGGTGCTGGTGGCACTCAACACCGGCATGCGCCGCGGCGAGCTGCTCGGCCTGGACTGGGCAGACGTCAACCTGCCGGGCAAGCTCGTCACCCAACGCCAAGAGCCGCAAGGCCCGTCACATCCCGCTCAACAGCGAGGCGCACGCCACGCTAGCACGCTGGCGCCAGCAGGGCGCGGGCACCGGGCTGGTGTTCCCCTCGCCCAGGACAGGCCGGCGCATGGACAACATCAGCAGCAGTTGGGAGGAGCTGTGCGACACGATCGCCCTGCCCGGCTTCCGCTTCCACGACCTGCGGCACACGTTCGCCAGCCGCCTGGTGATGGCCGGCGTCGACCTCAACACCGTGCGTGAGCTGCTGGGCCACTCCGACATCCGCATGACGCTGCGCTATGCACACCTGGCGCCGGACAAGCTGGCCGAGGCAGTGGCCAGGCTCTGACCGCATCCAACCGCCGACGGCGGACGAACCGCCTTGCTCCGTTCCGCCAGCCGTGCTCCATACGCTCCTCACATCTGAGGAGCGGTCGATCTCGTGGGCAAGAGCCTGGGATTGGTCCAGTCGCAGCCAGTTGGCCGGCTGGTGCCGCTTCTGCCCGCCGGCGGCGGGCGGACCGATAGCGGATTTTCCGCTATCGCCGATTCCGGGAATCCCCGGTATCCCCCCTTTACCCGCGCCGCAGGGAATCTCCACCACCGGTGGGAATTTCCGCCGTTGGCGGCGATCTCCTCAATTTGAGGACTTCGGCGTGCAGGTCTTTTCCTCACAGTGAGGAGAAGGGTCCAGCCGCCAGCGGCGGACGAACCAACTGCCGGAATCCCGGCAGTATCGGCGTGCATCCGCCATTTGAGGACGGACCGCGATAGCGGAAATTCGCTATCGGTGGGCAAACGCCATATCTGGCGGATGGAGCAATAGCCGGAATCCCGGCTATCCCACTACCGGACCGGCTACAGGTCGACGCGCACATCCACGTCCGCGAGACGCTGCAGGATCAGCCCGAGCTTGATCGGCTCGCCGGACGAGTGCGCCGATAGCAGCTGCCCCATGACGCTTTGCAGCTCAGACGCCTGACGCTGGAACCACGAGTGGAGTATCTCCACCTCCCGGATCTCCATCTGCGTCTCATTGCTGTTCCCGGGGATCGGCCCCTCCTCAGTCAGCTCACGCAGCTGGTCACGGAGCGCGCGCTGCGTCTCCAGAGCCGACCGGTACTCAGCAGACACAACCGGTATCAGCGACTGCACAGTGATTGGCTTCGCGTGGAAAGACTCCTCCAGCCGCTGGACGATCTCCGCGTTCATAGATTTTGAGGTGCGCGCAGCCTCCGCCGTCAGCTTCGCGTGCAAGCCATCGGGTATCCGCAAGGTGATTCGTGTGTAGCCGTCTTCACTCATGAACGTATTCCACCATTTTCGTGTCAGAAAGTCTTGACACCAAAACCGTGTCATGCGCTAATCCTTACGACACGAATTTGGTGTCATTGGACTCACATGGACCACAACGAGGAAAGAAGAATGGAAGAAAGGCTCAGTTACAGCGTCGACGAAGCAGCCCGAGCAACTGGGCTGGGACGGTCGAATTTCTACAAGATCCTGGCGCGCGGAGACATCGAGAGCTTCACGGTCGGCAAGCGGCGCATGGTGTCGGCGCGCGCGCTGCGCCAGTTCATCGAACAGAAAGAGCGCGAGGCCACACGCCGGAGCGTCGCATGACCGGCCTGGCACACAGCTACCCGGCCGGCGGCGAGGTGCAGGCGATCGACAAGGCCGAGCAAGACGTGCGGCGGCTGGAGACGCGCGCCGGTGAGTACGCAGACGAGCCAGAGACCCTGGCGACTATTAACGATGAGCTGAGCCGTGCACGCGCCCGCCTGGACCGCCTGCTGGCTCCCTGGAGGAACCGATGACCCCGCAAATAGAAACGGCCCCAGCGCGCCAACGCCAGAGCCGTAGAAGCAATGCCCGAACCCTACCAAGGAACGACCAAGCCATGGCCACAACTGTACATCATCCGCGCGCCGCTGCAAGCGGAAGTCACCCCGCCCTGCTGTCAGGGAATACCTACGCGACCAGGCCGACGCGTCGTGACCCGATCGCCTGCGACTGCTGCAACCGCTCGATCGGTTACTTCGAGAGCAACAGGTACACGACGGTATTCGCGTTCGGCGAGTTGAACTACATCCTGTGCCGCGAGTGCAATCGCGGCAGCGCCGAGGCTCATCCGGAAGGCGAGCCGCGAGAGCTGATTTTCAGCTGGATCGTAACGCGCGCTGGTCGCTTCGGGCAGCAGTTCCGCGAGGCGGTGCAGGCGCAGCTGGGGTGGCGAGCATGAGCACCCAGAAGCAGCGGTCCTATCGCACAGCCCCCGGCATGCAGTCGAATCTCGAATTCGCCCTGCGCTTCGCCCAGTGGATGCAGGCGCGCCGGCGGCAGGCGGCCATCAGCGACATGATGGAACGGTGGGGCATGAGCCGCGCCACGGCCTACCGCTACAAGGCCATCTATGACTCGGTGATCGGCGGTGATGCATGAGCGCCACCCTCATCACGTTCCCGCCGGCGCGGATCGTCCGGCAGCACCCCTGCCCAGCCCCCAGCCGTGTGGACGCCATCGTGGCGGCGCTGGAGCGGCTGGCCAGCAATCCCAGCACCCGCATCGCCACGCTGCTGGCGCAACGCATCTAACCGCCCCGGCAGTCACAAGGATATCGACCAATGAGAACCAACAACGACACCTGCGTGCACCTATCCGCGTGCGAGCTGAGCTCTCCGGCATATCGCGCGCTGGATCCGGTAGCCCGTGCACTGTTGGTGGAGCTGCGCGCGCTGTACAGGCCCGGCCACACAAGCGAAGTGGTGCTGAGTGTGCGGCTGGCTCGGCAAAGACTCTGCAGCATCGGTCAGGCCAAGGTCCAAGCCGCGTTCAAAGAGCTGCGGGAAAGCCGCTGGATTGAGTACGCAGATGCGGCCGGGCCGGCCACCTCTGGGCGCCCTCGCAAGATTTGGCTAAGGAGCTTGCTGCCGGATGGATCTACGGAGCCCTACACGGATCACGTCTCGGCAGGTACGTGATGGGAAGGCGGCGAAAGGAGAACAGGTGGGACGACATCAACGGAGGCTCAGCCTTCGTTATTCCCATGACGTTGCTGACGCATCCGAACTACACGCGCTTGAGTCCATATGCGCACAAGTTGGTGCAAGACCTGGCGCGCCAGTATTCCGGATTCAACAACGGATATCTGTGTGCGTCGTGGGCACTGATGCAGGACGCGCATTGGAAATCCGAAAACACCGTGCGCAAGGCTGCGAAGGAACTGGAGCACTACCGAATCATTGAGCGTACCAAACAAGGCGGTCGTAACCATCCCACCCTGTACGCCTTCACGTGGCGTCGAATTGACTACAAGAAGGACAAGCCCCTTGATCGATCAGCAACCGCAAAACCTTCGGATAGTTGGAAAACAGAGCGTCCCGATTATGTGCGGACATCGGGTAAACGGAAGACTGCCAAGGTTCAATCGAAAGAATTAGTACAGCGCCCCGTGCTGCTACGAGACGAAAAAGAAGCTGCGTAGAAATTGAAAAACTACAGCGCCCCGTGCTGGACGCTACAGCGCCCCGTGCTGCAGTGATGAGTGAGGCACAGCGCCCTGTGCGGTACGAATCAATGACTACAGCGCCCCGTGCTGCAGTCAGATCACTTTTCGATCCGTTTAAACAGCGCCCCGTGCTGACCTTAAAAGTATTACCAAGCCGGTAGGCGGAATTTCGCGTCAGCGAAGAGGTTTTGATTTACGGCTTTGCTTCGCTTATCGGCGTGGCAATGGCACCCGACCTAGGAGATTTCCATGAGCACAGAGGCACTGGCCTGGGCATTCGGCCAACTCGCACCCACCCCTGAATCCAAGTTGCTGCTGGTGCTGCTGGCAGACAGTGCGGATCCAGATGGCCTGGTTCATTCGCCGGACCACAACCGGCTGGCAACGTACTGCTGCACCGACGTGCTCGGCGTGCAATGCGCACTGGCAGAGCTTTACTCAACTGGCCTGGCAAGCAAGCGATGGGATGGCATCTGCCTGCCTGTGCCGCCGATGGACTACGGCCGTACGGCATCGCGGAGGAGAGCATGAGCACCAGCACCCACACACCAGCTGACAGGGCCGCATGGTTGGACACAGCGGCGCGCGCTGCACTGACGGCGCACCTGCAACGCACCAACGCCAGCAGCGAGGCACGCGAGGAAGTCGCATCGCTGCCCATCGCCACGGTGCTGCTGCGACTGCCGCGCGCTGCACGCTCGATCCTGGCCGCCGCCAGCCTGCTGCATTACGGCGAACTCGCACATCCCGGCCTCGCTGAGCCACGGCCGACGCACTGGCGAGCACCACGCCGCACGTCCACCACCACCCAGCGACGCGCCGGCAAGGTCGCCGCGTGCGGGCCTGACGCATGAAGCACCCGATGAGGAACCGCATGAAGAAACCCACCCTGCCCCCTGTCCCCAAGCCGGGCGAGATGCTGAGCCTGGACAGCATCCGCAAGACCGCCCAGATGCCCGGCGGTGTCAGGTTCTTGAAGGCCCAGCGCCACAAGCTGCAGACGATGCGCGACGAGATCCAGAAGAACTTCGACGCCCAGCTCGCCCAGATCGATGAGGTAATCATGCGCGTGGATCTCGTCGTCGACGGAGGAATCAACGCGTGAGCCGGCGCAGCGGCATCGCAGCGCGCCAGCAGCGGGCGCACCCCCTGCACAGCGTGCATCCCCTGCGCCCCCTGCCGGCGCTGCGCCAGATTGCACCCTTTGCGCTGAGTTGCACCCTTGCATGTCGTCAATTGCACCCTTTGCGCACGGGAGGCCGGCGTGCAGCCTGAGCCAGAGCATTCGCACTCGCTGCCGGTGTCGGTCGAGTCGATCCGGCAGAGCCTTGAGGCCAGGGGTTGCTATGTCACCGTCGATGGGCGGGTGAACGAGGACACCGCAGCCCAGCTGATCCCGTGCAGCACGTCTTGCCTGCGCCGCTGGCGGGCTGAGGGCAAGGGGCCGCGGTGCTACCGGCCTGCGAAGACGCCGTGGTACTACCTGGCGGACGTGCTGGCCTGGATCGAATCCGGCGACCCGCTGCTGTGAGAACTCTGCACATTCGCAGAGTTGGCCTGTAACCACGGCCAGGTGGCGATTTGACCAAATCGTCAAATCGCTGGAGCCGAGAGGCGGCCCCGGCGCGGAGGGTACATGCGGGAAAACCCCGGATGTAGGCAGACCCTTAGGAGCGCCTAACGCGAATTGGCACACGCCAAGTGCGCATACCTGCTCACTCCTGCTCGGCGTCTGCTCGGCGCCGATGGTCGAATGACAGGCATCGGCAACAGCCGCCATCGGAACACCGCCATGCGCACCTACCGGATTGACCTGCCCAGCCTCGCTGCTGACGCACTGGAAGATGCTGCGCGCCTGGCCGGCATCGGCCCCGATGAGGTGATCGTCGATGCGCTGCGCACGTTGCCGCTGTTCCAGCGTGCCCTGCAGGAGCGTCCGGAGTCGACCCTGGGCGCCCTGATCCTCACCGGAAGCCATTCCCATGTCTGACCCGACCCCCACCCAGCCCACGGCCGTGCCAGAGGCGCTGGTGAAACTGGAGCGGCTGCGCATCCGCAGCATCGCCCACTACGCGACGGCTCGCGCGCTGCGCGAACGTAGAAACGACTTGCGGTATTCACGGCGCGTCATCGATGCGCGAATCATCGAACTCAAGGATTCGTTCCACGGCAATGAACAGCAGGTCGTCCCGGGTGGCGGTCGATACGCCAGCAGCGGGCAGGCTCGTTCGCAGCACGTCGAAAGCGAGCTAGCCAAGTTGGAGCGGCAACTCGCAGGCATCGATGCGATCGCTAGCGTGATCGATCAAGCCCTCAAGGAATCGGAAGAAGACAACGGTGATGCATCCGCATTCCACGCTGCCGCCGACCACCTAAACCAGACGCTGGCCGATTGGGGCCTGTCGCCCAACTCCTGACCGGACCCACACCATGACGACCGATTACCGCGCTGACATCGCCCGCTTGCGGGACACCATCGGCCAGCTCAAGGAACAGATCGAAAGCCTCGCTGACGGACTGCTGCCCAAGGAGCGCGCACTTGCCCGCATGGAGAGCTCGATCGAGATCGCCGCAGCGAAGGTCAGCACCAATGTATATCCCTTCACCCGGCCCGATGACCGGGATCGTGTTGACCCAATCCCGTATGGCGCCGGCGGCGTGTTCGCGTACCTGTGCAGGATCGTGCCCGACGCGGTGCGCGCTCACCTCACCGAGGAGCTGGAAGCGGTCTACGCCCAGGCACCGGTGCAGGCCGATGACAAGAAGCGAGCAAAGCTGGAGCGCGAGCTGCTCAAGGCCGAGCAGGAGGAGGAGCAGTTGATTGCCGCCGCTGCTGAGCAAGGCGTGCGGATCAGTCGACGTGCGGACGTCAACCCAGCCGTGCTGCTGGGGCTGTGATGAGGCGGGACCAGCGGGCGGTGTCCCCAACAACACCCGCGGCCAGGGCCAGCGCGGGGCGCCCTCGTAAGCTCCCCGCGCTGGTGGCCTGGCAATCATTCGGCGATGCGTGGCCCGTCCCCTGGGCACGCGCGCAACCTGAACAGGTGGAGTTGAAACTGAACGGACTAGCGCAACCTGAACGAAGATCATTTCGCTCAGTTTCAGCCGGGGTCCCTCGCGCGTCGGCCTCCCTACCGGGGGGAATTCGGACCCCGGTCCGCGACAGTATTTCGGCCCCTAGGGATGCTCCACCGCAGGTAGGCCGATTTGGCCGTTTCTCCCTGGGAAAAGTGGCATTTCGACCCTGTACGCGCTGTACATCGAAGCCCGAGCAAGCCCGGTCGGCATGTACAGCGCCGCAGCGAGTGACCGGCACCGCGCGGAGCAACGTTTCGGCGGGAGAAACCTCGCCATGAACACCACGCACCCTCCGAGCGCTACCGCCGAGCTGGCGGCCATCGTGGCCTGCGACTTGAAGCCAGACCTGCAGATGGCCTTGATCCGGTGCGGCCCGGTCGACGGCCGAACACCTGAGCAAGCGATCGCATACGCGGCAAGCGTGCGCGATGTCTGCGCCTCCGCCGTGCCGGGCGATGACTCCCTGGCAGCCGCCTACGTAGCAGCGAACACCTCGCTCGCCGAGGTCGAACGGCAACTGCAGAGCGTCACCGTGCTGTCGATGGCCTTCGGGCTGGCGCGCGACTACGACGAACAAATCACCGTGCAGGAGGGCGAGCTGGTGAACGCCTGCCCCCCCGCCTATCGAGACCCATCCCACCGATGAAGGAGTTTCTTGTGCCCGACCAATCCACAAAGACGCAGGCGGGGAGCCGTGAAGCCAGCGATGACATCGCCGTCCTCATGCCGCCCAGCCGCGTGATCACCTTTCGTGGCGAGCAGCTGGAAGTGACGCCACTGACGCTTGCCCAGATCGGCCCATTTATCAAAGCAACCAGGCCGATCATCGGCCGGGTGATTGTCGCCGCCAGCCTCGTCAGTGCAGGCGCCACCATTGAAGTGGCGGCACTGATGATGGATGTGCTCGAGCAGGACGCCGCTGCCTTCGCAAAGGGCGGTGCCATCGTGACCGGCAAGCCGGAAGCATGGGTTGGCGGTGCCTCACTGGCAGATGCCGCTGCGCTGGTCGAGGCGGCGGTGGAGCTCAACGAAGATTTTTTCGGCCAGCGCCTGCCGAGCCTCATGCGAGCCGCCGGCAAGGCGATCGAGGCGGTGGGAATGACGCAGGCGCAACCGGTTGGGCCGACCTCATCCACTTCCTCGTTGCCCGAGGCCACCAGCGCCGAGACGTCATGACCTACATCTGGGCGCAAGCAAAGGCATTTGCGGCGGCTGCTGTGCGCGATGACCGTGAGCAGCTGCTGCTGCGCGAAGCATCCACGGCGCAGGCCGCGCGGATGGCGATGGGCGCCGAGCCTGCCGCCTTTACGAAGTACCTCAACGATCTGGAACGGTAAATGGCCGACCAATCAGCAAACCTGCGTGTTCGCATCAGTGCGGACGTGAACGACATCAAGCAGGGCCTCGCGTTGCTGCGCGGCCAGCTTGCGGCTGTGCAGAAACAGGCCAGTCAGCCGCTGCCGGCGAACAACGTCATCACCCAGTTGGGGAGGACCTCCGGGCAGACAAGCCAGGCCCTTGCGCAGCTGCCTATGCAGTTCACCGACATCTTCACCAGCCTGCAAGGTGGAATGCCGTGGTTCACGGTGCTGGTGCAGCAAGGTGGGCAGATCAAGGACAGCTTTGGCGGCGTCGGGCCTGCGCTTTCGGGTGTCTCCTCCGCGCTGCTGGGAATGGTCAATCCGCTGACGATCACGGCCGCGGCAGTGGCAGCGGTAGCTCTGGCCTGGAAGCAGGGCGAGGATAGGTCCTTCGCTTTTAGCAAGGCGCTGCTCGCCACTGGTAATTTCGCAGCTGCGTCTACCGGGCAGCTTGAGGGCTTGGTCTCGAAGCTGGATCAGCTGGACGGCGTCTCCCTGGGCAGTGCTCGCGAGGCGGTGCTCAAGGTCGCCGAGTCCGGGAAATTCACCGGAGAGCAGTTCGACCGGGTCGCGGCCAGCGCTGCGCTGATGCAGGCCGCAACCGGACAGGCGATCGACGAAACGATCGCCAAGTTCGAGGACATCCGCAAGGATCCGGTCGAGGCGCTGCTTAAGCTCAACGAAACCGAGCACTTTCTCACCCAGACGCAGCTGGACCGCATCAACACCCTGGTCGAAGAAGGCAACAAGCAGCAGGCTGTTGCCGAGGCGGTCCAGCTCTACGACTCGCATTTGGAGAGCGTGGCGCGGCGCGCTCAGACGGACATGCCGGCGACGTCCAAGGCGTGGACCAGCGTCAAGGACGAGGCTTCTGGCGCCTGGGGCGAGGTCGAGAAGTACGCCGATCTCCTGGACCGCGTGATCTCCAAGCAGGACGCGCTCGGCAACAGTGTCGTCTGGAAAAGGCTGAGCGCCGCATTGGCCAACTCAGGTGGCGTCGTCGGCGGCCTTGCTCGTTACTCGGGGCTGTTGGACGAGATCGCCCAAAAGCAGGATCAGGCCGATAAGAGCACCGCTGGCCAGACGATCGGCGGCGGCATGCTCAATTCGATGGGTGCGCTTGGCAGCCTCATCAAGGCATCCAGGGGCGCGCTGGAGAGCGCGGCCGGGCCGGACTTTTCCAACGTGGTCGCAACGGTCGATCGAGCACCCACCGTCGACTCTGAGCAAGCGCGGGCACGCCTGAAGTTCCAAGAGGAGACAAACCGGCAGCTGGGCAAGACGCTCGACCTGGAGGGCCGCATCAAGCAGATGCGGGAGGACGCGGCGAAAGAGGGGGTGACGGACGCCAAGCTGCTTGCCGAGCGCGAGCAGGCGTTGCGCAAAGCGGATGCCGCGAAGGGTGCGCGGGGTGCCACAAGTCTCGCAACCGCCAGCCGCTCGGCAGGCCTGCAAAGCATCAAGGATGCGTTCACCGCCGAGCAGGCACAGATCACCACCAGCACCAAAGTGCTGCAGGCGCAGTACCAGGCGCGCGAGGTGTCGGCCGAAACCTACTACCAGCGCATGCGTGAGCTGGCAGAGCGCGGCACGGCCGCCGAGGCGCAGTCGCTGCAGAAGCAGATCGACTACCTCAACAGCCGCAACGTCAGCGGCAAGCAGTCGATCGACGTCAACAAGCAGGTTGGCGAGTTGGAGGCGCAGCTGGCCAAGGTGCGCGCCGAGGGCGCTGCGGCGCTTCAGGTGCTATCCACCGACGAACGCAAGCTTTATGCACAGCGGGAAGAGGACCTGACCTCGTACAAGGAATCCCTCAACGCCAGCACCGCAGCATTGCAGGAGGAGATGGACGCAATGGTCGCGCGAGTCGGCTCAGGCGACCGCGAGTTTGAAATTCAGCAGCGAATCACCGACGTCTACAAGGAGCAGGCGAAGCAACTTCTGCGGCTAGCCCTGCTAAAGCGGCTCGGACAAAAAGACGAAACGACCGCCGCCGCGGAGGAACAGGCTCTACGCGAAGAGACCGACCGCCAGGTGCAGGTGATTCGCGACGGCTACATCCGCAAGGCGAAGGATCAGGCTGATTGGAGTAAGGGCGCTTCCGCAGCGATGGCGAATTACGCTGACGAGGGAGCCAACGCTGCGGGCATGGTGGAGAACGCCTTCGGCTCGGCGCTGGGCGGTTTGGAGGATGCCTTCGTCCAGCTCGCGACCACCGGAAAACTGAGCTTTAGCGAGATGGTCGATTCAATCATGGCTGACATGGCCCGCATGGCTGCCAAGCGAGCCATCACCGGGTTGCTCGGCGCATTGTTCCGGCAGCCCGGCGCCGCAGCGGTAGAGCGTGAATCCATCCCACTGCAGGGCTGGGATACCGGCGGTTACACCGGACCGGGTGGCAAGTTCGCGCCGGCAGGCATCGTGCACAAGGGCGAAGGCGTACTGAGCCAGCGCGACATCGCCTCGATCGGTGGGCCGGGCGCGTTCCTATCGCTGCTCAGCACGATCCGCAGCGGCCGCGGTTATGCCGCCGGCGGGCTTGTTGGCAGCACGGCAATGCCACCGCCGCCGCGCGGCGGCGACAAGATGAGCGTCGAAATTAATAACTACTCCGGCCAGCCGGTGAAGCAGCGCGAGGAACGTAGCCGCATGCCGGATGGCAGCCAGCTGCGCAAGCTGATCATCGACGTCGCGACGGACGATGTCGCCCATGGCGGCCAGCTTTCACATGCAGTGAAGCACCGCTTTAACCTAAGGAGCTGACGCTGATGAACAGCGTCCCAGCCTGCGCACGCGTGTGGGAGTTGCCGCGCCAATGATCCCGCCCATCACCGCCGGCAACGCGCCGGCCATCACCAGCAGCGATATTGCCGAACTGGTCGAGAGGCGGCACGACAACGTCAAGCGGACCATCGAGACGTTGGTGCAGCAAGGCGTCATCGTCCGTCCTCAAATGGGGGAGAAGTCCGGCTTCGACGCAATGGGCCGGGCGCGGCCAGTGCGCGTGTTTCACTTCGCCGGCGAGCAAGGCATGCGCGACAGCCTGGTGGTGGTGGCCCAGCTATCGCCGGAGTTCACCGGGCGCCTTGTCGATCGCTGGCAGCAGCTGGAGCGCCAGGTGGCCGCGCCGGTCGAGCAGTTGACCGACCTCTCTGACCCGACCGCACTGCGCGCCTTGCTGGCCACCTACGCGGCCCGTGCGGACGAAGGTGCATCTGATTTCGGCCTCGCGCAACCAGCGTCTAGCAAGCCCTACTCTCAGAACCGACGCGCATCCGGGTAGTTCTCCAGAACTAATGGAAGGATTGCCGTTACAGCGCGTGAGCAAGACTCGGCAACCCTATCAGCAGTGTTTGCTGTCGAGATCGCAGCTCGTTGCAGGAGTTCCAACGGCGCGATCTGCAAAGAATCAGCACCATACGCCAGCTGTAGAGATACCCACTCACTCACCGCGGTGAGTAACGCTGCTCTGGCATCGCGTTCGAAGACTTCCAGCGACTCAGCCAAGCGAGTGAGCACGGTCAGCGCCTCCTGAGGTCTCCATCGCACCATCATCTCTACAAGATCCAACCTTGACGATTGATAGGCCTCTTTGCGCAGGTGATCTGCATACAACTTCATTTGGCCGTGCAAGACGGAGAGCTCGTGATGAAACACAAGGGCCAGACAAGCCGCCTGATCCTCCCGAGCCGCCTTTAACCGAGCACGCTCCTCAGCAGCGGCCTGATCAGCCGCATCACGGGAGTCCTGAGCAATGCGTCTGGCTTCCTTGCTTGTCCGCAAAGCAACAATCACGGCGGCAGTGGCGGCTGCACCGCTCACCCATGTCGCCACATCCCCCCAATCTGCTGACATCGGACACAGCATGCGCACTCCCCCCAGGGTTGACGACATCAATTTGCAGGACGGTTGCAGGACAACAAAAAAGCCGGCTCAGGGCCGGCTTTCTTCATCTCCACTTTCTGCCCGAATTTCAGGGGCTTGAGTGGTGGGCGGTACAGGGTTCGAACCTGTGACCCCTACCATGTCAAGGTAGTGCTCTACCGCTGAGCTAACCGCCCGTTTCCTGCGTCAGCATTGCGCTGTGCAGGGCGCGCATTCTAGCGCAGGGTTTGGATCACCACAAGCCCTCCCTGCATCCGAACGCCGGTGCTGTCGCCCTGCCCTACGCCAAACTGGCAGCTTTCAGTTTCTGGATCTGGTCGCGGATCTGCGCGGCCGCCTCAAACTCCAGATCCTTGGCGTGCTGGTACATCTTCTGCTCCAGGCTCTTGAGCTTGCCGGCAATCTGAGCGGGCCCCATGGCGCGGTAATCGGGCATCTCCTCGGCTACCTGACGCGACTTCGAGCGTCCCTTGCCTGCCTTCTTCTCGGCGGCATCCTCGCGTGCACCTTCCATGATGTCGGAGATCGGACGCGCCACCGACTTGGGCGTGATGCCATGTTCCAGGTTGTACTCGACCTGCTTCTCGCGGCGGCGGTCGGTCTCGTCGATCGCGGCCTGCATCGAACGCGTCATCTTGTCGGCATACAGAATGGCCTTGCCGCGCAGGTTGCGCGCGGCACGGCCAATGGTCTGAATCAACGACCCGGTCGAACGCAGGAAACCTTCCTTGTCTGCATCCAGGATCGCCACCAGCGAGACCTCCGGCATATCCAGACCTTCGCGCAACAGGTTGATGCCGACCAGCACGTCGAACTTGCCCAGGCGCAGGTCGCGGATGATCTCCACGCGCTCCACCGTGTCGATATCCGAATGCAGATAGCGCACGCGAATGCCGTGCTCGCCGAGGTACTCGGTGAGGTTCTCGGACATGCACTTGGTCAGCGTCGTCACCAACACGCGGTCGCCGAGCTTGATGCGCTCGTGGATTTCGGACATCAGGTCGTCCACCTGCGTTCCGACCGGGCGAATTTCGACTACCGGATCGATCAAGCCGGTCGGGCGCACCACCAGCTCGGTGATCTCGCCCGCGGACTCGCGTAGCTCGTAGGGACCTGGTGTGGCCGAGACATAGATGCTGCGCGGCGAACGAGCCTCCCACTCTTCGAAGCGCAGCGGCCGGTTGTCCAGCGCCGACGGCAGCCGGAAACCGAACTCCACCAGCGTTTCCTTGCGCGAGCGATCGCCCTTGTACATCGCGCCGATTTGCGGAATGGTCACATGCGACTCGTCGATGACCAACAACGCGTCCGGCGGCAGGTAGTCGAACAGCGTCGGCGGCGGCTCGCCGGGCGCTTTGCCGGTGAGATGCCGCGAATAGTTTTCGATGCCGTTGCAGAAGCCCACTTCGGCCATCATCTCCAGATCGAACTGGGTGCGCTGCGCCAGACGCTGCGCCTCGACCAATTTGTTCTGCGAATACAGCTGCTCCAGCCGCTCTTTCAGTTCTTCCTTGATCGTATCCACCGCGCTGAGCGTGCGCTCGCGCGTGGTGGCGTAATGCGTCTTGGGATACACGGTGTACCGCTGCAGCTTGCGCAGGGTTTCGCCGGTCAACGGGTCGAACAAGGTCATTTGCTCGACGTCGCCATCGAACAACTCGATCCGCAACGCCTCGGTATCCGACTCGGCCGGAAACACGTCCACCACCTCGCCGCGCACCCGGAATGCGCCGCGTGTGAGCTCGAACTCATTGCGGGTGTACTGCAGATCGGTCAGATGGCGGATCAACTGGCGTTGATCGATGTGCTCGCCCACCGACAGGATCAGGCGCAGCGACAGATAGTCCTCCGGCGCACCGAGACCATAGATCGCCGACACCGTGGCCACCACCAGCGAATCACGACGCGATAGCAAGGTCTTGGTCGCCGACAGACGCATCTGTTCGATGTGCTCGTTGATCGAACTGTCCTTCTCGATGAAGGTGTCTGACGACGGCACATAGGCCTCGGGCTGGTAGTAGTCATAGTAGCTGACGAAGTACTCCACCGCGTTGTGCGGAAAGAACGACTTGAACTCGCCATACAGCTGCGCCGCCAGCGTCTTGTTCGGCGCCATCACCAGGGTCGGCTTCTGCACCTGCTGGATCACGTTGGCAATGGTGTAGGTCTTGCCGGAGCCGGTCACGCCCAGCAAGGTCTGCTTGGCCAGACCGGCCTCGAAGCTGGCCACCAACTTGTCGATGGCTGCCGGCTGGTCGCCGGCTGGGGAGTACGGGGATACGAGCTGAAAACGGTCGGTCATGGAGCGGGTCTCGGGGGAGGACTGCACGAAGGCGGAGGCCACTTTCGGTAAAAGTCTGACACCCCATCACGTGGAGCCGACCTTACCTGAGCCGTAGACGCCGTAGAGACTGCTTGCTCCGGTAATCCCCCCACTTCTAGCGGTCGCCAGAAGTGGAGCTAAGTGGCCATCGCCAACTTCATGGCAGGCGTGATGC
>NZ_JAJGQM010000061.1 GCF_020784175.1 Xanthomonas campestris pv. asclepiadis
GCCCGCCGAGTTCCGTGATCAACATCAACCGCAGACCTCTAGTTTTGGCTGGCATTGAATTAGGGGGAGTCGACAATTGCTTCGCTGGAAAAGGCCGGTTACGACAACACACGCGGTGTTCTGGACGTACGTAATCCTATCGTTGCAAAGGAGTTGGGCGACTCGCACCGCATGCACAACTTCCTGCCGGTGGATGCCATCGACGCACCAGACCGCTCGGTGCTGGAAGATCCCAAATCGCAGCAGCTGGCGCAGCAATACGGGCCGATGATCGACAAGTACCGCGACGACGTTGCGTCGATGCGCTTAGGCGCAGCCGGCGGTGCAAGAGGCCTGCAAGCGGCGACACAGCACACGTTGGCTGCATGAACGGCGCATCAAGATCGTCTACGGCCGTGTCTTCTTGTTAGCGGGATGCAATTCTATGAATCCTGCTTCCGAGAGAGCCTCTGGCAGACACGACGTCGAAACTATAACTGCTGACGGAGACCTGGATGGTGCTGTTTTAAATTCGAAGATCCTGGCTGGTTGTCAGAGCTCCCTAGACAGTTTTTCTGGCGTCTATCACTATTATTTCCAGTGCTGAAAATTTCAGTGGCAGGCCTTGCCTTCCACCGTCATCTGCGCGGCAAACATCGGCACCTGGGCAATCTTGCCGGCGGCGGCCTGCTGCTTTGCATCTTCCAGGTAGATGCGCGACTGACCTTGGCCATCGAGCTGAGGCTTGGCATCCACCGGCTTGCGCCAGACGCGTACAACGGCTTGTTGCGCCGGGCAGGCTGCGCTGGGGACGCGGATCACATCGTTGAAGATCCAGCCAGAGGCGACGCTGGGCGTGGCCTTGGCGAAATCCACGAAGCGTGCGCGCGGCTGGCAGGTGGGACTACTGCGCACCACCGACAACGTATACGGCTGTGCAGCATTTCCGGTAAACACGCCTTCCAGGCGCGCGCAGGCTTCGGGAATCTGGCGCAGGGTGTGCACGGCGGCGACCGCTTGCGCGGTGCCGGCTGGACGCTGTTTCAATTCCGGCGTCGGTTCGGCAGCGAGCGCATGGGCGCTGAGCAGCACTGCAGCGATCGTCACGGCATACTTTGACGCGGCATGGTTCGACATAGTCACTCCTGGATCGGCTCGATCACGTTGGCCGCAGGCTGTCATGCCGCGACTGAACGACGCGCCAAAGCCGCGCCGCTGGCAGCGGCGTAAACCGCGGCGCATACTCGCCCGCAATCCGGCCACCTGAACATCGCGACGCGCGTTACGGTCCCCATGGCCGTCGAGTCCGTATTCGCCACTCCACTCGCTGCGTGCATCGCCCTTGGTTCGTCCGACCGGACGACATCCATTCTCTGGGAGGGGTCATGCTGGAACACTACGGGTTACTACTTGCGCTGGGGTGTGCAGCCCTGGCAATCGTCTATGGCGGTGTGTCGGCACGCTGGGTGATCGCGCAGCCTAGTGGCAACGCACGCATGCAGGAGATCGCCGCCGCGATCCAGGAAGGCGCACGCGCGTATCTCAATCGGCAATACCTCACCATTTCGATTGCCGGCGGCGTGTTGTTCGTCCTGGTCGGGCTGTTTCTGAGTTGGTACACCGCTGTCGGGTTTGCGATCGGCGCGGTGCTGTCGGGGCTGGCCGGCTATATCGGCATGAACGTGTCGGTCCGCGCCAACGTCCGTACGGCCGAGGCCGCGCGGCATGGCATCGGCCCTGCGATGGATGTGGCGTTCCGTGGCGGTGCCATCACCGGCATGCTGGTGGTCGGCCTGGGACTGCTCGGCGTCGCCGGTTATTACGCGCTGCTGCAGGCGATGGGGCTGCCGCTGGAGCGCAACCTGCATGCGCTGGTGGGGCTGGCATTCGGCTCGTCGCTGATTTCGATCTTCGCGCGCCTGGGTGGCGGAATTTTCACCAAGGGTGCGGATGTGGGCGCGGACCTGGTCGGCAAGGTGGAAGCCGGCATCCCCGAGGACGACCCGCGCAACCCGGCGGTGATCGCCGACAACGTGGGCGACAATGTCGGCGATTGCGCCGGCATGGCGGCGGATCTGTTTGAAACCTATGCAGTCACCGTGATCGCCACCATGCTGCTGGGCAGCCTGACGCTGGCCGAAACCGGGCCGCAGGCGGTGCTGTACCCGCTGGTGCTGGGTGGTGTCTCCATCATCGCTTCGATCGTGGGCGCCTCGTTCGTCAAGGTCAAAGCAGGCGGCTCGATCATGGGCGCGCTCTACAAGGGCGTGATCGTCTCCGGTGTGCTGGCCGCACTGGCTTACTGGCCGATCACCCAGTCGCTGATGCGCGACAACACCCATGGCGCCACGGCGTTGTATGCGTGCGCCTTGATCGGCCTGGTGCTCACCGGCTTGATCGTCTGGATCACCGAGTACTATACCGGCACCCAGTACAAGCCCGTGCAGCACGTGGCCGCCGCAAGCACCACCGGCCACGGCACCAACATCATTGCCGGGCTTGGCGTCTCGATGAAATCCACTGCGTTGCCGGTCATCGCGGTCTGCGCGGCAATCTGGGGCGCGTTT
Source organism: Xanthomonas campestris pv. asclepiadis (assembly GCF_020784175.1). GTDB lineage: Bacteria > Pseudomonadota > Gammaproteobacteria > Xanthomonadales > Xanthomonadaceae > Xanthomonas > Xanthomonas campestris_D. Next base: position 2,547 of record NZ_JAJGQM010000061.1, read on the forward strand.
CATTTTGGCGGCTTGTACGGCATTGCGACCGCAGCAACTGCAATGCTGTCGATGGCCGGCATGATCGTGGCGCTGGATGCATACGGGCCGATTACCGACAATGCCGGCGGCATCGCCGAAATGGCCGAACTGCCGCCGGAGGTGCGCAACATCACCGACCCGCTGGATGCGGTGGGCAACACCACCAAGGCGGTCACCAAGGGCTATGCGATCGGCTCGGCCGCGCTGGCTGCGCTGGTGCTGTTTGCCGACTACACCCACAACCTGCAGGCGGCCAATCCCGGCCAAGTATTCGCCTTCGACCTGTCCGACCACACCGTGATCATCGGCTTGTTGATCGGTGGCTTGATCCCGTATCTGTTCGGTGCGATGGCGATGGAAGCGGTGGGACGCGCGGCAGGCGCCGTAGTCGAGGAAGTGCGTCGCCAGTTCCGCGAGATCCCCGGCATCATGGCCGGCACCGCCAGGCCCCAATACGACCGTGCGGTCGACATGCTGACCCGCTCGGCGATCCGCGAAATGATCCTGCCCTCGCTGCTGCCGGTGGTGGTTCCGGTGGTGGTCGGGCTGCTGCTGGGGCCGCGCGCCCTGGGCGGATTGTTGATCGGCACGATCGTGACCGGCCTGTTCCTGGCGATTTCGATGACCACCGGCGGCGGAGCCTGGGACAACGCCAAAAAATACATCGAAGACGGCCACTTCGGCGGCAAGGGCAGCGAAGCGCACAAGGCCGCCATCACCGGCGATACGGTAGGCGACCCGTACAAGGACACCGCCGGGCCGGCGATCAATCCGCTGATCAAGATCATCAACATCGTGGCCCTGCTGCTGGTACCGCTGCTTTGAGGGCGACGTGCCGCAAGCCGCGGGCTGACCGAAGGTGACGGGGCGGGGCCCGGAACGTGCCAACGCACGCCCCGGGTCCCCTACGCCACGCAAGGCCCCACGACTGTCTGCAGCGCTCAGCTGACCGCTAGGGGCAAGCCTCATCGGCCTGCGGGCGTGCTGCATAGCTCGATCGCCCAAGCCGCGCCTGCCCCGCTGCTGCCCGGACGCAGTCATTACACCAGGCAGCCCGCAGCGCAACAGCCTGCGGTGCGGCATGTACTCAAAGGCAACCGATCAAGCCGTCATAGATCGGCGGCGCGCCACCGGGCAGTGGCTCGAACAGCGGATTGTTCACCGCCAGGGTGCGATACATCTCGTCCAGGCGCGTCCCAGCCTTCAATGGCGCCGCGCAGCGCCAGACCCGGCTGTCCGAGCGCAGGTACCCGCTTTGGGGATCGACGCTGACCTCGCTGGCACCGAAGGTCCAGATGCAGCTGCGCACCACCCCGCTCACACGATGCACCGAGCAGCGGAAGCGCAACGGCTGGTAGTCGCTGAACTCCCCGCCGCAAAAGGTGTCGCCGCAGATGTTGTCGAAATCCTGTTCCAGCCGCTGCTCCAGATCGACAAAGGCTTCCCAGCCTTCGCCATTGGCGGGCCAGTCCACCGCATCGACGAAGGTCGGCGGTGGCGCCGGCGTCGCCGCAGTGGCGAATTGGGAGACACCGGAGAGCAGCAGCACAACGAGCAAACGCACAGGCTTGAACATGGCAGTTCCCGAGCAGTGGGGGAGCCTGCAGCGTGCGCCGCGCCGCGGGACGCGAGGATCGGAGAGCTCCCCGGGATGAATGCGGGCTATGCCGCACCCGGCGGTCAGAACATTGCCCATTCAGTGTCGCTGCAGCGCAACAGCCGAACGCGTAGAATCGCGCTCCACACACTAGATGACGCCTCGGGAGTTACGCGCATGGGTCTTGAACTGGTCACCTCCGGCAAGAATCTGCCGGAAGAAATCAACGTCGTCATCGAAATTCCAAAGGATTCGGAGCCGGTCAAGTACGAAGTGGACAAGGCCAGCGGCGCGATCTTCGTCGACCGCATCCTGTCCACCCCGATGCGTTACCCCTGCAACTACGGCTATGTGCCCAATACCCTCTGCGGCGACGGCGACCCGGCCGACGTGCTGGTGGTGCTGCCGCTGCCGTTGGTGCCCGGCTCGGTGGTGCGTTGCCGTCCGGTCGGCGTGCTGCGCATGAGCGATGAGGCCGGCAGCGACGAAAAGATCCTGGCGGTGCCGATCGAGAAGATCTTCTCCGGGTACGCGCACATCGAGGATATCGACCAGGTCTCCAGCCACTGGATGGAGCGCATCGGCCATTTCTTCGAGCATTACAAGGACTTGGAGAAGGGCAAGTGGGTCAAGCTGGATGGCTGGGGCGGCGCGGCCGAGGCCAAGCGCATCCTGGTGGAGTCGGTGGAACGCTATAATTCCGACGCACCCTGATCCAACGACCGTGATGCAGCCCCGCAACCGCGGGGCGATCGGGATCACGCTTCCGGCGTGATCCCGGTGACCGCCGGCGGCAGATTGGGTACATTGCCGACAGCGTTTGGCCGGTGTCTGTCACCGGTGACTCTTGGGGAAGTGTCTTGCGTATTCTGTTTGTTGGGGACGAAGCCAGTCTTCCGTCCGAACTGAGCGACTACGTCGCTGATCTGGGTGATCAATGGCAGGTGCAGCAGGTGGCCGATGGTAATTCGGCAATCGAGGCGGCTGCGTTGTCGCCGTTCGATGCGGTCATCGTCGCCCCCGTCTTGCCCGATCTGACTTCTGCTACGTTGCTGGGGCAGATCCGTACGCTGCGCCCGGACACCATCCGCATCGCCTTGATCGATGCCCAGGATGGTCAGCGCACGCCGCCGGCGCGCATCATTGGCGTGGCGCACCGCTTCCTGCCGATGCCGCTGGCCCCGGAAGTCCTGCTCGAAGCCATCACCAGCCTGGAAGAACTGCGCGATCTGCTCAGCAACCCGCGCCTGCGCGCGGCGATCGGCCGGATCGAAAAACTGCCGTCGCCGCCGCATCTGTATCTGAGCCTGATGCATGCGCTGGAAGAAGACGAAGGCGCCGACGCGGCCGATATCGCCAAGCTGATTGCCGGCGATCCGGCGATTGCGGCCAAGGTGCTGCAGCTGTGCAATTCCGCGTTCTTCTCCGGCGGCCGCAGCATCACCGATCTGCGCACGGCAGTGACCCGCCTGGGCGTGGCCACGCTGCGCGACCTGGTCCTGGCCAGTGAAGTGTTCTCGGTGCAGACGCTGACCCCGGCCGAGCGCAATGCGATGCAGCGCCGCGCCCTGCTCTCCTCGCGGCTGGCGGCCAAGGTGTTGCCGCCGACCAGCGCAGAACTGGGCTCCACCGCCGCGCTGCTGGCCGATATAGGCCTGTTGCTGCCAGGCGTGCGCGACGAGCGCGAGCCGCCACTGGAAGGCGGTGACGATCGCCTGGGCCATACCGAAGCCGGTGCGTACCTGCTCGGCCTGTGGGGCCTGCCGATGCCGATCATCGAAGCGGTGGCCTTCCATCGCCACCCGCAACGCTCCAGCCTGCGCAGTTTCTGGGTAACCGGCGCGGTGCATGTGGCGACCGCATTGGCCAGCGGTGAGAGCGTGGACGAAGAGTACCTATCCAAGGTCGGTGTGATCACACGTCTGCCGACCTGGCGCGAACAGGCCGATACCTTGCTGGGGCTTGCCGAGGCCTGAGAGCGGCGCCAGGTTGATGCAACACAGAAAGGCGCGACCTGGTCGCGCCTTTTTCTTTGGCTGTTTGCGCCTGCGCGAATGCAGACATGGCGCGATGCGACTTGTCTGCGCACGCATCACTGCGCTTGCGATTTTGTACAGATATCGCGACATGACTCGCGCGGCGACGTGCAGCGAACCATCAAGCGCGCGTGTCATCCCAGCACGGCACAACGCATGGTCAGGCAAGCAAGGACACAACGCACCTGGCAGCGATGACGTTCGTCAGACCTTGTCTGCCTTACTCCAGATCCGGAAACAAAAAAACGGGCCTTTCGGCCCGTTTTTTCAAACTTCACGACACTTCGATGATCAGAAGCGCTGGTTGTACTGCACAAACAGGAAGCGGTCGTAGTCGAGCATCGGATCGATCGCAGCGGTGCTGCTGTTGGTGATCGAGTAGGTGATCGGCGGCTGCTTGTTCCAGATGTTGCGGGCACCAACGGTCACGCTGCCATCCCACGGAGCCTGCCAGGTAACAGAGACGTCCTGGTAGGAGATCGAGCCCTTCTTGTTGGAACCGGTGCCGCCGCCCCATGCCGGATTCGGCGTCTGGTAGTTCGGGTTGTTGCACTCGATGCCTGCTGATGCATCCCAGCAGTAATCGCGGAAACCGCCGTAGTAACGCAGGTTCCAGTTGGCCGACAACGCACCCAGCGACCAGTCCAGCCCCAAGGTGGCACGGACGCGCGGGTAGTTCCAATAGCCCGCATCGTTAGCCCATTCGGCGCCAGCTTCTGCCTGCGACTTGTAGGTCGCCAGGTAGTTGGAGTCCAGGTTGACGGCAAATTTGCCGTACGCGGTTTCCGGCAGACGGTAACGCACGCCGAAGTTGTAGCCTTCGGTTTCCAGACGCCCCAGGTTGACGTTGCCGCGGCTCAGCGTGGTGACCTGGCCGGTAACCGCGTCGCGACCGTAGTCCGCGCAGTAGCTGGCCAGATTGTTGAGGTAGCAGTTGTTCAACACATCATTGGCCGTCAACGCGGTGATGATGTTGGAGATCGAAATGCGGTACCAATCCAGCGAGAAGTCCAGGCCCTGCACCCAATGCGGGCTGTAGACCATGCCCACGGTCCGGGTGATGCTGTATTCCGGCTCAAGCTCGGCATTACCAACACCCGCATTGAACGGTGCGTTGCCCTGAACGTCACGCTGGGTCACCGGGTTGTTAGCAGTGTCAGTCTGACGGAAGTTGCCTGCCAGACCTTCACTTGCGCAGCGCGCGGCCACGCCGGCGTTACCCAGCGAACCGAAGGTTGCATCGCAGGGATCAGTGAAGTCATCAAAGCTCTGCGAACCGCCACCGAAAGTGTCGTCCAAGGTGGGAGCACGGAAGCCGGTACCGTAGGTACCGCGCACCAGCAGGTCGTCGATCGGCTTCCAGGTGAAGCTGAACTTGCTGTTGGTGGTATCGCCGAAGCGGCTGTAGTTGCTATAACGCGCAGCCACGTCGAACGACAGTTCCTTGGCGCCCGGCAGATCCTTCAGCACCGGAATCAGCAGCTCCAGATAGGCTTCATTGGTCTGGTAGCGACCTTCAGTTGCCTGTGCGGCCAGATCGGTGGTGTAACCGGCGCTGGACAGCTGATCCGGGTAGTCGTAACCGCTGATTTCGCGGTGTTCGACGCCTGCGGCGAAGCCCAGCTCACCGGCCGGCAGGTCAAACAGACCACCGGTGACGTTGGCGGTCCACTGCTTGCTCAGGCTCTGCTGCGTGGCCTGGCCCAATGCATTGATGTACTGCAGCGCATCCGCCGTGGAGGCCGACGGACCACCCAGGATGTTGAACGGGGTGCACTGGCCCAGCGCATTGCTGGTGCCCAGCGGCAGCGGGCTGGCAGCGGTACCACACTGCACCTGGCCCTGGGCGTTGAGGAACGACGGACCCAGCGCCTTCTGCAACGCCAACAGGTTGATGTTGCCGCGCGAAACCTGCGTCACATCGTACTTGTTGTAGTTGAAGCCCACGTCCCAGTTCCAGCCATGGCTGCCGACGTCGAACACGCCTTCCAGCGCGGCATCGAAGTGGGTGGACTTGACGTTGTTTTCGGTGGTGCGCGGCAGTTCAACCGTGCGGCGGAACCAACTGGTGATGTCCTGGCCGACCGGGTTGTAGTAGCTGCCACCGCTGATCGCCACCGGGAACTGCGGCTGCGAACGAGCGTTGAGCGGGTAACCGGCGATCTGACGGTTCGAGTCGCGCTCGGAATACATCGCCGTCGACTTGAAGGTGATGCTGTCGGTGATGTTGTAGCTGCCGGTCGTGAAGATCGACTTGTTCTTGCTGGACTGCTGCAACATCATCTGGTCGACGGAATTGTAGTAATCGTCGGTGGTGATGTCGTTGTGGTAGTTGGCAAGGTTGCGCGAATCTGCACCCACGCCCTGCCCATCAAACGAGCCGGTGTGGTTGAGAATGTAGCTCTCTCCGCCGGAGGTGAAACGGCCCCATGGGCCGGTCGCGCTCAGGCTGTCTTCGATGTGGTTCGGGCCAGCCGAATAACGGGTCAGTGCACGATCCTTGGCCCACACCGGATCTTCGCTGGTGTAGTTGACACCGAACACCAGCGAGGAACGATCGGTAGTGGTGCCGGCGGTGAAGGAGTACTGCTCCTTGGAACCGTCGCCACGCCCGTTCTGGCCGAAGTACGCGGAGGCTTCTGCGCCGTCGTAGTTCTGGCGCAGGATGATGTTGACCACGCCGGCTACGGCGTCAGAGCCGTAAATTGCCGAGGCGCCGTCCTTGAGGACTTCGATGCGCTCGATCAGCGAACTGGGGATGGTGGACATGTCGGTCAGGCCCGACAGGCTGCTGGTCCAACGCTTGCCGTTCACTAACAGCAGGGTACGGTTCTCGCCCAGGTTGTAGAGGTTGACGTACTGGCCGCCCTGTTCGGGATCGGAGGTCAGCACGGCAGCCTTGCTGTAGGTCTGCGTACCGGCAATCGACAGGTTCTGGAGAATGTCACCAACGCTGACCAGACCCGACTTCTGGATGTCCTGCTGGGTAACGGTGAACACCGGCTGTGCGGTTTCGACGTCGACCGAGCGGATGCGCGAGCCGGTAATTTCGATGCGGTCCAGCGTCGTGGTCGACGGGGCGGCGGACTGCTCTTGTGCATTGGCGGCAAATGCCGGCGTCAACGCGATCGCAATACCGGCGGGCAACAGGCCCAGCCGCACTGCGGAGGTGCGAAGGTTCATCAATCTCTCCAGGGTTCGTTAGTGGCGCGTTAAGCGCCCCTGTGCAAATTACGATTGCGTGAACATCGTCGCTTTGCGCGTCACGTTCCGTGGCTTTGCCGAATCTGGCGGATTTGTCGTTTGGTCGCGGTAATGCGATGCGGAGACACCGAAACGCGCACGAAATGCACGCGCAAAGCTGCAGCAATTGTCGAACCCGCTTGCGGCCGCAACCTCACCAATCATCATCGAGGTATCGCGCAGCAGATCGGAGGCGCGCTCCAGTCGCAACCGTGCCGACAGCGCCTGCGGGCTTTCTTCGTACAGGCTCTGGAAGGTCTTGGAGACATACCAACTGGAGAAGTTGGTCAGCTGCGCCAGCTCGGCGATGCGCACCACGCGGTCGCTATTGCCCTCCAGATACAGCCGGGCGCGTTGCATGCGACCGAACACCTGACGGCGACGGCTGCGCGAACGGCCCGGGCAGCGCTGCTCCTGCGCGATGAAGTCGCGTTGCATCGCAGCCAGATGCAGCAGCAAGGGGCGCGCCGACGCACTGCCACTCTGTGCGGCCGCATTGCGCCACAGGCGCAGTGCAATCCGCAGATCGCCGCGCGACAGCTGGCTGCGCCCCGGATACAACGTGGCGTCGGTCAGTTCGGCCAGGGATTGCAGGCTGTCGCCATCGAGGCTGACGCCGACACAGAGCGCGCTGCGGTCGGCCTGCACGGTGGGATGCGATTCCTTGTCGAAGGCGATCCAGTCGCCGGCGCGCAGACGGAAACGCCCTTCCTTGGACTCCACCCAGGCGCGGCCGCGCAACTGCACCCACAGCGTGAAGGTGGCGGCGGCGGTGCGGATGCTGCCCAGCCGCGAGACCGCCAGGCAGGTCGTCGACGTCGGCTCGCTGGCACCGTCCAAGGAAAGTGCGAGTCCGCGATCCGCGGTGATGACCTGTTGCATGGTGGCAGCCCCCTGTACAAAAGAGGGCGTAGTGTTTTGCCGAATCTGGCGTGAGTCAGGAAGTTCCGACGAAGGTCTGCCGAAATTGCCACGAAGTCTTTCCGAAGAACTTACGAGGCGATTTTCCTCAGCACGATCAACAGGTTGGACATCACACCCAGGGGCGTTACCAGGCGTTCCGGCAGCGGCATGAAGGCGATCGCGCTGCCATCTTCTTCCGCCACTGCCACATACAGCGCGCCGCTGCGCTGATCCACGCTGAAGCCGTTGATGGTGGTGTACTTGGCCACATCCAGGCACCGCCCTGCACCAGTACGCAGATCGCTGTCATAGGTGGCACACGTGTCGGTGGACGACAGGTAATGCAACTGGTCCCGCGCACCAGGCGCCCAGCTGCGATAGCGCCAACGCGATGGCTGCTGCGGATCGACTTGCTGCAAGGTGTCGGCCGCCAGCGACGGGGCGACCTGCCATAGCCCGCCGCCAGTCAGACGCGTCAGCAGTACTTGGCCGCTGACGCGGTCCAGCCGCAGCTGCGAGACGTCCTGCAGCGACGCCAGCGCGCGCCATGGAGCGCTGCGTCTGTCGTAGAGCGTGGCGAAGGTGTGCCCGTCATCGGCGGCAGCCACGACCAGCAACCGATCGGGATCGGGAACATGGATCGCCTGCAGCGGTCGCGGTTGCGGCACCGGCAGGCGCAACGCCTTGCCCGTGCTCGGGGTCACTTCGAACAGTGCCGCATGCCCCTGGGCGTCGCTGCCGCTGACCAGGACGCGTTGCGAGTCCGCAGACCAGTCGGCGGCCTGGCGCGCATCCGGCCGCAGGCCTTCGATCAGCCGCACCGAGCCAGGTTTGCCGACATCACCCCACCACAGGCCGTACGCACCGGAGCGATTGGAGGCAAAGATCAGCTGACGCCCGTCCGGCGCGATCATCGGCTGGTCGTCGCGCCCGCTGGAGGCAAACAGCCGGCGGCGGATGTAGCCGCCATTCATAGGGTCGTGAATGACCTGATACACACCAAATTGTGGCTTGCGCTGCACAAACACCAGATGGCCATGCGCCACATCCGGTGCCTGCGCATCGTCCACACCGAGGTCATGCAGGCTGCGGTCGACAAGATCGAGCCGATAGAGCCGCGCCTCGCTGTCCACACGGCGTCCGAAGATCAGGCCGCTGCCATCGGGCAACCAACTCCAGCCGCGGATATCGGCGTTGTCATGAGTCAGCCGTTCGGCGGTTCCGCCGCTTGCCGGAACGCGCCACAGATCACCCAGCTGCGGATTGCGTAGAAACACGATCCAGTGCCCGTCCGGCGAATAACGCGGCGTGTAATCGAAGTCGGTCGGTTGCGCGCTATAGCGCAGCGGCTGCCATTGACCGGTTTCCAGATCCAGCCGACGCATGTGCGGCGCACCGTGCGCGCCGGTCATGCTGCCGAACAGCAAGGCGCGGCCGTCCGGCGACCAACTGAAACTCAGCATGTCCGCGCCGTCGCAGCGCGCCACCTCGCGTGCGGCAGCCGGGCCGTGTGCGGCGGCAATCATGATGCGGCAGCCGCCATCGGGCGCCTGCCGCGAGAAAGCGATCTCGCGTGCATCCGGCGACCAGGCCGGCAGCCGATCGGAAATGCCGGCCGCCGGCGTATCGAGCACGCGCGGATAGGCGTTGTTGGTGGTCTTGACCAGGATCGAGGTGCCCGCGCGATCGCTGGTCAGCGATGCGTAGGCCACCATCGCCCCGTCTGGCGACAGACTGGGCGTGAGATCGAACCCGCCGCCTGCAGTGATGATCTGATACGGGCGCTTGGGGCTGCCGAGCACCGCCGAGGCCGCCGTGGCGTCCTGGACTGGCGCGCGCATCCACAGCGTCCGCATTGCCAGCCCCAGCACCACCAGCAAGGCCACGCCGGCTACTGCCAAGGCCATCCATCGGCGCTGCTGCGCTGCCGCCGGTGCGGACCGAACCGGCGGCGGGGTCTGCCGGGGTGCCGCGTCGCGCTCCAGGGAGGCAGCGGCCGCAAGGCCGGCTGTGGAATCGTGATCGTCAAGGCCAGTGCGCGATGCGGTCGCCGCCGATGGGCGCGCGGCGGCATCGGCCGAACTATCCGAGCGCTGCTCCCACGCCACCGGCGCCAGCAGGCGATAGCCGGTCTTGGCGATGGTCTCGATATGCTCGAAGCGCTGGCTGCCGTTGCTGGCCAATGCCTTGCGCAATTGCGTGACCGCCTGGGTCACCACGTCATTGGTCGGCAAGGTATCGGGCCAGACCTCGGCCAACAGCTGCTCCCGCGTCACCACCTGGCCCTGCTGCCGCGCCAGCGTCAGCAGCACCGCCAGGGACTTCGGCGCCAGCCGCGCGGGGCGCCTGGCGCCGGGCGCATGCACCTCGCGCGAGGCGACATCGACCACGCACTGGCCGACACGTAACCGGCCCGATGGCATCGCATTAGCGGGAGAAACACTCATCGGCAGGAAGACGCATCGGCATGCAAGGACTACAAAGAACGCATCACGCAATTCGCGCGAAACGCCAAATTCAGCAAAGGACCACAACCAACTGTGTCATGCATCCATTTGGTGCAAATTTTACTCTATGCCTCGTTGCTTCCCTACGACAGGTGGCGACGTCAGGCTCTCTCTCTCTCGCCGACGAATTCAAATAATTACGATGTCCCCTTCGCGCCTCTGGCGCGATTTTTTTATCTGCGATTCAGGAAAATGCCGCGAAATGCTTGTGGGCTGTAACCGCTTGCAACGCAGTCGCAGCGCGGCACTTGCGTACCACGCTGCGATCTGCATAAGCCGAAGCTGAATTTTTCTTAAGCAACCAGCCGATCTGCTGCGACGCAACGACGATGCTGCATGTCACGTGGCGCGATACACCTGCGCACCTTGTGCCAGAAACTGCGCCGACTTTTCTTCCATTCCTGCCGACAAGGCATGCGCCTCGCCCATGCTGTGCTCGGCCGCGTAATCGCGCACGTCCTGGGTGATCTTCATCGAGCAGAAGTGCGGCCCGCACATCGAGCAGAAGTGCGCCAGCTTGTGCGCGTCCTTGGGCAGGGTTTCGTCATGGAACTCCTTGGCCTTTTCCGGATCCAGTCCGAGATGGAACTGGTCGTCCCAGCGGAATTCGAAACGCGCCTTGCTCAAGGCGTTGTCGCGCACCTGCGCACCGGGATGCCCCTTGGCCAGGTCCGCCGCATGCGCGGCGATCTTGTAGGCCATGATGCCGTCGCGTACGTCCTGCCGGTTGGGCAGGCCCAGATGCTCCTTGGGCGTGACATAGCACAGCATCGCGGTGCCGAACCAGCCGATCATCGCCGCACCGATCGCGCTGGTGATGTGGTCGTAGCCGGGCGCGATATCGGTGGTCAGCGGCCCCAAGGTATAGAACGGTGCCTCGCCACATTCGTGCAGTTGCTTGTCCATGTTTTCCTTGATCAGCTGCATCGGCACGTGCCCCGGGCCTTCGATCATGGTCTGCACATCGTGCTTCCAGGCGATCCTGGTCAGCTCGCCCAGCGTTTCCAGCTCGCCGAACTGCGCTGCGTCGTTGGCATCGGCAATGCAGCCCGGGCGCAAGCCATCACCCAGCGAAAACGCCACGTCGTAGGCCTTCATGATCTGGCAGATGTCTTCGAAATGCGTGTAGAGAAAGTTTTCCTTGTGATGGGCCAGGCACCACTTGGCCAGGATCGACCCGCCGCGCGAGACGATGCCGGTGACGCGTTTGGCCGTCAGCGGCACGTAGCGCAGCAGCACACCGGCATGGATGGTGAAGTAATCCACGCCCTGCTCGGCCTGTTCGATCAAGGTGTCGCGGAAGATCTCCCAGGTCAGCTCTTCCGCGCGCCCATCGACCTTTTCCAGCGCCTGATAGATCGGCACCGTGCCGATCGGCACCGGCGAGTTGCGGATGATCCATTCGCGCGTTTCGTGGATGTGCTTGCCGGTGGACAGGTCCATCACCGTGTCGCCGCCCCAGCGGATCGACCACACCAGCTTTTCGACCTCTTCTGCAATGCCGGACGACACCGCGCTGTTGCCGATGTTGGCATTGATCTTGGTCAGGAAATTGCGACCGATGATCATCGGCTCGCTTTCCGGGTGATTGATGTTGTTGGGCAGGATCGCGCGACCGCGTGCAATTTCGTCACGCACGAATTCCGGCGTGATGCGCTGCTGGATCGCGGCACCGAAGTCCTCGCCCGGATGCTGCTTGCACAGGATCGCGTCTGTCACCGCTTCCAGGCGCTGGTTTTCGCGGATCGCCACGAACTCCATTTCCGGAGTGATGATGCCGCGCCGCGCGTAATGCATCTGGGTGACGTTGGCACCGTCGCGCGCCACGCGTGGCAGGTGCCGTGCAGGGAAACGCACCGCATCCAGGCGCGCATCGTGCTCGCGGCCTCGGCCGAAGCTGGAACTCAGGCCGTCCAGCGCCACGGTATCGTCGCGCTCGGCGATCCAGCGCGCGCGCAGCGGCGCCAGACCGGCGGCAAGATCGATCGCGGCATGCGGGTCGGTATACGGCCCGGAGGTGTCGTAGACGCTGAGCGGCGCATTGTCTTCGCCACCGAACAGGGTCGGTGTGCGGGTCAATGCAATCTCGCGCATCGGCACCTGCAGGTCGGCGCGCGAGCCCTGCACGAAGATCTTGCGGGAGCCTGGAATCGGCTGGGTCACAGCCTCGGACAGCGACTGGGCTTGTTGCTGCAAAACGGTAGGCGCGGCATTCATGGCGTTCGTCCTGTGTGCTGGAAAACCAGCACCCACGGCGCTGGCTCTGCGAAGGATTCGCAGGCGGACGAAGCGGCGGCGCTCAATGGCGATGCACCCGTGCAGGCACGGACCATCGCATCTAACGAAGCTTCCCTACGCCGGTATCAGCCGGATCAGGTTCGAAGGGACTATCTCAACCGCAGCGCACTGCGGTACCCCCACTTCGGCGGCGATTAAACCACATTGCATCCCGCGCGGCTAAAAATATCGCCAGCTGTTAGCACCGCGCTTGGCGACGAGATGCACGCTTGGTACATGCCGCTGCACGCAGCGGCCGCGCTCGCCTGGCGATGATCAACGCAGTGTTGTCACGTTCGGCAGCGACGGCTGTCCGCGTATGGCAGCACAGGTCGGCAGCACACGCGCAGGACGCTGCGGCACTGCGTGAGCGTCCTCGCACTGCACGCGTCGCAACGCAACAAGACGCGCATTCGCGAACAGCGCGTCTGCCAGCTCGTTCGATTCGGTCTGGGTCATCCCGGGGCGCAGCAGCCACCGCATACGCCCAGCGCTTCTGATCGCACCCATGAGTCGCCGGTCCGCTGCCTGGACACGCCGGTTGTCACAACGACCTCCTTTGGGAGGTCGTTGTCCACGTGCCAGGACTGCCACGTAACCGGCCGCTTCGCACGCAGCAGCGCGATGGTGCCATGCAAGGACATTTCCACGGCACATCACGCCGCTAGCGTGCGGTCACTACAACAAGAAACCCGCTCTCTCTCCCTGCCGCCGATCTTCGGCGGCTTTTTTTCGTGATCTGCTTGCCACAGCCATCGCCACTTCCTTATCGTTCTGTGAAACAGGGGATGGACGATGCAGATGCAAGGGATGCACCGGTTTAGCTGGGCCGCAATGCTGCTGATGGGGTTGTTTTCAGGGACTGCGCAGGCCGCCTCCCCGCCGCCTGTAGAGGCCTTTGTCGAATCCGGCCCGATCTCCTCGCCGGCGATGTCACCCGATGGAAAGCATCTGGCGGTCAGCGCGGATCTGGGCGACGGCAACTACGCGCTGGTGGTTTACCGCATCGCCGGCATGCAATCCACCACGATGCTGCGCTTGCCGCGCTATGAATTGCCGGTGCGCATTGCCTGGGTCAGCGACCGCCGGCTGGTGATCGGCAAGGGGCGCAAACTCGGTTCGCTGGAAGAGCCCATGCCGATGGGCGAGATCATTGCCACCGACCTGGATGGCAGCAATCAGCGCTATGTGTATGGCTACCTGCAAAGCACCCGCAATGCCGGTCTGGAGCGCGGATTCGGCTATATCGAGGGCCTGCCGAGTCGCCGCAACGGGCACTTCTACATGCGGCGTCTGTCGCTGGACTCGCGCCATTCGATGCTCTACGACGTCGACGCCAGCACCACCACCCATCGGCTGATGGCCGACATCGACGTCCCCGATCTGCGGTTCGTGCTCGACCACGATGGCGTGGCGCACTACGCGTACGGCAGCGACGACAACGATAACCCGTTGCTGTTCCGCCGATCGGGCAATGGCTGGTCGCCGATGACCCAGGTCCAGGCCAGCTGGCGACCGATCGCATTCGCGCGACAGCCGGGCCGTCTCTATGGCTGGTACAGCGAGGCTGGTGGCCCTGCAGTCCTGGTGGCCACCGATCCCGATGGCCAGCAGCGCAGCGTGCTTGCATCGGACCCGTTCTACAGCGTGGATGACCTGCAATGGGGTCCGGCGCCGCAAACGCCGTTCGCTGCACGGCTGGGACCAGGGCGGCCGACACTGCGCTATTTCGAGCAGGACACTGCCGAAGCGCAGCTGCACCGGAGCCTGAGCCAGACCCTGGCCGGCCAGTACGTGGACTTCATCAATTTCACCGAGGACGGCAATGGCCTGCTGCTGAGGGCCTACAGTGACCGCGATGCCGGAGCCTGGTACATCTTCGACCGGCCGAGCAATACGCTGAAACTCGTCATCAAGGCACGCAATGCATTGCAGGCGGCGCAGATGAGCGAGCGGCGCATGGTGACCTTTCAGGCCAGCGACGGCTTGACCCTGGACGGCGTGCTCACCGTTCCCGGCAATGCCGCAAACGGGGTGCGCTTACCGATGATCCTGCTGCCGCACGGCGGCCCGCATGCCGATGGCGATGGCTGGGCCTTCGACACCGACGCCCAGTTCCTGGCCAGCCGCGGGTATCTGGTGCTGCAGGTCAACTATCGCGGCGGCCTGGGTCGTGGCAACCGGTTCGAGCGCGCCGGGTATCGCCAGTGGGGCGAACGCATCCAGGACGATCTGATCGACGGCGTTCGCTGGGCGGTGGGCCAGGGACTGGCCGATCAGACGCGCATCTGCAGCTATGGCGCCAGCTTCGGCGCGTATGCCGCCATGATGGTGCAGGTCAAGGCGCCGGAGTTGTTCCGCTGCGCGGTCGGTGTGGCCGGCATCTACGATCTGCAGATGATGTACAGCAAGGGCGACATCAATCGCAGCGAGTACGGCCTGAATTATCTGGAGCGCGCCATCGGCCGTGATGCCGCCGAACTGGCCGCGCACTCCCCGGTGATGCTGGCAGAGCGCATCAAGGTGCCGGTGCTGCTCGTGCACGGCGAAGAGGACGAGCGAGCCCCGTTTGCACAGGCCAAGAGCCTGCGCGCGGCATTGACACGTAGCGGCAACGCGCCGCAGTGGATGGCCGTTCCCAAGGAGGGACACGGCTTCTACAAGGAAGCCAACCAGGTAACGTTCTATCGCACCCTGGAACGCTTTCTTGCCGAGCAGTTGGGCGGCAACACTGCGGCGGTGTCCAGCGCTATCTCCGCCGCGCCGCAATAACGAGGCAGCTATTCCAGCGTATAGCCCACCCGCAAACCGCCCCAGTGCTTGCGGCCCACAAAGATCGGGGCCGACAGGTCGAACATGATCTGGCCGGTGTCGCGGCGGTAGACCTGCAGACGATATGGGTCGGTGTGCGCGCCCACGCTACGGCCGACTCGGTCGGTGAACTTGCGTTTGGTGCGGTTGCCGAGCAGATCACGCTTGGGATCGCCGGTCAGCGGCTGGGTGAAGCGCAGATTGTGCGTGGGTACATAGCCGTCGGGATTGGCGCAGATGGCGAACACGATCCACGGATGCGCATCCAGCAGCGGCTCCTGCAAGGCAGGCAATACCTCGTCGCAAAGCGCATCGAAATCGGTGCTGAACTTGGCGGGCTCCACCCCGGCAATCGGTGTGTAGGTGCGGGCGAACAGCGCCGCTTCGTCGATCTGGCCGCGTGCGATGGCTTGCGCCAGGGTAGTGCCGATACGAGCGGCGGTCGCCACGGCGAGTTCCTTGACGCGCGCGTGCCGGGGCACTGTCAGCGGGTCGGCCGGCAGACGGAACAGGCCCACGCAGTCGCGCAGCGTCTCGGTGCCGCGCTCCAGCGCCTCGCTGCGTTCGGCCACATGCGCGGCGTGCTGCAGGTTGCTGCGACCCAGCGCCACCACGCCATCGACGGCGCTTTCGATGCCGCGAATCTCGCCGTCCTGCGCCTGGATCCGCCCGGCCACCGTGGTCATCGCGCTGCTGGCCTGGCCGAGCACGCGGGTGATGCCGTCGAGCACCGCTTCGGTGCCGCGCGCCGAGGCCGCGCCCTCGCCCACCGCGGCGCTGGTTTCGGCCAGGATCGCGCGCACGTCCCGCGCTGCCGCTGCCGCGCGTTCGGCCAGGCGGCGGATCTCGGTGGCGACCACCGCAAACCCGCGCCCGGCATCGCCGGCATGCGCAGCTTCAATGCTGGCGTTGATCGACAGGATATTGGTCTGGAACGCCACCGAGTCGATGACTTCGATGACCTCGCCGGCACGCGCGGCGCGGCGTTCCACTTCGTGCATGGCCTGGCCCAGCGCGTGCGCGGCGGCGACGCCCTGACGTGCGCTGTCGTCGGCACTGGCGGCCAGCGCAATCACCTGTGCCAGATCGGCATTGACGTCGTGCAGGCTGGAAGCAAGGCGCTCCACCGCCGTGCGGGCGCCATCCAGTGCTTCGGTCTGCGCCTGCGACTGACGCACCATCTCGTCGTTCTCGGCCACCAGCGGCGGCACTTCGGCGGCGATCTGCACCGACAGCGCCACTGCCTGGCGGATCGCCTCGGCCAGGTTGCCGAAGCCGGCCTGCAGCCGGCGCCCCATGTCGGTCTCCGCCAGACCGGGCGGCAGCAGCAGTTCCAGCTCGCAGCCGGCCAGCGCCTGGGCGGTGCGCTCCAGCACGGTGCGGTCTTCGTGCTCGGCCTGCAGGCGCGCCACCAACGGCTGCAGCAGCGGCGAGATCGGCACCGGCCGGCTGTCTTCAGCCAGGCGGGTGGCTTCGCGCAGCAGGATCGCGGTTTCCACATGCGGCAGCGACAGCATCCAGCCACCGTGCTCGCGGTCGCGCACATAGCGCACGCGCCGGGCTGGGTCGTCGCCCGGGGCCGCCCAGACGCCGTCTTCGCCGACCAGATCGGCTGCGCTCAATCCCCATAACACCGACGCCGGCGCGCCCTGCAGCTCGCCGGCGGTCTTGCCCAGGACGTCCAGGCCGGCGCGATTGCAGGCCACCACGCAGGCCTCGGCCGATAGCCGCAACAGCGCGACCGGTGCATCGGGGAGCAGCGCCGCATGCGTTTGCGACGGCGGATCGGGTTGTTGCATCGAGCTCATGGGCATTCCTAATCCATCATGATCATTAGCGGCGCGCTGCGGCTGCAATTGAGAGGCGCCACGCACCGCAGGCACTTGCTCAGTAGCCGGCGGCCTGCCCGTCCTTGCGGCTTTCCGAAGCGCCGTAATACACCCCGCTGGCCGGGTCGCGCGCGATCGCCTGGTACCCGCCATACGGGCCATCGGCAAAGATCACCCGGTGGCCTTTGCGCATCAGTGCGCGAATGGTGTCGTAGGAGAAGCCGGTTTCCAGGTTGACCTCGCCACCATCGCTCATCGCGGTGGCCTGGCCGGTCGGCTCGGTGGAGCCTTCATGCTGGATGCGCGGCGCGTCGCCGGCTTCCTGCAGATTCATATGGAAGTCCACCAGGTTCATCACGACCTGCACGTGCCCCTGCGGCTGCATCGCCCCGCCCATCACCCCGAAGCTCAGCCACGGCTTGCCTTCCTTGGTGACGAAGGCGGGAATGATGGTCTGGAACGGCCGCTTGCCCGGCGCATAGCCGTTGGGGTGATCCTTTTTCAGCACGAACATCTCGCCGCGGTCCTGCAGGATGAAGCCCAGCCCCGGCGGGGCCATGCCGCTGCCCATGCCGCGGTAATTGGACTGGATCAGCGACACCATCATGCCGTCGGCATCGGCAACGGTCATGTAGATGGTGTCGCCTTCTTCCAGCTGCTTTGGCGTGCCCGGCTGCACTTCCTTGAGCGCCTTGTCCATGGAGATCAGCGCGCGACGCTGCGCGGCGTAGTCCTTGGAAATCAGCCTGGCCAGTGGCGCCGGCTGGAAGGCGGGGTCGGCATAGAAGCGCGCGCGGTCGGCGAAGGCCAGCTTCTTGGCTTCGGTGAACAGGTGCACATGCTCGGCCGAGCCGTACGGGATCTTGGAGAAATCGTAGCCCTCCAGGATATTGAGCATCTGCAGCGCGGCGATGCCCTGGCTGTTGGGCGGCAACTCCCAGACGTCATAACCACGGTAGTTGGTGGACACCGGCTCCACCCACTCGCCGGTGTGGCTGGCCAGATCCTCGTAACTCAGGTAGCCGCCATTGGCCTTGAAATAGGCGCCGATGGTGCGGGCGATGTCGCCCTTGTAGAACGCATCGCGGCCGCCGTCGGCGATCTGCTGCAAGGTGTTGGCCAGGTTCGGGTTCTTCCACAGCTCGCCCTTGCGCGGGGCATGGCCGTCGATGGTGAACTGCTCCTTGAAGCCGGGGTACTGCGACAGGCGTGGCACCGAGCGGTCCCAGTAATAGGCGATGGTCTCGGCCACCGGATGGCCCTCGCGGGCGTAGCGGATCGCCGGGGCCAGGTTCTGCGCCATCGGCTTGCGCCCGAAGCGCTCGTGCAGCGCGAACCAGCCATCCACCGCGCCCGGCACCGAGACCGGCAACGGGCCGGTCGGCGGAATGTCCTTCAGCCCACGGCGCTGGAACTCGGCCAGCGTCAGCGACCTGGGCGAGCGGCCCGAGCCGTTGTAGCCGTAGAGCTTGCTGGTCTTGGGGTCCCAGACGATGGCGAACAGATCCCCGCCGACGCCGTTGCCGGTGGGCTCCATCAGTCCCAGCGCGGCATTGGCGGCGATCGCCGCATCCACTGCCGAACCACCGTTCTTCATCACATCCAGCGCGATCTGGGTGGCCAACGGCTGCGAAGTCGCCGCCATCGCATGCGGGGCGATGACTTCCGAGCGGGTGGCGAACGGCTGCCCGGTGATCCGGTCGGCAGCACTGAGAGGTGGCGCGAGCAGCGCCAAGGCAGACACCAACAACACAGGTACGCGACGCATGACAGGAGATCCCCAAAACACCACATGTGAGTCGCCAACCATACCAGCGGGTCGGGCCGCGTCGTTCGACACGCGCTGCCTGTCAGCACAAATGCCGCGCATTTGGTGATCCGTATCGCCTACCGCTGGCCTGCATCGATCCGGTTTCAACAGCAACCATGCTGCTGCCACGCGGTTTTGCGCGACACAGCGCCCATTGATGCGGCCGTTTCACGCACAAGGGTTGACACCCCACCGGCAGCGATGGTTATCTCAGTCACATGTCGCACCGCCACACCACCTCGAACGCCCCAGTGTCCGCGCCCATCAGCGCGTCGGCAGCCTCGCTTCTCGTGCTCGTACTTATTACCTCGCCAACCGGTGCGGGACGGGACTTCGTGTAGGCAACAGACACACAAGGCTTCGATCAGACCCCGCACCGGCAACGGCGCGGGGTTTCGCGTTTCAGGGACCACCAAAAGTTTCGAATGACATGAACGACATCACTGACATCACCGCAATGCCCATCACACGTGCCCACCGGCGCGCTGGTGATTGCGCGCGCATGCGCAGTGCCATCGTCCATCCCCGCTTTGCTTGGCCGGCCAGTGTCTGCACTGCCGGCTGATTTCTTTCCCACTGCCAAACCCCGCAAGGACTACTCCATGAGCAACGACACCCAACCGAAAATCGCGATCATCGGCTACGGCAGCCAGGGCCGCGCACATGCGCTGAACCTGCGCGATTCCGGCTTCGACGTCACCGTCGGCCTGCGTGCCGGTGGCCCGACCGAATCCAAGGCCCAGGCCGACGGCTTCACCGTCGTGGCACCGGCCGAGGCGGTGAAGAGTGCCGACCTGGTCGCAATCCTGACCCCGGACATGGTGCAGAAGAAGCTCTACGAAGACGTCATCGCCCCGAACATGAAACAGGGCGCCTGCCTGCTGTTCGCGCATGGCCTGAATGTGCATTTCGACATGATCACCCCGCGCGCCGATCTGGATGTGGTGCTGGTCGCGCCGAAGGGCCCGGGCGCGCTGGTGCGTCGCGAGTATGAAATCGGCCGTGGCGTGCCTTGCATCTATGCGGTGTACCAGGACACCAGCGGCAAGGCCGAGCAATTTGCGCTGACCTATGCCGGCGGCCTGGGCGGGGCACGCGCCAACATCATCAAGACCACCTTCAAGGAAGAGACCGAAACCGATCTGTTCGGCGAGCAGGCCGTGCTGTGCGGTGGCGCCTCGTCGCTGGTGCAGGCCGGTTTCGAAGTGCTGGTGGAAGCCGGCTACCAGCCGGAGATCGCGTACTACGAAGTGCTGCACGAACTGAAGTTGATCGTGGACCTGTTTTACGAAGGCGGCATCACCCGCATGCTGGAATTCGTGTCCGAAACCGCGCAATACGGCGACTATGTCAGCGGCCCGCGCGTGATCGACGCCAGCACCAAGGCGCGCATGAAGGACGTGCTGACCGATATCCAGAACGGCACCTTCACCAAGAACTGGGTGGCCGAGTACGAAGCCGGCCTGCCGAACTACACCAAGTTCAAGCAGGCAGATCTGGAGCACCCGATCGAGGAAGTGGGCAAGAAGCTGCGCGCCAAGATGGTGTGGCTCAACGGCCAGCAGCAAGCCGCCGTCGCACCTGCGAATCAACAAGCGGCGTAATGCCGCCGCACCCCCACCGCTAACACCGAAGGTCCGCAACGCATGAACACCTCCGCACACAGCACGCCCCGCAACGGCGCGCGCTGGCTGACGCAGGCCCTGGAAGCCGAGGGCGTGGAAACGCTGTTCGGTTATCCGGGCGGCACCATCATGCCGTTCTACGACGCCCTGGTGGATTCCAGGCTCAAGCACATCCTGGTCCGTCACGAACAGGGCGCTGCTCTCGCCGCCAACGGCTACGCCCGTGCCAGCGGCCGGGTTGGCGTGTGCGTGGCCACCTCCGGCCCGGGCGCGTCCAACCTGGTCACCGGCATTGCCGATGCGATGCTCGATTCGGTCCCGATGGTGTGCCTGACCGGCCAGGTCGCCACGCCGTTGCTGGGCACCGATGCGTTCCAGGAACTGGACGTGTTCGGCATGACCATGCCGATCGTCAAGCACAGCTTTCTGGTGCGGCGCGTGGAGGATCTTCCGGGCATGGTGCGCGAAGCGTTCCGCATTGCGCGCGAAGGACGTCCCGGGCCGGTCCTGATCGACCTGCCCAAGGATGTGCAGATCGCCGATGCGTCGCATCTGCCCGATCACGTGCCGGCGGCGGTGTTGCCGCCTCCGGCACCGGAAGATGCGAAATTGGCCGAAGCGCTGGCGGCCATCGCCAGTGCCGAACGCCCGGTGGTGTACGGCGGTGGAGGCATCGCCCTGGCCGGTGCGGTGGAGGCATTCCGGCGCTTTGTCGAAGCCACCGGCATTCCCACCGCGCTGACCTTGCGCGGCCTGGGCGCGTTGCCGCATGCGCATCCGGATTATCTGGGCATGCTCGGCATGCACGGCACCCGTGCGGCCAATATGGCGATCCAGGAGTGCGATCTGCTTGTTGTCGTCGGCGCGCGCTTCGACGACCGTGCCACCGGCAAGTTGAGCGAATTCGCGCCATTTGCGCGCGTCATCCACCTGGATGCCGACGCCTACGAAATTTCCAAGCTACGCACGGCAGACATCGCCGTACCCGGCGATGTGGCGGCCAGCCTGAAAGCGCTGAGCGCGGCACGCGGCAATTGCCAGGCATGGCGCACGCGCTGCTTTGCCAACCGCGAAAAATTCGGCGCGCGTTACGACGCGCCCGGCACCGATATCTACGCACCGGCGCTGCTCAAGCGCCTGAGCGAAGTGGCCCCGGCCGACACCATCATCGCCTGCGATGTCGGTCAGCATCAGATGTGGGTGGCCCAGCATTGCCGCTTCAACGATCCACGCAATCACCTCACCAGCGGCGCGCTCGGCACGATGGGCTTCGGCCTGCCGGCAGCGATGGGCGCGCAGTTCGCCTGCCCCGACCGCACCGTGGTGCTGGTCTCCGGCGACGGCAGCTTCATGATGAACGTGCAGGAGCTGGTCACTATCGCGCGCTGCAAGCTGCCGGTGAAGATCGTGCTGCTGGACAACAGTTCGCTGGGCATGGTGCGGCAGTGGCAGGAACTGTTTTTCGCCGAGCGCTACAGCGAAATCGATTTGTCCGACAACCCGGATTTTGCGGCATTGGCGCAGGTCTTCGGCATCCCGGCCAAGCGCATCATCGCGCGCGGCGACGTGGACGCGGCGCTGGCGGAACTGCTGGCACAACCCGGCCCCGGCCTGTTGCACGTGGCCATCGACGCGCGCGCCAACGTGTGGCCGCTGGTGCCGCCCAACAACGCCAACAGCACCATGCTGGACAGCAATCCCGCACACGCGGCCAAGGAGACATCGCATGCGTTACCGGCTTGATCTGGTGCTGACGCCGGCCGAAGGCGCCTTGGTGCGCGTGCTCGGCATGACCGAGCGACGCGGCTTTCGCCCCTGCGCCATCCAGGGCGCCTGCGCACCGGATGATGCCGGCCGCTGGCATCTGCAACTGGACGTGGACAGCACCCGCCCGCCGGAGACGCTGCGCCTGCAGTTGGAAAAAGTGTACGACTGCGAGTCGGTGGTGATCACCGCGCTGGACTCGGTCGAGGTCGCGGCGTGAACGCCCAGACCTCGCGCGACCAGCAAACCGCCATCCGGAGGTGTCTTCTTCCGGATCGGCCGTGCGCGTGCCGCAATGCCTGATTCCGGCCGCCCCTCCCCGCAGGAGCCAGACGTAGGCGACGTGGCCGTCAGCGTGGCCGACGTGCTGGCCGCACAGGCACGTCTGCGCAAGTACCTGTCGCCCACGCCGCTGCATTACGCCGAGCGCTTCGGTGTGTGGTTGAAGCTGGAAAATCTGCAGCGCACCGGCTCCTACAAGGTGCGCGGCGCATTGAACGCATTGCTGGCCGGGCTGGAGCGCGGCGACGAGCGTCCGGTGATCTGCGCATCGGCCGGCAACCATGCGCAAGGGGTGGCATGGTCGGCGTATCGGCTGGGCGTGCAGGCCATCACGGTGATGCCCTACGGCGCGCCGCAGACCAAGATCGCCGGCGTCGCGCACTGGGGCGCGACCGTCCGCCAGCATGGCAACAGCTACGACGAGGCGTTTGCGTTCGCGCGCGAGCTGGCCGAGCAGAACGGCTATCGCTTTCTGTCCGCCTTCGACGACCCGGACGTGATCGCCGGGCAAGGCACGGTCGGCATCGAACTGGCTGCGCATGCCCCTGACGTGGTGATCGTGCCGATCGGTGGCGGCGGGCTGGCCTCCGGGGTGGCGCTGGCGCTGAAATCACAGGGTGTGCGCATCGTCGGCGCGCAGGTGGAAGGCGTCGATTCGATGGCCCGTGCCGTGCGCGGCGACTTCCGCGAAATCACTCCCGTCCCCACGCTGGCCGATGGCGTGAAGGTCAAGATTCCCGGCTTTCTGACCCGCCGCCTGTGCTCGAGCCTGCTTGACGATGTGGTGATCGTGCGCGAGGCCGAATTGCGCGAGACCCTGGTGCGCCTGGCGCTGGAGGAACACGTCATCGCCGAGGGTGCTGGCGCGCTGGCACTGGCTGCCGGTCGCCGCGTGTCAGGCAAACGCAAGTGCGCGGTGGTCTCTGGCGGTAATATCGACGCAACTGTTCTGGCCACACTCTTGTCCGAGGTGCGGCCGCGGCCGCCACGCAAGCCGCGTCGTCGCAATACCGAGCGGCTGCGCAACGAACGCAGCGCCAAGTCACTTCCCGAAACACCCGTTCTTTCCCGCCCATCCGCAGTCGCTTCAACGCCTGTCACCGCCATCGCCGTAGAGGAGTCATCCTGGTGAACACGACCGTATCCAACCAGACCCCGCGTATCCGAATTTTCGACACCACCCTGCGCGACGGCGAGCAATCCCCCGGCTGCAGCATGACGCCCCAGCAAAAGCTGGTGATGGCGCGCGCGCTGGACGAGCTCGGCGTGGACATCATCGAAACCGGTTTCCCGGCCAGTTCGCATTCCGACCGCGAAGCGGTCGCGATGATCGGCCGCGAGTTGCGTCGCCCCACGCTGGCGGTGCTGTCGCGCTGCCTGCAGGCCGATATCGAAACTTCCGCACGTGCACTGGAAGCGGCCGCCAATCCGCGCCTGCATGTCTTCCTGTCCACCAGCCCGCTGCATCGCGAGCACAAGCTGCGCATGAGCCGCGAGCAGGTGCTGGAATCGGTGCACAGGCATGTGACGCTGGCGCGCGGCTATATCGACGATGTCGAGTTCTCCGCCGAAGACGCCACCCGCACCGAAGAGGATTTCCTGGCCGAGGTGGCGCGCGTGGCGATCGCCGCCGGTGCCACCACGATCAATCTGCCGGACACCGTGGGCTTCACCACGCCGGAAGAAATCCGCGGCATGTTCTCGCGCCTGATCGCCAGCGTGGAAGGTGCCGACAGCGTCATCTTCAGTGCGCACTGCCACAACGATCTGGGCCTGGCGGTGGCCAATTCGCTGGCGGCGATCGAAGGCGGCGCACGCCAGGTCGAATGCACCATCAACGGCATCGGCGAGCGCGCCGGCAATTGTGCGCTGGAAGAAATCACCATGGCACTGAAGGTGCGCGGTGCGTTCTACAACATCGACACCGACATCAACACCCCACGCATCGTCTCCACCTCGCAGTTGCTGCAGCGCCTGGTCGGCATGCCGGTGCAGCGCAACAAGGCAGTGGTCGGCGGCAATGCGTTCGCGCACGAGTCGGGCATCCACCAGCACGGCATGCTGCGCCATCGCGGCACCTACGAAATCATGCGTCCGGAAGACGTGGGCTGGGAGTCCTCGCAGATGGTGCTGGGCCGCCACAGCGGCCGCGCGGCAGTGGAGCAGCGCCTACGTGCCTTGGGGTATCTGCTGGAAGAAGAAGAGGTGAAACTGGTCTTCGAACAGTTCAAGGCATTGTGCGAAAAGCAGCGCGTGGTCACCGACGCGGACCTGCAGGCGTTGATGCAGGATGCCACTGTGCAGGAAGGCTATCGCCTGGCGTCGATGACCATCAGCGATGTCGGCAGCCGTGCCAATGCGCTGGTGGAATTGTCCGATCCGGAAGGCAACCGCGTGGCCGAAACTGCGCAGGGCAACGGCCCGGTGGATGCGCTATTCGGCGCACTGGCCTCGGCCACCGGTGTAAAGCTGGAGCTGGACAGCTATCAGGTGCACAGCGTGGGCATCGGCGCGGACGCGCGCGGCGAAGCCAGCCTGAGCGTGCGCCACGACGGCGTGGAATACGAAGGCACCGGCACCAGCAAGGACATCATCGAAGCCAGCGCACTGGCGTGGCTGGATGTGGCAAACCGCCTGTTGCGTCAGCGCGAGCGCGGCGTGGTCGCCGGCAAGACGGCTGCGGTGGCGTAACTCTGCTCATTCTCTAAAAGATGCAAACCTGACGGCCGGCAGAGTGATCTGCTGGCCGTTTTGGTGTTTGGTGCTGGTGTTTGGTGTTCCAACTTTCTTGCAAGTGCGTCGGGTTGCTGCAGGCGCTTGCACTCGTACCGACACAGAACAGCCTCGCACACGAGGTCTGCCGGCTTTGTGCGAATGCTCCGGCCTGCTGCGGGCGCTTGCACGCGTACCGGCATGGGACACACCGCAAGTACATCCTTTTCACGGCGTGTCCCGACACTGGATGCGGCGCCGCGCCGCCGACCAACTCCGCACACCGACCAACCCTGCGCATGAG
>NZ_JAJGQM010000062.1 GCF_020784175.1 Xanthomonas campestris pv. asclepiadis
CACGCCGCAAGTACGTCCTTGTAGGCTCTGGCGCGGCATCCATGCCGCTCAAGGTCCCGCGACGGTGGGCGGGCAAGGACCAGTCTAGATGGTCGGCGTGCACGGCTAAGCAAGGCATGACCTGCACTGTTTATATAGCAGCTTACCCAATCAGTTGCCCAAGACGAGCCGAGCAATAAGCAGGCTGTCAATGAAGCAACCTAAAAACTTCCTGGTGCGGTGTCCTTACCGGTTCCGGGACCCTTTGGCGGCAAGGATGCCGCCAAGGAGCCGCCACGGACGGATTCACGGCGTGTCCCGGAAGTGGTGAGGGCACCGCGCCCTCGACCAAGCAGCTTTGCACGTAACTAGAGATCACTCGCGCGTTACCAACTCAGCAATCATCCGCGCACGGGCGCATCGCCGGCCACGTAGTAGTCGGCCGTGCTGCGCGGCAGTGGCGTGCGGCCACGCATGCGGTCGGCGATCTTCTCGGCGATCATGATGGTGGTGGCGTTGAGGTTGCCGGTGATGATACGCGGCATGATCGATGCATCGATCACGCGCAGGCCTTCCATGCCGTGCACACGGCCCTGTCCGTCGACCACCGCCATGTCATCGGTGCCCATCGCACAGGAGCAGGACGGGTGATACGCGGTCTCTGCGCGCGCGCGCACGAAGGCGTCCAGTTCGGCATCGGTCTTGCAGTCTGCGCTCGGGCTGATTTCGCGGCCGCGGTAGGCGTCCAGTGCGGGCTGGGCGATGATCTCGCGGGTGATGCGGATCGCATCGCGAAATTCCTGCCAGTCCTGATCGGTGGATTGGTAGTTGAACAGGATCGACGGATGCTGGCGCGGGTCGCGCGACTTGGCATGCACGCGCCCGCGGCTGGGAGTGCGCATCGACCCCACATGCGCCTGGAAGCCGTGTTCCTTCACCGCATTGCTGCCGTTGTAGTTGATCGCGACGGGCAGGAAGTGGTACTGGATATTGGGCCAGTCGAATTCTTCGCGCGTGCGGATGAAACCACCGGCTTCGAATTGATTGCTGGCGCCGGTGCCGGTACCGGCGAACAACCACTGCGCACCGATGGCCGGCTGGTTCCACCATTGCAATGCCGGATACAACGACACCGGCTTGGTGCAGGCGTACTGGATGTAGACCTCCAGATGATCCTGCAGGTTCTGGCCGACGCCGGGCAGGTCGTGCACCAGCTGCACGTCGAGTGCGCGCAGCAGATCCGGCGCGCCGACGCCGGAGCGTTGCAGCAGCTGCGGTGAGGCAATTGCTCCGGCACACACCAGCACTTCGCGGCGCGCGTGTGCGTCGACACCTTCGCTGCTGTTGCCGACCAGATAGTGCACGCCGATTGCGCGCTTGCCGGCAAACAGGATGCGGTCGGTGGTGGCATGGGTGACGATATGCAGGCCATCGCGTGGACGCGCCATGTCCAGATAGCCACGCGCCGTGCTTGCGCGACGCCCTTGCGGCGTCACCGTGCGGTCCATCGGCCCGAAGCCTTCCTGCTGGTAACCGTTGAGATCGTCGGTGCGCGGATAACCGGCCTGTACACCCGCATCGACCATGGCATGGAACAGCACGTTGTTGTCGTTCTTCGGCGTGGCCACGCTGACCGGGCCTTCGCCGCCGTGATAATCGTTGGCGCCGATGTCGCGGGTTTCGGCCTTGCGGAAGTAAGGCAACACATCGCGGTAGCTCCAGTCTTCCAGGCCCGGCCGCCTGGCCCAATGGTCGAAATCCAGCGCGTTGCCGCGGATGTAGCACATGCCGTTGATCAACGACGAGCCGCCCAGCCCTTTGCCGCGCCCGCATTCCATGCGCCGGTTGTCCATATGCGGCTCCGGCTCGGTCTCGTAGGCCCAGTTGTAGCGACGGCCCTGCAACGGGAAGGCCAACGCGGCCGGCATCTGGGTGCGGAAGTCCAGCCGATAATCCGGCCCGCCCGCTTCCAGCAGCAACACGCTGACGCCCGGATCCTCGGTCAGGCGCGCGGCCAGCACGTTACCTGCCGAGCCGGCGCCGATGATGATGTAGTCGTATTCGCGTTGCATGAGGTTCTCCTTGTTGCGGTGCCGGTGTGAAGCGGCATTCAAGACGATTGCGCGGTGGGCGGCTGTTCTTGTTCGAAATGGCAGCGCGATCTACAGGCTTCCGCTTGCGCATCTCGCCGGTGTCGCCAGCGACGGCCTGCCAGGTGGCGTCGGCCGGTCAAAACACCGACGCGTAGCGTTCCAGTTCGACCTGGATGGATTTGGTGCGGGTATAGGCCTGCAGCGTGGCAAGGCCGTTCTCGCGACCCACGCCGGATTGCTTGTAGCCGCCCACCGGCATCGGTGCCGGCGACTCGCCCCAGGTGTTGATCCAGCAGATGCCCGCCTGCAGGCGATGGATCAGGCGATGCGCGCGCGCCAGGTCCGGCGTCACCACACCGGCGGCCAGGCCGTAGGTGGTGGCATTGGCGCGTGCGATCGCTTCGTCCTCGTCGTCGTAGGTGAGCAAGCTCAGCACCGGCCCGAAGATCTCTTCGCGTACGATGGTCATCACGTCGGTGCAATCGCTGAAGATGGTTGGTGCGACATAGCAGCCCTGTGCCAGTGCGCCGTCGCGCAGACGTTCGCCGCCGCACAGCAGGCGTGCGCCCTCGGCCTTGCCCTGCGCGATGTAGTCGAGCACGCGTTGCATGTGCGCGGCGCTGACCATCGGGCCGAAGGTGGTGCGCGCGTCCAGCGGGTCGCCGATGTGGATGCGTTGCACGCGTGCCAGCAGCCGCGCCTCGAAGGCGGTGCGCAGCGCGCGCGGCACGAACACGCGCGTGCCGTTGGTGCACACCTGCCCGGAGCTGTAGAAGTTGGCCATCATCGCGATGTCGGCAGCCAGATCCAGGTCGGCGTCGGCGCAGACGATCAGGGGCGACTTGCCGCCCAGTTCCATGGTCACGTCTTTCAGCGACGAACTCGAGGCACTGGCCATCACCTTGCGCCCGGTCGCGGTGCCGCCGGTGAAGCTGATCTTTTCGATCTGCGGGTGTTCGGTAAGCGCAGTGCCCACGCTGGCGCCGTCGCCGGGCAGCACGTTGAACACGCCATCGGGCAGGCCGGCTTCGGTGAACAATTCGGCCAGTTTGAGTGCGGTCAGCGGTGTCACTTCGCTGGGCTTGAAGATCATCGCATTGCCGGCCGCCAGCGCGGGCGCGGCTTTCCACAGCGCAATCTGGATTGGGTAATTCCATGCGCCGATCGCGCCGACCACGCCCAGCGGCTCGTGCCGCGTGTAGAAGAAGCTGCCTTCGCGCAACGGCACCTGTGCACCTTGCAGCGCCTGCGCCACGCCGGCGTAGTACTCCAGCACGTCCGCGCCGGTGACGATGTCCACGCTGCGGGTTTCGCTCAGCGGCTTGCCGGTGTTGAGCGTTTCCAGTTCGGCCAGCGCATCGTTGCGCTCGCGCAGCAGCGCTACTGCACGCAGCAGGATGCGCGAGCGTTCCACCGCGGTCAGTGCCGCCCATTGCTGCTGGCCGGCTGTGGCGCTGTCGACCGCGGCATCCAGGTC
The DNA here is from genome assembly GCF_020784175.1 of Xanthomonas campestris pv. asclepiadis. Classification (GTDB taxonomy): domain Bacteria; phylum Pseudomonadota; class Gammaproteobacteria; order Xanthomonadales; family Xanthomonadaceae; genus Xanthomonas; species Xanthomonas campestris_D. The sequence continues at coordinate 3,550 of NZ_JAJGQM010000062.1, forward strand.
GTCGGCACCGGCGTTGTGCACATTGGCCAGCACCTCGCCGGTGGCGGGATTGACCACCTCGAAGGTGTGGCCGCCGCGGGCGGGAACATAGCGGCCGCCGATATACAGCAACTGGTCGGGAAAACGTGGCATGGCAAACCTCCTGTGGGGCGCACGCGGCAGCGGCGGCACCTCAGCGCGTGAGATGCAGGAACTGCAGGTGACGCTCGTATTGATCGATGATGTCGTTGATGATCTGTTCGCGGCTGTAACCGACCAGGTCGTAGTCCTGGCTGCCTTCGTACAGATACACTTCGGCGCGGTAATAGCGTTGGTTGCGCAGGCGCTGCGCGGCAAATGACGGTGTCAGGTAGCCGCGCATCACCACCTGGTAGCGGAAGCCCTGCTGCTCGCCGTGGTCGACGCTGATTTCCATGTCGTCGTCGTCCAGCCGGCTGCTGACCTGCCAGCCTTCTTCCTGCAGCTGCGCGGTGACCGCTTCGATCGCCGGACGCACCTGGTCGTGCATGAAGCGATAGACCTCATCGCGCGCCGGGAAATGCATCGCCTGGCCCAGGCGCTGACGCCAGCCGCGGTGGTGCCGCGATTGCCCGATCAGCGGGCTGGGGCTGTAGAGCTGTGCGCGCTTGCGCTGCGATTCCTGGCTGAGCGCGCGCGACAGGCCCCAGGCCATCAGCAGCAACACCGCAGAGAACGGCAGCGAGGCCAGCACCACGGCCGATTTCAATGCGTCCATGCTGCCGGCCAGCAACAGGCCACCAGTCACCACCGCGGTGAGTACGCCCCAGAACACGCGCAGCCAGCGTGGGCCATCGTCGTGCGGCTCGCCGCCGTGCGAGGACAGCGTGGACAACACCACCGTGCCGGAGTCGGCAGAGGTCACGAAGAACACGAAGCTGATCGCCACCGTCACCGTGATCACCGTGCGGCTCCACGGGTAGCCCTGCAGCAGCGAATACAGCACCGTCTCCGGCGCAGCGATGGCCTGCTGCGCCAGCGCGCCCTGGCCGTGATGCAGCAACTGGTCCAGCGCGCTGTTCCCGAAGATCGACAGCCACGCCAGGGTGAAGCCGAGCGGGATCAGCAACACCCCGAGCACGAACTCGCGAATGGTGCGGCCGCGCGAAATGCGCGCGATGAACAGGCCCACGAACGGTGCCCAGCCGATCCACCACGCCCAGTAGAACACCGTCCAGTTGCCGAGCCAGCCGTTGCGGCCGCCGTAGGCGTACACATCGAAACTCTTGTTGACCACGCTGCCCAGGTAGTCGCCCAGATTCTGGATCAGCGCGTTGAGCAGATACTGCGTGGGGCCGGCGAACAGCATGAACAACAGCAGCGCGATCGCCAGCAGCATGTTGATGTCCGACATCCAGCGCACGCCTTTTTCCACGCCGGAGACCGCCACCACGATCGCCGCGCCCATCATCGCCACGATCAGCGCGACCTGCACCCAATGGGTGTGCGGCACCTCCATCAAGGTGCTCAGGCCGGCGTTGAGATGCAGCACGCCGAAGCCCATGTCCGCGCCCAGGCCGAACACGGTGGCCACGATGCCCAGCGCATCCACCGTGTAGCCGATCGGCCCGTTGATGCGCTTGCCGATCAGCGGATACAGCGCCGAGCGCAAGGCCAGCGGCAGGTTGTGGCGGAATGCGAAATACGCCAGCGCCATTGCTGCCAGCGCGAACACGCCCCAGCCATGCAATCCCCAATGCAGGAACAGCAACTGCATCGCCTGCCGCGCGGAAGCCTCACCACTGCCCGTGCCGCCTTGCGGCGGTTGCAGGTAATGGGTGAGCGGTTCGGAGACGCAGAAGAAGAACAGCGTGATGCTGATGCCTGCGGCGAACAACATGCCGGCCCAGGACAGATAGCTGAATTCCGGTTCGTCGTGATCGGCGCCGAGCTTGATGTTGCCGTAGCTGGACAAGGCCACGCCAAGCACGAACACCAGATACACCGTCATCGCCAGCAGGTAGTACCAGCCGACATTGCGCGAGGCCCAGGTCTGTGCGTCCAGCAGCACACGGCCCGCTTCGAGCGGAAACAACGACACCAGCAACGCAAACGTACAGACCACGGTTGCCGCCAGCACGAACACCGCCCGCAGGGTGCGCACCGGCAACAGCTGCGGCTCAACCGCACTCATGCCGACACACTCATATGACGCGTATCACGTGCTGTGCTCCCAACGAAAAACCGCCTGCGTTATCGCACAGGCGGCGTCGAGGGGGTGTCATCGGTCGAGTCCGCCAGTGCGAACCCGTAGCCACTTTGCGTGGCTGTCAGCGCAGCAGCTGCAGCGGCACGCGGATATCCATGCCCACCGCAAGATGGTCGGAGAACGCTGCGGGAATCGCTTCGATATGTTCGATCGTCAGGCTGTCGCTGACCAGGATATGGTCGATCGCCCGGTCCGGACGCCAGCTCGGAAACGTATGCACCTCGCAGCTGGGCGGCTGCAAGCGCGTGTGCCGATACAGCGCCTGCATTTCCGGCCGGTCGGCCATGCAATTGAAATCGCCCATCAACATCGCGTTGGGATGCTCGGACAACAACTCGGCGATGAAGGCCAGCTGCGCCATGCGCGAATTGGCGCCCAGCGACAGGTGCGCCACTGCCACCGCCAGGCCTTCGCGGCCCTGGCCGAACTTGGCCAGCAGGATGCCGCGCCCGCCGATCCGGCCGGGCAGGGCGTGGTCCTGCACTTCCAGCGGTTCCAGCTTGCTGAGCAAACCATTCGCGCTGGAGGCCACCCCGCCCATGCGGCGGTTGGGCTGGTGGCTCCAGTAATGGAAGCCGGCGCGCTCGGCCAGATAGTGGGTCTGGTTGGTGAAGCCCGAGCGCAGGCTGCCCGGGTCGGCCTCCTGCAGGCCGACGATATCGCGCTCGCCGGCCAGTTTGGCGATGCTGTCCAGGCTGGTGCGCTTGCTGCCCAGGGGCAACGCATGCGACCAGCTGCGCGTGACGTAGTCGCTGTACCGGCGGGTGCTGGAGCCGGCCTGGATATTGGCCGTCAGCACCCGCAGGGTGCGCGAATCCGAAGCGTTCACAGGGCGGCGATCGACAGGATCACTTGGCCAGCGTGGCGCGTTCGCGCGCGATCAGGTGATCGGCGATGCGCAGCATGTCCGGGAAGCTCTGGCCCTTGACCAGGTACTTGCCGTTGACGATCAGCGACGGGGTGCCGGTGAGCTTGCTGCGGGTGGCGAACTGCTTGGCACGGTTGGTCTTGGCCGAGACGCCGAAGCTGCTCATGGTGTCGATGAAGGTCTTGGGGTCCACGCCGTACTTGGCGTAGAACGCGGCGATGTCCTGCACCGAATCCTTGCCGCGCTCGCCCTTGAGGGTCTGCTCGGTGTGGATGGCCTTGTACAGCGCTTCGTGGGTCTTCTCCTGCACGCCCAGGGTTTCGGCGGCGTAGAACGCACGGCCGTAGTCGTCCCACGGGCCGCCGAACATCGCCGGCACGTAGACAAAGTGCACGTCCGACGGCAGGCCGGCCTTCCACGGCCCGATCAGCGGCTGGAACGCGTTGCAGGCGGGGCAGACATAGCCGAAGACCTCGGCCACTTCGATCTTGCCGGCAGCCTGCTGGTAGGGCTGGCCGCCTTCGATATCCAGATAGTCGGTGCCGGCGACCGGCTCGGGGCCGTTCGGCGCACGCGGTGCGGCGCTGGGGGCGGCGGCCGGCGGGGTGCTGGCGCTCTCGCCAACTGCAGGCGGTGCGGCGGGGTCGGCGGCCGGCGTGGCAGCGGCCGGAGCAGGCGCCGTTTCGGCAGCCGGCGTGGTGGCGGCAGGTGCGGTGTCGGACGAGCCGTCCTGGGCCTTGCAGGCGACCAGGATCGGCAGCAGCGCCATCAGCGTCAGGGCGAAGCGGGTCTTCATCGGATTGGATCTCCAGCGTGGGGCGAGGAAAGGGCCGGACGGCCGCGGGGCGCATGATGCCACGGGCGGCCGTTGGTGGCGGTTACGCGGTTCAGCGCTTGGCAGGCGCGGCGTGTTCGCGGGCGATCAGGTAATCGGCCACGCGCAGCATGTCCGGGTAATTGCGCGCGCCGATCAGGTAGCGCCCGTTGATGATGATGGCCGGGGTGCCCGGGAGCTTGCTGCGCTTGGCGAATTCGCGCGCCGCATCGAGTTTGGCATCCACCGCCTGGCTCTTGTAGGTCTCGATGAAGCGCTGCTGCGGCACGCCATAGCCGGCGTAGAACGCGGCCAGTTCTTCCGGGGCGACGTTCTGGGTCGGCACGGTCTGCTTTTCGTGGATGGCCTCGAACATGGCGCGATGGCTGCGCTTGGCCACGCCCAGGATGTCGGCGGCGAAGTAGGCACGCGCGAAGGCATCCCAGAACCCGCCGAATGCCGCCGGCACCGGGGTGAAGCGCACATACGACGGCTGCTTGGCCACCCAGGCCTCCAGGGTTGGCTCGAAGTGCGCGCAGTGCGGGCAGGTGTAGCCGAACACCTCGACCACTTCCACCTTGCCGGCCAGCGGCGCGTACGGCTGGCCGCCGTCGATGACGATGTAGTCGTCGCCTTCGACCGGCGGGGCGTTCTTGTCGGCGGCACAGGCCGCCAGCGGCATCAACAGCAACAACAGCAGGGACAGGCGGGAAAACAGATTCATGCAGGCTCCGTGGGAGTGGGAGTGGGAAGGGGGAGAGCGGGAAACGACGACGCCGGTCGCGGGACCGGCGTCGTGACACGGTGTGGCGGGTGCGGCGGTCAGCTCATGAGCGTGCGGGCATTGCTGTGGGTGGTTGCTGCGCGGCGGCCGCGTCGTCGGCGCGGTCGTGCAGACCCTGCAGATAGCTGGCCAGCGCCTGGATCTCCTGCTCGGTCAGCGGGTGCGCCACCTGCGCCATGATATTGAACAGCGCCGGGTTGCGCTCCTGGGTGGTGCCGGCCTGGTATTCCTTCAGGCGCCGCGCCACGTACTCGGCATGCTGGCCGCCCAGGCGCGGATACGCCGGGCCCGGATTGCCGCTGCCGGCCGGGCCATGGCAGGCCATGCAGGCCGGCACGCCGCGCGCGATGTCGCCGCCGCGGTAGAGCTTCTCGCCGACCTCGTAGAACTTCAGCCCCTGGTACGGCCCCTCGTTGACCACCGCGTCGTCGGCCACGCCGGCTGCGGATTTCTGCGTGGCGAAGTAGGCGCCCAGGTCGCGCATGTCCTGCGCGGTGAGGTCCTTAACGAACGGCACCATCACCGCCGACATGCCGGTATTGCGCTCGCCGCTGGCGATCAGGGCGACCTGATGCGCCACGTAGCGCTCGGTCTGGCCGGCGATGCGTGGGTACATGGCCACCGCCGGATTGCCGTCCGGGCCATGGCAGGCCGCGCAGGCGGCGGCCTTGGCCTGGCCGGCCTTGGCATCGCCCCAGGTGGTCTTGGACAGGTCCACCTCCAGCGGGGCAATGCGCACCGGCGGCGGATCGGGGATCGGCGTGACTGCCGATTGCGCAAACGCCACGGCGGCAATGACCGGCACGGCGACGGCGGCGAGGACTAGCACACGAGCATGGCGCATCAGCTAAAGCTCCGTATGGACCCGGCCCGCGCGCGTTGGGTGCTGGCTGTGGCAGGCGTGCTTCGATTATCGACACGCCTTTGCGCCAGGGTCAACGAACAGTGCAGCAAAACCGTCAGGCCCCGAACGTGCGATCCTAGGGAGATGTCGCTCCTTATCGAACAAGCCCGCTACCACCTGTCCGCCCATAACGCCCGGCAATTGCCCGACGATGGCGGCTACGAGGTCGCCTTCGCCGGCCGCTCCAATGCCGGGAAATCCAGCGCGCTCAATGCGCTGACCCGCCAGAACGCGCTGGCCCGCGTGTCCAAGACCCCTGGCCGCACCCAGCAGCTGGTGTTCTTCCAGATCCAGCCCGAGCGTTATCTGGTGGATCTGCCCGGTTACGGCTACGCCAAGGTGCCGCAGGACCTGCAGGCGCATTGGCAGGCCTTCATCGACCGCTATTTCCGCACCCGCGAGGCCTTGCGCGGGCTGGTGGTGGTGATGGACATCCGCCATCCGCTCAAGGATTACGACCTGCAGATGCTCGGCTATGCGGCCGAGCGCGGCCTGCCCGCGCATGGGCTGCTGACCAAGGCCGACAAGCTCGGCCGTGGCCAGCAGATGCAGACGTTGCAGAAGGTCAAGAAGGAAGTGACCTCGCGCTTCGGCGACAGCGTGACCGTGCAGACCTACTCGGGCGAGTCGCGCCAGGGCGTGGACGAGTTGCGCGGCATCGTCGGCGGCTGGCTGGGTCTGGACGTAGCGGCGCCTGCCGTAGAGTGAGCCGGGCCGGGCCTGGCGCATGACGCCTGGCACTTCAGACCATTAGGACGGCGAGCCAGGGCTCGCCGTTTTCATTGTGGAACCGGGCCGAACTCGGTCGGCACCCAGGCGAACGCGGCGCCCTCGCGGCGCACATGACCCAGGCCCGGGAACGGCAGATGCGCGCCGGCCACCCACCAGCGGCCATCGGCGGCCTGCGCCAGCAGGCGACGCCGTGAGGCGATCGCCTTGGTGCGATCGCTGTCGGCCTCGAACGATGCGTCCGGCTGGGCAAACTGCACGGCGTGGTAGTGCAACACATCGCCCCACACCAGCAGGGTGCTGCCAGCGCCGCCGTCGAAGCGGTAGGAGACGTGGCCGGGCGTGTGGCCCTGGCTGTCCAGCGCGGTGATGCCGGCCGGCAATGTGGTTTTGCCCGGCTGGAAACGGCGCAGCCGACCCTGGGCCTGATAGGGCGCGACGGCCGCGCGCGCCAACGGGAAGGCGAACTGCAGCATCGGCGCGGCAACGGCCTCCGAGGCCGGATCCAGCCAGTACGCGGCGTCGGCGTCGGACAGCCACACCGTGGCGTTGGCAAAGGCCGGTGTGCCCTGCGCATCGAGCAGGCCGCACAGGTGGTCCGGATGCGCGTGGGTGAGCAGCACATCGTCGACCTGGGCGGGGTCGACACCGGCGGCGCGCAGGTTGGCCAGCACCTGCCCCAGGCCGGGCCCCAGGCACTGCGCGGTGCCGGTATCGACCAGGCTGAGGTGGTTGCCGTCCTGGATCAGATAGGCGTTGACCGCGGTCTGCAACCCCTTGGGGTCTTCAGGCACGTAGCCCTGCGCAAGCAGGCGGTCGCGCTCTGCCGGGTCCACATTGGACAGTTGTTGACGCGTGAGCCCCACGCGGCCGTCGAACAACGCGGTGACGCGCAGCGTGCCGATGCGCTGCAGGTAAAAGCCGGGAACCTGCGCGTGGGGGGATGCGGGCGCAGCGGCGTGCGCCAGCGTGGCGCTTGCGGCCAGTAGCAGCGGCGCCAGCGCACGCAGGACGGAAACAGACATGGGCAACTCCAGGACAGGCGGCAACCGCCGCGGTGTCGCCATGCTGGCGGCAGCGAGCTGCGCGATTCGCTCAATGCGCTGCGCCAAGCGCTCGCGTCGGCGCTCTAGCGACTATTGCCGATGCTGGCCGGATCCAGCCCGTAGCGCTGCTGGAAGCGCTGACTGAAGCTGCGGGTAGAGCGATAGCCGGCACGCGCGGCCACGGTCTTGAGCGGCCAGCGCGTGCTGTAGAGCAAGGCCATGGCGTGCGCCAGCCGCGCGTCGGTGATCAATTCGCGCAGCGAGCGGTGTTCGGCAGCCAGATGCCGGCGCAAGGTGGCGCCGCTGATCCCCAGACTGTCTTCGATATCGCGCGAGCGCCACGCCCGCTGCGGTTGCGCGGTGATCAGCGTACGCACCTGCTCGGCAACGCTTGGCGCCGGCGGCAGCAACAGGCCGCCGTGGCCGCGGCGGCAGAGGGTGACGACCAGTGCGGCCAGCGCCAGGCGTGCTTCGGTATACAGGCCGTGCTGCAGCGCCTCGCGCCATTGCCGCAGCGTCAGCGCGACATCGATCGCCGGCAGCTGCGCGATGTCGGCACCGGCCTCGGGCAGCGGCTCGTTCCACAATGCGCGTGCAGCGGCCAGCGCCTCTTCGCAGAGGGGGACCACCACGCTCAGGTAGAGCCCGGTCTGCGGGTCGGGCGTGTTGATCACATCGATCCGGCAACGGCGCGTCACCAGGAACAGGTCGCCCGGCACGAACTGCAGCGATTGGGTCGCGCTGCGCACCTGCTTGCGGCCCTGCAACACAATTGCGAACTGCGGCTGGGTCAGGTCCACCGAGCGCGCCCCGTGTTCGCGCCGTGCGCTCACGCAGGCGTAGCCGTCGGCGCGCTCGCAGTGCATCAGAGTGGTCATCTGCGCGAGCAGGGCGTCGGTGGGTGTGGGCGCAACGGTCATGGCCGGGCGATGCTACAGGATCGCGGGTGCGCGGCCTGGGTGATCGAACGCCGTGCATCCTGCCTGCGGGGATTTGCGGGTGGCCGCGTTCAGCGTGAACGGCTGCGGCCTGCCGCACCTCCGTCACGCCTGCCCTCGGGCGGTGGGGTCGCGCTTGCTGCTGCGTCGGCCACGCCGTGCGCATGGATGGAAATCTCAGACCCGGTCGATGGCAGCAATTCTTTCCATGCCCTGCGGTTATAGTGCGGGCCTTGCGGTGGCAGGGGAGGATCCCCACATCGTTCCCCTAAATTTTCCTGCGAGCCTGCCCTTGTCGAGTCCCAGCCACGTTGCCGAAACGCCGATCACCGAACGCGCGGAGCTGGTCCAGGTGCTGGCCTCCGGCGAGAAGCCCAGCGCTGACTGGCGGATCGGCACCGAGCACGAAAAGTTCGGCTTCCAGCTCGACGACCTGCGCGCGCCCACGTTCGAAGGCGAGCGCGGCATCCAGGCGCTGCTGACCGGGTTGACCCGCTTCGGCTGGGAGCCGGTGCAGGAAAACGGCCACACCATCGCGCTGCTGCGCGACGGCGCCTCGGTGACGCTGGAGCCGGCCGGCCAGCTGGAACTGTCGGGCGCGGCAGTGGAAACCCTGCATCACACCTGCGTGGAAACCGGCACCCATCTGGACGAAGTGGCGCAGGTGGCCGGTGAGTTGCAGCTGGGGTTCCTGGGCATGGGCTTCCAGCCCAAGTGGCGCCGCGATGAAATGCCGTGGATGCCCAAGGGCCGCTACCAGATCATGAAGAACTACATGCCCAAGGTCGGCTCGCTCGGCCTGGACATGATGACCCGTACCTGCACGGTGCAGGTCAACCTGGATTACGCCACCGAAGCGGACATGGTGAAGAAGTTCCGCGTGTCGCTGGCGTTGCAGCCGATCGCCACCGCGTTGTTCGCCGATTCGCCGTTCACCGAAGGCAAGCCGAACGGCTACCTCAGCTACCGCTCGCACATCTGGACCGATACCGACGCCGACCGCACCGGCATGCTGGACTTCGTGTTCGAGGACGGCTTCGGCTACGAGCGCTATGTCGATTACCTGCTCGATGTGCCGATGTATTTCTCCTACCGCGACGGTGTCTATGTCGATGCCAGTGGGCAGAGCTTCCGCGATTTCATGCAAGGCAAGTTGCCGGCACTGCCGGGCGCGTTGCCGACGCTGCGCGACTGGTCGGACCACATGACCACCGCGTTCCCGGAAGTGCGCCTGAAGAAGTATCTGGAAATGCGCGGCGCCGACGCCGGCCCGTGGGACCGCCTGTGCGCGCTGTCGGCGTTCTGGGTCGGGCTGCTGTACGACGACACCGCGCTGGATGCGGCCTGGGATCTGGTCAAGGATTTCAGCACCACCGAACGCCACGCGCTGCGCGACGGCGTGCCCAAGCATGCACTCGGCCTGCCGTTCCGCAATGGCACGGTGCGCGATTTGGCGGTGGAAGCGGTCAAGATCGCCCGCGAGGGCCTGCGTCGGCGTGCGCGCCTGAATGCCGATGGTCAGGACGAAACCGGCTTTGTGGATGTGATCGCCGAGATCGCCGAGAGCGGTGTTACCGCGGCCGAGCGTAAGCTGGCGCTGTATCACGGTGCATGGAATGGCGACATCGATCGCGTGTTCCGCGAGTTTGCGTACTGAGCGCTTGCTGATCGCAGCAGTGGTCGCGTGCGGCTGATCCGGCGCGCGGATCGTTGCTTGCAGGCGTGAACTCTCGGGTGCGCGCCGGCCTGCACCGCCGAGCTTGGGCGAGATAACGTGCTCCAACCCGGCCCTAGCGCCGCTCCGGCATGCACGGCAGGCGCACCGTCACCCGCAGGCCGCCACCTGCTGCACGGTTGTCCAGGCGCAGGTCGCCGCCATGCGCCAGCACGATGCTGTGCGCCACCGACAAGCCCAGCCCGATGCCGCCGGTATCGCGATTGCGCGAGGACTCGCCACGCACGAACGGCAACAGCAGCTGTTCGCGCTGGGTCGGGTCGATGCCGGGGCCGTCGTCATCGATCCACAGCACACCGTCTTCGCCATCGCGCTGCAGCTGCAGGCGCGCGCGCTTGCCGTATTTCAGCGCGTTCTCCAGCAGGTTCATCACTGCGCGCCGCAAGGCCAGCGGATCGCCATCCAGGGTGATCGCCGGGCCGGGCAGCAGTTCGGCATCGGCACCGATGTCGGTGGCGTTGTCGACCACGCTTTCCACCAGCAGGCGCAGGTCTAGCGGCGCGCGTTTGCCGCGGTGGCGATCGTTCTGGATGAAATCCAGCGCGGCGGAAATCATCGCCTTCATCTCGTCGATGTCGGCCAGCGCCTTGTCGCGCAACGGCGGCTGCAGGCCGTCCAGGCGGAACGACAGGCGCGCCAGCGGCGTGCGCAGGTCGTGCGCGATCGCCGCCACCATGTGGGTGCGTTCGTTGATCAGGCGGTTCAGGCGGGCCTGCATCGCATTGAACGAATCGGCCGCGCGCACGATCTCCGGCGGGCCGCTGCGTTGCAATGCGGCAGCATCCGGGTTGCGGCCCAGCCGGTCGGCCGCTTCGGCAAAGCGCTTGATCGGCGCCGACAGCGCACGCGAGAACCACCACGCCAGCGGCACGTTGGCCAGCAGGCCGGCCAGGAACAGCAGCACCACATGGGTCTTGAACTCGGCCGACAGCCGCCGCGGTGGCGATTCGACCGTGCGCCAGCGGCCATCGGGCTGCTGTAGCGCGGCGGTGAAGCCGTCCAGCAAGGGCACGCCCGGGGTCAGGCGCTCGCTTTCCCAGGCGCCGGGGCTGTCGTCCGGACGCAGCCCATTGCCGAACGGCGGGGCACCGGGGCGGCGATCGCGCGGCCAGTCGCCTGGCGCTGGCGGCGAACGCTGCAAGGCCTCGTGGCGATCGCCGGCGTGACTGGCATCGCCATCATCGGCCCCGAATGCCTGCGGTTGGCCGGGCATGCGCGGCGGTGGAGACATGCCGATGCGTGGGCCCTGGCGATCGTCGGCGCTGCGGTAAAAGCGCACGCGCTGCTCGGGGACATCCAGCCAATGGGCCAGCAGCATTTCGGCGAACCCGTCGCGCACCTGGCCTGCCGGCGGCAGCGGGGCCTGGGCCGATTCGTGCACCGTCAGGGTCTGGGTGCCGGCCGGCATGCGCGTGGATAGCAGTGCCACCACTTCCGGCGGATGCACCGGCGGCTCGTAGACCGGGGTACGCATCACCAGCAGGGCGATGCCGACCGCCTGGGCGGTGAGCAGTGCCACCGCCAGCAACACGAAGGTACGGGCAAAGATCGACAGCCCGCGACGTGCCGGTTTGCTCACAGACGCGAAACGCCCGGCAGCAGCATGTAGCCCTCGTTGCGCACGGTGCGGATCAACTCGGTATGCACGCGCTCGTTGATCTTGCGGCGCAGGCGGCTGATCTGGCTGTCGATGGCGCGGTCGTAGACGTCGGTATCGCGGCCACGGGCGTAGTCCAGCAACTGGTCGCGGCTGAGCACCCGCTGCGGATGCTCGACGAAGGTGCGCAGTAGCGCGAACTCGCCGTCGGACAGGTTGATGAAGATGCCGGTGGGGTCGCGCAGGTCGCGCCGCACCACGTCCAGCCGCCAGCCGGCGAACTCGTAGACATTGCCACGGTGGTCGGCCTGCTCGCTGCTGGCCTGGCTGCGGCGCAGCAGGGCGCGTACCCGCGCCAGCAGTTCGCGCGGATTGCAGGGTTTGGCCAGGTAATCGTCGGCGCCCACTTCCAGGCCGATGATGCGGTCGGTGTCGTTGCCCAGCGCGCTGAGCATGATGACCGCAGGTGAACCGCGCTCGCTGGCCAGCGCCCGCGCCGCGCTCAGGCCGTCTTCTCCAGGCATCATCACGTCGAGTACGATGAGGTCCGGGCGGCGCTGGGCGATGCTCTTGCGCATCTCCGCCACGTTTTCGGCAACGTCCACCTGGTAGCCGTGGGCGCTGAGGAACTCGCCGATCAGCTTGCGCAGGTCCGGGTCGTCGTCGACCACAAGAACGCAGGGTTGTTGCATGTCCATGGAGATCATCGTCGGTGGCGCGGCACTTGGCCCGCGCAGGGTGGTGGCTACCGGATACATGGTGCTCGCAGTTGCAGGGCTGGAGCACGCATCATAATGATTGAATTTGTCAACCTTTGGCACACGTGTGACGCAACATGACAGAACGGGACATCGCGCAGGAAACCGGGCCATCGACACTGTGCCGCAGCAATGGCGAGTGTACGCATGACAAGGCGTTTCCGATGATGCGGGTGATCAGCCGCGACAACGGCGTGGGCCTGACCCGGGACATGGAGCTGATGGCGCAGACCCTGCGTGCCGGCGGCATACCGGTGCAGGAAGTGGGCTTCACCAGTCAGCGGCTGCACGACACCGCACGCGAAGCTCGTCTGTGGGCCAGTCGCGCGCTGTTCGGGCGGGTGCCGGTGCAGATCTTTTCCGAGCGCGTGTATGCGCGCTGCCTGCCGCTGGGCCAGACCAACCTGCTGGTACCCAATCCGGAATGGTTGCTGCCCAAGTGGCTGCCGCGGCTGCCGCAGTTCGACGCGGTGCTGTGCAAGACCCATCACGCGGAGCGGATTTTCCGCAGTCTGGGCTGCACCACGCGGTTCATCGGCTTCACCAGCCCGGATCGCCACGACGCACAGGTTCCGCGTCAACGTGCGTTCTTCCATCTGGCCGGGCGCAGTACCGCCAAGGGCACCCGCGTGCTGCTGGAGACCTGGCAGCGGCATCCGGAATGGCCGCTGCTGACGGTGGTGCAGAACCCGCGCACGGCCGGCAAGCCGGTGGTGGCGCCGAACATCGACCACCGTGTCCGCTATCTCGATGACGCCGAACTGCGGCGGCTGCAGAACGCGCATCTGTTCCATCTCTGCCCGTCCGAGGCCGAGGGCTTCGGGCATTACCTGATGGAAGCGCTGAGCGTGGGTGCAGTGACCCTGGCCACCGACGGTGAGCCGATGAACGAACTGGTCAGGCCCGAGCACGGTGTGCTGATTCCGGTGGCCGAGGTGCGCCAGCGGCGCCTGGCGTCGTACTACTACGTGGATGCGGCGGGCATTGCGCAGGCGGTGGAAACCGCGCTGGCATTGCCGCAGGCGCAGCTGGATCAGCTGTCGGCCAACGCGCGCGCGTTCTACCAGGCCAACGATGCCGCCTTCGCTGCGCGCTTTCGCAATGCAGTGCTGGCGTCGTTGCCCGCACATGTGGCGGACGTCACCGCAAACGTGGCCCCGGCGATCGTCGAGAACTGAGGCGTTAGCACGGCCTGGCCTTTACCACGGTCCGGGCGTATCGCCTGCAGCACCCGGAGCTCGTGTGGTTGCAGGTTTTGCACGCTGCGTGACGACGCACGCCAGCGATCGGCGCGCAGCGGCAAATGCACGACATATCGCAATGCGACGCTCTCCCTGACCAAGCGGGTGCATCCCGCCATTGCCATGTGCGTGCAGGACGCGCATGTGCGCCATCCAGCCAGGGAGATCGACGATGGTCCAGACACGCTCCACAGCCGTTGCCATCACTGCACTGCTAGCAGTGCTCGGCCTGGGCGGCTGCGCCAGTGTCTGCGGCGCGCCTCCCGGCGGGCCGCCGCCGCCTGCGCCGCCACAGGCGCGGCGTGGTCCGCCACCGCCACCGAGTGCGAGCGATCTGGCGGTGATGCATGCGTGTGCCCAGGAGCAGGGCATGGTGTTGCCCCCGCCGGCTGCGGCCAGGCCGCCATCACGATGCGCCTGCGCAGGGTGTGGACCGCACTGCGTTTGACCGCTGTCTGGCCAACAAGGGCGTGACGAGGCCAACGCCGATGCCCGGCGGGCCCTGGCGCGATGGCCCGGCGCCCGATGGCTTGCACTGGCCTGGCGAACCACCTGGTCCGCCGCCCCACGATCCCGACGTCGACGCCGCGTTGCAGGCCTGTGCCACTGCGCAAGGCATCGCATTGCCTGCACCTGACGCGCCGCCTCTCGGCCCGCCACCGCCAGCACTGTCGCAATGCCTGGAGGCCGAAGGCTTCGCGCCGCCGCCCCGGCATGGATGATCTTGCTGATCACGTCGACGGTCGATTCCAGCTGCTCGCGGCGATGCTGCAGCCGGCGTGAGCTACGCATGAGCGGCTGTCGCCGCCATGCTTGATGCACTGCTGGATCCGAGCGCAGCGGCGCGCCGCGCTTAGCGGGCTCTACTCGCAGCCTCTGGCAGTGGCCAGGCAGCCGACAGGCCGGTTGAAGCGATTCCCCTCGGTTGCGCTTTAGCCGGGTCTTATCCACACGCGAGCCACCCGGCGATATTTCGCTGTGTCGAGCACGCTACTGACAAGCTCTTCGCCATCGATTGCGCACTGTGTGGGCTCACCCGGTACGAATGATCAATGACGATGGGCGCAGGCCAGAGCCGGACACGATGAGTGCCGTGCCCGACGACACCAGGCAGGACAACGCGGCGCTGCAGGACGAACTCTCCGGCATGCGTCGCCTGCATGCCTTACAGGTCAGCCTGGCGGCACAGGCCGATGCCCGCATCGCGCTGCAGGAAATCACCGCGCTTGCCTGTGCCTTCGCCCGTACCGACTGCGGCTGCGTGCAACTGGTCAGCGCGCACAACAGCGAGATGGAGTTGCGTGTCTATCGCGGACATGACGAGCGCAGCGCGTTCGTCCAGCAGTTCCTGAAGGACGGTTTCCAGGCGACCTGCGACACCGTGCGCCGCGAACGTCGGCAGTTGGTGATCGAGGACATCGAAACCTTCACCCCGTTGAAGGGGACGCCCGACTACGAGGCGGCGCTGTGCAGCGGCATCCGTGCGGCCCAGTTCACCCCGTTGTTCAATCGTGCCGGTGGCCTGCTGGGACTGCTCGGGACCCAGTTCACCGTGCCGTATCGGCCTGCGGAGCACGAACTCAGATTGCTCGAACTGCTCGCATGGACGGCGGCCGACTATATCGAGCGTCATCGTGCCGAACTGGCGCTGCGCACCAGCGAGTCGCGGCTGGCTGCGCTGTCGGCGGCAAGTTCCGAGGTGCATTACCGCATGAGCGCGGACTGGGACGAGATGCACCAGCTGACCGCCGGCACGCGCGCCGCCGATGCGCCGGCGACCAGCCGTTCGTGGATCATGGATTACATTCCCGTAGAGGATCAGGCGCTGGTGCGCAGCAGGATCGATGCAGGAATCCGCTCGCGCAGTGCGATCGTGTTCGAGCACCGGGTACGACGCGCCGATGGCAGCATCGCGTGGATGGAGACCAAGGCAGTACCGGCACTGGATGCGGAGGGACGCATCACCGAGTGGTTCGGTGCCGGAACCGACGTCACTGCGCGCAAGCAGGCCGAGGAATGCCTGCGCGATAGCGAGGCGCGGCTGACGTATGTGCTCGATCAGGTCCCCATCGGGATCGGTTTGTTCGATACGCAAGGTCGCTTCACCTACAGAAATCCACAATTACGTGACCAGTTGGCAGAGCGGGTTCCCTCGCGCGCGGCACTGCTGGAGCAGCCGCGCGCCGGTGTCGATCAGCAAGGGCAGGCGGTCGCGATCCGGGACTTTCCCTGCGCCCGCGCGCTGCGTGGCGAAGACACGATCGCGCCGGTGGATTTCCTCGATCCCCATGACGCTGCACAGCGCTGGTTGCGGATCACCGCGGTGGCGCTGCGCGAAGAGGGGCGTGTGACCGGTGGCGTCGCGGTGTTGCAGGATGTCACTGCGCAACGCCAGGTGCAGATGGAAGTGGGCGCGCTTGCCGAGCGCAATCGCGACATTCTCGAAAGTATTTCAGACGCGTTCTATGGCATCGACGCGGACGGGCGCTTCACCTACATCAATCAAAAGGCCGAGTTGCTGTGGGGACGCACGCGCGACCAATTGCTGGGGACCTTGCTGTGGGAACAATTTCCCGACTCGATCGGGTCGCTCCCGTATCAGGCGCATGTGCAGGCGTCGCAGACACGCCAGGTGGTCCGGCTGGAAGCCCTGTCGCCGGCATTGGGGTACTGGGTGGATATCAGCATCTATCCCACCAACGATGGCGGAATGTCGGTGTACTTTCGCGATATCTCCGACAAGCGCCGCGCCGACGAGCGGCTGCGTGCCAGCGAAGAACGCTTCCGCACTGCGTTGACGATCGAAACCGTTGGCGCGACGTATTTCGACATGGGCGGTCGCCTCACCGATGCCAACGACACCTTCTTGAAAATGAGCGGCTACAGCCGTGCCGACGTGGAAGCGGGCACGCTCTCCTGGCAGGCGCTGACCCCGCCCGAATCGATCGCCTTGTGCGAGCAGGCGTTCGAGGAGCTCAAGGCCAAGGGGAGCGCCACACCTTACGAGCGCGAATATCTGTGCAAGGACGGAACCCGGCGCTGGGCCCTGTTTGCGTCCAAGCGCTTGCCGGATGGCACCGGCTTCGAGTTTGTGCTCGACATCACCGACCGCAAACTCACCGAGGCGGCGCTCCGCGAAGTGCAGGACCGCAACGCCTTTCTGCTGAAACTCTCCGACGCCTTGCGGCCGCTGCCGGACCCGGCCGCAATCCAGGCCGAGGCCGCGCGCGTACTGGGCGAGCATCTGAACGCCGGCCATGCCTACTACGTGGACGTGGATGCCAGGGCGAACCAGTACGTGGTCGAACGCGACTGGCATCGACCCGATGAAACCAGTCATGCGCGTCGCTTCGCGTCGACGGACTGGCCGATGCCCTGGCTGCTCGACGCGCAGACCTGGGTGGTGCGCGATGCCGCCACCGATCCTGCATTGCCTGAGGATCAGCGCCCGACCTATGCGGGCAACGAGATCGGCGCGCTGATCGTGGTGCCGCTGATCAAGGGCGGCCAGCTGGTGGCCACCTTTGTGGTCAATCAACGGACCGCGCGCAACTGGAGTGCCGCCGAGATCCGCCTGGCAGAGGAAACCGCCGAGCGCACCTGGGCGGCGCTGGAGCGTGCGCGTGCGCAGGGCGCGCTGCTCGAAAGCGAAGAGCGCTACCGGGTGATTGTGGAGAGCGCGCTCGACTACGCGATCTTCACCACCGATACGCGCGGGCATATCCAGACCTGGCCACCGGGTGCCGAAGCGGTCTTCGGCTGGACGGCGGAAGAGGCGATCGGCCAGCACATCGCGATGACCTTCGTGGCCGAGGACCGCCTGACCGGCGTGCCGCAGCGCGAGATCGAGCAGGCGCATTACACCGGCGGCGCGCCGAATGTCCGCTGTCATCAACGCAAGGATGGCCGGCGCGTGTTCATCGAAGGGGCGACGCGGCCGCTGCGCGACGGCAGCGCCGAGCCGCTGGGCTATCTCAAGATCGGCCAGGACGTGACCCGGCGACGGCAGTGGGAAGATCGCCAGCAGGTGTTGCTGGCCGAGCTGCAGCACCGCACACGCAACCTGATGGGAGTGGTGCGTGTGGTCTTCAATCGCACGCAACGCAGCAGCAAGACCATTGCCGAGCTGGCGCTGATCTACAACGATCGCCTGGACGCCCTGGCGCGCGTGCAGGGCTTGCTGTCGCGCTTGAACGAAGGCGATCGCATCCTGTTCGATGAATTGATCCGGGTCGAGTTGTCGGCCATGGGCGCGATCGATGCGCACGGCCATGGCGACCGCGTGACCCTGGATGGCCCCGACGGCGTGCGTCTGCGCTCCAGCACCGTGCAGACCTTTGCGCTGGCCCTGCATGAGCTGGCGACCAACGCCAACAAGTACGGCGCGCTTGCGCAGGCCGGCGGACAGCTGCAGGTGCGTTGGCGCTTGCTGCGTCCGGCCCAAGGCACCCGCCTGCGCATCGAGTGGAGCGAGACCGGCGTGCACATGCCTGCGCCTGGCGAGGCGGCGCAAGGGTCCGGCTACGGCCGCGAGTTGATCGAACGCGCGCTGCCATACCAGTTGCAGGCCGAGACGACCTACGTGCTGGGTCCGGACGGGGTGCGCTGCACCATCGAGCTGCCGGTGTCGGAGAGCATGCGTCTGGACAGCGACGACAGCTGAAGCTGCGTGCTGCGCCTGCACACGCCCGCCAGTGGTGTGCTGCAGTGCGACGACCGCGGCGGACGGCGCGCGGATTCGCAGCACTGCAGTACGGCGCGTCGACGAGCTGCAGACGTCTGGATGGACCTTCAGTGCCATGGTGGCGGGAGTTGTCGCAGCCAGCGACCGCTTCGGGCTGCAGCCGTCCCCGGTTTTTTTGCGAGCAGTCTTCTCGTGGGCATGGCTTTTTCTGACCGAATCCATATACTGCCCCCCAGTATTTGGCTGGAGCCGTCATGCCGCACTCGCCGCAGGAGAAAAAGCGGGCGCTAGCGCGCGTGCGACGCCTGCGCGGGCAGTGCGACGCGCTTGAGCGCGCGTTGGAGGCGGGCGCAGACTGTGCGCCCGTGCTGCAGCAGATCGCCGCGATCCGGGGTGCCGTCAATGGGCTGATGTCGCAGGTGCTCGAAGCGCATATCCGCGAAGACTTCGGCCACGCCGCCGCTTCCGATGCGCAGCGCGCCGAGCGGGTGCAGGAATTGCTCGGGCTGGTCCGGTCCTATCTCAAATGAACTCCCACCGGGTCGGCGTATGCCGTGCCCGTCCTTGAACCTCATCGTCAGGAGCGCCATCACATGAAATCCCGTGCAGCAGTTGCATTCGGACCCGGCAAGCCGCTGGAAATCGTCGAGATCGACGTCGCACCGCCGAAGGCCGGCGAAGTGCTGGTCCGCATCACCCACACCGGTGTGTGCCACACCGATGCGTTCACCCTGTCTGGCGACGACCCGGAAGGCATCTTCCCGTCCGTGCTGGGCCACGAGGGCGGCGGCATTGTCGAGCAAGTGGGCGAGGGCGTGACCAGCGTCAAGGTCGGCGATCACGTGATCCCGCTGTACACCGCCGAATGCCGCAAATGCAAATTCTGCCTGTCCGGCAAGACCAATCTCTGCCAGGCGGTGCGCGCCACCCAGGGCAAGGGCCTGATGCCGGACGGCACCACGCGCTTTTCCTACAACGGCGAGCCGATCTACCACTACATGGGCTGCAGCACCTTCAGCGAATACACCGTGGTGCCGGAGATCTCGCTGGCGGTGGTGAACCCGGACGCGCCGCTGGAAAAGGTCTGCCTGCTCGGTTGCGGCGTCACCACCGGCATCGGTGCGGTGCACAACACCGCCAAGGTCAAGCCGGGCGAAAGCGTGGCGGTGTTCGGCCTGGGTGGCATTGGTCTGGCGGTGATCCAGGGCGCGGTGCAGGCCAAGGCCGGGCGCATCCTGGCCATTGACACCAATCCGGGCAAGTTCGACCTGGCGCGCAGCATGGGCGCCACCGATTGCATCAACCCCAAGGACTACGACAAGCCGATCCAGGAGGTCATCGTCGAGTTGACCGATGGCGGCGTGGACTTCAGCTTCGAGTGCATCGGCAACGTCAACGTGATGCGGTCGGCGCTGGAGTGTTGCCACAAGGGCTGGGGCGAGAGCGTCATCATCGGCGTGGCCGGTGCCGGCCAGGAAATCAGCACCCGTCCGTTCCAGCTGGTGACCGGCCGCGTGTGGCGCGGCTCGGCCTTCGGCGGTGTCAAGGGACGTACCCAATTGCCGGGCATGGTGGAGCAGTCGATGAAGGGCGAGATCGATCTCGACCCGTTCATCACCCACACCATGCCGCTGGAAGAGATCAACGAGGCCTTCCACCTGATGCACGAAGGCAAGTCGATCCGCACCGTGATTCATTTCTGACCGTACGGCCAGGATCGGCGCGCGGCCGCTTCCGCGCACGTGGTACCCGATACTCCGGGAGGGGCATGATGACCAGCGTCTCGATTCATCCTTCGGTAGACAGTGGTGTAGCGCGTGGCGGTGCGGAAAGCTTTCAGGGCGGAACCCTTGAGTGCCACTGCGCCAGCGACAAGGTGACCGTGGACGTGGGGGCGCAGACCGCGCACAACCACGCCTGCGGTTGCAGTAAATGCTGGAAGCCGGAAGGCGCGACATTTTCGGTGATTGCAGTGGTGCCGCGCGACAAGGTCACGGTGACCGCGCATGCGGAGAAGCTCAAGGTCGTCGACGAAAGCGCGGCGATCCAGCGGCACGCGTGTACCGGTTGCGGCGTGCACATGTTCGGTCGCATCGAAGACAAGGGGCACGCGTTTTACGGGCTGGACTTCATCCATACCGAGTTGTCGCAGCAATCGGGCTGGTCGCCGCCGGGCTTTGCGGCGTTCGTGTCCTCCATCATCGAAACCGGCACACCGCCGGCTGACATGGACGGAGTGCGCGCCCGTCTCAACGAACTCGGCCTGACCCCGTACGACTGCCTGTCGCCGGGATTGATGGATGCACTGTCCGCCAATGTGGCACGCAAGAAGGGCGTGCTGCACTGATCGCCCAACCCTGCGGCCGGCGCTTGTGCCGGCCGCAGGTTTTTATCGAAGGAATCTCATGGAACGTATCGAACACCATGCCTGCTTCGGCGGCTGGCAAGACGTCTATCGGCATCAGTCGCAGAGCCTGGATTGCAGCATGCAGGTCGGCGTCTATCTGCCGCCGCAGGCCGCCGATGGTCCACTGCCGGTGCTGTATTGGCTGAGTGGGCTGACCTGCACCGAACAGAACTTCATCGGCAAGGCCGGCGCGCAGCGGTATGCGGCCGAGCATGGCGTCATCCTCGTTGTGCCCGACACCAGCCCGCGTGGCGATGATGTGGCTGACGCGGACGGCTACGACATCGGCAAGGGCGCCGGTTTCTATGTCGATGCCACGCAGCAGCCGTGGGCGGCGCATTACCGCATGTACGACTATGTGGTGAACGAATTGCCGGCGTTGATCGAAGCGAATTTCGCCACCACCGGTGCGCGCGCGATCAGCGGCCATTCGATGGGCGGGCATGGCGCCTTGACCATCGCATTGAAGAATCCGGGCCGCTATCGCAGCGTGTCGGCATTCTCGCCGATCGTCGCGCCCAGCCAGGTGCCGTGGGGCGAGAAGGCATTCGGCCAATATCTGGGGCCGGACCGCGCAGCGTGGCAAGCGTACGACGCCACTGCATTGATCACACAGGCACCGGAGCGCTTGCCGTTGTTGATCGATCAAGGCGATGGTGACGAATTTCTCGAAAACCAGCTGAAAACATCGCTGTTTGAAGAGGCTGCCAAGGCCGCCGGTTATCCGGTCACGGTGCGGCTGCAGCCTGGTTACGACCACAGCTATTACTTTATCGCCAGTTTTATCGGCGAGCATATTGCGCATCATGCTGCGGCGTTGCGTGGTTGATCGTTTGGTCGAGTGCGCAGTAGATGCGTGGTATGAGATGGTGGATGGTGGTGCGCATTGCGTTACGTTGCATTGCCGCGTTGCCGCGTTGCCGCGTTGCCGCGTTGCCGTGTTGCCGCGTTGCCGTGTTGCGTGGGCCGCGGCATGAGTAAAGCGTCGAATTGACCTCCCTTCTCCCCTCGGGAGAAGGTGCCCCGCAGGAGCTGATGAGGGTACGGCGAAGCCCGGTGGAGCGGGCAGGTGGGCTTGTAGAGCAGCCGATCTGCGCGTGGCTGCAGGGCCCTTGCCCGCCCACCATCGCGGGACGCGCCGCAAGTACGTCCCTGTAGCAACTGTGTTGTTGGAGGGGGTTCTGACCGTTCTGGAAGCCGGGCACGGGAGCGC
>NZ_JAJGQM010000063.1 GCF_020784175.1 Xanthomonas campestris pv. asclepiadis
TCTTCATGGAACCTCCTCGGGAAAGGGGACGAGAAAATTCCACTTCTGGCGTCAGCTAATGGGCGGGGGGATTACCCGCGCACGTAACCGCCTGACTGCGAGTCCGCAGACGTTGACCAACTGTCGCTGCGTTTCCCACATGCGCCTCCCCCCGCAAGCGGGAGAAGCAAGCGCCAAGGCGAGACAATCAGACTCCTGCGCGCAGCGCTCAGCCTGCGCGCAGCAGGATCTTGCCGCGGCGGCCCGGCTCGGCGCTGGCTGCGGCGGCCTTGGCGGCGTCTTCCAGGTCGAACACCGCTTCCACCGGCAGGGCCAGGCTGCCATCGACGGCCGCCTTGAGCAGTTCGCCGATCATGCGGCGCTTGTCCTCGGGCTTGGTGGCGGCCATGACCTTGCTGCCCCAGAAGCCACGCACGCTGGCCTGCTTGAAGATCACATCGCCAGTGGAGATCTGCAGCGGCTCGCCGGTCATGGAGCCGAACGAGATCAGCTCGCCGCCTTCGGCCAGCAGTGCCATCAGTTCGCCGGCCCCGCTGCCGGCGACCGAGTCGATCGCGCGCACGATGGGTGCGTCGCCGGCCAGCGCGCGCGCGGTGTCCTGCCAGCCTTCCTGCGCGGTGGAGATTGCGTTGCCAATGCCCAGCGCTTTCAACTCGTCCACGCCGGCATCGCGACGCACCAGGTTGATCACGTTAATGCCGCGTGCAGTGGCGAGCATGGCCACGGTCTTGCCGACCGCGCCATTGGCTGTGTTCTGCACGATCCAGTCGCCTTTTTTGACCTGCAGGAATTCGATCAGCATCAGCGCGCTCAACGGCATGGCGATCAACTGGCAACCACGGTCGTCATCCAGGGCGTCGGGTAGCGGCACCACGCCGGAAGCGTCAGCGAGGAAGAACTCCGCCCAGCTTTCGTGCACGCCGGCGGCGACCACGCGCTGGCCGATCTGCAGGCCGTCAACACCTTCTCCGAGTGCGTCGATCACGCCGGCCGCTTCGCTGCCGCCGATGGCCGGGAGGTCGGGCTTGTAGCCGTAATTGCCGCGCACCGTCCACAGGTCGTGGTTGTGGATCGGCGAGCGACGCATGGCGATGCGCACCTGGCCCTTGCCGGGCTGCGGGGTGGGCCGCTCGCCGAGTTCGAGCACCTTGGCCGGGTCGCCGAATTGGGTATGGATGGCTGCGCGCATGGAGATCTCCTGCCGGGCACGCCTGTCGTAAAACGCACCCGATCGTAATGAAAGGTGGCGCGATGCTATCGGCACGTCTGCAAGAGAAGGATGAAACGGGCGGAACTGCTGTGTGAAGTTCCGGGCGCTGGTGAATAACGCCGGGAGTGACTCTGGTCTGCTGTAGCGCTGGATGATTTGCGTGCTGACCGACCCTCATCCGCCCTTCGGCCCCCTCCTCCCGGAGGGAGAAGGGAGGCGTCGTGCGCATCTGCGCTTCCCTGCGGATGCGCTGCCAGTGCCCGCATCACCTACCGCAGGGAGACGATGGCGTTTGTACCGCCGCCTTACTCGGCCGGCGGCAGCACCACATCCGGCTTGACCGCCTCGGGGCTGACCCGCTCGATGGTGTGGCGCAATTCGCGGCCGAGGATGAACTTGGCGTCCTTGGCCCAGGCATCCAGGCGCTCGTCGAACAGCAGCTTGCTGTTCTCGTCCGGCCACACCAGGCGCAGCTCGCGCAGTTTCTGGATGAAGCTGCGGAACAGGGTCTTGTCGAAGAACTCCGGGGCAGCCGGAGCGTACAACAGGCTCAGGCGCTGCGCGGCCTGCTGGCACAGGCTTTCCAGTTCGCCGGCACCGAGCACGCCGGGGCCGTTCTTCACCAGCACCGAGATGGCGATGTAATAGCGCTCGAAGGCCTGCTGCAGCGAATGGCCGATCGCCCGCAGGCGGAATACTTCATCGGTCTGCCCGGTGTTGCGCGCCAGGATGCCGCCATCGTCGTCGGTGACGTTGAGCAGCAGGCCCTCGCGCACGAACATGTCGATGGTCTGTTCGATGCGCTCGGCAAAGCGGTCCTCGCTCCACGGCAGGAACAGTTCGGCCTGCAGGAACGGGTACACCGTGCGGCCCAGGCGGATCAGGCCGGCGCGGCTCATGCGGCGGTTGTTCTGGAAGCAGCAGGCCACCCACGAGGACGCGGTGAACAGGTGCAGCACGTTGTTGCGGAAGTAGCTCAGCAACACCGCGGTGTCGCCGCTGACGCTCAGCACATCGCCCAGCGGATGCGACACGCGCGTGAGCACGTTGATCTCTTCGGCGTGGGTGATGATGCGCGCCGGGGTGTGTGGGGTGACGGTGACGCGGTCCGAATACGGCATCTCCGCCAGCAGCTTCTTGCACAACTCGATCTGTGCGATCAGGTCGGCCTCGCCCATCGCGTGCTTGGGCGTGGACAGCAACGCCAGCGCCAGCAGGTTGATCGGGTTGACGTCGGCGGCGCAGTTGATGCGGGTCTGGATCTGGGTGGACAGCGTGTCCACCGCCGGTGCCAGCCAGGTGGGCTTTTCGTCGTCGGGCAGCGGTTGGCCGTCCCAATCGGGCGCGTGCTTGGCCAGCACGTCGTTGAGCGCGATCGGCTCGCCGAAGTTCACCACCACCTGGCCGTAGTTCTGCTTGAGCACCTTGGGGATGGACCACAGCAGGCCCCAGATCGATTCCTTTTCCTTGGGCCGGCCGGTGAGCTCGTCCAGGTAGCTGTTGCCTTCCATCAGCTTCTCGTAGCCGATGTAGACCGGCTGGAACAGCACCGGCTTGCGCGGCTGGCGCAGGTAGGCGCGCAAAGTCATCGCGATCATGCCGCCCTTGGGCTGCAGCAGGCGCCCGGTGCGCGAGCGCCCGCCTTCGACGAAGTATTCGATCGAATAGCCGCCAGCCACCAGCTGGGCGACGTATTCGCTCAGCACCGCCGAATACAGCGCATTGCCACGAATGCTACGCCGGATGAAGAACGCACCGCCCTTGCGCAGCAGCGTGCCGACCACCGGCAGGTTGAGATTGATGCCGGCCACGATGTGCGGCGGCACGATGCCGCGTTCGTACAGCAGGTAGCTCAGCAGCAGGTAATCCATGTGGCTGCGGTGGCTGGGCACGTAGACCACTTCATGCCCGGGCGCGGCCTGCTTGAGCTTGTCCAGGTGGTGCACCAGCACGCCGGCGTAGATGCGGTTCCACACATGGGTGAGCAGGAAGCTGGCCGAGCGCACCACCGGGCTGGAATAGTCGGCGGCGATTTCCCAGGCATAGGCATGCGCCTTGCGCCAGGCATCGACCGGCTTGGAGTTGTCGCGCTTGGCCTGGGTGGCGATGGCCTCGCGCACCGAGTCGGCGGCCAGCACCTGGTCCACCAGCAGGCGGCGGGTGGACAGGTCCGGCCCGATCACCGCCTCGCGGATGCGCCGGAAATGCGTGCGCAACACGCGCTGCAGCTTGCGCAGGGTGCGCTCGGGCGGCAGGCCTTCGGCCATGGTCTGGCGCAGCGAGATCGGCGGGGCGAAGCGCACGATGGTGGTGCGGCCGTTGAGCAGCACCGCCAGCAGGCGCCGGAAGCGGCCGACCAGCGCCCAGTTTTCCGAGAACAGCACCGCGAACCAGCCGCTCTGCTTGTCGGGCGCGCGGCCGACGAAGATCGACACCGGCACCAGGTGCACGTCCAGGTCGGCGCGCACGCGGTGCGCCTGCAGCAGCTTGGCCAATGAGTCCGAATGGGTCTTGCCGCCGCGCTGCTCGGGGATCAGCGAGTTGCTGCTGCTGCGCCGCGACAGCGCCAGGTAGGCGCGCTTGCGCTGCAGCGGGTCGCCCGGCAGCGGCACCAATGGCGAAGGCAGCCCGGCCTCGCGGCAGGCCTTGTCCAGGATCAGCGCGCTGGACAGGCCGTAGTCCTCCAGCACGTAGACCACCGGCGTGCCGTCGTCGTAGCGGCTCGGTTGGTCCGGTTCGATGGTCAGGCTCAGCCAGGGGTCGGCCAGCCGGCCGAGCAGGCGCGCCCACCACGGGCGCTTGGCGTTGCGGGCGGCGGCGACGGCAGGCGCGATCGACGGCGCAACCTCCGGCGGAACCGGTGTGGCGGTCGGCAATGCGGCGGCCGTGGCGCCGAGATCGGCAGCGGCAGCGCTGGGCGGGGCAGGCTGGCCGTCCGGGAACGGCAGGGGATTCTGTTCTGGCATCACGGTCATTATCGCCCAGCCGGGCGTTGCCCGGTGGCGGCGGGCGTGGCGGGCGCGGCCGGCGGGGTGTCAGACATTGCAGCGGCGTCGGGTACGGGCGCGGCGGGCGCAGCGTCGAGCAGCGCCTGGACCTCGTCCTGGGTCTGCTGCTGGTACCAGTGGCCGTCGCGCTTGATCAGGGCGATGCTGAGGTCGATGTCGTGCGCGGCCAGCGGATAGCGCAACCGCACCTGGGCGCGGTCGCCGTCCTGCTTGATCAGGCCGGTGCGCAGCGCATCCAGGCTGCTGTCCAGCGACAGGCCGTAACGCTCCAGGACCTGCTTGGCCGCGGCCCAGAACGGCCCAAGCCGGCGCAGGCTCTCTTCCATCCCCAGCCGCTGCAGGTCGGCATCCGAGCTGATGCCGGTGGCACGGGCGGCGGTCACCAGGTCAGTGATGCTGGCCTTGGCGCGCGCGCGATCGGCCAGCGGCGCGGTGGCGGCCCAGGCGCTCAGGGCATCGACCAGCTGCACGTAATGGGCGCGTTGCTCGGGCTGGTAGTCGCTGCGGCTGCGCAGGTATTGCACGCCGAACTGGCCCAGCGACTGCGCGGCCTGGCGGATACCCTGCGACTGGCCGGCCAGCTGTGCATCGAAAGCCTGCTGCAGCTGGCGCTCGGCGCCGGGCGCGGACAAGCTGCCGAGCAGGCTGCCGACCTCGTTGGGCAGCGGCAGCTCGGTCAGTGGCCAACGGCTGGCACCGCTGCGCCAGGCCGCTTCCAGCCGCGTGTATTGCGCAGGTGACCCGGATCCGCGCATAGGCGACCAGATCGTTGCGCCGCAGTGGCAGGGTCATCGACTGCATCGCCGCGGCCGGTTCGGCGCTGGCGCCCGGCAATGCAGCGGTCTTGTCGGCGCGCTGGCAGCTGCTGACGCACAGCGCTGCCAGCAGCACCCACGCGATGGACTGGAACCGGCCGGCGCGGACGGTGGATGGCGACATGCGCACGATGTTCCCCCTGATCGATCGGCGCATCTTGCTGTCTGAATGCACTGGCGGCAAGGCGCGCGACAACCGTGCGCCCGAGTACGGTACAAAACGTTATGTTTTCGTAGTTCGATGCATGTTGTCGTTCGGTGTCCGACATTGACTGCCGTTGTCCTTTGCGGACAAACTTGTCCAGGCGATGTCGCCAAGCCCTTGTGCCACTTGCGTTTGGCCCAATGGTGCAGCGCATCATGTAAGCGCTTGCAGTTCCTGCTAGCGTGCGCGCCATCTCGCTCTGAGGTCGCCATCGGTTGGGGCCGATGTCATCCATGTGCATGTGTGACACGAACGTTCTGCGCCAGCGGACCGTGCGCCCCTACCCGGCGCGCGCCGGCAACCGCGTTGTTCTGGAGGTTTTGCCATGAGTCGGCCACGCTCAGAGGGCGGTAGCGTCACCATCAAGGACGTCGCGCGCGAAGCGCAGGTGTCGGTGGCAACGGTCTCGCGCACCATGAATGGGCACCAGCATGTGGCCGAGTCGGTGCGCGAGCGCGTGCTGCAGGTAGCCCGTGCACTGCATTACATCCCGCATCACGCCGCGCGCAGCCTCAGCAGCCGGCGCACCCACACCATCGGGGTGGTGCTGCCGGACCTGCACGGCGAATTCTTTTCCGAATTGATCCGCGGCATCGACCAGGTGGCGCGCGAGCAGGGCTACCACCTGCTGGTGTCCAGCTCGCACGGCGACCCGCAGGCGCAGCGCAAGGCGCTGGAACGCCTGCCCGGGCGCGTGGACGGGGTGGTGGTGATGTCGCCCTCGCTGGGCGACTCCGGCGTGCACGAGGATGCCCTGCCCGGCGGCCTGCCGGCGGTGCTGCTCAACTGCGCCGGCACGGCCAGCCAGCGCCCGGTGCTCAACGTGGACAACTATGGCGGTGCGCGGATGATGACGCAGCATCTGCGCGACAGCGGCCACCGCCGCATCGCCTTCATCGCCGGGCCGGCCGACAACTTCGATGCGCACGAGCGTCTGCGCGGCTACCGCGACGAGCTGGCGCTGGATGCCGACGCGCAGCCGTGGGTGCTGCCGGGCAACTTCGACGAAGAGTCCGGCTACCGCGCCGGCCAGACGCTGGCGCAGGACACCCGCCCGGATGCGGTGTTCGCGGCCAACGACATGATGGCGCTGGGCTGCCTGTTCGCGCTCGGCCACGCCGGGCTGAAGGTGCCGCAGGACATCGCGCTGGCCGGCTTCGACGACGTGCCGATGGCGCGCTACGTGCTGCCGGCGCTGACCACCATGCGGGTGGATATCGCCGGGCTGGGCGCGCGCGCATTGCAGCTGTTGCTGGGTCAGCAACTGGTCGATGCGCCCGCACCGCCCGCCGACGCCGCACCGCCGGCGTTCTCCGAGATGGTTCCCGAACTGATCGTGCGCGCGTCCAGCGCGCCGCGTGCGGCGCCTCCCACCTGAGACGCACCACCGTTCTGCTGATTTTTTGTTTCTTGCAGTACCTGCTGTTGTTGCCAGCCGTTCCCGTTTCACCACACCAAGCACCAACCTCGACGCGCCAGTCACTTCACTGGTTCGCGCTTTACCACTGGGAGGGGGAAAGTCATGAAGACTCACCGCACCGTCTCCACCCTGCCGGCACGTAGCCTGTTGTGCTGCGCCCTGGCTGCCTCGTTGTTCGCCACCACCCCGGCCATGGCCCAGTCCAGCAACGCCACGTTGCGCGGACAGGTCGCTTCCGCACAGAGCGGCAGCGAGGTCGTCGTCACCAACCTCGCCACCGGCTCGGTGCGACGCGCACCGGTCAATGCCAACGGCAACTACACCATCGTCGGTCTGCAGCCGGGCACCTACACCGTCGAATCCAACGGCGCCAGCCGCACGGTGACCCTGTCGGTGGCCTCCAGCGCCACCGTCGATCTCGGCACGGAGGCGGCTGCGGCGCCCGCCGGCGACGCGACCACACTGGACACGGTGACGGTCAGCGCGCCGATGATTCGCGACGTCAAGACCTCCGAGGTGGGCAACACGGTGTCGCTGCGGCAGATCCAGCAGTTGCCGCAGGCCACACGCAACTTCCTGGAATTTGCCGACACCGTGCCGGGCATGGTGTTCACCATCGACCAGGACGGCAACACCAAGCTGCGCGGCGGTGCGTCCAATGCCAGCTCCAGCAATCTGTACATCGATGGCGTGAGCCAGAAGAGCTACGTCTCCGGCGGCGGCATTGCCGGCCAGGACGAGACCCAGGGCAACCCGTTCCCGCAGCTGGCGATCGGCGAATACAAGGTCATTACCTCCAACTACAAGGCCGAATACGGCCAGATCAGCGGCGCGGCGATCACTGCGGCGACCAAGTCCGGCACCAACGAGTTCCATGGCGAAGCGTTCTACCGCTTCACCAATCAGGACCTGCGTAAGCAACGCCCGGACGAAGCCGATGGCAAGGTCGATTCGCAGACCAAGGAATATGGTTTTGCGATCGGCGGACCGCTGATCCAGGACCGCATGCATTTCTTCTTCGCCTACGAAGGCAAGGACAACGTCGCGCCCAAGAGCGTGCAGCCCAGTGCCGAAGCAACACCCTTCATCGGGCTGTTGCCGTCGAACCTGCGCGATCAATACGGCGCGTCCAACATGCCGTTTAGCGAGGACCTGTACTTCGGCAAGATCGACTTCGAACCGACCGACAACGCTCGTATCGAATTGGCCACGCAGTACCGCGACGAAACCCAGGTCAGCAACGTGGGCGGCCAGAACGCGCCCGACCGCGCGGTGGACAAGGTCAACAAGGACAAGCGCACCAGCCTGCGTTGGCAGCACAGTGCCGATGGCTGGTTCAACGAAGCCATCCTCACCACCGAGGATTCGCGCAATCTGCCGACGCCGCGCGGCGTGGGCAATGGTTCGATCTACACCTACATCGATCGCACCCAGGCCGACCCGCGCCAGTGGGTGTTCCTCAACACCGGTGCTGCCAGTGGCGAAGACTTCAAGTTGCGTAGCCAGAAGGGTTGGTCGTTCCAGAACGATCT
This sequence comes from Xanthomonas campestris pv. asclepiadis, assembly GCF_020784175.1. Taxonomy (GTDB): domain Bacteria; phylum Pseudomonadota; class Gammaproteobacteria; order Xanthomonadales; family Xanthomonadaceae; genus Xanthomonas; species Xanthomonas campestris_D. The sequence goes on from NZ_JAJGQM010000063.1 coordinate 8,191, forward strand.
GACCTTCAACGCACTGCAGTGGCATGGCGAGCACACCATCAAGACCGGTGTGACCTACCGCGACATCAAGCTGACCTCGCGCGAATCGAGCTCGCTCAATCCGCAGTTCAGCTATGAAGTCGGCCAGAACGGGGTGGCTCCGGTGCCGTTCCAGGTGCGCTACATCCGTGCGTTCGACAATCCCGGCCAGCTGCCGGTGGTCGAATCGCCGTCCAAGCAGTACGGCATCTATCTGCAGGACGACTGGGCTGCCACCGACAAGCTGATGATCAACATCGGCGTGCGCTACGACTACGAAGACACCCCGGCCTACACCGACTTCGTGACCTCGCAGCCGTTCGTGGATGCGCTGTATTCCGACGACCCGGAAAACCCCGGCCAGCCGTGGGCCAACCGCCTGCTGCCCAGCGGTGTCAACGTGGCCGATTACATCAGCACCGGCAACAACCGCAAGAACTTCAAGGATGCCTGGGCACCGCGTCTGGGCTTCTCCTACGATCTGTTCGGCGATGAGGCTGCAGTGATCCACGGCGGCGCGGGCCGTTCCTACGATCGCAACCTGTTCGAACAGCTCGCACTGGAATCGGTCAAGGCCGCGCTGTCGCCGGTGGTGGTGTACTTCAGCGATGCCGCCAGCGGCCAGGGCTGCTTCCGCGACGACCGCGCCTGTGCGCCTTGGAATCCGGCGTTTCTCACCGGCATCGATCAGCTCAACACGATCCCCGGCACCAGCGACAGCTCCGAGCTTTTCATGTTCAAGAACAAGCTCAAGACTCCGTACAGCGACCAGTACAGCATCGGCATCAGCAACCAGGTCGGCGACTGGCTGACCGATGTCACCTTCCAGCGCATCCTGTCTTACGACGGCCTGGTGATGAGCTTGGTCAACCGCTATCCGAACGGCGCGTACTTCGATGCCAACGGCGGCGTGCCGTGGGGCGAGCCGGTGCCGGGCTATCGCAACACCATCATCGGCAACAACGGCCTGGAGCAGCGCAGCAGCCAGGTGTTGCTGTCGGCCGAAAAGCCCTACACCGAGGAATCGGGTTGGGGCTTGAACCTGGCGTACACGCATACCAGCGCGCGCCAGAACCGCAACATCGACGAGCCGTTTGCATTCGACAAGGCCACCATCCGCGACTATCCGTTCGTGAAGTCCGATGCGGTCTCGGCGCACCGCTTCGTGGCCTCCGGCTCGCTGGATGGTCCATGGGGCGTCACCTTCGGTGCCAAGCTGGTGCTGGCCACGCCCGAGCCAATCAACACGATTGCCTGCTACGGCTTCACCGATCCCGATGGCGGCACCTGCCAGCAGATCGGCGTCACTCCGCCGGGCAACGGCAAGTTCCTGCTGGGCGGCAAGATCTGGGGCTACCGCACCGTGGATCTGCAGGCCACCAAGGACTTCACCGTGGCTGGTGACTTCAAGCTGACCGCACGGGTAAACGTGCTCAACGTGTTCGACTTCAAGAACTTCACTCAATACGAATACAACAGCTTCGGCAGCAACGGACGGCTTGACCCGGATATCACCGTCGTCAACAACGGCGAGATCAGCTACGTGCCACGCAGCGTGATCTTTGAGGTGGGCGCAAAGTTCTGATCCAACGTAACCTGCACGCGCATACGCTTGGATGCGCGTGATTCGAACGGGGCCGATTGGCCCCGTTCGCCTATCAGCTTCTGGAGCGGCTGACAAAACGTAATGAGCAGTCCTCAGGTGGATGCGTCAACGCATGCAAATGGTGCTGCATGTCGCACCGGTTGCAACCGCCAGGTAGTGCGCGCAGACGTTTTGTCAGTGGCTTTATTTCTTTTGAGGACCGGACCTCCATGATCCCCGCTCCGCTTCGCAACATCGTCATCGTCGGTGGCGGCACCGCCGGCTGGATGGCCGCCGCGGCCTTCGCGCGCGTGCTTGGCCCCAGCTTCAAGGTGCAGCTGATCGAGTCCGAACAGCTCGGCACCGTCGGTGTCGGCGAGGCCACCGTGCCGCACATCAAGGCCTTCAATAACCTGCTCGGCATCGACGAGGCCGAGTTCGTCCGCCAGACCCAGGGCAGCTTCAAGCTCGGCATCGAGTTCGTCGACTGGCAGCGGCCCGGCACGTCGTACATCCACGGCTTCGGCACCCAGATCGGGCACCCGCTCGGGCTGCTGCCGTTCCACCAGTACTGGATCAAGCAGCACGCGCGCGGCAAGGCGCAGCCGTTGGGCGCCTATACGCTCAACACCGTGGCCGCGGTGCGCGGCAAGTTCATGACCTCGGCCGGCGATGTGCCGGCCAATTCGCCGCTGGCCAATATCGCCTACGCGTATCACTTCGACGCCACGCAGTACGCGCGCTTCTTGCGCACTTACGCCGAACAGCGCGGCGTCACCCGTATCGAAGGCCTGGTCGAGCAGGTGCAGCTGCATGCGGACAGCGGCCACGTGCAATCGCTGCAGCTGGCCTCCGGGCAGGTCGTCAGCGGCGACCTGTTCATCGACTGCTCCGGCTTCCGCGGGCTGTTGATCGAAGAAGCGCTGCACACCGGCTACCACGACTTCACCCATTGGCTGCCCTGCGACCGCGCCCTGGCGGTGCCGAGCGAAAACGTCGGCCCGCCTACGCCGTATACGCGCTCCACCGCGCGCGCGGCCGGCTGGCAGTGGCGCATCCCGCTGCAGCACCGCACCGGCAACGGCTATGTGTATTCCAGCGCGCATATCAGCGACGACGAAGCCGCCGCCACGCTGCTCGCCAACCTGGATGGCAAAGCGCTGGGCGATCCGCGCCCGCTGCGCTTCACCACCGGGCGGCGCAAGCAGTTCTGGAACCGCAATGTGGTGGCATTAGGGCTGGCCAGCGGCTTCCTGGAACCGCTGGAATCGACCAGCATCCATCTGATCCAGGCCGGCATTTCCCGGCTGCTGGAGCTGTTTCCGCGCGAGGGCATCAGCCCGGTGCTGGTGCAGCGCTACAACGACCGGCTGGCGTTCGAGTTCGACCGCATCCGCGATTTTTTGGTGCTGCACTACCACGCCACCGAGCGCGACGACAGCGCGTTCTGGCGCCACTGCCGCACGATGCCGATCACCCCGGAGCTGCAGACCACGCTGGACCTGTTCCGCGACAGCGGGCGCTTCTACCGCAATGCCGAGGAGATGTTCGCCGAAATCAGCTGGGTGCAGGTGATGGTCGGCCAGGGCATCCTGCCGCGGGGCTACCACCCGTTGGTGGACCAGGTGCCCGATCACGATGCCGAACGCTTCCTGGCCAGCGTGGCGCAGACCATCGGCCACTGCGTGGATGTCATGCCGACCCACCAACAGTTCATCGATCGCTACTGCAAGGCAGCTGCGCCGCGTTGAACGATGGCGCAGCATCGCACTCGCCGCATGCACCGATCGACAGGAAAAAAAAGGATCGGGCACAAGGCCCGATCCCTTCGAAAACCGGGACAAGCCCGGTGGACAATGAGTGGCACAGCTTCCGACTGACATCGGACGAGGGGCATCGTACGCAGGCTTTAACGTTAAAGCAACACTTTAATTCTATCGCTTTAACTTATTGATTTTGCTCGCTTGCGCCGCGTGCGGCGTGCACTATCCCCATGCTCCGTCAGTGCTGCTCCGCTCGCAGCACTGCCTGGATCTCTGCCTGGATCGCATTCGCCGCAGCGGCCGGATCGGCAGCCAGGCGGATCGGCCGGCCGACCACGATGGCGTCGGCGCCATCGTGGAAGGCCTGCGCCACACCCACGGTGCGCTGCTGGTCGTCGCCGACCGGGCCGCCGGGGCGGATGCCGGGGCAGACGATTGAAAACCCCGATCCGGAGGCGCTGCGGATCGGGCCGGCCTCCTGGCCGGAGGCGATCACCCCGTCGATGCCGGCGGCCTGCGCGGCCAGCGCGCGCTCCACCACCACCTCCACCGGTTCGCGGTCGATGCCCATCGCGGCCAGGTCCGGCCGGCCCATCGAGGTCAGCACGGTGACCGCCAGCAGGCGCATGTCGCCGTGGTTGGCCTCGGCGGCGGCCTGCAGCATGCCGGCGTGCCAGCCGTGCACGGTGCAATAGCTCACCGGCCACTGCGCCAGGCGGCGGATGGTGCCGGCCACGGTGGCGGGGATATCGAAGAACTTCAGATCGACGAACACGCGCTTGTCGCGCCTGGCCAGGGCGTCGAGCACCTGGAAGTACTCGCCGGAGGCCAGCAGTTCCATGCCGATCTTGTAGAAGGACACCGACTCGCCCAGGCGGTCGACCCAGGCGATCGCCTCGTCTTGGCCGGGCACATCCAGCGCGAAGATCAGCCGCTCATGCGCGGCCAGCGGCAGCGGTGCGCGGCTCATCGGGCCACCTCCAGCGCGGCGCGCTTGGCGTCGTGGCGCTGCTGCCAGGGCTGGCCATAGTCGTTGTTGAACTGCGCCGGCTCCCAGCCGCCGTAACTGGGGTTGGGCAGCATCCACCAGCGCTCGCCGAACCAGTCGTGGTACTGCTGCAGCAATGCGCCCCGCGCCTGGCCGGTGTTGGCGGTGACCTGCACGAAGTCGCCGAGCTGGTCGCCGAACTGCATCAGCACGCGGTACGTCTGCCCGGCCAGCTGGCGCCGGCAGTTCTTCTCGCTGCCGTTCTGCTCGCAGCCCTTGACCACCGTGCCCAGGCCCAGAAACACGCTGTCGTCGGCCACCGGTAGCCCGACGCTGCGCAGGTTGGCCAGCGTGGCGTCCTTGAGGTGCACCGCGCGGTTGGAGATGTAGATCAGGGTGATGCCGCGCGCGTTGGCGGCCTTGGCGAAGTCCACCACGCCCGGGATCGCGGTGGCCTTCTTCTCCGCCACCCACTGGTCCCAGCTCAGCTCGTCGTATTCCTTGCCGTCGCGCAGCAGACGCGCCTGGTAGGGCGAGTTGTCCAGTACCGTCTCGTCCACGTCCAGCACCACCGCCGGCTTCAGCCCGCTGGCAGCATTGCCACGTTCTTCAGGCACCAGCGCGTCCCAGTTGGGCTGCTTCAGCGCAGCGTCCAGCTTGTCGGCAGCAGCGCGATAGGTTTGCTCGGCCACCGCGCGGTATTCCTCCGAGCGCTGCATCCACAGCACCGCATTGAGGTTGTCGTCGCCGGCCGGTGCGCTGGCGGCTGCGGGCTGCGTGGCGGTCTTGGCGGCGGCGGCGCTGGCGGCCGCATTGGCGGACACCGCGGCGTCCTGCGCGCGCTGCGCCAGCTCCTTGTCGGCGGGCTTGCAGGCGCTCAGGGCCAGCGCGGTGCAGGCGAGCAGGGACAAGGGTGCGTAAAGCGAGGGGCGCATGGCATCCACCAAAACAGGAGCGGCAATGAAGACCGCGATTTTAGCGGGTTCGCGACGCACCGCCCGCTCCGGCTGATGGCAGTGCCGCAGGCGCATGGAAGAAGACATCGCGATCGCGGGGTTCATGGCGATGCGCGAGTGCTGCATGCGCCTGCGCGCGGTGCGGGCAACCGACCGCCTCCCCACCTGACCGCCTCTTCGCTTCCGCTGCCGGTCCCGGCATCTCCGGTGGGATCGTGGCCTGAAGAACGCTGATGCAGGAACGGCATATCCTTGTGCGCTGATTGCCCCGGAGTCGCCCCCCATGACAGATGCATCTTCCCCGCCCGTCCTCGATACCGCCCAGGCCCGCGTGCTCGGCTGCCTGATCGAAAAAGAGGCGACCACGCCGGACGCGTATCCGCTCACGGTCAACGCCGCGCAGGTGGCCGCCAACCAGAAGACCGCACGCGAGCCGGTGCTGAACCTGCAGACCGGCGTGGTGCATCACGCCCTGCGTCAACTCGAAACCCTGGGGCTGGTACGCCAACAGTTCTCCTCGCGCGCCGAGCGTTACGAACACCGGCTGGGCAGCGTGCTGGATCTGACCCGCCAGCAAGTCGCCCTGATCGGTCTGTTGCTGCTGCGCGGCCCGCAGACGCTGGGCGAGCTGTTCGCGCGCAGCGAGCGGCTGGCGCGCTTCAACGATGCCGACGACGTGCGCCACCATCTGGACCGGCTGATCCAGCGCGGCCTGGCGGTGCAACTGCCGCGCGCCAGCGGCCAGCGCGAGGAGCGTTATGCGCATCTGCTCAGTGGCGAGCTGGATGTGGAGGCATTGCAGGCCGCGGCCGCGCGCGCTGCCCCCAGCGCCCGCAGCAATACCGACAGCAGCGAGCTGGACGCACGCGTGCAGACGCTGGAGGCCACCGTCGCCGAATTGCAGGAGGCGCTGGCCGCGGTGCAGGCACGCCTGGAGGCGGCTGGCGCCTAGGCCGATGGTCTGCTCCTGGAGATGCCCGCTTCACGTCGCCGCCCACGCGGAGCGCAAATCACGCAACGACCAGCCAGACGACGCCCTTGCCGAGCGGTGATGGCGCAGGTTGCGCCCCGCCCCGCTCACGTCGGCGTATCCACCTCGTCCCAGTCGGCGTCTTCGAAGTGCAGCAGCCAGTTGAGGGTGTAGTGACGCTCGTAGACCACGCCCGGCACGATGCCGGCCGGTGGCGGTTGCTCGGTCTGGCCGGCCTGGCGCACCGCCCAATGCAGGCGCAAGTGCCGGTCCAGCGCATCCAGCAGTTCGGGCACAGGCCGTAGCGTCAGCGACGGCCGCGTCGCGGCTTCGGCATGCTCCAGCGCGCGCTGGGCAGCCAGAGGCACATCGCACAGGTCGGTCGGCTCCGGCAGCGCATCGGCCAGCCCCAGGGCCCACTGCAGCACGGCCAGGCTCTCGTAGCGCCAGCCGAAGTTGGCGAGCTGCTGCGGCTCCGGTGCGGGTTGGGCAAAAAAGGCGCGCTCCTGCGGCGACAGTGCCGCCGCCACGCCGGGCAGGCGGGCGTCCATGTCCTCCAACGCCGGTGGCGTATCGCCAGCGGCCAGCATCTCCGCGCGCAAGGCCACCGCAAACAACGCCAGCATGCGCTGCGTCACCGCCTCCGCATCGCGCACCCGCGCTTCGGCCTCGCCAGGCACCGGCGGCAGGCTGGGTGGCACGCGGATGCCTTGCGCGGTCAGCTGTGCAAGTTGGTGCGCACGCCGCTGCAAGGCATCCGGCGGATACGGCACCTGCGCCTGCTCATCGATCGCCGGCTCGCCCTGGCTGATCAGCACCCGCCCGTGCGGATCGCGCACGCTGCCGTCGGCCAGGAAACACACCGCGTTGGCCTGCTCGGCCCACTGCGCCAACTCCCCGAAAGCCGCATCGTCGACCTCAAAAGTGAAGTGCTGGCGCACCCGCTGCACATGCCGCATCAGGTGATAGCGCGGCTGGGTCATCTGGCCATCGCCGGCCTGGTTCACGTAGCCGACAAAACCATGCAGATGATTGGCCAGTTCCGGATCGGCGTGGTCGCGGTGCTGCACGGCGGCGCGCGGCAGAAAATCCGGCCACACCTGCTCGCGCAGCGTGGAATAGGCGTTGACCAGCAATGGCATGCAAGTGTCCTTATTGGGGCGACGGACACAACGAAGGCGCTCATTGCCGGCCAGGTATGGTCGGTGCGCGCAGTCTCCTGTGCCAGGTGTGCACCGGAGTTCTCCTGCGCCGTCCACGCCGCGCTGACGACTGTTTGCTGCGTTGTGCCGGCCGCGTTCAGCGGTGAGCGTCGCCGCCAGGGTGCCGCAGGCCTGCCCGGCTGTCCATGTCGGCGGGGCCGAGCGCGATCGTGTAATACAGCACCGGATGGTCCTCCTGGCTCAACACGCGCAGGCCTTGCCGCTGCAATCCGAGGTTTTCCAGCGCGCGAATCGAATCGGCATTGTCCGGCGACACGATCGCGCACAGCTGCGATAACCCCAAGGCATCGCGCGCGTATGTCAGCACCGCACGCCCGGCTTCGCTGACATAGCCCTTGCCGCGATGCGCGGGCAGCAGTGCAAAGCCGATATGCGGCACCGGCAAGGTATCGCGGCACAACAAGCCCAATGTGCCGGCAAATGCGCCCTCGGCGCGCGTCTCCACCGCCCAGTGCGCAAAGCCGTAGCGTTGCTGGTGCGCCTGCGCCCACTCGCGCAGATGATCACGCGCCTGCTCGCGGGTGCGCACACCGCGGTCGTTGATGCCGGCGATGAAACCGGGGTCGTTGACCAATGCCAGCACCGCATCGGCATCGCGCTCGGGGTCGAGCGTGCGCAGGCGCAAACGTGGGGTTTCGATCACGACGGTCACGGCGCACTCCGGCATCAGGGCAACCCAGCCTGCCGCGCAGGCGTATCGCTGGCAAGCCTGCAGCCCGCAACAACGCTAGTCGAACAACGCCTGGATCGCCGCCAGGCCGGCGCTGGCGCGCTCTTTCTTGCGCTCGGCATCGGCCACCGGGTCGGCGCCGTCGCGCTGCAATTCTTCGGCCGGAATCTCGTCGAAGAAGCGGCTGGGCTTGAGACGCACATGCTCGCCGAACTTGCGCGTCAATTTGCTGTGGCTCATCCACAGCTGCTCCTTGGCGCGGGTGATGCCCACGTACAGCAGGCGGCGCTCTTCCTGCAGGTTGCCTTCTTCCAGGCTCACTTCATGCGGCAGCACGCCGTCCTCGCAGCCAACGATGAACACATAACGGAATTCGAGACCCTTGGACGCATGCATGGTCATCATGCGCACCTGGTTGCCGCCATCGTCCTTGTCGTTGCGCGATAACAATGCCAGCTGCGCGGCCAGATCGCTGGCACTTGCACCACGCGGGCCGCCTTCGAACCACTCTGCCAGCTCGTCCAGATTGCGCTTGCGGCGCTGGAAGCCGGTGTCGTCCTTGGACTGGTTGCGCAGGTCGTTGAGCAGGCCGGATTTGTCGGCCAGCATGCGTACCAGTTCTCCCGCCGGCAGCGTGGCCGAATGCTCGCGCATATCGCGCAGGATATCGGTGAACGCACTCAGGCCATTGGCCGCACGCGGCGGCAAGTGCTGCAGCGCGCCCATCGACTCGGCCGCGCGCGACATCGGCACCGATTTTGCACTGGCCAGCTCGGCCAACCGCGCCAGCGAGGTCGCACCGACCTCGCGCTTGGGCGACTGCACGGCGCGCAAAAACGCCGCGTCATCGTCGGGATTGACGATCAGCCGCAGCCACGACAACACGTCCTTGACTTCCTGCCGCTCCAGAAACGCGGTGCCACCGGTCAGGTGATACGGCACGCGCAGCAGCTGCAGCGCCTTTTCCAGCGGCCGCGATTGAAAATTGCCGCGGAACAGGATGCAGAAATCGCTCCACGGCACCTGCTTGGCGGTGCCCAGGAACGAGATTTCGGCGGCGACCTTTTCCGCCTCGTGCTCGCTGTCGCGGCATTCCCACACGCGGATGCGCTCGCCGTCGGCCTGGTCGCTCCACAGCGTCTTCAAGTGTTCGTGCGGGTTGTGTGCGATCAAGGCATTGGCCGCACGCAACACACGGTTGGAGCAGCGGTAGTTCTGTTCCAGCTTGATGATTTCCAGCGCCGGATAATCGCGCCCCATCTGCTGCAGGTTTTCCGGATTGGCACCACGCCAGGCGTAGATGCTCTGATCGTCGTCGCCCACGCAGGTAAAGTTGCCGCGCGGCCCGGCCAGCATCTTCAGCAGCCGGTACTGTGCATCGTTGGTGTCCTGGCACTCGTCCACCAGCAGGTAGCCGATGCGCTCGCGCCAGCCCAGTACGATCTCTTCGTTGGCCTCCAGGATCTGCACCGGCAGACGGATCAGATCGTCGAAGTCCACCGCGTTGAAGGTGGTCAGCCGCGCCTGATAGCGCTCGTACAGGCTGGCGGCTTCCTTTTCGCGATTGCTGCGTGCCGCCGCCATCGCCTGTTCGGGAGACAGGCCGGCGTTCTTGGCGCGCGAGATCAGGTTCTTGGCATCCTCGATCGCATCCGGCTTGGCACCATGCATCAGGTCCTTGATCTGGGCGGCAGCATCGTCGGAATCGAAGATCGAAAAGCCGCGCTTCAAGCCGGCAGCAGCGTGCTCGATCTGCAGGAACTTCAGCCCCAGCGCGTGGAAGGTACAGATGGTCAGGCCATCGGCGCCATCGCCGCGGATGCGCTTGGCCACACGCTCGCGCATTTCCTTGGCCGACTTGTTGGTGAAGGTGATCGCGGCGATGCGCTTGGCCGGATAGCGGCCGGTGGCGATCAGGTGCGCAATCTTCTCCACGATCACGCGCGTCTTGCCGCTGCCGGCACCGGCCAGCACCAACAAGGGACCTTCGCAGTGCAGCACTGCGGCGCTTTGCGGGGGATTGAGACCGTGCATAGAGACTTCCGACAGAGCAGGCCATTGTACCGGCGCCGCGTCGGGCAGGCCTGCGCCACCGGTTCATGCAGATGGCTGTCACCGCCGGCCGCCCGGCCCGGTAAAATCCACCAATGGCCAAGCTCTACTTCTACTACTCGGCAATGAATGCCGGCAAGACCACCACCTTGCTGCAGTCCGCGCACAACTACCGCGAACGCGGCATGCGCACCTTGATCCTCACGCCCAAGCTCGATCACCGCGCCGGCAGCGGCGTGGTGGCCTCGCGGATCGGGCTGCGCGCGGATGGGCGCACCTTCGATCGCGGCACCGAGTTGCAGCAACTGATCGAACGCGACATCCAGGCCGAAGGCGCGCTGCACTGCGTGCTGGTGGACGAGGCGCAGTTCCTCAACCGTGGCCAGGTCTGGCAGTTGAGCGAGGTGGTCGACCGCCTGCGCATTCCGGTGCTGTGCTACGGCCTGCGGACCGACTTCCGCGGCGAGCTGTTCGAGGGCAGCCAGTTCCTGCTGGCCTGGGCCGACGAGCTGGAGGAGATCAAGACCATCTGCCACAGCGGCAGCAAGGCCACCATGACCGTGCGCGTGGATGCACAAGGCCACGCGGTGCAGGACGGCCCGCAGGTGGAGATCGGCGGCAACGAACGTTACGTGTCGGTCAGCCGCGCCGAGTTCAAGAAGATCATGCGTGGCGAAGGCCGCATCGACCCGCTGCAGATCGCGCTGCCGCTGCCGCCTGCGGGCGCGTAGGACACGGAAACCGGCGTGGTGACTGGCTGAAGAATTCAGCCGAAATGGTCTTAGTGCGCCGGCCCGGTATGCGCTTGTGATGCGCCGCTAAACCCTTGCAGGCATGCGATCGCCGCTGTATTTCCGTGACACATCAACAGGCGTATCGTTGCCGTGCCGTTGCAGCGATCCGCGCGCAACCAGGCGCAACCGCAGTCCTGTAAACTGGCGACCATCCATTTGTCGGGAGGCAATTCATGGGTCCGCTTCCTCCCGAGTTACGCGCCGATATCGCGCGTGTTGGCCGGCTATCGTCGGTGCCCGATGTCCTGACCATTCTCACCCGTCTGACCGGCATGGGCTTCGCCGCCGTTGCGCGCGTGACCGATACGCGCTGGATCACCTGCCAGGTACGCGACGACCTGTCGTTCGGTCTGACGCCCGGCGACGAGTTGCCGCTGGTCACCACCTTCTGCGACAGCGTGCGCACCCAGGGCAACGCGTTGTGGTTCGGCCATGCCTCCGAGCACCCGGTCTTCCGCGACCACCCCACGCCGCGACTGTACGGCTTCGAAAGCTATGTCTCGGTGCCGATCAAGTTCGACGACGGCAGCGTGTTCGGCACCTTGTGCGCGCTGGACCCGTTGCCGCGTGTCATGGATGCGCCGTTGGTGGAAAAGGTCGAGCTGCTGGCGCAACTGCTGGCGGCGCAGATCCAGGCCGAGCAACGCGCCGAAGAAAGCGCGCAGGAATCGCGTCGCGCGCGCAGCGAACTGGGGCGTATCGGCGCCTCGGCCCGCCTGCGCGAAGAGTTCATCGGCATCCTTGGCCACGATCTGCGCAACCCGCTGCAATCCATGCATGCGGTGGTGGACGTACTGGCGATCGACCCGCTCAACCAGCGCCAGGGCGGCGCGATCCGGTCGATGCAGCGCAGCCTGCGGCGCATGGAAGAACTGATCGACTTCGCCAGCGATTTCGCGCGTGGCATCGAACGCGACTGGCTGCAGCTGGACTACGGCAACGGCAGCGATCTGCTCGATGCGCTATCGCAGGTCGTCGACGAAACCCGCGCCGCGTATCCGAACCAGGTGCTGTCCACGCATGTGGCCATCGACGAGCCGGTGCATGGCGACGCGGTGCGCCTGGCGCAGATGTTCGGCAGCCTGATGATCAACGCCGTGGTGCAGGGGCAACAGAGTTCGCTGATCAAGGCGATCGCGGTGACCGAGCAGGGCCGCCTGCGCATCGAGGTCTGCAATCTGGACGGTATCGACCCGCGCCGGCTCGACGTGCTGCACGCCTCCACCCACGTGCACACCAGCGGACGCCCCCTGCCCGAAGTCGATCTGGGGCTGCACATGGCCGCCCAGATCGCCCGCGCCCATCAAGGCGAGCTGCGCATCATCAGCGGCAAGGAAGGCACCTGCTTCCGGGTGGAGTTGGCTTGCGTGCGTCCGCGTGCGCGCATGCAGTTGGTCAACAGCTCGACGTCGGCCTGAGTCCAAGCCGCCTGGGCGATCCTGCGGCGCCTGGGCAACGCATCAGCGACTGTGCGGCTGTAACGCAGCCGCAGCCGCGGTCGACATTCGAAATCGGCGGCTTGTCGTCACTGCGCCATCCGCTCCTGCCTGACAATCGCGTCCCTTATCGGTCGCGCGAAGTGCCTTTGCGCGACGTACCTGTGCGCTAGTAGATCTTGCGCTCACTCGCCGGTGGCGGCGTCCACTGGTACAGCCAGGTTTCGGTCAAGGGCTTGCCGTTGGCGCGCAGGAACAGCCGGATATCGATCTGCTGGGTGCTGTCATCCGGCGGTACCAGGTCGAACATCGCCCGATAGCCCTTGAGCTCATGCAGCGGACGCGCCGACACGATCTCGGTGCTCCCGCGCGAGACCTGGAGGATGGCCTCGACCTTGGCTTTCGGGTCCTTGGTCAACGCAGCCAGTTCGCCGCCGGCGAAATCCACCGCAAACCGCCACGAAAAATGGCTGCGCTTCTGCCCGACGATGCCGCCCAGCCCGGTGCGCGTGGCCACGCAATGCGCCAGCGGCGAGCTGGCCGGCGGATGCGCGCCCCAATACAGCCGGTATCCCATCAGCAACTCCTGGCCCGGTTGCGGCTTGTCCTGTGGATTCCAGAACGCCACGATGTTGTCGAAGGTCTCGTCCACGGTCGGAATCTCGACCAGCTGTACCGAGCCCTTGCCCCAGCCATTCTTCGGTTCCACCCACAGGCAGGGGCGCTTCTCGTAGAACACGCCGTCGTCCTGGTAATGGTCGAAGTTGCGATCGCGCTGCAACAGGCCGAACCCGCGCGGATTCTCGTCGACAAACATGTTGAAGCGCAGCTGCGGCGGGTTGCACAACGGCCGCCAGATCCACTCGCCGCCGCCGGTCCACATCGCCAAGCCGTCGGTGTCGTGGATCTCCGGGCGCCAGTCCCAGTCCATGCGGTTATCGTTTTCGCCGACCTGGTACATGCTGGTGCACGGGCCGATGCCCAGCCGCTCGATGGTCTTGCGCGGGTAGAGCGCGCTGTCGATTTCCATCACCAGCACCTCGCCATTGGTGATGGCGAAGCGATACGCACCGGCAACGCTGGGTGAGTCCAGTAGCCCATACACCACCACGGTGTTCGAATCGTCTGCCGGCTGCTCCAGGTAGTAGGCGATGAAGTCCGGGAACTCCTCCGGCGCGCCGGTGCCGGTGTCGATCGCCAGCCCGCGTGCCGACTGCCCGTACTGGCCTTCCTTGCCGACTGCGCGGAAATAGCTCGCGCCCAGGAAGGCGGAGAAATCGCGGTCGGTGTCCTTGCGCGTATTGAGACGGAAGCCCGCAAAGCCCAGGTCCTTGGGCAACTGCTTGCCGCCCAGGCCACTGCTGCCATAGTCGAACGCCGCCGGGTCGTAGGCCAGTTGCTGCGCCTTGCCGTCGACGATGTCGTAGATGTGCACGGGGGTATGGAAATACAGCCCCAGGTGAAAGAACTTCGCCTGGAACTTGCCGTTGCCGTCGGCCCACAGCGCATGATCCTGGCGGTAGCGGATCGACTGGTATTGATCCCAGTTCAATGCTTCCAGCGGTCCGGGAAGCAGCTGCTTATGACTCTTATAGGGTGCCTTGGCCAGCGCACGCGCCTGCCCCTTGAGCCAGCCATAGTCGAACGGCTGCGGCTGCCCCAAGCGACGCAGACCAACGGCCTTGGCCGCCAACGCCCACTGCGGCAGCGCCGGCAAACCGAGCGCGGCCAATGCGGCAGCGGCATTCTTCAGGAAGTGGCGTCGTTGCATGCGCATCGATCTGATCAGGGAATGGCCGACATCATAGCCACAGCGCGGCACGGAGGTAATGCGCAGGTCAGGGGCCCGCAGATGGAGACGCGCAGGCATTGATCAGCTGCAGCTCCTGCGCCTTGCTGCACAGGAACTGTTGTTGCGCCTGCTGCGCATCGGACCCGGGATAGCGCAGCAAGGTCCATTGCTCGTTTGCCTGCATGTGCTCGCCCGGCGCCAGCTGCCGATACGGTGCGTGCACCTCCATTTCCAGCAGCCCGCGCTCGGGATGCTGTGGCGGCGCGTCCAGATACAGCTCTACCTGCCCTTGCTCCGGATGGATCGCGGACAGCGGCTGATGCTTAAAGCGGATCACCAGCACCTGGTCACCGGCAAAGCCCGCCATCCAGCCCGCCGAAGGCTGCAGCAACACTTTACCGCGCTGAATCAACCCGTCCTCGCGTGCATCGGCACGCAACGCAAACACACCACCGTGATGCCGATACGTCGGCGCAACCGTACCGGGCTCGGTCGGCGGCTGGAGGCGAATATCTGCAGGGTCGGCCACCGGCACGAACACACGCGTGCCCCCCGCGACCCGCGTGTTGAACCACAGGTCCCAACTGATCGGATCCTTGCGGATATTGCGCGCAGTGGCCTCCACCTCCACGGTATCGGCCCGCGTGGATGAAAGCGCAACGCGCTTGCGGAGCTGCACGCCGGTGACCGGACTGGGTACCCCCTCCAAAATCAACTGGTCGTGAGACCGTGTGACTGCGCGCGTGGTGGCCAACGACAGGTAGGGATCCGGCGGCCACACCGCAGCTGCGGCCTTACGTGCGGGATTGACCTGCTGATGCAGCCACCACTGACTCTGCGGTCCCACCCAGACATCATGGCCGAGATAGGCAATGTCGCCCGCGGCGGCGGATACCTGCGGCGCAGGTTGTTGCTCCACCGCGCTGCCGGTCTTCAGGACATTGGGTTGCCCAACCAGATTGAAGGACAGCACACGCCCGCCAAACGCGGTGGTGGCGCTTACTTCCAAGACGTCGTTGTGCAACTGGCTACGCTCGACCGCGGGCTTGGCGCTGGACGCGAGCTCATCCGCCTGGACGCGTGTTGCAAGCTGCAGCACAAAGGCGCCAGCCAGCATGATCGGCATGAAGTGACGCAATGAGCCAGGCATGGACAACTCCGATCGCAGGACCTTTCGATTGTGGCCCGATGCATGGCAACGCACCAGCCAATGCTGCTCTAACGAATTTTCGGCAGGTTCAACGTTGGCAGCTGCTGCACCACACCGTCGCACGTTGCCCGATGGTCGCGTGCTTCAGCAGGCGTCCGCACTGCTTGCACGCCTCGCCTTCGCGCCCGTAGACCGTGAGTTCCTGTTCGAAGTAACCAGGCGCCCCGTCCGGGCTGATGAAATCGCGCAACGTGGTACCACCGCGCTGGATGGCATAGCCCAGGATGTCCTTCACTGCCGCAGCCAAGCGCCGGTAACGGTCCAATGACACCTTCCCGGCTTCGCGCAGTGGGCTGATTCCCGCGCGGTGCAGGCTTTCTGCCGCGTAGATATTTCCCACGCCGACGACGACAGCCTGATCCATCAGAAAGGTTTTCACCGCGGCGCGCCGGCCACTTGCCAGTGCATGCAGATAATCGCCAGTAAATGCATCGGATAATGGTTCCGGGCCAAGCGCAGCCAACAAATCATGCACGTGTGCATCGTTCTGCCACAACAGACAACCGAACCGACGGGGATCATTGAAACGCAGGACGCGACCGTTTTGCAGGCTGATATCTACATGATCGTGCGCTCGCGGCAACGTATCGCCGGGTAACACGCGCAGACTTCCGGACATTCCAAGATGCAGCAGCGCGCTGCCGCCGGCATCGGTATCGATCAACAGGTATTTGGCGCGACGACGCACGTTGGTGATGGTCGCACCAGGTAGCAGGCGTTCGATCTGCTCAGGGATGGGCCAGCGCAGATCGGGCCGCCGCAGGATGACGCCGTGGATGCGTTGGCCGACCAGATGCGGTGCCAGGCCACGCAAGGTGGTTTCAACTTCGGGCAGCTCGGGCATGCACATCTCCAATCGGCCAAGCCGGCAGTGCGCCGGACCGGATCAATATGGTGGCCAAACGCGGTAAATCCACCTTTGCGATCATCAGGGCAAGGTGGATGCCGCTGCAGTACCAGGAAGTGGGCCCCCAGCGTCAAGCGCGTGTCCTGGCATCGGTGCCCTGTTCCGAGTACGCCTTGACGGTCCGGGTTCTGCGGTGACGTTCAGACCCTTCGGCCTTGCTATCGCGTACTGCTTCAGCAAAAGCGTCAAGCGCATGTCGTGGCATCGGTGCCGCGCTGAGGCTGAGCGTTGAGCCTGCGGATGCAGATCCGTTGGTGAGCGTGCAGCCTTGCGCTGTGTTTTTGGCGGTTACGTTACGGATTTTGGACAAAAAGAAACCCCCCATCCTGTTGGATGGAGGGTTTCGGGTAAAGCCCCTGGCGATGACCTACTCTCGCATGGCTT
>NZ_JAJGQM010000064.1 GCF_020784175.1 Xanthomonas campestris pv. asclepiadis
GCCCGGCTTCCAGAACGGTCAGAACCCCCTCCAACAACACAGTTGCTACAGGGACGTACTTGCGGCGTGTCCTGCGAGGGTGGGCGGGCAAGGGCCTTGCAGCCAAACCGCAGACCAGCCGCTCCACGGACGTCTTCAGTGTGCCAAGTCAATCTCTTGCGCATAGTTCAACTCAGTGTGCCAAGTCAATCTCTTGCGCGTAGTTCAACAGAGAGTTGAAGGCGCACGCACGAGGGCGTGCGCCCTGCCACTTACGCCAGATCGAAGCGATCCAGCTGCATCACTTTGGTCCAGGCGGCGACGAAGTCGTGCACGAACTTCTCCTGCGCATCGGCACTGGCGTAGACCTCGGCCACCGCCCGCAGGATCGAGTTGGAACCGAACACCAGATCCACGCGCGTGCCGGTCCACTTTTGTTCGCCGGTGCTGCGGTCGCGGCCTTCGTAGACCTCCTTCGATTCGGAGGTGGCTTTCCATTCGGTGCACATGTCGAGCAGGTTGGCGAAGAAGTCGTTGCTCAGCACACCGGTGCGGGTGGTGAACACGCCGTGCCTGGAGTCGCCGACATTGGCGCCGAGCACGCGCAGGCCGCCGACCAGCACGGTCAACTCGGGTGCGGTCAGCGTCAGCAGCTGTGCCTTGTCGATCAACAGCGCCTCCGCGGGCACCGCATAGCGCTGCTTGGCGTAGTTGCGGAAGCCATCGGCCACCGGTTCCAGCACCGCGAACGATTCGACATCGGTCTGCTCCTGCGAGGCATCGGTGCGGCCGGGTGCGAACGGCACGGTGACGCTGTGACCAGCGGCCTGTGCGGCATGTTCGACCGCGGCATTACCGGCCAGCACGATCAGGTCGGCCAGCGAGATCTGCTTGCCGCCCGCCTGCGCGCCGTTGAAGTCGGCCCGGATGCGCTCCAGCGTGGCCAGCACCTGTGCAAGCTGCGCGGGCTGGTTGGCCTGCCAATCCTTCTGCGGTGCCAGACGGATGCGTGCGCCGTTGGCGCCGCCACGCTTGTCCGAACCGCGGAAGGTCGATGCCGATGCCCACGCGGTGGACACCAGCTGCGCCACGCTCAGGCCGGAGTCGAGGATGGTCTGCTTGAGGGCGGCGGCGTCCTGCGCATCCACCAGCGGGTGGTCGACGGCCGGCACCGGGTCCTGCCACAGCAATTCTTCGCTCGGCACCTCGGTCCCCAGGTAGCGCGAGCGCGGGCCCATGTCGCGATGGGTGAGCTTGAACCAGGCGCGGGCGAAGGCATCGGCGAACTGGTCGGGATGCGCATGGAAGCGACGCGAGATCGCCTCATAGGCCGGGTCGAAACGCAGCGCCAGATCGGTGGTGAGCATGGTCGGGCGATGCTTCTTCGACGCATCGTGCGCATCGGGAATGATGGCGTCGGCATTCTTGGCCACCCACTGGTGCGCGCCGGCCGGGCTCTTGCTCAGCTCCCACTCGAACTTGAAAAGATGGTCGAAGAAATCGTTGCTCCACTGCGCCGGGGTGGTGGTCCAGGTGACTTCCAGGCCGCTGGTGATGGTGTCTGCGCCTTTGCCGCTGCCGTAGCGGTTGTGCCACCCCAGGCCCTGGCTCTCCAGCTCGCCGGCTTCCGGTTCGGCACCGACATTGTCGGCCGGGCCGGCACCGTGGGTCTTGCCGAAGGTGTGGCCGCCGGCGATCAGTGCCACGGTCTCTTCGTCGTTCATCGCCATGCGCGCGAAGGTGTCGCGGATGTCGCGCGCGGCGGCAACCGGGTCCGGCTTGCCGTCCGGGCCTTCCGGATTGACGTAGATCAGGCCCATCTGCACGGCGGCTAGCGGATTTTCCAGGTCGCGGGTGTGCGGCACTTCACTGTCGTCGTCCTTCACCAGCACGCCGTGCGCTTCGTCCACGCCGGGCGAACCACGCGAATAGCGCTCGTCGCCACCCAGCCACTTGGTTTCGCGGCCCCAGTACAGATCCTGATCCGGTTCCCAGGTATCTTCGCGGCCACCGGCAAAGCCGAAGGTCTTAAAGCCCATGCTTTCCAGCGCGACGTTGCCGGTGAGAATCATCAGGTCGGCCCAGGAGATCGCCTGGCCATACTTCTGCTTGATCGGCCACAGCAGCCGGCGTGCCTTGTCCAGGCTGACGTTGTCCGGCCAGCTATTGAGCGGTGCGAAGCGCTGCTGGCCGCGACCGCCGCCGCCACGCCCGTCGCCGATGCGATAGGTGCCGGCGCTATGCCAGGCCATGCGCACGAATAGCGGGCCGTAATGGCCGAAGTCGGCCGGCCACCAGTCCTGCGAGTCGGTCATCAACGCACGCAGTTCCTGCTTGAGCGCGGCCAGATCGATGCGCTTGAACGCCTCGGCATAATTGAAGGTCTGGCCCAGCGGGTTGGACTTGCTCGAATGCTGGCTGAGCAGGTCCACGCGCAACTGCTTGGGCCACCAATCGCGGTTGGTGGTTCCGGTACCGACGACGGCGTGATTGAACGGGCACTTTGCTTCGGTTGTCATGGCAATACCTGTGTGCGTGAGCACTTGGGGAGCTGTGTGCCGAAACTGCGGACACGTGCTGGTGGAATCGAAAAGGTGGGCAATGCGTCAGCGGTGGTCATCGATCGAAGGCGCAGATGCGGCCGTGGGGTTATCGAGAATGGTCGCCGGGTGTGCCGATGCTAGCGCCTGCCTGCAGGCGCCGGTATAGGTCGATATGCAGACTGTGACTGGCAGACAGACGCATCAGGCGGACTCATCGTGGTGGCGTGCGCACACGATAAGCAGCATCGATCGGTTGGGGAATTCGAATTATTCAACCATATCGATAGCGAGACGCTATGGATGGCACGCCGGTGCCGAACCGACCTGTGCCTGCGATCTCAGCGCTTGCCGAACAGGCTGCCGCCGAGCTTCATGACATCGCCCAGTCCAAGCTTTCCGTCGCCATCCTGATCCAGCACGCTGCCCAGCAAGCCGTTGACCCCGGTGCTGCTGGCGCGCTGCTGTTCCTGCGCCAGGGCCGGGCCGAGCTGGCTGCTGGAAGTGGCAGTGCCGCCAAGGAAGCGCTTGGCCAGATAGGCCATCACGATGGGTGCCAGCAACTGCAGCAGTTGATTGGCCTTGCCGGTTTCCAGCCCGGTGGCCTGGCCCAGACCAGCGGCAGCCTGCGGTGCCTTGTCGCCGAACAGATGCCCCACAATGCCGGCGCCATTGCCTTGCGCACCGCTGGCCGAGCCGCCCAGCAACGCACCGAGCAGGCTGCCGATGTCCGGGCTGCCGGCATGATCGCGCTGCAAGGCACCCAGCAGCGCATCGGTGCCGCCGGCCTGCTGGCTGTTACGGCCCAGGGCGCCCATCAACAGCGGCAGCGCAGTCTGCAACGCCGATTGCGCCTGCTCGGGCGCGATGCCGAGCCGGCTGGCGAGCTGCTGCAACTGCGGGCCTTGCAACTGCGCGGCGAGTTGATCGGTCAACGAGGCGGACGTGGTCATGGGTATCTCCGGTTGCACAAAACGTTGCCGCAGCGTGCGCCCGTCGCGCCATCAGGGCAACACGGCACGCGCCGCGATGCAGGGCGAGGGCAGCGATACCGCACAGTGGCAATCAAGCCACTTCAACCGACAACAACACGGCAAGGTTGACCAACCCCGCAAAGCGTAGAGCCAGGCAGCTACGCTCTTGCGATTCCCGATTCCCGATTCCCGATTCCCGTACTTAAAGCAACGCCTTCAACCGATACAAGGCTTCCAGTGCCTGCTTGGGCGTGAGTTCGTCCGGGTCCAGCGCCTGCAGTGCTTCCTGCGCAGCGGACGAGGGCGCGGTGAACAAACCGAACTGTTGCGGCGCATCCAGTGCGGCCGGGGCCATCTGTGCGGCATGGCTTTCGCCGCCGCGTTGCTCCAGTTCGGCCAGGCGATGACGCGCCTGGGTCACGGCGGCCTTGGGCAAGCCGGCGAGCGCGGCCACCTGCAGGCCGAAGCTGCGATTGGCCGGGCCATCCTTGACCGCATGCATGAACACCAGGCGCTCGCCGTGTTCGACCGCGTCCAGATGCACGTTGGCGATACCGCTGGTCCCGCCGGCATGCGATTCGTCGGCCAGTGCGGTGAGCTCGAAATAATGCGTGGCGAACAGCGTGTAGCAGCGATTGGTATGCGCCAGATGGCGTGCCACCGCATCGGCCAATGCCAGGCCATCGTAGGTGGAAGTGCCGCGACCGATCTCGTCCATCAGCACCAGCGATTGCGGCGTGGCGTGGTGCAGGATGTAGCTGGTCTCGGCCATTTCCACCATGAAGGTGGATTGCCCGCGCGCCAGATCGTCGCCGGCGCCGATGCGGGTGAGGATGCGGTCGATCGGCCCGATCACCGCGCGGCTGGCCGGCACATAGCTGCCGATATGCGCCAGCAACACGATCAGCGCGTTCTGGCGCATGTAGGTCGATTTACCGCCCATGTTCGGGCCGGTGATGACCAGCATGCGGCGGTCGGCATGCAGCTCCAGATCGTTGGGTTCGAACGGCTGATCGCGCACCGCTTCCACCACCGGGTGGCGACCGCGTTCAATGCGCAGGCACGGTGCGCTGTTCAGTTCCGGCCGCGACCAATCCAGTGCCTGCGCGCGTTCTGCGAAGCCGGCCAGCACGTCGAGTTCGCTCAATGCACTCGCGCAGCGCTTGAGGCCTTCCAGCTCGCTGCCGAGTGCATCGAGCAGGCCTTCGTACAACAGCTTTTCGCGCGACAACGCGCGTTCGCGCGCCGACAGTACCTTGTCCTCGAAGCTCTTGAGTTCTTCGGTGATGTAGCGCTCGGCATTGGTCAGCGTCTGCCGGCGGCTGTAGTGCAGCGGGGCTTTGTCGGCCTGGCCCTTGCTGATCTCGATGTAGTAGCCATGCACGCGGTTGTAGCCGACCTTGAGCGTGGCGATGCCGCTGCTGGCGCGTTCGCGTTGTTCCAGGTCGATCAGGAATTGATCGGCGTTGGTGGATAGGCGGCGCAACTCATCCAGATCGGCGTCGTACCCGGTGGCGATCACGCCACCGTCGCTGAGCTTGAGCGGCGGTTGTTCGGCCACTGCGCTGAGCAGCAGATGCGCGGTGGCATCGTGTTCGCCGAGTTCGGCATGCAGCGTCTGCAGGCGCGGCGAATCCAGCGGCGCGAGGATCGCGCGCACGGTTGGCAGCAGCGCCAGACCGTCGCGCAAGGTGGAAAAATCGCGCGGGCGCGCCGAGCGTAGCGCCACGCGGGTCAGGATGCGTTCCAGATCGCCAAGCGCGCGGAAGGCCTCGCGCACGTCGGCGTCGGCACCGCTGTCGATCAGCGTGCCGACCGCGTGGTGGCGCTGCACCAGCACCTCGCGCAGGCGCAGCGGACGGTGCAGCCAGCGCCGCAGCAGGCGCCCGCCCATCGGCGTGACCGTGCTGTCCAGTACCCCGAGCAAGGTGTTGCGGGTGTCGCCATCCACACGCGTGTCCAGCTCCAGATGCCGGCGCGTGGCCGCGTTCATCGAGATCGCCTCGCTGGCCACTTCCATCGCGATGGAGGTCAGATGCGGCAGGCGCTGTTTCTGGGTCTCCTCGACATAACCCAGCAGCGCGCCGGCGGCCGCGGTGGCGCAGGGCTTGTCGTCGATGCCGAAGCCGGACAGGTCGTGCAACTTGAAGAACGCCAGCAGCTGGCGCCGGCCGCTGTCGGCGTCGAACAACCACGGTGGCCGCCGCCGCACGCCGACGCGGCCGCGCAGGAATTCGGGCCAGTTGTCTTCGTCGGGCACCAACAGCTCGGCCGGTTCCAGGCGTGCGATTTCCGCTTCCAGCGCGTCCACGCTGTCCACTTCGTTGACCAGAAAACGCCCGCCGGCCAGATCGGCCCAGGCCAGGCCGTAGCCTTGCTTGCTGCGCGCGATCGCCATCAGCAAGGTGTCGCGGCGCTCGTCCAGCAGCGCCTCGTCGGTGACCGTGCCCGGGGTGACGATGCGCACCACCTTGCGCTCCACCAGCCCCTTGGCCAGCGCCGGGTCGCCGATCTGCTCGCAGATCGCCACTGACTCGCCCAACGCCACCAGCCGCGCCAGATAGCCCTCGTAGGCATGCACCGGCACGCCGGCCATCGGGATCGGCGCACCACCGGAACTGCCGCGCTGGGTCAGGGTGATGTCGAGCAGCCGCGCGGCCTTGCGCGCATCGTCGTAGAACAGCTCGTAGAAATCGCCCATGCGGAAGAACAGCAGCAGGTCGGGATAGTCCGACTTGGCGGCGAAGAATTGCTTCATGAGCGGGGTGTGCTCTGCAGCCCCGCCGGTGTTCTTGGTTTTTTCTTTTGTGTCAGTGCTTTGCAAGAAATGGTCTTCCGGGATGTGGCGGTCAATCAGGGGCGCTGGCGGCACGTAACGGTAATTTGTTGCGAGGCTGTTGCGACGCCCCTCTAACGGGATCAACCCGATGTTGCGACGAGTGGACCAGGAACTGGGATCGCACTAGATGTTGCGACGGACCCAAGAGCCATCTCAAGTCGGCGCAGACTCAAGTTTAAGCTCACCCACCGACAAATCCTTGCGCTGGCGGTCGAAAGGGTGCCGGCCATGGGTCCCGGTGGGCGATTGGCCATCCCCCGGGCGTCCTGATACCTGAGAGTGGGGCTCGGTCAGCACGGGCACTTGCTGCTACGCCACGACCTGTGGACTTCCTGCAAGTCAGTGCCAGCCAAAATGAGACGTCTACGGTCAATGTTGATGACAAAACTTGGCAGGTGTTAGCCCGCCGAAGCTGTCGTGCGGTCTTTGTTGGTTGTCGTCGGCCAGCCATTGTTCGTTCTGTTCGCGGAACTCGCTTCGCGTACGTAAGATCGAAACTTGTGCAAAGTCGGAGGCGCTAATGATCGATCGTCGTACCTTTCTTGCCACGGGTGTGGTGGCCGCCGCCAGCTTCAGTGCCTCGGCAGCTCGCATCGCGCAAACGCCACGCGCCAGCGGCCCGGCGCCGTGGGGTGCGGTGCCCAGCGCGCGACAGCTGCGCTGGCATCGGTGGGAGCAATACGCCTTCGTGCATTTTGCGATGAACACCTTCACCGACAAGGAATGGGGCTACGGCGACGAGGATCCGCGCAAATTCGATCCCAGCGATTTTTCAGCCGATCAAATCGTCGCTGCCGCGAAGGCCGGCAATCTGAAAGGGCTTATTTTCACGGCCAAGCATCATGATGGGTTTTGTCTGTGGCCGACGCGCCTGACCGAGCATTGCATCCGGAACGCGCCCTACAAGAACGGCAAGGGTGACATCGTCGGCGAAATGGCAGCGGCGTGCCGACGCGCCGGCCTGGCGTTCGGCATCTACCTGTCCCCATGGGATCGCAATCATGCCGAGTACGGGCGTCCCGGCTATCTCGACTATTTCCGCAAGCAGATCGTCGAACTCTGCACAGGCTATGGCGACCTGTTCGAGTTCTGGTTCGACGGCGCCAATGGCGGCGACGGCTACTACGGTGGAGCGCGCGAATCGCGCAAGATCGATGCGCCCGCTTACTACAATTGGCCACGGATGATCGAGCTGGTGCATCGGCACCAGCCGATGGCCTGCACCTTCGACCCGCTCGGCGCCGATATCCGCTGGGGCGGCAACGAGGACGGTATCGCCGGCGATCCGAGCTGGCCAACCATGCCCAATGCCCCGTACACCCAGGAAAACGGCAATTCCGGCGTGCGCGGCGGGGCGCTATGGTGGCCGGCCGAAACCAACACCTCAATCCGCCCGGGCTGGTTCTACCATGCCGATGAAGACGGCAAGGTGCGCAGCCCGGAGAATCTGGTGCGCTATTTCGACACCTCGGTCGCGCGCGGCACCAACATGAACCTCAATCTTCCGCCCGACCGGCGCGGCCGCATCCCCGACCACGATGTGGCGGTGCTGCAGAGTTTTGGCGACGCGATCCGCGCCAGCTTTGCCATCGATCTGGCCAAGGGTGCCAAGGCCAGTGCCAGCGCATCGCGTGGCCCCGGGTTCGAGCCGGCGCGCGTGCTCGACCGCCAGCCGGACAGCTACTGGTCCACGCCGAACGAGGTCACCACGCCGACGCTGACGCTGGAGTTGTCGGCGGTGCACAGCTTCGACCTGATCCGGCTGCGCGAATACCTGCCGCTGGGCGTGCGCGTCACCCGCTTCGCGGTCGAAGCCGAGGTTGATGGGCAATGGCAGCGGCTGGCCGAAGCGCAGTGCATCGGTGCACAGCGCATCGTGCGGCTGGATCGCCCGGTCGCCGCACGCCGGGTGCGCCTGGTCGTGCTGGAGGCGCCGGTGTGCCCGGCGATCAGCGAATTCGCGCTGTTCCGCGCCGTTGCGCCAGTGCCGGTCGCGCGGCCGACCGCGAACGCGCCAGACGTGCTGTCCACCGCCGGCTGGCGAATCGTCGAGGCCAGCGCGCCAGGGGCGGACACGTTGCTCGACGACGATGCCAGCACGATCTGGATCACGCCCGCTCCCACGCCGGGCCATCCCGTACAAGCAACCATCGACCTCGGTGCGCTGCGTCAGGTTGCCGGTTTCAGCCTCACGCCCTCGCGCACGGTGATGAACGGTGCGGCGCCGCCTAGGGGCTATCGCGCTGAAACCAGCGAAGATGGGCAGCACTGGCAGCCGGCTGGCGCCGGCGAGCTGTCCAATATCGCTTATGCGCTCTCGACCCAGCGCCTGAATTTCCCGGAGGTCCGCCAGATCCGCTACCTGCGGCTGTCGTTCGCGGAAACGGCGGTGCCCGCCGACCGGATGGCGATCGCGGGTATCGGTGCGTTCTCGCGCTTGCGATGAAGGCTTGCGCTTCCGCGCGGCCATGCGCCGCGTGGAGCGTATCGTTGCGGTGACGCAGTTTCGCGTGCACGAGATGGATCAGGCGAAGCGATGGAGAGAGAAATCACGTATTCGCATCACGTGGTGACCTGAATCTTGAACCGTGCTTGCACACCGCCGTTCCGGATGACGCGCTATGGTGCGCGGCGCATGACGCAAGCGACTTGGTTGGGTATGGAACAGAAGCAGCAAGAGTGGATGCAGGCCGTGACCGAGGCGCTCAGCGACCTGCTGGCCGCACGCGTGGCGCAGGCCACGCTGCTGGAAGCGATGATGGTCTCGCATCCGGATCCGGTGATGCTGCGCAAGGCGTGGGACGAGTTGTCGTCCCAGCGCATCGCGTATGTGGCGCAGAAAAAGGCGGTCGCCGCCGATCCGCGGCCGATGGATGCCTACACGCTCGAGCAGTTCCAGGCGTGGGAAGAAAAGCTCAGCCGCTACTTTCCGCGTGCGCCGGATGAGGGGAGCACAGATGCGTAAACCCGCCCGCCAGCGGTCCAGTCGCGCGACCTAGCGGCGATGGGCGGGTGTCGCCACTGCCTGCCGCTTGCGCACACGGGCACCTGCGACTTGGCCGGGAGCCGGTCTTGGCTCCCGGCATTGCGGCGCGCTCAGGCGGTGCTGACCTGTTTGTTGGTGATCACTGCAGCCGCTGCTACAGCCTGCGTCAGGCCACCGATGCGCGCAGCCTGGCCTTGTCGGCATCCAGGCGCAGGGTGGCAGCGGCGAGGCCGGACGCGGTGGCCTGCAGGACGATGCTGCCGGTGCTGCGCGTGCTCTGCAGCAGGGCCGCACACAGTCCATTGAAGGCCTTGCGTTGCGGCGCCTTGTCGTCCTCGTGGCTGGCAGGGTCGCCGTTGCCCACGCCGATCAACCGCGCCGGGCCGCGCAATGCGAACTGCACCAGCGTATCGGCGGTGGGAACGACGCGGCCCTGCGCGTCGACGATCTCCACCTTGACCACTGCCACGTCTTCGGCATCGGCGCGCACTGCGTTGCGGTCGCAGCTCAGGTGGATCGCTGCCGGCTTGCCGGCCGTCTCGCGGCGTTCGCTGAGCACCAATTTGCTGCCGCGATAGCCGCGTGCCTCGATCACACCCGGTGCGTAGGCCACGCGCCATTCGACATGGCCATAGGCCGGCACCTGCTGCAGGCCCTGGCTGACGCCGTTGACCAGCAGTTCCACCGCTTCGAGATTGCTGTGGCACCAGACCTGGATGCGGCCCTTGTCATCGGGCTGCAGCAGGCCGTCCCAGTTCCAGTGCGGGAACAGATGCAGCACCGGTTCGCTGGTCCATTGCGCGCGGTAGTACCAGTAGTTGTCCTTGGGGAACCCGCAGCTGTCGAGCACGCCGAACTGCGAGGCGACATTCGGCCAGCGGTTATAGGGCGTGGGTTCGCCGCGGTAGTCGAAGCCGGTCCAGATGAAGCCGCCAGCGACATACGGGCGTTGCGCGACATAGCTCCACCAGGCTTCGGCGGTGCTGGCCCACCACGGGTGGTCGGTGTCGTAGGCGCGGGTGTAGCCGCGTGCGTCGTCGCGCTGGTAGTTGCCGCGCACCGACACGGTGCTGCCGGTTTCGCTGCCGTAGATCGGAATGTGCGGATATTGCGCGTGGAAGCCGTCCATCTGGCTGGTGCGGTAGTTGAAACCGACCACATCCACGACCTGGCCGACGCCATCGCCAAAGCCCTTGTCCATGGCGAAGGTGGTGGGACGGGTGGGATCGAGCTGGCGCACGCGTTGCTGCATGCGGCTGACGATGCGCGCGCCGCGCTCGGTGACCTGCTGCGGCTCTTCGTTGCCGAGCGACCACAGGATCACGCTGGGATGATTGCGTCCGCGCCGCACCATCGTCTCCAGCTCGCCCATGGCCTCCGGGTCGGTGGACATGCGGCGGGTCTCTTCGATCACCAACATGCCGAGCCGATCGCAGAGTGCGAGCAGTTCGGGCGTGGCCGGATTGTGCGAGCTGCGGTACGCGTTGCAGCCCATCGACTTGAGCTGGCGCAGGCGCCACTCGTGCAGGCTGTCCGGGATGGCGGTGCCGACGCCGGCGTGGTCCTGGTGATTGTTGGTGCCGTGCAGCTTGAGCGGCGTACCGTTCAACAGGAAGCCGCGCTGTGCATCGAAGACGGCCGTGCGCACGCCGAACGGGGTGATCACCGCATCGACCGGGTGACCGTCGCTGTGCACGCTGGTGGTCAGGCTGTAGAGCTGCGGGGTGTCGATCGACCACAACGCGGCCTGGCCGAGCGGCAGGGTCTGTTCGACGATCTGTACCTGGCCGGGTGCAACGGTGACCGCTGTGCTGACTGCCTGTGCGACGACGCGGCCATCCGGCGCGGTCACGCGCGCCTGCACCGTGCATTGGCGCGCGGCGGTGCCATCGTTGCGTACTTCGGTGGACAGCTGCGCGGTGGCGTTGTCGTCCTGCACGATACTGCGCACGAACACGCCGTCCTGCGGCAGATGCAGCGGGTCGGTCTTGTGCAGCCATAGATGGCGATAGATGCCGGCGCCTTCGTAAAACCAGCCTTCGCCCAGCGTGGCATCCACGCGCACGGCGATCAGGTTGGGCTTGCCGTAGTCGAGCACGTCGCTGAGGTCGACTTCGAACCCGCAATAGCCGCTGGCGTTGCGCCCGACGATGTGGCCATTGCAGAACACGATGCAGTCGCGGAACACGCCATCGAACACCAGGCTGATGCGCCTGCCCAGATCGCTAGCGGGAATCTGCAGCGTGCGTCGATACCAGCCCACGCTGGTTTCCGGAAAGCTGGTGCCTAGCGGCTTGTAGCCGTGCGCGGCGGCCGGATCTTCTTCAGTGATGGTGGCGGAGATCGGGTCCTGCCGGAAGGGCAGGGTGACGGCCCAGTCGTGGGGAAGATCCAGCAGTTCCCAGCCACGGTCGTCGAAGTCGAGTTGCGCGGCGGTGGCGGTGTCCTTGCCCGCCTTGGCGAAGCTGCGCTGGAAGGTGCCGAACTCGAAGTCGCGCGACGGGTCGCTGGCATGGCCGAGATGGAAGCGCCAGCCGAAGTCGAACAGCAGCCGTTCGCGCGGTGCCAGGGCTGCATCGCCGAGTGCCGCAAGCGGCGTGGCGTTGTCGGCTACAGCTGGCGCTGCAGCGGCGATGGCGGGCAGCAACGCACTGGCCGTACCGACCGGAAGTGCGGCGCTCACGCCACTGGCGAGCATGCCGCGCAGCAGCTCGCGGCGATTGATGCCGGTCATGGCTGGGGCCTCCTGCGGGCGTCGGTGGGCTTGTCTTGCGGAATCGACGCACGCTTGGCTGCTGCGGGCTGACTGGATGCAGGCACGCCGGTATACGGGTGGCGCATGAAGTCGATCGCCGGCAGCACTTCGTTGGCGTGCTTGAAGTCGAAGAAGCTGGCGTTTTCCCACGACGAGCCGGTGCCCCAGCGCGTCTTGCAGCTGCTGCTGGTCCATGCCGGCTCCCAGTACACGACGCCGGCGCCGCCGGTGTCGATCACCAGTTGGGTGAGGTCGACCATGTAGCGGAACTGGCCCTGCGGTGTGGCCGGGTAGCCGGCAATCAGTGAATCTTCGCCGAGCAGGTTGTGCGAGGTGTCGCCGGAGTCCAGCGTCCACGGATAGGCGGTTTCCACCACCACCACGTCGGCATCAAAGCGGCCGCGCAAGCGCTTGATGGTCTTGCCCAGCTCGGCCATCGATTGGGTCGACCACTTGCGGTAGTAGCTGATGCCGATCAGGTCGTAGTCGGTGACGCCGGCCTTGGTGGCGGCGGCAAACCACGGCTCCACATTTTCCGGCTGGGCGATATGCAGCATCACCCGCGGCTTGATGGCCGAGCGTGCGCTGATGTCGCGCACCGCCTTGATGCCGGCGTTGAACAGCTTGGCGTTGCGCTGCCAGTCGATGGGGCGCTTCTTGTCCCACGGCTTGCTGTCCATTAGGTCGGAATTGCTTTCGTTGCCGACCTGTACCAGCTCCGGCATCAGGCCGGCACGGTCGAGCGCGCTGAGGGTGTCATAGGTGAAGCCATACAGCGTGCGCGCCAGTTCATCGGTATCGGTGATGCTGGCCCAGGCCTTGGGAATCAGCTGTTTTTCGCCATCGGCCCAGTCGTCGGAATAGTGCAGGTCCAGCAGCACCTGCATGCCCTGCGCACGTGCACGTGCAATGGTTTTCTTGACATCGGACAGGTCGCTGTAGCGGGTCCAGCGCGCATCGTTCCACAACCGCACGCGCACCAGGTTGGCGCCGTGCGCATGGAACAGTTCGAACGGGTCCTTGACCACGCCGTTCTCGCGGTACTGCACACCGCATTCCTCCATCTCGTTGACGTAGGACAGGTCCGCGCCCAGATACAGCGCGGCGGGGGCCGGGGCGGCGTGTGCGAAGGTGGAGATGGCCAGCGCGAGCAGCGCGGGCGTCCAGAGGCGGCGTGTGGAGCGCATGCAATTCCTCGACAGATGAAACGCGGAGCGGGTGACAGCCTGCCGCATGCGGCGGTGCCGTCGCGCAGGCGGTGCGCGCAATCACAACGTCAGTGACGTAGGCGATTGCGCACACCGCGCGCAGTGGTGGAGCAGGCGTGCAACAGCGGTGCCAGCGGTGCTTCAGAACTTGTAGGTCGCTTCCAGCGAGTAGCGACGGCCAAACACCTGGTAGCCGCCGTCGTCCTGGTTGGCCAGGCGGTTGGGCTTGTTGTCGGTATAGGCGCGCAGTGGTTCGTTGGTGAGGTTGCCGGCCTGGAAGCGGAAGCCGAGCTGCTTGCTGTACTGCCAGTTCAAGCTCAGATCCACCGTGCCTTCGCTCTGCAAACGCGCAAGCCGCGCTGCATTCCAGCCATACACCACGGTGTAGGGGCTGTGGTACTTGTAACCCACGCGTGCTTCGAAGCTGCCGTTGCTGTACCACAGGTCGAAGGTGCCGGTCTTGCGTGCCAGCCCGCTCAACGGCAGCGGGTTATTCTCCGGCGAGAACTCCTTGAGGTTGGAATCGACCAGCGAGAAGTTGGAATAGACGCCGAAGTTTTCCATGTGCGGGATGAAATAGAACGGCGTCTGGAAGGTGAGTTCCACGCCGTTGATATGCCCGCCACCGCCATTGAACGGCGCGCTGACCAGGTAATCCAGGCCGTTGATCACTTCACGGTCGGTGCGATAGCCGATGCTGGAATCCACTTCCTTGCGATACACGGCCAGTGCGGCGAGCGCTTCCTTGTGGAAGTACCACTCGTAGGACAGATCGACCTGGGTGGCCTTGAATGGATCCAGCTGCGGGTTGCCGCCGCTGCCGGTGAGTTGGCCGATGGTGACGTTGGGATCGTCCAGGCGCCGGCCGGTGCGCAACTCGTCCAGCGGCGGACGCGCGATGACCTTGGCCACCGCAAAGCGCAGGATGCGTTGATCGTCGATCAGGAAGTTGACGGTGGCACTGGGCAATACGTCGGTGTATTCCTTGCTGTCGCTGCTGGCCTGCACGGTGGTGCCGACCGAATCGAAGCCGTCGCTGGTGGTCTTGGTGTTGACCAGGCGCACGCCGATATTGCCGGTGACATCGGTGCCGAACAGCTGCGAGCTGAATACCGCCTTGGCGAAGGCTTCGCGCACGTCTTCCTTGACGTTCCAGTGGTCCAGCAACTGCTCGTTGAGCGTGGCCGGGTCGAAACCACCGAAGCCGATTTCGGCGATGGCATACATATTGCCGCCGGTCAGCGTGGGCACGTTCAAGTCCGGCATGGTGACCGGATAGATCAGGCCCTGATAGGCCGAAATCGGTTGGTCGTAGCCGGATTGATTGCTGATGAAGCGGCGGTTCTGCTTCTCGCGGCGCGCGGCGCGTGCGCCGAATTCCAGCGAGGTGAACGCAGCGGCATCGACCGAGCGGCTGGCGTTGAGCGCCAGCGCGGCGATCTTGTCGCGCAGCCCCTGCGGCTCGGTCTGGCCGGCGATGCCGTATTCGGGCGTGTCCGAGCTGGTGCTGATGGTGGGGGTGACGCTGCGGCGGAAATCGAACGAGACGGTGTCCGGGTTGCTGCCGAAGCGCACCGCCTGCCAGGTGTTGTCGCGCTTGGCCTGCGAGAACGACAGGTCGCTGCCCAGCGTCCACACGTCGCCGCTCCACTTGGCGTTCAGGCCGCCGGCGGTGAGCGTCTTGACCTCGTTGTAGTGGCTGACCACATGGTCGACCTGCAGGTTCGAGTTGGCCAGCGTGCCGGCCACCACGTCGCCATCGACGATGGTGTAGGACGAGCCCGGCGTGGTGTACGGATTGGCGCCGGTCGAGAAGGTGCTGTAGGCCAGGCCGTTGAACCAGTTCTGCAACTGGTCCTCGTCGATCTCGATACGCGAATACAGGCCGTCGAACTTCAACTCGAAGTTGCCCGAGCGCCATTGCACGGTGCCCATCGCACCGGTGCGGGTCTGGTCGGTCAGCTTGAGCTGGTCGGCCGCGCCGAACGGAGTCGGGTCCACGGTCCCGTCGCCATCCACATCGCGCGAGGTGGTGGCATCGGTATAGCCCCAGCTGCCGATCGAGGAGTTGGAGTTCTTCTGCTTCTGGTAGGTGGCGCCGAGTGCAACCGCCAGGTTGTCGTTGATCTGGTGCACCCAGCTGGCACCGAAGCGGCTGCCCCACGGGGTGTAGCCGTCCACGTCCTTGGCGTGGTCGTAGAACACCGGGCCGGCGGTGCCCACAAAGCCCGGGCCGGTGTAATCCAGCGGGCTGATGGTGGAGATGTCCACCGTCGCGGCAAGGCCGCCGGCGACCAGGTCCGCCGACTGGGTCTTGTAGACCTTAACGGTGGAGACGATCTCGGTGGGAAACACTTCCCAACGCACTGCGCGATTGGGCTCGGAGGAGGCGATCTCGCGCCCGTTGACGGTGCCCATGGTCATGCGCGGGCCAAGGCCGCGCACGGTGGCCAGGCTCTCGTTGCCGCGGTCGCGGGTGCCGTTGACGCCGGGCAGGCGCACCAGCGCTTCGGCCACGGTGACGTTGGGCATCTGCCCCATGTTGTCCGCGGAGATCACTTCCATGACGTGATCGGACATCTGCTTGGCCTGCACCGCTTGGTTCAGGCTGGCGCGCTGGCCGATCACGGTGACGTTGTCCAGCGTGACCGGCGGCGCAGCCGTGGTGGTGGAATCAGTGGCCGGCGGCGCGGCAGGCGCGCTGTCCTGCGCGTGCGCACTGAAGGCGGTGGCCAGCACGCAGGCGATGGTGGTGCAGAGGACGTCGCGCACGGGCGTGCGGCGCAGGCGCCGGCTGGCCGGGTGGCCGGTGTGGTGAACGGGCATCGTTTGATCCCTCCCAGGACAAAGTTACCGAATGGACTAGTGGCCGCTGGTGCGGCGCTCTGGCGCGGCTGCGCGCTGGCGCGTCCGGCGCGGGCATGGCGGTTGCTGCGGTACTGCGGTGTGGAGCCGATTGGTCGTTTGCGTGACGCCGCCACGATCGTCGATCGCCTTGGCATCCCCCTGTCCTGCATGTGTCCGCTTCAGGGTAGAAGCGCAAGCCATTCCATTCCAATGAAGCATTTTGCGTGAGCTATCTCGCGTTGGAATGCTGCAGTGCAACGATAGCGTTTGCCTCGTCACACTTGCCGCGTGAGTTGCATGCCTCTGGGAACAAGGTTGCCTAGTCGACACTGCAGACCCGGGTCTCGGCCTAGCGCGCGCTGGCAGACAAGCGGGGCAATGCCGGAAATGCGCGCTGCACGCAGTCGTTGCGTTCGCAGGTCAGGCAGCCGGGGCCGATCGGCACCGCATCGTCCACCGCGTCCAGGTCCCAGCCGCGCGCATACACCAGTTGATCGGCATGGCGTAGGTCGCAGCCCATCGCCAACGCAAAGGTCTTGCGCGGGCGGCCGTAGCCCGGCGCGCCGCTGCTGACCTGGCGGGCGAGCCAGAAGTAGCGCCGGCCATCGGGCATGCGTGCGATCTGGGTCAGGATGCGGTCGGGCTGGTTGAAGGCCTCGTAGACAATCCACAGCGGGCAGGCGCCGCCGACATGCGAGAAGTGGAAGTCGGTGGCCGAATGCCGCTTTGACACATTGCCGGCACGATCGACCCGCATGAAGAAGATCGGCAGCCCGGCCGCGCCGCGCCGCTGCAAGGTGCTGAGCCGGTGGCAGACTGCCTCGAAGCCCACCCCGAAGCGATCGGCCAGCCATTCGATGTCGTAGCGCGAGTGCTGGGCGCTGCGCAGAAATTCGCCATACGGCATCACCAGGGCACCGGCGAAATAGTTCGACAAACCAATGCGCGAGAGTGCAATGCGCTCGGCATCCTCGAAGCCGGCATCGGCGATGCGTGCGTCCAGCAGCGGTGCGCATTCCAGCAAGGCCAATTGCGCGGCCATCTGGAAGGCCTGCTGGCCGGGGCGCAGATGCGCCGGCAGCCACAGCACGCGCGCCTGGGTATCCACGCTGCGCTTGTCGCTGTGCAGATCGGGCGCGTCCTGCACCAGCAGGCCGTGGCGGTCGGCCAGGCGTTGGCGCAGCCGCAGCGGCAGGTTGTCCGAGGTCAGGCCGAGTTCGGCATATAGCGCCTCGGCGCGCTCATCCAGTTCCGGCAGATAGTTGTGCGCGCGATTGAAGTAGTCGCGCACCTGCTCGCCCGGCGACAGCGAGGGCAGCGCGGCGTGGTCGGCGCCGATCTGTATTTCCAGCGCGGCGGTGCGCTCGAGCAGGTGCTGGTGGGCGCGGTGCAGGTCCAGCAGGGCCTGGGCCACCTGCGGCAGATTGCCGGTGAGCACACGCAGCTCGGCGGCAGACAGGCTGTGCCCCAGGCTGCGCAGCGATTCGTCCAGCGGCTCGACCAGCGCGGCCGGGTCGTCCAGGTCGAGCAGGCCGTCCAGATCGCCCAGGGTGGCCTTGAGCCGTTGCTGGATCGCCAGAGTCAAGGGGCGCTGGTTGCGCTCGATCTGGTTGAGGTAGCTCGGCGACAGGCCGAGCCGGCGCGCCAGCTCGGCCTGGGTCAGGCCGTGGCGCTGGCGCAGCCGTTGCAGGCGCAGGCCGAGCTGGTGACGGAGCGGGAGGGGTGACTGAGGCATTCGCAAGATTCGCAAAAAAGTCGCGGCAGCTTAGCGCGATTAAGCAGTCTTAGGCTGGGAAAGCCAGGTCGTGGTGCGAACAATGCGAAGCATCCGTACCGACCTTCTGCGAGCGAACCTGCAATGCCTGATTCCGTCCCGCGCGTTTCCCTGTTGATCGACGGCCAGTTCGTCACCTCCGCCAGCACCCAGTGGCAGGAGGTGGTCAACCCGGCCGATCAATCCGTGCTGGCGCAGGTGCCGTTTGCCACCACCGGCGAAGTGGACGCGGCGGTGGCGGCGGCCAGCCAGGCGTTCGTGAGCTGGCGCAAGACCCCGATCGGCACGCGCGCGCGCATCTTCCTGAAGTACCAGCAGCTGATCCGCGAGCACCTGCCCGAACTGGCCGCGCTGCTCAGCGCCGAACAGGGCAAGACCCTGGCCGATGCCGAAGGCGATGTGTTCCGTGGGCTGGAGGTGGTCGAACACGCCGCGGCGATCGGCAACCTGCAGCTGGGCGAGCTGGCCAACAACGTCGCCAACGGCGTGGACACCTATAGCCTGCTGCAGCCGCTGGGCGTGTGCGCGGGCATCACTCCGTTCAACTTCCCGGCGATGATTCCGTTGTGGATGTTTCCGATGGCCATCGCCACCGGCAACACCTTCGTGCTCAAGCCATCCGAGCAGGACCCGATGGTGACGATGCGGCTGGTGGAATTGGCGCTGGAGGCGGGCATTCCCAAGGGCGTGCTCAATGTCGTGCATGGCGGCGAAGACGTGGTCAACGCGTTGTGCGACCACCCGGATATCAAGGCGCTGTCGTTTGTCGGGTCGACCAGGGTCGGCACGCACGTCTATCGGCGCGCCTCGCTGGCAGGCAAGCGCGTGCAATGCATGATGGGCGCGAAAAATCATGCCGTGGTGCTGCCGGACGCCAATCAGGAACAGACGCTCAACGCGATGGTCGGCGCGGCCTTCGGTGCGGCCGGCCAGCGCTGCATGGCGGCCTCCACGCTGGTGCTGGTAGGCGAGGCGCGGCAGTGGATTCCGGCGCTGGTGGCAAAGGCCAGGGGCCTGACGCTGGGCGCGGGCAATGCGCCGGGCACCGAGGTCGGGCCGCTGATCTCCTGCGCGGCGCGCGCGCGCGTGGAAGGCCTGATCGCGTCCGGCGTGGAGCAGGGCGCCACACTGGAACTGGATGGGCGCGCGCCCAGTGTGCCGGGCTTCGAGCAGGGCAACTTCGTCGGCCCGACGATCTTCTCCGGCGTGAGGCCGGGCATGCGCATCTACGACGAGGAAATCTTCGGACCGGTGCTGGTGATCCTGGAGGCGGCCACGCTGGACGAGGCCATCGCCCTGGTCAATGCCAACCCCAATGGCAATGGCACCGCCTTGTTCACCCAGTCCGGTGCAGCGGCGCGGCGTTTTCAGGAAGACATCGACGTGGGCCAGGTCGGCATCAACGTGCCGATCCCGGTGCCGGTGCCGCTGTTCTCGTTCACCGGATCGCGGGCCTCCAAGCTCGGCGACCTGGGCCCGTACGGCAAGCAGGTGGTGATGTTCTACACCCAGACCAAGACCGTCACCGCGCGCTGGTTCGACGACGAGACGCTGGGCCACGGCGTCAACACCACCATCTCTCTCAAGTGACCCGATCGCCATGAATGCAGCCATCCAGCTACACGCCAATACGGCCGATTTGAATGACGAGCAGGAAGCGTTCCGCGCTGCCGCGCGCGACTTCGCCGACAAGGAACTCGCACCGCACGCCGCGCGCTGGGATGCGGAAAGCCACTTCCCGCGCGAGGCCATCGCCAAGGGGGCGGAGCTGGGGTTTTGCGGGCTGTATACCGATGAAGGCGTGGGCGGCCTGGGCATGCGACGTCTCGATGCCGCAGTGGTGTTCGAAGAACTGGCCACGGTCGATCCCTCCACCTCGGCGTTCATCAGCATCCACAACATGGCCACCTGGTTAATCGCCAGTTACGGCAGCGACGCGGTGCGCGCGCAGTGGGGCGAGGCGATGACCAGCGGCGTCAAGCTGGGTTCGTACTGCCTCACCGAGCCGGGTGCCGGCTCGGACGCGGCCTCGCTCAAGACGCGTGCGCAGCGCGACGGCGACAGCTACGTGCTCAACGGCAGCAAGGCCTTCATCTCCGGCGCGGGCGCCACCGATGTGCTGGTGGTGATGGCCCGCACCGGCGACGACGGCGCCCGCGGCATCAGCGCCTTCGTGGTGCCTGCCGATGCACCCGGCATCAGCTACGGCCGCAAGGAAGAGAAGATGGGCTGGAACAGCCAGCCCACGCGCGCGGTGAGCTTCGAGAACGTGCGCATCCCGGCCGGCAATCTGCTCGGCAAGGAAGGCGAGGGTTTCAAGATGGCGATGAAGGCGCTGGACGGTGGCCGCATCAATATCGCCGCCTGTTCGTTGGGCGCGGCGCAAGGCGCGCTGGATGCCGCGCGTCGCTACATGGGCGAGCGCCGTCAGTTCGGCAAGAAGCTGGCCGATTTCCAGGCCCTGCAGTTCAAGCTGGCCGACATGGCCACACAGTTGGTTGCCGCCCGGCAGATGGTGCACACCGCTGCGCGCAAGCTCGATGCCGGCAGCCACGATGCCACGGTGTGGTGCGCGATGGCCAAGCGCTTCGCCACCGATGCCGGTTTTGCGATCTGCGACGACGCCTTGCAGATCCACGGCGGCTACGGCTATATCCGTGAATACCCGATCGAGCGCCTGCTGCGCGACAGCCGCGTGCACCGCATCCTGGAAGGCACCAACGAGGTGATGCGCATGATCATTGCGCGCCACCTGCTCAACGGCGAGGAGGAACTGCGATGAGCGATTGGGAAACACGCGCGCATACCGGCTTGCAGGTCGAACGCGATGGCCATGTCGCCATCGTCACCTTGTGCAATCCGCCGGCTAACACCTGGACCGTGCACAGCCTTGCAGCCTTGCGCGATCTGGTGCACGCGCTGGATGCGGACCGCAGCATCTACGCGCTGGTGATCACCGGCGACGGCGAGAAGTTCTTCAGTGCCGGCGCCGATCTCAAGCAGTTTGCCGATGGCGACAAGGCTGCTGCACGGGAGGCCGCGCGGCGCTTCGGCGAAGCCTTCGAGGCCTTGAGCGCATTTCGCGGCGTGTCGATCGCGGCCATCAACGGCTATGCGATGGGCGGTGGCCTGGAGTGCGCACTGGCCTGCGACCTGCGCATTGCCGAGCAACACGCGCAACTGGCATTGCCGGAAGCCAGCGTCGGGTTGCTGCCGTGCGCCGGCGGTACCCAGAACCTGCCGCGCCTGGTCGGCGAGGGTTGGGCCAAGCGCATGATCCTGCTCGGCGAACGTCTGGATGCTGCCACTGCACAGCGGATCGGCCTGGTGGAAGAGGTGGTCGGCACCGGCGAGTCACGTGTGCATGCCATCGCCTGGGCACAGCGCGCCGGCAAGCAGAGTCCGGCCAGTGTCGCAGCGTGCAAGCGCCTGGTGCAGTCCACCCGCCAAGGCACCCATGCCGCCGCGCTGGTGGCAGAGCGCGAGGCCTTCGTCGACCTGTTCGAGCAGCCCGACCAGGCCGAAGGAGTGGCAGCCTTTCTGGAGAAGCGTGCGCCGCAGTGGAGCAATGGCTGATGCTGGATGTGCGCCCAACCGAAGAAGCCCCGGTGCTGTTCGAACAACGCGATTGCGTGGACGGGCATCGCATCGGCATCGCCACCTTGAATTCGCCCAGGACGCTCAACGGCTTGTCGTTGCAGATGACGCGCTTGCTGGATACACAGCTACGCGCCTGGGCCGACGATGCGCAAATCGCCTGCGTGGTGTTGCGTGGCGCAGGCGAGAAAGCGTTCTGCGCGGGTGGCGATTTGCATGGTCTGTACCAGAGCATGCGCGCGCATCGCGAGGCGGTGCCGGATGCGCAGCAGCGGCGCGCGCAGCCGCAAGCCAATGCGCACGCCGCTGCGTTCTTCGAAGAGGAGTATCGGCTCGACCATCGCATCCACACCTATCCCAAGCCGCTGCTGTGCTGGGGCCACGGCATCGTGATGGGCGGTGGCATCGGCTTGATGTCCGGCGCCAGCCATCGCGTGGTCACCGAGCGCTCGCGGCTGGCGATGCCGGAGATCAGTGTCGGCCTGTTTCCCGATGTCGGCGGCAGCTGGCTGCTGCGCCGGGTGCCGCACGCTGCCGGGTTGTTTCTGGCACTGACCGGTGCGCCGCTGGATGCCAGCGATGCCATCTATGCCGGGCTTGCGGATGTCCGCCTGGAGCATGCGCAGTACGCGCCAGTGCTGGAAGCCTTGAGCGCGCATGCATGGACAGGCGATGCAGATGAGAATCGCGCCCAGCTGGGCACATTCCTGCACGGGATTGCGCAACCGCTGGAGCCGGGCCCATTGCAGGTGCACGCGGCCTTGATCGCGCAATTGGTGGCAGGCCGGACGCTGCAGGAGGTGGTCGCTGCAATCCTGGCACTGCAAAGCGAGGACGCCTGGCTGCAGGCCGCGCGCGCAACGCTGGCAGCCGGTGCCCCCGGCTCGGCGCGACTGGCCTGGGAGCTGCACCATCATCCGGAAACCAGCACGTTGGCGGACACTTTTCGCACCGAATACGTGGTGGCGCTGCATGCTGCCGCCCACGGCGATTTTGCCGAAGGCATTCGCGCGCTGTTGATCGACAAGGACCGCACGCCACAGTGGCAGCCTGCCGCGCTGGAACAGGCCGATGCGCAATGGGCGGCTGCATTCCTGCAATCGCCCTGGCCACCTGCTCGGCATCCGCTTGCCGATCTTGGTGCAGGTTGAGTCGCTGACACGCCGCTGCGAACGGTCTTTGGCGGATGCGGACAATGAGCCGCATCCGCACTGCAGGACCGAGGGATGCCATTGCGCCCGTTTGCCGCACTGCGCTGCGGCCGGGCACACCATTCAACGGCCGCGCCAGTCGGTGATGGCCGCCCAACCCTGGAAAACCACACCATGAGCAAGATCGCTTTTATCGGCCTGGGCAATATGGGCGGGCCGATGGCCGCCAACCTGAGCAAGGCCGGTCACCAGCTGCGGGTGTTCGATCTGGTGCCGGCCGCGCTGGACGCGGCAGTCGCCGCCGGCGCGCATGCCGCCAGCTCCGCGCACGACACCCTGGCCGACGCCGAGATCGTGATCTCGATGCTGCCGGCCAGCCGCCATGTCGAAGCGCTGTACCTGGGCGAGGCCGGGATTTTGGCGCAGATTCCCGCCGCTGCCCTGGTGATCGACTGCAGCACCATCGCACCGGCCAGCGCACGCAAGCTCGCCGCCGAGGCGCAGGCGCGTGGCCTGGCGATGCTGGATGCGCCGGTGTCCGGCGGCACCGCTGGCGCGGCGGCCGGCAGCCTGACCTTTATCGTCGGCGGTGCCGCCGAGGTATTGGAGCGTGCGCGGCCGGTGTTGCAGGCGATGGGCAAGAACATCTTCCACGTCGGCGACAACGGCGCCGGCCAGGTCGCCAAACTGTGCAACAACATGGCACTGGGCGTGATCATGGCCGCCACCGGCGAGGCGCTGGCGCTCGGCGTTGCGCAGGGGCTGGACCCGGCGGTGCTGTCGCAGATGATGGCGGTCAGCACCGGGCGCAGCTGGGCCACCGAAGTCTGCAATCCGTGGCCGGGCGTGCTGCCCAACGCGCCGGCATCGCGCGGTTACAGCGGTGGATTCGGCAACGATCTGATGCTCAAGGACCTGGGGCTGGTCGCCGAATCCGCAGTGCAGGCGGGCGTGTCGATTCCACTCGGCGAGCTGGCGCGCAATCTGTATGCGATGAACCGCCAGGCCGGCAACGGCGCGCTGGATTTTTCCAGCGTGATTAAGCTGGTGGCCAAGGTTTGAGAGCGGCTAACAAAGCGTCTACGCTGGTGCGGTGTCCTTGCCGGTTGCGGGACCGTGTGGCGGCATGGATGCCGCCACCGAGCCCCAGGGATGGGTTTACGGCGTGTCCCGCGAGCGGTGAGGGCACCGCGCCCTCGACGCTGTCAGTTTGCTGCAGGGTCCTTGCCCGCCCACCATCGCGGGACACGCCGCAAGTACGTCCCTGTAGGCTCCGGCGCGGCATCCATGCCGCTCAGG
>NZ_JAJGQM010000065.1 GCF_020784175.1 Xanthomonas campestris pv. asclepiadis
CTGCCAGAATCCGAACAGATAAGGCTCTGGCGCGGCATCCATGCCGCTCAAGGTCCCGCGACGGTGGGCGGGCAAGGACCAGTCGAGATGGCGGTGTGCGTGGTGCAAGCAGGGCATGGCGTGCGTTGTTCGAATCACGTTGCGTCCGATCAGTGCCCCGTGCAAGCCGAGCGGCAGACAGGCCTCCAACACGCGACTTGCAAACGCCTCGTTTGCTCTCCGCGGGCAACACGCTTTCAAGAAAACAGCCGTCCAACTGTCTGGTGCGGTGTCCTCGCCGCTTGCGGGACCGTGTGGCGGCATGGATGCCGCCACACGGTCCCCAGGGACGGGTTCACGGCGTGTCCCGCGAGCGGTGAGGGCGCCGCGCCCTCGACTGGCCAGGCTTTTGACCTGGCTTTCTGACTGCATCTAGACGCGGCACCGACGCGAGAATCCCGGTTGTCTTGAAGCGGTTACAGGGTGCGGAACGCACCGCCCGTGGCCAGAACAAGGTCGGCGCGGGCCTATAGCGCTGATTTCGAGACCCCATGGCGCGCGCCTGCCGTCGCAATCCGGTCAGCGTCATCGCCGCGATCGCCAGCGCCGGCAGGCTGTCGCTACAACCGATTGCGTCTCCTGGCACATCTATTGCATTTGTCTGACACGACAGCGTGGTCTGACGCCCGTGACAGCACGCGTGCCAGACTGCAATCTGTTGGGGTAGCGTTCGGTCGCTGCGTCGTAGTCTGCCGCGCGGTCCTCGTCAGGTGGGGCGAAGACTGCAGCGCGGCCTTCGTTTCCTTTAACGGTCGATTCTTTAAGATGAGCCGCGGCGTCATCGTCGCAGCCAGGAGAGCTTGTGCATCGGAGTGGTCTTAGAGCTGCTAATTCTGCGACGTGGTCGCGCACCGCCGGGCTCGCCCGGACCAGAGTGCGTGCGGCGACGGCGCCACGCGTAGCGGGTAGGGATCTTCCGCTTCAGCCCACACTGCCGCGATCGCGCGGCGGGCAGCCTTGATGGATGGCACAGTGACTCTTTCCCCCGCACCAACCGATCTTCCCCCTATTTCTGCCCTCGACGCCGGTCAGCCCACGCTGCCACCGGAAGCGCCGCTGGCCATGCCCGAGCAATCCTTGCGCGAAGGCCGCCTGCAGGTGCCGCATCAGCGCACCGCGCCGGTTGGCATCGGCCTGCGACGTTTCTATCTGATTGGCGGCACCGTCGCCACCACCGCAGTGGCGGTGTGGGTGATGCTGAGTGTGCTTTGGCCCGACGGCCTCAGCGTGCTGGAAGGCTGCCTGCTCGGCCTGTTCGTGCTGCTGTTTGCCTGGATCGCGATGTCCTTCGCTAGCGCGGTGGCCGGCTTTGTCACCGTGGTGGCGCGCGCCGGACGCAAGCTCGGCATCGACCCGGACGCTCCGCTGCCGACCCTGCACACGCGCACTGCGTTGCTGATGCCGACCTATAACGAAGACCCGCGCCGCCTGCTCGCCGGCCTGCAGGCGATCTACGAATCGGTGGCCGAAACCGGCCAATTGGAGCATTTCGACTTCTTCGTGCTCAGCGACACCACCCGTGAGCATATCGGCGCTGCCGAAGAACTGGTCTACAACGAGCTGTGCGATCGCGTCGACGGACACGGGCGCATCTTCTACCGCCGCCGCGCCGACAATGCCGCACGCAAGGCCGGCAATGTCGCCGACTGGGTGCGCCGTTTCGGCGGCAACTACCCGCAGATGCTGATTCTTGACGCCGACAGCGTGATGACCGGCGACACCATCGTTCGGCTGGTCGCCGGCATGGAAAACAATCCGGACGTGGGCCTGATCCAGACCCTGCCGGCGGTGGTCAACGGGCAGACCCTGTTTGCCCGCATGCAGCAGTTCGGCGGGCGCGTGTACGGGCCGATCATCGCCTTCGGCGTGGCCTGGTGGCACGGTGCCGAGAGCAATTACTGGGGCCACAACGCCATCATCCGTACCCAGGCCTTCGCCGACCACGCCGGCCTGCCGTCGCTGCGCGGGCGCAAGCCGTTCGGCGGCCATGTGCTCAGCCACGATTTCGTCGAAGCGGCGCTGATGCGGCGTGGCGGCTGGGCCACGCACATGGTGCCCTACCTGCAGGGCAGCTACGAGGAAGGCCCGCCCACGCTGACCGACTTGCTGATCCGCGACCGCCGCTGGTGCCAGGGCAACCTGCAGCACGCCAAGGTGGTTGGCGCCAAGGGCCTGCACTGGATCAGCCGCATGCACATGCTGATCGGCATCGGGCATTACTTCACCGCGCCGATGTGGGGCCTGCTGATGCTGATCGGCATCGGTATTCCGCTGGCCGGTGGCGGCATCGATCTGGCCGGCGACCTGCCGTTCTCGCCTGCCCGCTACTGGCATGGCAGCAGCCAGGGCAATGCGATCTGGATCTTCGTCTGCACCATGTTCGTGCTGCTGGCGCCCAAGTTGCTCGGCTACATCGCGCTGCTGCTCAACCCGCGCGAGCTGCGCGCCTGCGGCGGCGCCATCCGCGCGCTGCTGAGCATCCTGCTGGAAACCGTGCTGGCGGCCCTGATGGCGCCGGTGGTGATGTACCTGCAGTCGCGCGGCGTGTTCGAAGTGCTGGCCGGCAGGGATTCGGGGTGGGATGCGCAGGTGCGCGACGACGGCAAGCTGTCGTGGCCGGCGCTGTTGCGCAGCTACGGCGGGTTGACCGTGTTCGGCCTGTTCAT
Source organism: Xanthomonas campestris pv. asclepiadis (assembly GCF_020784175.1). GTDB lineage: Bacteria > Pseudomonadota > Gammaproteobacteria > Xanthomonadales > Xanthomonadaceae > Xanthomonas > Xanthomonas campestris_D. The sequence continues at coordinate 2,706 of NZ_JAJGQM010000065.1, forward strand.
GGGGGCGGTGGCCTATACGGTGTCGCCGTCGCTGGCGGCCTGGATGGCGCCGGTGATCGTGGGCATGGCGGTGTCGATCCCGGTGGTGGCGTTGACCTCGTTGCGCCGCACCGGCCTGGGCCTGCGCCGCGCCGGTATTTTCTGCATTCCCGAAGAGCTCGATCCGCCCAAGGTGCTGGTGCGCGCCGCCGAGCTGCGCCGCGCCGCCGCGCTGGAGCCGTCGTTGATCTGAGTGCGCGCCGGGCGCATGGCGGTAGCGATGCGCAGCGTGACCTACCCGCCAGGCAGGCCGCGACAGGTAGCCGACCCGGGTCACGCGCATGTCGCCTGGCCGGTCCGTGAGCGGCGAGGCCGATGGCGCAAGGCATAATGCCCAGCCCGCAAGCGGAGCTGGATGATGCTGGAAGTGATCGAACGCGAGACCGGACCGAACCCGCAATGGACCGTGCTGTGGCTGCACGGCCTGGGCGCCGATGGCAGCGACTTCGCACCGATGGTGCCGGAACTGGTGCGCCCGCAGTGGCCAGCGCTGCGCTTCGTGTTTCCGCATGCGCCGATCCGCCCGATCACCATCAACAACGGCGTGCGCATGCGCGGCTGGTACGACATCGTCGGCATGGATTTCGCCACGCGTGCCGACAAGGCCGGCATCGCCGAATCGGTGGCCCAGGTCGAGGCGTTGATCGCCCACGAGCAATCCCGCGGCATCGCCCCCGAGCGCCTGCTGCTGGCCGGGTTCTCACAGGGCGGCGCGGTGACGCTGGCGGTCGGGCTGCAGCGCCGCGTGCCGCTGGCCGGATTGATCGCCCTGTCCACCTACCTGCCGGACCCGGCGGCGGCCGCCAGCCAGCTGCAGCCGGCTGCCGCCCGCCAACCGGTGTTCATGGCCCACGGCACCGCCGATCCGGTGGTGCCGTTCGGTGCCGGCCAGGCCAGCATGCAGACCCTGCGCACGCTCGGCTTCGAACTGGACTGGCATACCTACCCGATGGGCCACCAGGTCTGCCTGGAAGAGATCGAGGCCTTGCGCAACTGGATGCAGGCGCGCTTCACCGCCGCCTGAGGCCATGGCCCAGCACGCGCCCCGGATCGCCTGGATGCCGGACCTGTGCCGGCTGCCGCGGTTGGGCGCCATGCTGGGCCTGGCCGAACTGGTGGTGCTGGTGGTGACCCTGGTGCCCGACGCCGGTGCGGCGCGCACTATCACCGTGTCGCGCTTTGTCTCGGCCAGCGGCCTGGCGCTGTGGCTGGCGCTGGCGGTCAGCGTGCTGCTGTGCGTGCTGCGGCCTTCGTTGTCGCGGCTGCCGCCACGCGTGGGCGCGCTGGCCGCGCTGTCGATCGCCGCGGTGGTGGCCATGCTCGGCGCCGGTATCGTGCACGCCCTGTATGCGGCGCTCGACCAGGCCCCGCTTGGTCCCCTGGTCGGCTTCTGGCGTTTCACCCTGGGCAGCGCGGCGACGGTGGTGCTGATCACCGCGCTGGCACTGCGCTACTTCTACGTCAGCGACCGCTGGGAAGCGCAGGTGCAGGCCAATGCGCGCGCCCAGGCCGATGCCTTGCAGGCGCGCATCCGCCCGCACTTCCTGTTCAACAGCATGAATCTCATCGCCAGCCTGTTGCGCCGCGACCCGGTGGTGGCCGAGCAGGCGGTGCTGGATCTGTCGGATCTGTTCCGCGCCGCGCTCGGTGCCGGCGAAGGCGTGTCCACATTACGCGCCGAATGCGAACTGGCCGAGCGCTATCTGGCGATCGAATCACTGCGCCTGGGCGAGCGCCTGCAGGTGCGCTGGCACCGGCAGGAGCCGTTGCCATGGGAGCTGCCGATGCCGCGCCTGGTGCTGCAGCCGCTGGTGGAAAACGCCGTGCTGCATGGCGTCTCGCGCATGCCCGAGGGCGGCACGCTGTACCTGTCGCTGCGCCAGCGCGATAACCAGTTACAGATCCGTATCGTCAATCCCGCCCCGCAGCCGGGCACCCAGTTGCCGCTAGTCGCCGGGGCCGGGCACGCCCAGGCCAGCATCTCGCACCGGCTGGCATTCCAGTTCGGTGCCGGGGCACGGATGGCGGCCAGCTGGGCCGAGGGCTACTATGCGTGTGAGATCACATTGCCGCTGCCGTGACGGGGGAGTCGCTGCAGCGAAGGGGGATGTCCATGACGGCCACGCAAGTGCGGGTGCTGATCGCCGATGACGAGCCACTGGCGCGCGAGCGCCTGCGCATGCTGCTGGGCGAACATCCGCACGTCGAGGTGATCGGCGAGGCCGAAAACGGCCAGCAGGTGCTGCAGCAGTGCCACCACCTGCATCCGGATCTGGTGCTGCTGGACATCGCCATGCCCGGTGTCGACGGCCTGGAAACCGCGCGCCTGCTGCGCCAGAACCAGCCGCAGCCAGCGGTGGTGTTCTGCACCGCCTACGACCAGCATGCGCTGTCGGCCTTCGATGCCTCTGCGCTGGACTACCTGATGAAACCGGTGCGCCCCGAACGCCTGGCCGCCGCGCTGGAAAAGGTGGCCACCTTTCTGGCCGGGCGCGCCCCCAGCGCCACGCCGCCACCACTGCGCACGCACCTGTGCGCACGCCTGCGCGGCAGCCTGCGGCTGATCGCCATTGGCGACATCCGCTACCTGCAGGCCGAGGAAAAATACGTCATCGTCCACCACAGCCGTGGCGAGGACCTGATCGAAGAGTCGCTCAAATCGCTGGAAGACGAATTCGCCGACCGCCTGGTGCGCATCCACCGCAATTGCCTGGTCGCCCGCGCCGAGCTGGTGGAACTGCGCCGCAGCGGCGATGGCCAGGTGCATGCGGTGCTGCGCAACGTGCCGCACCCCCTGGAAGTGAGCCGTCGCTGCGTGGCCAGCCTGCGCGAGCAGTTGCGTTAGAGCGTGTCATGCCGCAGAGCGTGTCATGCCGCGTGTGGTGAGGTGCGTTGGTCGTCAGCGGCGGGTGCCGCGGGCGTCAGCGTGCGCTCCAGGTAGGCGTTCCGCGCCCGCTCCGTGATAATGGCCCCATGACCACGCTCCGCATCGCTACCCGTAAGAGCCCGCTCGCCCTTTGGCAGAGCGAACACGTCGCCACCGCGCTGCGCCAGCACCATCCCGGGCTGGAGGTCGCGCTGGTGCCGATGAGCACGCGCGGTGACGAGGTACTGGATCGCTCGCTGGCCGCGATCGGCGGCAAGGGCCTGTTCCTGAAGGAGCTGGAGCTGGCGATGCTGCGCGGCGAGGCCGATTGCGCCGTGCATTCGCTCAAGGATGTGCCGATGGAGCTGGACGCGCCCTTCGTGCTGGCGGCGATCATGGAGCGCGGCGATGCCGCCGATGCGCTGGTCTCCAATCTCTACGCCAGCTTGCAGGCGCTGCCGCTGGGCGCACGCGTGGGTACGTCCTCCCTGCGGCGACAGGCGCAGTTGCGCGCCGCGCGCCCGGATCTGGAATTGGTCGACCTGCGTGGCAACGTCAACACCCGCCTGGCCAAGCTCGACAACGGCGGCTACGACGCCATCGTGCTGGCCTGCGCCGGCCTGCAGCGGCTGGGCCTGGATGCACGCATCACCGCGCGCCTGGACGTCCCCGACTGGTTGCCGGCGCCGGCCCAGGGCGCGGTGGCGGTGGAATGCCGTGGCGACGACGCGCGCATCCACGGCCTGCTGGCGGTGCTGGATGCCGGCCGCACGCGCGCCTGCGTGGAAGCGGAGCGGGCAATGAATCGCGCGCTGCATGGCAGCTGCCACGTACCGGTGGCGGCGTTCGCGCGCTGGGAAGGGCAGGGCCTGTTTCTGCAGGGCATGGTCGGCAGCGCCAGCGATGGTCGCCTGATCCACGCCAAGGCGCACGGAAGTGCCGACGACACCGAGGCACTGGGCCGCCTGGTGGCGCAAGGCCTGTTCGACAAGGGCGCCGCGCAGCTGCTGGCGGAGCTGTAAACACGCCGCCGCGTCACCTGTAACGCAACGGCATCGACGCGGCGGCAGGTGCAAGTCCAGCCCTCGCCGCCAAGCAAGCAATACCGCACTCACGCAACACCCGCTCCTCGTAGGAGCGGCCCCGGCCGCGAGAGGCTTTACCGGGAAAGCCCATCGCGGCCAGGTCCGCTCCAGGGCGCGGTTGCTGCGGATTCGAACGTGGCGGCGATACACCGCCGCGTCGCGGCCTATCCGCCAAAGGCGCCGATCTTCGTAGGAGCGGCCCCGGCCGCGAGGGGCTTTACCGGGAAGGCTCCTCGCGGCCAGGTCCGCTCCTACGAGGCGCGGTTGCTTATTTGAACGTGTAGACCAGGTTCACGGTGGTCAGCGTGTCGGTCTTCTTGTCGCCGTCGCTGACCTCGCTGTTGTGACGCATCTGCCAGGCGGCCTTGAGCGCAAAGTGCGAGTTCATGCTGACCTGCACGCCGAAATCGTTCTGCGCATAGGTATTGTATTCGCCCGATTCCACCAGCAGCGTGTTGATCAGGTCGGTGTTGTCGGTGACGGTGTACTTGAGGTCGAACAGCCCGCGCCCGATCAGGCCGGTCTCGTTGCGGTCTTCGTCGCTGTTGTGCGCGCGCCGGATACCCGGGCCGATCTGCGCATCCAGATAGAAGCGCTCGGCATCGATCAGGCGCGTGCCGTAACCGATACCGAAGGTGGCCAGGCGGTCGTAGGTGGCGAAGTCGTCGTGTTCGTAGCGGCCGGTGGCGGTGAGCTGGCGGTGTTCGCCCAGCTGCAACGCACTGCCCACGCTGCCGGTGTAGCGCTCGGCGGTGGTCTGGCGTTCGCGTTCGGTGCTGCCATCGTCGTTGGTATTGGTGTACTCCGAGCTCGACCGCAGCGCGGTAGCGTCCAGGCTGTGGATCCAGTCGCCGTCTGTGTAGCGCAAGCGGACCCGGCCGTTGAGGCTGTCGGTGGTGCTGTTGCCATGGGCGGCTGCGTAGCCGAGCTCGCCACTGCTCCCGCTCCAAGGCGATGGCATCACGGCGGCAGCGGGGTCCACCGGTGCCGGTGCGACTGCCTGGGCCCAGACGGTGGGCGTGATCAACAACAGCGGCAGAAGGGCAGACAACGGGGCACGGCGGGACATGGGCGGCTCGCTTTGGAGGACAGGGGCGAAAGAGGGTGAAAGCGATTTCATGATAACGGACTGAGCGGCTGCGTCATGAGCAAGTGAACGCTGCGCTTCAGAAGAGGTTGGGGCGCTGGCTCCGGAACGGCAGCCACTGGCCCGGTTGCGCACGTTGTAAGCAGATCCGGCTCGCGCAATGCAGGCGAACGAGCGGGCCAAAACGGGCACGTCACGGCGGCGCCGATCCAGGCATGATCGCGGCCAGACAGCGACGCTCACCCCGCCACCCAGAGACTCGGACATAATCGACGCATGGACCGCTACGAACGCATCAACTCCCTGCATCGCTTGCTCAAGTCGGCACGCTACCCGGTCACGGTGGCGCGGCTGCAGGATGAGCTGAGCTGTTCCCGCGCAACCGTGTATCGCGATCTGGCGTTCCTGCGCGATGCGCTGATGGCGCCGGTGGAAGGCGACGGCGAATCGGGGTTCCGCTATCTCTCCGGCGAAAGCGATCGCTTCGAACTGCCCGGCCTGTGGCTGAGTTCGGAAGAGCTGCACGCGCTGCTGGCGTCTCAGCAACTGCTTGCGCGCACCGGCGGCGGGGTGTTGTCCTCGATGCTGGCGCCGCTGCAGCAACGCATTGAAGGGCTGCTGGCCGCCCAGGCCGGCGTGTCGCAATGGCCGGTGGACCGGGTGCGGGTAATTCCGCACCGCGGCCGCAAGCTGGACGAAGCCAGCTTCCGCACCGTGGCTTCCGGCGTGCTGGAGCTCAAGCAGCTCAGCTTCGATTACCGCGCCCGCTCCACCGACGAATCGACCAAGCGCACCGTGTCTCCGCAGCGCATCACCCACTACCGCGACAACTGGTATCTGGACGCCTGGGACCACGGCCGCGATGGCGTGCGCAGCTTTGCGGTGGATCGCATCAACCACGCGCGGCTGCTCGAGAGCGTGCCGCGCGATGTGCCCGACAGTGAGCTGGACGCGCAGCTGGCGGCCAGCTACGGCATCTTTTCCGGCGCGCCCAAGGGCTGGGCCACCATCGTGTTCAGCGCCAAGGCCGCGCGCTGGGTTGCCGACGAGCACTGGCATTCCAAGCAGCAGGGCCGCTTTCTGGCCGATGGCCGTTACGAGCTCAAGGTGCCGTACAGCAACTCGCGCGAGCTGCTGATGGACGTGCTGCATTACGGCTCGGATGCGGAGATCGTCGAGCCGGTCTCGCTGCGCGAGCAGGCCAAGGCGCTGCTGTCGCTGGCATTGAGCAATTACGACTGAGCGTGCTTCACGACTGAGCGTGCTTCAGCGCTTGTTCGGCACTTCAAAACCCAGGCGATCCACCTGCTCGCGCAACTGCGGCACGCGCTTGAGCTTGTCGGTGTAGATGGAATAGTCGTCGCGCATCTTGTCGACCAGCTTGCGGTACTGGTCGCGGCTCATGTCCGGCTTGCGCGCGAAGATCCAGGCCAGGTCGCGGCCGGGGTAGGAAATCAGCATCCAAGAACCGTCTGGTGCGATTTCCAGGATGCGCTGCTTGGCCGGAATGACCTTGTAGAACCACACCCGCCAATCGCGGTTGCCGCTCTCGGCGTCCACCGAGGCGCGCGCGTTGACCTCTTTTTCCGGCTCGCCGAAGCCCTCGCGGTACAGATAGCGCACCGCCACCTTGCCGTCTTCGACCAGGGTGTACTCGTCGCGGCTGGTGACGTGGCCACGCTCCACCGGGTTGGGCATACGCGCAATCACGTACCAGGTGCCCATGATCTTGGACAGATCGACCGCCGGCTCGCTGGCAGGCGTGTCCTTGGCAGATGCCACGGGCAGGCCGAGGACGAACAGAAAAGCGAGGGCGATCGTAACGGTCAGGCGCATCGCAACATCACAAAGGGGCAGTTGGAGCAGCACACTACCGCATGCAGGGGGGCAAGTTCGCGTCAACGGTCGGGTCTGGCGCACGCGGCTGCCTCCTACGCGGCATCCGGGGACTGGGTCTGGGTGCGGAAGAGGGCGCCATCGGGGCCTTGGCGGTGCTGGTGGAGTGCCGCTGCTGCCGCGCCGGAGCATCTTGGCGCCGGAGCTTTTTGCTGGTTTCGCAGCCAGGTCGCAGCCGGTGAGATGGGCGCAGGCAATCCTGCCGGCCTGTTCCGATCCTTCCTGCCACGGAGTGCCGCCATGTCGATTCGTCCTTCCCGTCGTTCCGAACGTCCCGACCCACGCGTGCTGCGCCCGGTCCGGCAGATCGCCCTGGCCGGCCTGGCCCTGGTGCTGGTATGGCCGGCCGCGCGCGGCCACAGCGAATGGATCGGCTGGCTGCCGCTGTGGCTGGTCGGCATGCCGATGCTGGCCTGGTGGAGCCTGCACCGGTTCGCGTTGCCGACCCTGGTGCGGCCCGGTGCGCGACGCGGCGCGGCACGTCGGCGCGGGCCGCAGGCGCAACGGCGACGCAGCGCTTCGCGTGCGGCGACACAGGCGCGCGCGGCCTGACCTTCGGCAGGGTCGGGCGGCGGAGGGCTATGCTACGTTCCCGGCGTTCGTTCTCCCGGAAACATTCATGTCCAAACTCGCCTCGATCTGCCTGGTTGCCGGTCTGATCACCGCTGGCGCCGTCTCTGCAGAGGAAACCGCCGTGTCCAACGATCCCTACGCCTGGCTGGAAGATGTCTCCGGCGCCAAGTCGCTGGACTGGGTCAAGGCCCAGAACGCCAAGACCGAGGCGCGCCTGGCCGCCACGCCGGCCTTCAAGCAGATGGAGACCAGCATCCGCGAAGTGCTGGATTCGGACGCGAAGATTCCCGGCGTGCAGAAGATCGGCAAGTACTACTACAACTTCTGGAAGGACAAGCAGCACGAGCGCGGCCTGTGGCGGCGCACCACGCTGGACGAATACCGCAAGCCGGCGCCCAAGTGGGAAACGGTGCTGGACCTGGATGCGCTCAACAAGGCCGAAGGCGAGAACTGGGTCTGGCACGGCGCCGACTGCCTGCGCCCGGATTACCAGCGCTGCCTGATCGCGCTGTCGCGCGGCGGCGCCGATGCCGATGTCACCCGCGAGTTCGACCTGGCCGGCAAACAGTGGGTCAAGGACGGCTTCTTCCGCCCCGAATCCAAGGGCGGGCTGGGCTGGATCGACCAGGACACCGTCTACGTGTTCACCGATTTCGGTGCCGGCACGATGACCAGCTCCGGCTATCCGCGCATCGCCAAGCAATGGAAGCGCGGCACCCCGCTCAGCGCCGCCACGGTGGTGTACGAGGGCAAGCCGACCGACATGTACATCGCCGCGATGCACGACGACACGCCCGGATTCGAGCGCGATTTCGTCAGCCGCACGCTGGCCTTCTACAACGAAGAGCTGTACCTCAAGGGTGCCGACGGCAAGCTGGTGAAGGTGGATGCGCCCAACTCGGCCAGCAAGTCGGTCAAGCGGCAATGGCTGACCCTGGAGCTGCGCGACCCGTGGACCGTGGGCGGCAAGACCTACAAGGCCGGCTCGTTGCTGGCGACGCGGTTTGACGACTTCATGGCCGGCAAGCGCAGCTTCGAGGTGCTGTTCGAGCCTACCGACAGCACGTCGCTGGCCGGCACGGCGTGGACGAAGTCGCACCTGGTGTTGAACGTGCTGGAAGACGTCAAGAACCGCCTGAGCGTGATCACGCCCACGCAGGATGGCTGGAAGAAGAGCGCCTTCGTCAGTGCACCGGCATTCGGCACCGTCGATGTCGGCGCGGTGGACAGCGACGACAGCGACGCGCTGTGGTTGACCGTCACCGACTACCTGACCCCGACCACCTTGTCGTGGGTGGACGTGGGCAGCGCGCCGCAGCCGCTCAAGTCCATGCCGGCGTTCTTCGATGCCGGCAAGGACAGCATCGAGCAGCACTTCGCCACCAGCAAGGACGGCACCCGCGTGCCGTATTTCCTGGTGCGGCCCAAGGCGTTGAAGCTCGATGGCAGCGCGCCGACCCTGCTGTACGGCTACGGCGGTTTCGAGATTTCGATGACGCCGAATTATTCCGGCGGACTGGGCCGCGCCTGGCTGGAGAAGGGCGGCGTCTACGTGGTGGCCAACATCCGCGGCGGTGGCGAATACGGTCCGCGCTGGCACCAGGCCGCGCTCAAGCAGAACCGCCACAAGGCCTATGAAGACATGGCCGCGGTGGCCAAGGACCTGGTCGCGCGCAAGATCACCTCGACCAGGCATCTGGGCGTGCAGGGCGGCAGCAACGGCGGCCTGATGACCGGCAACATGCTGACCCAGTATCCGGAGCTGTTCGGCGCGGTGGTGGTGCAGGTACCGCTGCTGGACATGAAGCGCTACAGCCATCTGCTGGCCGGTGCCTCTTGGATGGCCGAATACGGCAACCCGGATACCGACGACTGGAAATTCATCCAGACCTTCTCGCCGTATCACCTGTTCGATCCGAAGAAGACCTATCCGCCGGTGATCTTCCTCACCTCCACGCGCGACGACCGCGTGCATCCGGGCCACGCGCGCAAGATGGCTGCCAAGATGATCGAGGCCGGCAAGGACGTGACCTACTACGAGAACATCGAAGGCGGCCACGGCGGCGCGGCCAACAATGCGCAGGCAGCGCACATGGCAGCGCTGGCGTATAGCTTCCTGTGGGAGCGGTTGGCGGATTGAGTTGATGAACCGATACGGGCGCGCCGGCAATGGTCGGCGTGCCCGTGTTGTTTTGGATGTTTTGCGATCGATTGACCTAGTCGGAGAGTGGTCGATGCTGGCGCTGATGGTTGCTTTGGCATTGAGCGGCTGTGCTGCTCAGGATGCGCACTACGTGCTGCGTGATCACCCCGACGTGCGTGCCGAATTCCATCAGGTCGCCAGCGGCCCGCAGTGGCCATCACATTTGGCGTTGCGGTTGCACTCCACAAGCTCGGGCCTGGATGCGTGGTTTCTGCCATGGAATGGTGGCAGCGACGGAAGTCAGCATATGGCCTCGACGACCGACGTCACTGCGCCGGGGTGGCATGCGCCAGACCCCGACGGCGGGCCGCGACCGTTGGGCGATGTCAGCTATATCGGTACAGATGTGGACTATCGTGTCTTCAGCGAGGTGCCGCGCCTTGGCGCACCAGCACCAGCGCACTTTCTGTTGCCCGACTTGCGCGAAGCGGTGTGGTACCGGGCCGAGCCCGATCAGCGGTTGGACATTGCACGGCAATTCTTCGATCTGAATGGCTGCGCCGCGCAGAGGTGAGTGGTGACGCGCGTTGCGGTTGATCAGGAGCGCTGCGGCACCTGGCCGTTTCCTTCTCCCATCGGGAGAAGGTGCCCGAAGGGCGGATGAGGGTAAGTGCGCACGTAGAAGAGATGCATTCCTGATGCAGTGAACCTACGGCCACGGCTAGGCGCTGCTTGAAGAGATGCGCCGTGCGCACTGGCGCTGGTTCGATCAAAGACGTTGCAAACCCCGTGCAATCCGTTCTACCGCCTGCTCAAGGCGCGGCAGGCTTTGCGTATAGGCGATGCGGACGTGCTGGTTGGCGCGGTGGACGCCGAAGTCGATGCCGGGGGGGAAGGCGACGTGCTCGGTCTCCAGGAAATGCGCACAGAAGGCCTGGGCATCGTCCGAAAATGCGCTGATGTCGGCGTAGAGATAGAACGCGCCCTGCGGTTCGACGGCGATGTCGAAGCCGAGCTGGCGTAGCGCCGGCAGCAGATAGTCGCGGCGTTGCTGGAACTCGGCGCGGCGGGCTTCGAAGATGGCGATGCTGTCGGGCGTGAAGCAGGCCAGCGCGGCGTGCTGGGCAATCGTGGAGGCGCTGATGTAAAGATTCTGCGCGAGTTTTTCCAGCTCGGGCACCGCCGCGGGCGGGGCGATCAGCCAGCCCAGGCGCCAGCCGGTCATGCCGAAGTACTTGGAAAAACTGTTCAGCACGAAGGCGCTGTCGTCCACTTCCAGCACGCTGTGCGCGTCCATGCCATAGGTCAGGCCGTGGTAGATCTCGTCCACCACCAGGTGGCCGCCGCGTGCATGCAGCGCCTGCGACAAGCCGGCAAGTTGCGCGCGCGACAGCACGCTGCCGGTGGGATTTGCCGGCGAGGCGACCAATGCGCCGACGCTGTCGACGTTCCAACAGGCCTCGACCAGCCCTGGTGTCAGTTGGTAATCGGTGTCTGCGCCGACCGGCACCAGTTGCGCGGCGCCTTCGACCAGGCGCAGGAAGTGCCGGTTGCACGGATAGCCGGGGTCGGCGAGCAGCCAGTGTTTGTCCGGGTCGACCAGCAGGCTGCTGGCCAGCAGCAATGCACCGGAGCCGCCCGGCGTGACCAGGATCCGTTCCGGGTCGAGATCGCAGCCATAACGCTGGGCATAGAAGCCGGCGATGGCGGCGCGCAACGCGGGCAGGCCGCGTGCAGCGGTGTAGCGGGTATGTCCCGCCGCCAGTGCGGCCTGTCCGGCCGCGACGATCGGGGCGGCGGTGGTGAAATCCGGTTCGCCGATCTCCAGGTGGATCACATCTTGGCCGGCCTGTTCCAGCGCGTTGGCGCGCGCCAATAGCGCCATCACATGAAACGGGGCGATGTCCTGGCTGCGGCGGCTGTAACCGGAGGAAAGCGGAGGCGTGGTATCCATCGACACGATGGTAGACCAGCGGCGGCACGGGTTTTGTTATTGCCGCGATGGCACACACGATCGTCTGGAGAGCGGGCCTCGGGACTTCGCGATCGCGCGCGCGCGACCAGACCCCGGCACATGACGCTGCGCGCCGGTCTCTTCTACACTCGGGCGCTGGGATGGCATTGCGTTCATCCAACGGACCCCAATCTGATGAAGCCTGTCCTCTCTTTTCTGATCGCCAGCCTGATGACCACATCTGTTCCTTCCGCCTTCGCAGCTCTGCCGTCGCCGCCGGACGTGGCCAAGCGTCCGCATGTGGTCAAGGCCCCGTTCGGTGCCACCCGCAACGACGACTACTATTGGTTGCGCGACGACAAGCGTGAGGACAAGGCGATGCTGGCCTATCTCAATGCCGAGAACGCCTACACCGACACGGTGATGGCGCCGCTCAAGCCGCTGGAAGACACGCTGTATACCGAGATCGTCGGGCGCATCAAGCAGGACGACGCCAGCGTGCCGTATCGCGAGCGTGGCTACTGGTATTACACGCGCTTCGAAGCCGGCAAGGACTACCCGATCCAGGCACGCCGCAAGGGCAGCATGGACGCGCCGGAACAGATCCTGCTCGACGTCAACCAGATGGCGCAGGGCAAGGGTTACTTCAGTGTCGGCGATGCGGAAGTCAGTCAGGACAATCGCATTCTGGCCTGGGCCGACGATGCGGTGGGCCGCCGCCAGTACACGATCCGCTTCAAGAACCTGGACACCGGCGAGATCTACCCGGACACGGTGGAAGGCGTGTCGGCCAACGTGGTCTGGGCCGACGACAACAAGACCCTGTTCTATGTCGAAAACGATCCGGAAACGCTGCTCACCGTGCGCGTGAAGAAACACGTGCTGGGCACGCCCGCCAAGGACGACGTGCTGGTCTACGAGGAGAAGGACGACAGCTTCTACATGGGTATCGGCCGTACCCGCGACGACAAGTACATCACCATCGGCGTGGAAAGCACGGTGTCGTCGGAGACGCGTTACGCGCCGGCCGATAATCCCGAGCGGTTCACGCTGCTGGCCAAGCGCCAGCGCGATGTCGAGTATCACCCCGAGCATTTCGACGGCCGCTGGGTGATCCGCACCAATGCCGATGGTGCCAAGAATTTCAAGCTGGTGACCGCACCCACCGACGCTACCACGCGCAAGCAGTGGACCGACTGGGTGGCGCACGATGACAAGGTCTATATCGAAAACTTCGAGCTGTTCGATGGCTTCACCGCCATCGAAGAGCGTTCCGGCGGCCTGGAGCGCGTGCGCCTGCTCAAGCGCGACGGCAGCCAGGAGTACGTCAAGGCCGACGAGCCTGCCTATTCGATGGGCCTGGCGATCAATTCCGAGCCGGACACCGAGTGGTTGCGCTACAGCTACACCTCGCTGACCACGCCGGCCACGACGTACGAACTCAATACGCAGACCGGCGAGCGCAAGTTGCTCAAGCAGCAGCCGGTGATCGGTTACGACGCCGGCAAGTACGTCACCGAGCGCGTCTGGGTGACCGCGCGCGACGGCGTCAAGGTGCCGGTGTCGCTGGTGTACAAGCAGGGCTTCAAGAAGGACGGCACTGCGGCGTTGTTCCAGTACGCCTACGGCAGCTACGGCATGTCGATGGACCCGGCCTTCAACCTGCCGGCGATCAGCCTGCTGGACCGTGGCGTGGTGTATGCCATCGCGCACATCCGCGGCGGCCAGGAAATGGGCCGCCAGTGGTACGACGACGGCAAGCTGCTGCACAAGAAGAACACCTTCACCGATTTCATCGACGTCACCCGCGGCCTGGTGGAACAGGGCTATGCCGCCAAGGATCGCGTCGCCGCCTCCGGCGGCAGCGCCGGTGGATTGCTGATGGGCGCGGTGGCCAACATGGCCCCGCAGGACTACCGCGTGATGGTGGCGCAGGTGCCGTTCGTCGATGTGGTCACCACCATGCTCGATGCCAGCATCCCGCTGACCACCAACGAATACGACGAGTGGGGCAACCCGGAAAAGAAGACCTATTACGACTACATGCTGTCCTACTCCCCGTATGACAACGTGACCAGGCAGGCCTATCCGGCCTTGTTCGTCGGCACCGGCCTGTGGGATTCGCAGGTGCAGTACTGGGAGCCCGCCAAGTGGGTGGCCAAGCTGCGCGACGACAATACCGGCACCCAGCCGATCGTCTTCCGCACCAACATGGAAGCCGGCCATGGCGGCAAGTCAGGTCGCTTCCGCCGCTACCGCGAACTCGCCGAGTCGTATGCGTTTGTGCTGGAGCAGCTTGGGGTCAGGTAGTTGAGGGGCGGGGATTGGGGAGTCGGGAGTTGGGATTGGTAAGAGCAGGTGGCAGGGTCTAACGCCAACTCCCGGGCCACCTCAACGCCCACTGGCCGTATCATTTACCCATGACGCGACCGACTCGATTCCGCTGGGCCTGGTGGTTGCTGGCCTACGCCAGCCTGGCCACCGGCATCGTCGGTATCTTCGTGCCCGGCCTGCCGACGACCGTCTTCATCCTGATTTCCGCCTGGGCCGCCTCGCACGGCTCCGAGCGCCTGCACAACTGGCTGCTCTCGCACCCGCGCTTCGGCCCGGCGATCGTCGAATGGCAGACCTATCGTGCAGTCAGCCGCAAGGCCAAGTGGATGGCCACGCTCACCATGAGCGTGTGCGCCGCCATCATGCTGTGGTGCGTGCCGGTGTTCTGGGTCAAGTGCGTGTCGATCGGCAGCATGGCGGTGGTGGCGATCTGGTTGTGGCTGCGCCCCGAGCCGCCGCCGCGCGCGATCTCCGCGCCGCGCTGAGCGCACGGCAGTCAGGGTGTTCTGGCTATACTTCGGCGCATGAGCATTCTGTCCCGACCATCTGTTCGCCTCGCACTGGTTGGTGCGACCTTTGTCCTGCTTGCCGCCTGCGGCAACAAGGGCCCGCTGGTGATGCCGCAGAAGCCGGTGCCGGTGGAAGCCCGGCCCGTGCCGCAGCCGCCGGACGCGCCGCAACCGCTGGACGAGTCCTCGCCTGCGCCTGCGCCGGTGAACACCGATCCGCAGCCCGCACCCACCACCGACCAGCCCGCTAGCAGCGGCAATGAGCGCTGACGGTCGCAGCGGGCGTCTGCGTTTCACCAAAATGCATGGCGCCGGCAACGATTTTGTGGTGCTGGACCTGCGCGACGGCACGCCGCCGCCGGATGCCGCGTTGGCCGCACATCTGGCCGACCGCCATTTCGGGGTGGGCTGCGACCAGATCCTGACCATCGAGAACCCGCGTAGCAGCGAGGCGGTGGCCGCTTATGGCATCTGGAATTCCGATGGCTCGGCCGCCCGCCAATGCGGCAACGGCGCGCGCTGTGTGGCGGCCTGGCTGGTGCGCGACGGCACTGCGCAGGGCGATGCGTTCGTCATCGATAGCCCGTTCACCTCCCACCGCGTGCAGCGTCTGGACGCCGGCACCTACGCGGTGGAGATGGGCGTGCCGCAATTCGAGCCGACACAGATCCCGCTGGCCGGCTTTGCGCGCGCGCGCGAGGAATACGCGCTGCCGGTGCATGGCGAAACCGTGCGCTTTGGCGCGGTGTCGATGGGCAACCCGCATGCAGTGGTGGAAGTGGGGCGGGTGGACGCGGCGCCGGTAGAGCGCGTCGGCGGCCTGTTGCAGCAGAACGCCGCGTTTCCCGACTCGGTCAACGTCGGCTTCGTGCAGATCGTCGACCCCACGCACGTGCGCCTGCGCGTGTTCGAGCGCGGCGTCGGCGAAACCCTGGCCTGCGGCAGCGGTGCATGCGCGGCGGCGGTGGTGCTGATGCAGCGCGGCCGTGTCGAGCGCGACGTGCAGGTGTCCTTGCCCGGCGGCGAACTGCGCATCCGCTGGAACGGCGACCAACAGCAGGTGGTGATGTCAGGCCCGGCCGTGTTCGTCTTCGATGGAGAGTGGAACTGATGAGCGAGAACACGGACAAATTCAGCGCGCACGAAGTGGCAACCTGGTTGCGGCGCCACCCGACCTTCCTCAAGCAGTTCCCCGACCTGGCGGTGAGTCTGCTGGTACCGCGCGACGACGGCCCGACCGCGTCGCTGGCCACCTATCAGCTGGAAGTGCTGCGCGACAAGAATCGCGAACTGTCGCGGCGCCTGCACGAGCTTGGCCACAATGCGCAGGACAACGAGCGCCTTGCGGTGCGCACGCATCAACTGACCCTGGCGCTGATGCGCCAGACCAGCGCGGCCGACACGCTCAAGGCGATGGCCGCCTCGCTGGCGGAGGATTTCAACGGCGAACTGGTGCGGCTGGTGTTGCTCAAGCCGGTCGCCGGTCTGGATGCCGACTGGCTGCAGGTCATCGTCGCCGACGACGCGCGGCTTGCCCCGTTCCGCGACTGCCTCAGCGACGGCGAGCCGATCTGCGGCCGCCTGCAGGCGGAAAAACATGCGCTGCTGTATGCCGGCCAAGCCGCCGATGTGCAATCCACCGCGCTGCTGCCGTTGCCCGGCATCGGCCTGATTGCGGTCGGCAGCAGCGACGCCAACCGCTTCTATCCCGGCATGGGTACCTTGTTCCTGCGCATGATGGGCGAGTCCTTGAGCGTGGCATTGCAGCGCTTCGATACATGATGCACAGCGCGGCGTGCGCCGATGCGTGCCGCCTGCGCTGGATGGCCGCGCCGATGGCGTGGCAACCAGGAGTCTGAGGTGGCGTCGGTCGATGATTTCCTGGCGTATCTGCAGGTCGAGCGGCAGGTGTCTGCGCATACGCTGGATGCCTATCGGCGCGATCTTGCCGCGTTGGTGGGTTGGGCCGGCGAACAGGCCATCGACGATGTTGCGCAGCTGGAGAGCGCACAGTTGCGGCAATTCGTCGCGGCCGAGCACCGGCGCGGGTTGTCGCCCAAAAGCCTGCAGCGCCGGCTGTCGGCATGCCGCAGTTACTACGCCTGGTTGCTCAAGCACGGCCGCATTGCGGCGAGTCCGGCCGCGGCGATGCGTGCGCCCAAGGCGCCACGTAAATTGCCGCAGGTACTGGATGCCGATGAGGCGGTGCGCCTGGTCGAGGTGCCGACCGATGCGCCGCTGGGCCTGCGCGATCGCGCCTTGCTGGAGCTGTTCTATTCGTCCGGGCTGCGCCTGAGCGAGCTCTGCGCGCTGCGCTGGCGCGACCTGGATCTGGACAGCGGGTTGGTGATGGTGCTCGGCAAGGGCGGCAAGCAGCGCCTGGTGCCGGTGGGGTCGCATGCGATCGGCGCGCTGCGCGAATGGCTGCGCGACAGCGGCGGGCGCGCCGACACGCATGTGTTCCCCGGCCGCGCCGGCGGAGCCATTTCGCAACGCGCAGTGCAGATCCGCATCAAGCAACTGGCGGTGCGCCAGGGTATGTTCAAGGACGTGCATCCGCATATGCTGCGGCACAGTTTTGCCAGTCACATCCTCGAATCCTCCGGCGATCTGCGCGGTGTGCAGGAATTGCTTGGGCATTCGGATATCGCCACCACGCAGATCTACACGCATCTGGATTTTCAGCATCTGGCCAAGGTCTACGACGCCGCGCATCCGCGGGCAAAGCGCAAGAAAGCTGCTGAGTGATGCGCAGCGCCTGATGCTGCGCTTGACTGGTGCGCAGCGTAAGGATTTGCCGATTGCATGGTGTGCAGCCAAAGGCAGTTGATGCACCTCGCTGACCGACCACCGCACGCTTGAGCCCCTCTCCCGGTGGGAGGGGGGCTTGAGCGCACTCGGGCGCTGCCATGTCCGAAGACGGCGAGCAGGGCCGGCATGCGCGCGTCACGCTGTGCTTCCACCTCTGGAAGATCGCCATGACCTCGTTTCGTTTGACAGGACTCGATCCGGCCTTGTTCGCCCAGCTGCACGGACTCGATGACGTTGCGTTGACCAATCACCAAGCAGTGCGCGTGATCGCCGATGCCGATCACGGATTTCCGTGTCGTGTCAGCCTGCAGGACGCGCGCGCAGGCGAGCAGTTGCTGCTGTTGCCGTATCTGCATCAAGCCGCAGATTCGCCGTACCGGGCGAGCGGGCCGATCTTTGTGCGTGCCGCAGCGGTGCTTGCGCAGCTGGAACCAGATGCAGTGCCGGCTGCGATCCGATCGCGGCTGATCTCGCTACGGGCTTACGATCATCGCCATCATCTGGTGACCGCCGAGGTGTGTGCAGGCGAACGCGTCGCAGCGTGGCTGCACGCGTGTCTGGACGACGCGCAGATCGCCTACGTGCACCTGCATCACGCGCGTCAGGGCTGTTACGCGTGTCGCGCGGATCGCATCGCAGGCGGCGATCTTGATGGAATTGTCGAGTAAGGCGACGGCGTGTGGCTTGACGTTGGACCTGGGCAACGGATCAGGCAACGTCAGACCCAACACACCATATAAAAACGGGAAGCACGCCTGCTCGAGGAACGCCTGCAAGCGCTTCCGCAGCAAAATGCCGATCTAAAATGCCGATCTGCAGCAAGCGTTGTCAAGCTGGCTCACCAGCGCCGGCTGTCTCGCATGTGAGCGCGCTTCATCCATCTGCTTGAACGCGTTTCATCACTCGATGCGGCGCATGGTCGCAGCATGCTTGAACCCGGCAGGGGCGTCCCCACCTCTTTGGAAACCCCCGGAGGACCCATGGACCCCAGCCAGAACCCCAACATCGTTCACGCCACCACCATCATCTCGGTCCGGCGTGGCGGGCATGTCGCCGTCGCCGGCGATGGCCAGGTCACCCTCGGCCACACCGTCATGAAGGGCAATGCGCGCAAGGTGCGCCGGCTCGGCCGTGAGGGGCAGGTGCTGGCCGGTTTTGCCGGTGCCGCCGCCGATGCGTTCACCTTGTTCGAGCTGTTCGAGGCCAAGCTCGACAAGCATGGGCAATTGACCCGTGCCGCCGTGGAGCTGGCCAAGGACTGGCGCACCGAGCGCCGCCTGGGCAAGCTCGAGGCCCTGCTCGCGGTCGCCGATAAAGAAACGTCGTTGATCATCAGCGGTACCGGCGACGTGATCGAACCGGAAGACGGCATCATCGCCATCGGTTCGGGTGGCTCGTACGCCTTGTCGGCCGCCCGCGCGCTGCTGGCGCACACCGAGCTCGATGCCAAGACCATCGCCACCGAAGCGATCAACATCGCCGGCGATATCTGCATTTATACCAATCGCAATGTGGTGGTCGAGGAGCTGTGATTTGGGATTTGGGATTGGGGATTCGCAAACGCGCTCCTCTCCCTGCGCCCGGACATGCATCGATCGTTCCTACCCCGCTTATACGAATCCCCAATCCCCAATGCCAAATCCCGATAGCTCAACCATGACTCCGCGCGAAATCGTGCAGGAGCTCGACCGTCATATCGTCGGCCAGCACGATGCCAAGCGTGCGGTTGCCATCGCGCTGCGTAATCGCTGGCGCCGCATGCAGCTGCCTGAAGAGCTGCGCAACGAAGTGATGCCCAAGAACATCCTGATGATCGGCCCGACCGGCGTCGGCAAGACCGAGATCGCGCGGCGTCTGGCCACGTTGGCCAATGCGCCGTTCGTCAAGGTCGAAGCCACGCGCTTTACCGAAGTCGGCTATGTCGGCAAGGATGTGGAGCAGATCATCCGCGACCTGGCCGACACCTCGGTCAAGCTGTATCGCGAACAGGCCAAGGTGCGCGTGCGCAACCAGGCCGAAGAACGTGCCGAAGATCGCATCCTGGATGCGCTGCTGCCGCGCCGTGCGGCCGGGATCGGCTTCGATCCGGAGGCGGCACGCAACGAGCCCTCGTCGCAGGACAACGACACCCGCATCAAGTTCCGTCGCATGCTGCGCAGTGGCGAACTGGACGAGCGCGAGATCGAGCTGGAAGTGGCGGTCAATGCCAGCATGGACATCATGACCCCGCCGGGCATGGAGGAAATGGGCCAGCAGTTGCGGCAGATGTTTTCCAACCTGGGCAGCGGCAAGTCGCAAAAGCGCAAGCTCACCATCAAGGCCGCGCGTCCGCTGCTGATCGAAGAGGAAGCCGGCAAGCTGGTCAACGAAGACGATGTGCGCACGGCGGCGATCGAGGCCTGCGAGCAGCACGGTATCGTGTTCATCGATGAGATCGACAAGGTGGCCAAGCGTGGTGAAGCCGGCTCCAATGGCGGCGATGTCAGCCGCGAAGGCGTGCAGCGCGATCTGCTGCCGCTGGTGGAAGGCTCCAACGTGTCGACCAAGTACGGCACGGTCAAGACCGACCATATCCTGTTCATCGCGTCGGGTGCATTCCATCTGGCCAAGCCCAGCGATCTGATTCCCGAATTGCAGGGCCGTTTTCCGATCCGCGTCGAATTGACTGCGCTGACCAAGGCCGATTTCGTGCGCATCCTCACCGAGCCCAAGGCGGCGCTGATCAAGCAGTACGAAGCCTTGCTGCAGACCGAGGGCGTGACCCTGACCTTCGGCGCCGATGCGGTGGAGCGCCTGGCCGAGATCGCCGCGCAGGTCAACGAGCGGCAGGAAAATATCGGCGCGCGCCGCCTGCACACGGTGCTGGAGCGTCTGCTCGATGTGCTGAGCTACGAAGCGCCGGATCGCGACGGGCAGAGCGTCACCGTCGATGCGGCCTATGTCGATGCGCAGCTCGGCGAGCTTGTGCAGGATCCGGACCTGAGCCGCTACATCCTCTGATCGCAGCGCACCTGCGCGCAGATGCCGAATGCAATGCGCGTATGGCATCTGGCATGAAATGCAGTGCAAGCGCGGCAGGAACGCATCACGGGACGATGCATGCTGGCAGATGCAGTCAAAAGCCGAGTCGGTCGAGGGCGCGATGCCCTCACCGCTTGCGGGACACGCCGTGAATCCATCCGTGGAGGCTCGGTGTCGGCATCCATGCCGCCACACGGTCCCGCAACCGGCGAGGACACCGCGCCAGACAGTTGGTCGGCGCTTAGTTGAAAA
>NZ_JAJGQM010000066.1 GCF_020784175.1 Xanthomonas campestris pv. asclepiadis
CTTCATGGAACCTCCTCGGGAAAGGGGACGAGAAAATTCCACTTCTGGCGTCAGCTAATGGGCGGGGGGATTACCCCCTGTCCTTATGCAGCTGGTGGCAATTTCTTTCTATCAACGCCTACGAGCAACATTCGCTCGAGAAATGCCAGTGCAGATGGGTCGCGCTTACGGAAGTACGTCAGAGCCTTGGTAGGCAGCCAAACTTCATTGAAGTGGATCCTGAAGTCATGCATGTAGCCGATGGGATACATCTTGGCCTCGACCACGCGCCCGTCAGCATAGCTGTGCTTGTAAGTCGGAACTCTGCTGGTGTCGACACCCTTGCTTCGCAGCCAACGAGCGAACATTTTTCCCTCAGATATGTCGGGAACCATGTGGTCCGGCAGCGTGTATCCAAGCGCTTCCAGCGGGGCGATCAGTCCCAGCGTCATCTCGGTCAAGATGGAAAAATGGGTGTATGGCACCTGATCGCGGTTTGCCAAGTAGCGCTGTATGTGGTGCGGCAAACCTGCCTGCGGAGTTCCGTTCGGACGACGCCCGGCAAGCCACTCGTGTACCCACTTTGCGACCGCAACGGCGAACTTGGGAGACAACCATTGCGCGAGATGGGTCGCAACGTTCGGATGCACCCACGTTCCTTGGGGCCCGTTGCCGCCCTTAACTACTTGAATTAACTCCGATGTCGGAATTCCGACATCGGTAGCTAGCTCCTTCAAGAAGTCACAGGTGCTCGAATTTTCCATGTAGTGCGCAAACCGCTTACCAGCAGCCTGGCACATTGCCGTCGCGTTGATGTAGCCGTCAATTTGGCGTTGCTCCACCAAACTGTTGTTCACCTGCCTCTGAATGAGGGGGAGGTTAAATTGATGTTTTGTAAACATTTTTTGCGAGCCCCATGGTGCTGGCTTGCGTTGTTCAACCCACTTGCATACGCCACCGTTTGTTACGCAAATCACTTGCGAACAAAAACCCAAGATGTACACTGCAGGCATTCGGAACCGCCAAGAACCGAAGTTTCACAACGCTTCACCAGTTGAAGTTAGAAGACCAAACGCCCTGACTAGTTACCCCTAGGCGGGGCGTTTTTCGTTTACCGTCCTGAAGCAGGCCGGTAGCTCGCAAGATATTGTGGTCACGTGGAGGGGTCAACACCAAATGTAGGAAATTCCCGAAAACCCTTGTGGCACAAAGCACTGTCTGACGAACGGTCGGCGGACATCCGGAAGATTTCCACATTGCAAGTAGTGCAACTGCGCAGCAGATGAACGTTTTTTCCTGAGCAGGCGCCGCGCATCTTGAGCTCTGCGCCGAGATGCCCTCGCGCCGCCGGCAACAGTCCGGCGCAGCTGATCCGGAGAACGTAATGCACCCATTCCGTGCCACCGCCGCCATGGCGCTTCTTGCCCTTGCCATTCCAGCCGCAGCCAGCGAAGCCGGCCAATTCGGCCGGACAGTCCAGCTGTACGAGGAAACGTCCAGCGCTGGCGAGTCGCTGGATGCTTTCGTCACCCGTATCGCGCCGCGCGCCCGTGCCGCATCGGTCAGCGCCCGGGCGGCGGTTTGTGGCGAGATTCAGGGGAGCGGCCCCTACTCTCTTTCGCTGAAGACCGATGGCCGAAAGGATTGGTGCGAAATACCGAAGGGTACGGCCCCTTCCGTGTTGGTCAACGGTACTGCCAAGGACGCGCGAGCTAACCACTTCTCGATCGCAAATCGGTCCCGCCCTGGCTATCTGGTCACTCCGTGGAGCATCAAGTTCCAGGACCGGGCCGGCGTCCGCGAGGTAACGGCCTCCGGCTTCTGATTCGCCTCACGCCGCTGCCGCATCGACGGCGGACAGGCTGGCAGCGATTGCACGGTTGGTTGCCGCCTTAATCAGCTCCTGCAGCTTCCACCCCTGAAGCTGCTGAGTGGTCGCGGCATCAGGGTAGCGGATGGCATATGTCGGCGCGATCAGGTCGGCGATTGGTGCCGCCAGAACGCCGAGGGCGGCGCCACGGTCTTCAACCTGGAACGTGACGATGCCGCTGTCGTTGGTGGGGTTCCACACGATGGTGATCTGCCGCGCAATCGGGTCAGCATCGGCATCGGGCGCCGCGACATTGGAATCGTAGGCGGCGCGCGTGGCCGCCTTGATGCCCAGCAGCAGATGCACGCCGGGTTCGGTCACCGTATCGCCGGGCACCTTGATCAACTCGCCTGTCGCCGGGTCTGGCTCAGTCGTCGCTGGTGATGTGATGTCGTAGCTGCGGCCGATCAGGTCGCTGATCTGCACGGTTAGCACGCGCAGGAAGGAACGCTCCAGCGTCTGCGTCCAGCCATCGGGGTGCGGCTTGGTCGTCATCTGCTCGAGGTGAAATTCGACCGGCCCGTCGTTGGTGGCCGGGTTCCATCGGATCTCGATGCGCGGCGCCACGATCTTGGTTTGCGTGCCGAAGGTAGGGTTTTCGCTGATGAGCATGGTCAGTATCCAGTAACGTCGAGGATGGGGGCGCGCACCCACGCCTGGCCGTACTGGCCCGGGGCAGGAAACGGGGTGCCATTCGCGCCCGTTTGAGAAAAGCTGCCGGTGTCAATTGCACTGATGCTGGCAACGTTGCCGTTGATGTTGACGACTCCCTTGCGCCACACCACGCTGACCAGCCATTGCGGCCCGCCGCCAACGACGCCACCGGCCGCCAGGATGATGTTGCCTGCCGATCCGGCGAGCGCCGCATACGTGCGCCCCGCTGGCAGCGTGATCGAACCACCTTGGTTGGCATTGCCCTGCAGCAACCCACGCACCCGCATGTACTTGAGAGTCGCGTCGAAAACGACCTGATTGCTCGTGGGGTTGCGAATGACAAGGTAATCGCGGCGCCCGAAGGTGGGCTCGTCGAAGACGTATGCTGTAAAACTTCCGCCAGTCGTGAAGCCATTAAAGGTGAAATTGCTGCCGTTCTGCGTCCGCTGCATAAGCGCGGCGTTGTTCTCACCGAGAAATGCGAGCACCGGATTGGTGCCGCCGATGGTCAGGCTCCAAGTCTTCAAAACGCCCGAGCCTGTTGGGTTGATCGTCTGCTTCGATGCTAGCGCCAGATTCTTCCAATCCTCTGAGATCGCTACACGATTTGGGCCTGCGTTGATCCGCGCGAACGCCATCAAAACCTCCCGTAGTACAACGTTCCGCCTGCACGCGGTTGGTTCGCCGAGTCAGGGGAGCTCCAGCTGATCGTATTCCCGTTGTCGCTGAGGATCGGCAGCAGCGTCGTGCCAGAGCTGCTATCGGCGACGAACCAGTAATACAGCTGGTTCGCACTCCCGGTGATCGGCACCGCCACCGATCCATTGGACCCGCTGGCGATGCCGATCGCTCCCATGTGCTGAGTAAGCAGATCCGAGTCGGGCTGGTCCGTCACCTCCAGCAACACCGCATTGGTCACCTCATCTCGAACGCGTAGAAGCGTCGTCATACACCTGGTCCCATGGCGATCACCTGTACGCCGTTGGGCGCATAGCAGTAAATCCTGCCGTTGACGATCTCACTACGCCCCTGCCCGGCGTCCACACCGACAAATCTCACTTTGTCGAATGCGAAATCCAGGGTGGCACTCGTTCCATTGTTCACAGAGCGCCAGCCGGCCACGCGGTTGTTGACGTCCAGCGCTAGGGTTGCCGAGGCGTAGTAGCTGGCGACGCCGTTCTCATTGACTGTCATCCTGGCTTCGAGCGATTGCGTCGCTGACGCCTGGTCGACCACCGACGTGTCGTCGGTCCACATCGTTGCAACCAGTCCCGGCTCCAGCTTTGCGCGCCGGAAATAGGTACTACCAGGGCTGTTTTCTGCGATGAAGCGGCAGACGAGCCGAATAGTGCCAGACGGGGCGTTGACGCTGATCTGGAACCTCTTCCATGCTGCCCAGCTACCCGAGTCCGCAGAAACAGTGACTGACCCGATCAAACCGGAGGCGCTATGCGCGGCGACCTCGATCCGCCCGACGCCAGAGCCGCTGTCTTTCCAGATATCGCACGACAGCGTGTAGATACCGGCAGATGCGTTCACCGACTGCTCGGCAGCGGCACCGCCGCTTGATGCAGCTAGGCCAAAGTACGGACCAAAATCCGGCCGATTGAAAAGCGCGGCCCCCGGTGGGAGGGTCCACGCCTGACTGCCGCGTGCCCACGTCGGATTGCGCAGCATGTTGGCGTTGATGTTCGTCTTCGCCACCACAGCCGTGACCGCGGTGCTTGTCGCGTTGGCCTGGTTGCCGATCTGCTGCACCTGCGAGCTCAGCGAGTTGAGCGCAGCGGTTTCAGCCTTGCCGGCCACTGCGGCGTTCGTTGCTTCGATGCGCTGGCCGAGCGCCTGGTCACCACTGACGCGAGCCTGATCCACTGCAGTCACACTCGCGGAGGTGGCCAGAGCACCACTACCGGATGGCATGCGCGCCTCCACCACGCCGACCCGCTGCCCCATCACCTCATTACGCCAGACCGCTGCCTCATCCACCGCAGTGACCCTTGCGGCAGTCTCCAGACCGCCGGTGCCGGCGGGCATCCGGGCCTCCACGGTACCGACGCGCCGTCCCAAAGCGCTGTCCGCGTTGGCACGTGCGGTCGCCTCGTCACCAACAGACGCAGAGGTGGCCAGCTGTCCGGCACCAGCAGGCAGCCTCGCAATGACCCCGGAAAGCCGATTGGCCTCGGCTTCGAGTTCGTTCGCTGTCTGGTTAGCCATATCCAGGGCAGCGGCGATAGCCTCGCCTGCGCTCGAGTAGTTGCCGACGTTCTGCCATGTCGACGGATTGTTTGCCGGCACCACACCGGAGTTCTCCAACTCTGCTCGGTACAGCCGCCCGTCGTAACGCACGAAGTCGCCTTTCGGATACAACGCGGTCGAGGTCCATTCGTCCGCGTTGACCAGATCGCCCAATGCAGCATTGAGCGCGTCTGCGTGTGCAATCGCGTCCTCACGTGCCTTGTTGGCTGCCGCGAGTGCGGCCTCGGCGATCTGGCGGTCGCGCGCCGCAGCTTCCAGGAAGCCCTGCCGCACCTCTTCGGTGGTCTGGTCGATCGCCTGCCGCATTTCCTCCTGTAGCTCGCCCAGGTTCTTGCCGAGCGTCTTGTTGACGTACTTGGCAGCCACCGACAGCGTGCCGTTGGTGTTGCGCGCGCGGATGGCGAACGTCCACTTGCCCGAGGCCGGGATGGGCGAGTCGAACGCACCGGTGTGGTAGCCGCTGTCGCCGACCGGCGTCATGGCGTCCCACGCCGGCATCGGCGCGCCCTGCTCCGGGGCCTGGGCGTAGCGGATCTCCGCGCCGGCCAGATTTGCCGACTGGATGGTGTCGTTCCAGAAGCCCCAGGTGTAGCGCCGGATGCCGCCGGAGATCTCCTCCACGTCGAAGATGTCGTAATTGACCGGTGGCGCG
The DNA here is from genome assembly GCF_020784175.1 of Xanthomonas campestris pv. asclepiadis. GTDB lineage: Bacteria > Pseudomonadota > Gammaproteobacteria > Xanthomonadales > Xanthomonadaceae > Xanthomonas > Xanthomonas campestris_D. The sequence goes on from NZ_JAJGQM010000066.1 coordinate 5,412, forward strand.
TCGGCGCCGATGGTCGTGTAGATCAGCGAGGCACCGATACCCATCTGGCCCTCCGGGCCGAACGGGCGCACGTTGATCGTGTAGGTGCCGGCGCGCGGGATCCGCCACCGGGCCGTGCGGGTGCGCGTCTGCGCCACTTCCTGCAGCTCGCCGTTGCCGTCTGACGCCGAGGCATAGACCACCGCGTGATCGAACGGGCCGGTGATGTCGAAGGTGGCCACCAGATCGGTAGCCGTGACGTCACCGGTGGTGATCTGGTCCTCGTTGATCGCCAGGTTGCTGAGGATCGGCCGGGTGGCCAGTGAAGAACCGTTCTCCGGCCGGATGTACTGCCCGGTCTTGACGAAGATCCAGAACTGCGGCGACTCGGGCACCACGGTGATGCCGGCACCCTTCAAGTCACTTTCGGGCGCGATGCTGGTAACGCGAACGCTGTATCCCGGCGTTGCCTTAAAGTCGTAGATCCAGATCGTGTCGTGCGCCGGGTTGTCCTGCCAGCCGCCGTCGACCATTGAGTCCGCATAGCCCTCGCCTGGCAGCGGCGCATCATCCGGCCACTCCTCTACCAACTGGATGACGTCGGTCGCCTCGGTGAAGCCCCGCACGCGGAACGTGCGGTAGACCGCCTCCCCAGGAATACGCAAGCCGATGAACGCATTGCCCGCTGTGGGCGGCGGCACCGGCTCGTCCAGCGTCAGGGTAATGGTGCCCAGCAGCGGGCTGCGCTCGGCAGCAACGATGCGGCCACCGAAGCCCCACTGCGTGAGGTCGTGGGAGATGGCCAGCTTGCTCAGCCGGCGATAACTCAGATACTCCAGGTCCTGATCAAAGCTGATGTCTTTGTACTGGAACAGGCTCTGGGCCAGGTGGTAGCGCGCCATTTCGACCGCATGGGACTCACGCCGAATCCCTTCGCCGGTGAGGCGCGCCGGGTTGAGCATCGTCTCCACGCCGGGCGCCGGCACCCGCAAGGTCTCAACCTTGTTGGTCGTGCTGTCGAAGTAGCTGTATTCCATGCCGTCGGCAGCGCTGGCCAGCGTGTAGTCGACCGCGAAGCTGCCCTTTTTCATCGTGGCCATGTTCACCACGCCCGACACCGGCTGCTCGTCGGCGGCCCACACCACCGACAGCCGGCCGCCGGCCCAACTCACCTGCCCCATGCCCGCCAGCGCAATCGCCTGCAGCACTTCCTCGTGGTTGCGCTCCTCGGTCAGCCAGTAGTCGTAGGTGTAGCCGTTGGCCTCGCAGTGGGCCATGAAGCCCTGCAACGACTCGATGTCGATCTCTTCGTCCGACTTGCCCATGCCGGCAATCAGCTGGCCCTTCTTATTGAAGTAGCCGCGGGCGTACTTGAGGATATGCGCGCCGTTGTTGCTGGTCTCCTCCGTTACCCAACCGCCATTACGCCAGACCGGAATCGGCGCAGCGATGTGCTCGGCACGCAGCTCGTCGGGCTGGCCGTTGAGCTGGCCGGTGGCCTTCATCAGGATGCCGCTGCGCGAGATCCCGTCGTAGGTAGCGGTATCAGCCTGGACGCTTCCCATGGTCGACCACTGGAAGTCGTTGCGCTGGTTGTTCGGGCCTTCGTAGTTACCTTGACCGAGGATGCGCACCCGCACGTCGTACTGGCCCTTGGCCACATCCGCCGACAGCGTCGCGCGCTTGCTGACGTCCAGCTTGTCACCGGTGTACGTCTGGGTGGCCAGCGTGGCCCAGATCCCGGTGCCGGCTGGCGCGTACTGCACCTGCACGGTTTCGGAAACGTTGTAGGGCTTGCCCGAGGTGCCGACCCCGCCCAGCACGTATTCCAGGTTGATCTGGATGCGCACGGTGTCGGCGCTGGTGGTTCGCGTGACGAAGTCGGCCGTGTCCGGCAGTTCGCCACCGTCGATGGTGTCGACATTGCTGTACAGCGGGATGGCCTGGTCTGGCATCTGGCTGTAGCCGGCATGAAAGACGCTCACGCCCTCGTAGTTGGCCAGCGGTGTGTCGCCATTGGAGAACGCGCCCACGCGTCCCACGCCGATGCCTGGTGTCAGCACCATCCCAAGGTACTGGTCGTCGCCCTCGTAGAAGGTGTAGGGCTTGCTGGCGATGTCGGGAGCAATCGGCACGCGGCCGAACAACAGGCCGAGCGGCTCGTAGGGGCGCATGCGATTGCGTGGCGCCCCAAGGCTGAAGACCGTGCCAGCCGTGCTGGCGGCCGGATTCTCGACCTTGGGCCCGAGCACCTTGTTGATCAGGATCGAGCCGGCAACGAACGCCGCGCTATAGGCCACTGCCGCACCTGTCGTGCCCAGGCCAGCGGCCCAGGTGGCACCCACGCCACCGGTGAAATAGATCAGCGCTGCCATTGCCACGATGTACAGCGCGTTCTTACCGACGGCGCCACGCACCTCAATGACCTGGCGGTCCTTGGGGAAGACATGCGGCCACATGTGACGCGGCACCACACGCCCACCGATCGACACCGTCCACTGGCCCTGGTCCAGGTCCAGCACATGGCGATGCAGGAACTCGCACAGCCGTTCGCCGGGCTTCAGATCCATCGGGATGTGCCGCTGGCCGTCCTGCGTGAGCGGATGCGGCGTCAGCACCAGCTGGCCTTCAATCGCCGGCGCAGTCATCAGACCCATGCGTAGTAACCCTCAATCCTTGCGCCGTAGTCCGGCAGCTCGCGCACCCGGTGCAGCCAGCTGCTGCCCAGCGCGTGTGTTGTATGGAGCACCCAGCCCTCATGGGCGAGGCGAAAGAACAGCCCGACATGCCCGGGCCGCGTCTGGCCCTTGTCGAACATCAGCACCAGGTCGCCGTCGACTGGAGTGGTGGTCGGCACCGCATAGGCACGCGACAACTCGCCCAGCGCCACCTGCCCCGCAGCACCGCGCGGCCTGCGTGCGGGCATCTGCACCTCGCGACCAAACAGCTCGCGTTGCACTTGCACAACCAGGTCGGCGCAGTCGTAGCTGTCGTTGTCGTAGGGAATGCCCAGATACCGCTCGATCTCGATCGCCCGCATCAGTGGATACCTGGCAACGTGTGCGGGTTACCGCGCAGCTTCACGGCCTGCTGGCGCATGAAGAAGTCCACGCCGATCTGCGCGGTGATCAGCGGGCCGCCGGCGCGTACCTGCGTCAAAGGCAGATAAAAGCGGCGCGCGATGACGTTGGGCGCGGTGCGATCCGTGATCAGGTAGCGACACATCACCAACTCGTTTGGCTGGACCCGCTCTAGATCCTCGGTGATGCCGCGCCCTACGTTGTCCACTTCCAGCTGCGCGCGTGGTGTCTGCCCGGCCTGGTCGGCGGGCGGCGTGAACCGGAATGGGCAGCGGATGTAGAGGTTGCCGTTGCTGGTCCAGTCCTGCGTGTCGTTGACGATGCGCAACACGGCAGCAAACGATGGCGCGGTCATCTCCAACAGCTCCAGCGGACCGTCTGTGTCCGTGACGCGCTGGCGGCGTTCCTGGAACGTGCTCATCGCAGGTACTCGATCTGCACATCACACTGGTAAGGCCGATCCACCCCTTCCACGGTGCGCAGCTCGCCGATGTCACCGCCAATGAATTGCGCGGTGATCTGCTTGCCAGTTCGTGGGTGCGCCATGGTGAAGGTGCCAACCACCTTGATCACATCGAAGTACCAGTCCAAGAACGCCGTAGCGTCGTCCACGCTGGAAAAGTCGAAGGACAGCGGCAGATTCACCACCGTCCGCGAATTGATCCGCTCCTGCTTGGCGAGGCCACGCTCCATCTCCGTGCGCTTGACCGAGGGCATGGGCCGCTCGCGAATAGCGTCGTAAAGCACGCCCACATAGCTAGGCAGGCTTGCCATTAGCGGCGCTCCCGCGTGTCAAAGCGGCCTTTGATGGCGCCCGCCATGCGACCGCCACCGGCGATATCTGCAGCACCAATATCGATGATCATTTTGCGGAGTTCGCTGCCGTCGACACCTCGGCTGCGTTCCTCACGCTGCTGCACCTGCTGCCCGGAGTAGTTGTTGATCTCTACGCTCATGCCGCCAGCACCTGCAACGGATGGCCTCGCGGTGCTACCAACGAGCCCGCCGGCGGCATAACCGCGCCCGCGGCGGATGGTGCTCAGTAGCGAGAGAAAGCCTCGCGGCCCGCCGATCGCAGCGATATCGAGCTGGCTCAGCACGCCCTCGCCCTTGTGCACAATGCCGGCTGGCTCGAATTTGCCGCCAGGCCCGGTGTAGCCGCCGGTGTCCCAGCCCCGAACGAACTGGTTCACGTTGTTGCCAAATGTGCCCATCGTTCCCGACACAGCGCCAGCTGAAGCGCCACCGCCGAAAAACGCACCCAGCAGGCCGCTAATGCCACGCTTGGCATTCATCCGGACGAAATCCGCGATGATGGAGTCAGCCATATCGCTGAAGCTAAGCTTGCCTGTCTTGGTGGCCTTGACCACCATGTCCTCAAACGAGGCCAGACCAGAGGTGGTGGCACTCTCCACCATGCCGGCGGCATTACTGGCCTCGTCGCGGTAGTTGGCCCAGGCTGCCGATGCGCCCTTACTCCAATCGGCCTGCGCTTCCGACATCCGCACGTAGCCATCGCGGATCACCTGCACGCGCCGCTCGGTTGCAGCACGCACTGCGGCTTCTTCGGCCGCCGCAGTCGCCTCGTCAATCCGGCCCGCGTTCTTCTGCAGGGCTAGCTCATTGAGGCGCTGCGCCTGTTCCTTGTAGACGCCATTGAGGCGCTGCTGGATCTCGAACTCGCGATCGCCCGCGCCGACACGGGCAACCATCGCATCCATATCCTCCTGCAGCGCATCCGTGCTGGCGTCGAGCGCCGCCTTGTAGGAGGCAAGCGCGTCTTCGCGCTGCTTCTTCAGCTTGCCCTCTTCGGTGGACAACACCTCAAGGGCTGCGGCGCCCTCGGTGCGCACCTTGGCCAGTTGTGCCTCCAATTCGCCGACCTGCTTATTGACGTCGATCGACTGCTTGCCGCTGACGTTGCGGCTGTTGAGGTAGTCGATCTGCTTCTGCAGCGACTGCGCCTCGGCGGCCGTGCCGCGCTCTGCCAGCTCACGCATGCGCTGGTAGTAGGTTTCGGCCGACACCTCGCGCGCCTGGTACTGCGCCTGCAGCACCTTGGTGCTGGTGGTGATCTGCGCCTGCTCGGCGGTGAACGCATCCTTGATGCTTTGCAGGCCTGCAGAGCGGCTGGCAGTTGCGAGACTTGTGGCACCCTGCGCACCCTTCGCGGCATCCGCTTTGCGCAACGCCTGCTCGCGCTCGGCAAGCAGCTTGGCGTCCGTCACCCCCTCTTTCGCCGCGTCCTCCCGCATCTGCTTGATGCGGCCCTCCAGATCAAGCGTCTTGCCCAGTTGCCGGTTCGTCTCCTCTTGGAACTTCAGGCGTGCCCGCGCTTGCTCAGAGTCGACTGTGGGTGCTCGATCGACCGTTGCGACCACGTTGGAAAAGTCCGGCCCCGCAGCGTTTTCCAGCGCGCCCCTAGAAGCCTTGATGAGGCTACCCAGCGCGCCCATCGAATTGAGCATGCCGCCGCCGATCGTCTGGCCAGCGGTGCTCTTATCGGCCTGATCCTGCTTCTGGGCGATCTCGTCCAACAGCCCCGAGTAACGAGCAAGGCCGCCGACGACGCCACCTGAGTTGGCCAATGCGGCGCTCAGCCTTTTCCAGACGACACTGTTGCCGAGCGCGTCCTGCTTGGAGATCACGCGGTCCAGCAGATCGGCGTACTTCTCGACCTCGCCCCAGGCGCCAGAAGCCTCGTCCTTGATGCTGGTCCACGCCTTAGACATTGCCGGCATGTCCGTCTGAGCACGCCTCGCCACGCTCTCCAAATGCGAGTCGTAGAGCTGGACCGCCTCAGCAACAGCCTGCTGCTTGTTGCCTTCTTCGACCAGGGTGTTGATGCGGTCCAACTGCGTCTGGGTCAGGAAGTGCTCGGTCTCGTTGAGCTTGAGTAGCGCCTCGACCGGATCCTTGCGGATGTCCTCGAACTTGGCGATCGTTTCGTCGATCGCCTGCCCGGTTGCGGCCTGCATCAGCGCAGCGCTGGCCGCGACCCGGTCGAACTGCTCTCCCGTGAATTTCCCGGACTCGGCGACCTTGAGCACCGCCTCGCGAGCACTGCCCAGGGAGACGCCGTCCAGCTGATCCAGCTTCGAGACCAAGCCCTCCAGCTGCCCAGTAGACGCAGCTGCGTAGTTGCCTGTGTCTAAAAGTGCCTTGCTGAAGGCGATGGATCGATCCTCACCTTGCTTCCAAGCCAGGAACAGCGCAGCGGCAACGGCAGTCGTGATCGTCAGCGGGTTCACCATGCCTGCGATCGCTGAGGTCACACCAGATATCGCTGGGCCTATGCCGCCGAAGCTGTCCTTGATCTGCCCACCCTGCTGCACCAGGATCGTGAACCACGGCATGCCGCCCTGAACGCTGGTAAAGATGTCGGTGAACTGCATCGGCAGTTGCGCCAACGCCTGGCTTGTTTGCCCAGACGTCCTCCCGAGCATGCTGATGACGTTGTTCGACGGCAACGGCTGACTGGCTTGCTTGCGCACATCCGAAAGCTGGCCGCGAAGCACGGCCATACCCTGCTTGATGTCATTGAGGTCCGCACTGATGCGAACCCGCAGATTTGCGGATTGGTCTGCCATTTAGCGTGTCAGGTCTTTTAGGTACTTTTTAAAGGCGGCGGGCTCAGCACCCATCGCCATCCGCACGGCCTGCGCCGTGGATGCTTCCCGCATCAGTAGCTGCTCGCGGTCATCGCGCACAGCTGCTGCAGCAAATGCCCTGGCTTGAACCAGGGTGTACGTCAGGACGTCTCGCCGCTGGTGTCCGCGGGCGACGAGGTAGTGGACGAGATCGGCCCATCCGGTTGCGCCTGCGTCATTCCCACCGCTTCGATCGCCTTGCCGGCGGCTCGCATCAGGCTCGGCAGGCGCTGGCCGAAAAAATCTTCGTTGAGCTCCACCACCGCCTCGGCCAGCGCAGCGGCATCTGCCAGTGAGGCGCCGCCAACCCATGCTTCCGGCTTGCCGGCCACGATGGCACCGCCCTTTGCGAAGGCATCGGCGTCCTGCTCGAGCACGTCCATCATCAGCGCAGCCACCTCGATGGTGGCACCGGCGCTGACCAGGCTTGCGGCGACGATGACCCGGCCGATGATCGGCCGGGTTGCTTTGATGAAGGGGCCAATCTGCGCCAGTGTCAGCGGCGTCACTTCCAGCTGCACGCCACGAAAGGTGATCACGCGGCTGGGCGGCGTGATCACGTCGATGTCGTCAGCGCTCATTCCTGGATGTCCACGGTGAAGTACTGCGACAGGCCTACACCCTTGTTGGTATCGGCCAGCAGCGCGCCGGTCACCTCGCCAGCACCATACTCGTCACCGATCAGGTCAAGCTGCGCCATGACGCCACCGCTGACCTTGTGTGCATGCACGCGCACTTCCTTGCCGCTGCGCGCTTCGTTGAGACCCAGGAAAAGCACTTCGTACTGCTTCTGGCTGGTGGTAAATGCCTCCACACGCTTGGTAGCACTATGCGCGTATGCGACGCTCAGATTCGCAGCGCCATTTACCGATGCAGGGATGTCGCTATCGAGCGGAATGAACAGGCCACCATCGCGCAGTTCGTAATCGATGCCGACGTCGTAAGTGGTGGTGCCGGCGGCGTTCTTCACCGAGGTGATCGCCGTCGCGCGGCGTGCCAGCGGAATGAACCCACCCGGATAGGCAACGATGGCCTCGCTGGCAACGCTGCCTGCAGCGAGCGTGGTCACCGTGCCACGCAGGGCGCGCGCAAAGTTTTCCGGGGCGAAGTCATGGAAGGTGTAGGCCATCTGGACCTCCGTCACACGGTCGACGCGATTGCGCGTACCGCCGCCGCCCTTGGTGTGGTCGGCCAACGTGATGGGGTTGGTCTGCGGACTGAAGTTCAGCGCGCTGACGTTGCCTACTTCCTCGAAGGGAGCGGCCGCCGCGTACTCGCGAATGAGGACCTTGCCGCTGCCCAGGTAGCTGTAATCGTCCATCGTGTATTGCCTCTGTCGTGATGCCGCTTGGGCGGCGGGTTACTTGGGGATGTGGGATTGGTAGGACACGACGGCCCCCACCCAGCCGGCACCGGCGTCGGGCTTCACGGGCTCCATCGATAGGTACTGCGGGAACTCGATACCGACTGGATATCGCTGCTGCTGGTCCGCCATGGCTGCTTCTACGTCCGAGATGGCGGCGTCCAGCGCGGCCTGTGCTGCATCCAGCGCGGCCGGCACCTTGACCACCACCACTACCGTCGTCAGCCGATGCGTACGGACCAGAGCGGGCTGGCTCGCTCGCTGCTGCTTGGTCACAAGCACGGTCAAAACGGCGGCTTCGTCGGCATCGACTTGGCCCGGCTCAAGGGTGAGCGCCAGCCCGACGTCGGTTGAGAAACCGTTCGCCTTGGTGATTCGCTGCACGCATGCGCCGATGGCGGCACGCAACTGCTGCCGAGGGCTATCCATTGGCGACCACCCATTGGCTGATGGACTCGTCCTGCCGGATCCGCCGGTCGAGTACGAAAACCTCATCGTTCAGTGCCAGGCGCGCCAACCGAACCGGCTCCACCTCTGACCTCTGGAAGGTGATGAGTGTCTGCGGCGCACTTACCGCAGCCTCGTCGTCGCCAAAGTCGGCGACATCACGATCGATGGTCACTGTGCACGGCAGTTGGGCACCGCCAGGGGTCGTGTAGACAGCTCCATCCGCAAGCCCAGCACCCTTGAACACCGTGAACGCTGCGGCATCGAAGCGGCGCAGAAAGTCGCGCTGGCTCATCGTTGCACCTTGGTGATTGCGGTCTGGATGGCTTTCTCCAGCTCGCGGTTGAAATAGAACGGCATCAGCTTGTCCCAGGTACGCTGGGCGAGCCCGAAGATGTCGTAGCGCGGCTTGTAGGTCGCCTGCTTGGTGAAAATGAAGATGCTCCGGACGGCGCTGCCGAACCCGGTGTTGATGCGCTCGTAGATGCCAGGTTTGAGGCGGCCTCGTTGCTTCGTAATGGCGAAGTACTGGCCCCCACGCTTTTTCCGCGATTGCCGGCGCCGCACACTGACGTTGCTCTCCCGGTTTTCGTTCTGGTAGCGGTCGCGTTGCGCCTGCAGCTGCGACAGGATCGCCGTCACCTGGCTGCCGCGCACGTTGCCGTATTGGTCTGGAGTGGCGCCGCGGCCGATCACTGCGAACTGTCCCGCCGGCATGAGCCCCTTGGCCTGCAGCAGTACTTCGATACCCTTCTTTCGACGGCTACCGCCTTCCACTTCGGCCAGCAGGTACTTCGCCGGCGGCGTGCCCTTGAAGGCCTCGTCGCGCAGGAAAATCTCGGCGAAAAGACGCTGCTTAGTCGCCTTGCGGTACATCGCCGCATTGATGGTCAGCGGCGCTGGTCTATCGAAGACACGGGGCGCGGTGCGCTTCCACGTCTCCCGAATCTCAAATGCAGTGGCATTGCATGCCTGCACGATTGCGAAGGGCAATTGATCCCGCTCGAGAGCAGTGAACTGCCGGCCGAGCATGTTGTCGGCATCGACATCGATCTTGATCTGGCTCATGCGTCCCTCAGCGCAGCCCGGCGCGCATCACGCGCCGGGCTACTTGATCAGGCGTTGCCGCTGGCCTTCAGGCGGACCACCGCGCGCGGCCGGGTGTTGAGGTTGATCGGGTTGGACTGGCTCTCCATGTCCACACCCTTGTTCATCCGCAGCGGCTCGAGCTTGGTGTAGTACGGCAGGCCGATGCGCTTGACCGTTTCCATGTAGTCCGCCGGCGCGAACCGGGTAATGAACATGTCCGGCACACCGAGCGGGAACGCCAGCGCCTCTCCGGCCGGAATGAACGGCTGGTTGCCCAGGCCACCCACCATTTCCTCATAGACCACGCCGCCCAATTCGAAGCCCGCGCGGACGTCATTGCGCAGCGCGGCGCCGTCCTGCCAGCGCGCGTAGGCGTCACGCACATCCTTGTGCTCAATCAGCGCATCGAAGAACTCCGGGCTGCACAGGGCGCGCACGCCGTTGTAGGGAACGCCGCCCAGTTCGAGCTCGATGGCACGCTTGACCGCCAGCGACTTGCTGCGCACCTTGGTGGCGTCGGTCCCCAGGCCGAACGGGATGGTGATCTGCTCCACCCCGAACTCGTCGTACATGTCCCAGATCACCGAACCGTCGGCATCCAGCACTTGGCCGCGGATCGCGCCGATGCGGTGGTACTCGATGGTGTAGTCGACGTCGCGGCGGTGAATGACCTGCAGCGCGTTGATGACCGCCGCGACACTCTCGCCCGCGGGATCATCGTCGCGCACCACGTTCAGCAGCTCGTCGGCCATGACCGTCGAGCGCTGCGGAAGATGCGCGGTCTCGAAGATCTGGACGTTGCCACGGGTGAGCGCCTTGGGCTGCGCCGGCGCGCCGCGCGGAACGTTCGGCACCAGCACCAGCTTTGCGCCGTTGATGCCGACCTTGACGATGTTGGTGCCGACCAGACCCGCTTCGGTGAACAGGCCGAGCTGCGCGATGCGCGTGGGCGTCGCCGGCAGATTGTTGACATAGGCGTTCAGAGCGCCAGAGCTCAGCACACCAAGTGCCAGGAGGGTTTGCAGATCCATGATTGGTTTCCTTGAGGCAAATAGAAAGCCCCGCATGAGCGGGGCTGGAGTGGTGCCGAATGTGGGTTGATCAGGCCGCGGCGGTGATCACGATCTCGTCGCTGACGTCGGAGGTCAGCCCGGCCGATGCAGCGGTCAGGGTGAAGGTGCCGGCCACGCTGAAGGACACGGTCGGCCAGGTCACCACACCGTCGACTGCTGCCTTGGCGCCACCACCGGTGAGCGCCCCGCCGCCGGCGGTCTTGGTCAAGGTGACCGATGCCGCGCTGCCGTTGACCAATGCACCGAACACATCCTTGACGTGCGCGACCACCGGCCCGATGGGCGCGCCAGCGGCACCGCCGACGGGCACCTGGACGAACTCGATGTGGTGCGCGGCACCCGACTTGATCGGCACGAACGTCCAGCGGACTGAAATGCCGGCCTGCTGCAGGCTCTGCACGGCCAGCAGCTTTTCATCGGCAGTGGTGTCGCTGGCCCAGCTCAACAGCTCGCCGTGGACCTCCGCGTCGCGGGCAATCGCCGTGGCCTTGACGGCCTCGGTCGACGCGTCGACCGCGCCATACAGGACCTTGACCGCGTCGGCGCCGTCGGCGGCCTTCGTGTTATCGGCCTTGAGCAGCGTGCCGGCAACCAGGTTGCCCTGGCCGGCGGGAATGACGATCAGCTCGCGGCTGCGCTGGCCGTTGCTTTCGGACAGCAGAAACTCGGCGTTACGGACGCCATTGATGTAAAGCTCCATCTTCAGTTACCTCGTTTTTGGTAGATGGTTGCGGGATTGAGGGAGGCCTTCACTTCGGCCTGCCGCTTCGCGGCGTCCGACGCCGGAAGAGTGGTGACGATCTGCGCAGCGCGCCCTTCCTCGGCCTTCAGCGCCAGGAGCTGGGAGCGCACCGCGCTCAAATCGGTGTTTTTCTCGACGTAGTCCGCCGCCAGGGACTCGCCGCCGCGCATTGCAGCTGCGCAGGCATCGCGCACGCTCGACGCGTAGGCCACGGCATCCTCCGGCGTCTGGCCGGTGATCGGGCCGCGCCGGATAAGCGCCATCTGCAGATCGGCCGGCAGTGTGCTTGCGGCAATCACGCGACTCTCGATTGCAGCCGCGCGATCTGCTGCAGTTTCATCGCTAGCGGTGGCCAAGGCCGGAATGCGCGATTCGATCACCTGGACGCGGCCCGCAGCAGCCACGGTAGCGGCTGCATCGTCGGCCTCTTCGTCGTCTCCCGGCTGCTGCGGCGCATCAGCGTCCGGTGTGCCCAACTCAGCAACCATGTCGTCCCACGTGCCAAGCCGCGTGGCAAAGCCGGCCGCGACGGCGGAGGCGCCACGAAAGGTTCCCGCTTCCGTGGCGCGCACTGCCGCTTCGTCCATCCCGCGGTTGCGCGCCACAGTGCTGACGAAGAGGCCGTAGAGCATGTCGATATCGGCCTGGGCGTCGGCCTGTGCTTCTTCGCTCAGCGGGAAATTCGGGTTGAAGTCGACCTTGCGTGCTCCGCCATAGATCGCCGTGACCTTGAGCCCCATCTGCGCGTTATTCGCGCTCCAGTCGTAATGGAAGCCGACCACGCCGATCGATCCGACGCCGCCGGTGCGGCTGACCCAGATCTGGTCGCACGCACTGGCCAGCGCGTACGCGGCCGAGTACGCATAGTCGTCCACGAGCGCATGGATCGGCTTGACGCCGCGCGATGCGTAGATGTGGTCGGCGAGGTCGAAGCAGCCGGCGGCCATGCCCCCAGGCGAATCCAGGCGCAGGACGATCGCGTCGACCTTGTCGTCTGCAAGGGCCTCGTCGAACACGTCGCGCAGCGCTGCGTAGCTCACGGGGCCGCCACCGCTCGGGCCAGGCATCGGACGATTGACCAGACCGCCACTGACGTTGATCACCGCGATGACGCGACCAACGCTCTCGGCAGGCGCGGGGCTGGCCGGCACATTGTCCACGCTGGTGTCGGCCCCCACGACCACACGGTCGCAACTCAGGAGGGTGTCATCGCTCGTCACCGCGCCTTCGAGATAGGCGCCAATCAGTGCCTCGCCCATGCCCGCATGCACCAGCAATGGCCGGTTGAGTGCTGCGGTTGCGAGCGAGGCGACAACCGGGTGCTTGCTGCGGCCGAACAGCCGCGCGAGGAGGCCTGGCTTATTGCTCATCGGGGTTTCCTTCGTCGGTGGCGCCCTGAGGGTCGCCAGAATTGCCGTTGTCAGCGCCGTGCGACTGCTCGGCGCCGGATGTGTTTGTGCGTCGCGCATCGCTGTCGAGCACCAGACCGAGCGCGTCAGCCCGGTCGTTGCTCGCCTTGATCTCGGTATCCACCTGCTCGGGATCCTCGCCCGCGCCCAAGATCACCTTGTCGCGCGACTTGAAGCCGGCGCGCACGGCGGCCTTTTCTGCGCCCACGTCCTGCACCGGGTGGCTCCACGGCCAGCCTTCGGGTACCCATAGCGTTTCGGTGACCTCGTCGCGCTGGTCCGCATAGCCGGGCACGGCAAGCAGGCCGGCCAGCACGGCCTGGTCAAACCATGCGTCGCGGACGCGCTGGCAGAACATCGGGATCATGTAGAGCCACTGGTCCGACTCGATGACCCGGCGAAACTCGTTGAGGATCAGCCTCAGCGCGCGGTCCGAGACGTTCCGGAGATCACCGGTCAGCACCTCATACGGAATGTCGTGGCCGGCAGCGATCGCCATCAGGTGACCGCGCAGGAACTCGGCGTAGTCGGTCCCGGCGCCGGGAGGCGTCGAGAACTGGACCTCGTAGCCCGGTGGCAGCTCCTGCATCGTCGCCGGCTCCAGCCCAGCGAGCGGCGTGCCATCGGCATCCATGCCCGTCTGCATGTCATCCGTCATGGGCGTGGCGCCGCCGAGCTCACCCTCTTGTGCCTCGGGAACCTTGTAGAACCCTGCGAACAAGTTGGCGATGGCCTGACGCTCAAGCACAGCGTCATCGAGCCGGTCGAGATTGAACATGCGCAGCAGCACCGCGGCCGACGCGGGCACGCCGCGCAGCGCGCCGGCCCGGTTCGGACGGTAGAGGTGGATCACCTGCTCTGCGGGAACCCGCACGAGCTCGTGGCCGTTCGGCACCATCGCCTGGTCGCCCGGATGCTCGCGGAACATCCAGTACGCCACGCGGCGGCCGATTGCATCGAACTCGATGCCCTCGCGGATCACATTGCCGTTGGTGGCCACCGAGTAGTACCCACGGGGGCACTGCTCGGACTCAACAAGCTGCAGCTGCATCGGAACCGGAAGTCCGTCTCCTGGACGGCGGAAACGGATCCGGGCAAACACCTCGCCCGCTTCCTTCCACTCGCGCCATGCCAGCGCCTGCTGACCGTAGAAGTCCAGAACGCCGTCGGCGTCGCTGTACTTGATCCACCGCTTCCACAGCTTGGACGTCGCGGCTTTAAACGCCTTGGTGCCCCACAGGGGCTTCGCCTGGATGCCGGTGGCAATGCCGTTCGACACGCTCTTGTTGAGCGCGCTGACCGCCCACGGATCATTGCGTGCGAGGTGACGCGCGCGCGCCAGCACCGTTGGCAAGTTGACCAGGGCAGCATTCGGGCCCTGCACCACCGGCGGCAGGAGGCGCAAGCGCCGGCCCATGCCGCCTGCGCGGTAGCTTCCTTCGAATTCAGCCATTGCCCGTACCGGATTGGAACAGGCGCATGGTGCGGCGGCGGGGCCGCACACCAAGGCTTGCCCCGAACTCACCGCGCATCTGGGTCAGCAGGCTGCGCATCTCCTTCAGGCTGTGATAGGTCACCTGTCGATCGCCATAGCGCACGGTCAGCGTGCCACTCGCAATTGCCGACTCCAGCGAGGTGATTTGTTCTTGCGTGAATGCCATCTCAGCGTCCCAAGTATTTGCTGCGTACGACCCGACGACGCGGAGCGCGCGGCCGCGGGATCTCCGCCACCTCACCCACGACCACTTCCGGATTTCGATCCCACTCTGCTGCCCATGCCGGCGGAGCGTCCCAGCGAATCGCCGGGACCTTCAGCCACTGCGCGAGCGCCTCTGCGTACACCGCCAGGTCGAACGCTTCATTGCGTCGCTTCGCCAGGTTCTCCCAGCCCTTAGCGGTGCGCGTTTCCGCGACCAGCTCTTCGAAATAGCTCGTCGGCAGCCAGTCCGGGAAGTGGTAGAAGCCGGGGCCCGGCTGCTCGCGCTTCACGTTGGCCGCGACGGTGTCTTTGAGCCTGTCGACGTTGAGCAGCAGCTGCGGCACGTCGCCGGCTGAGCCGGACTTACGATCCTTGCGCTTGCTGCTGTCCGGATAGGTCTCGCGGAACAGCGCGCCGTTGCGATTCGGATCGCCCTTCACTAGGCGGACGCGCCAATGCAGGCCGCGCAGCTTGAGCGAACGCCAGAACTCCAGCGCTCGCACCGATGTTCCCGACTTGCCACCCCAGTCGATACCCACCGCACGGATCGGCATGCTTCTGCCGGTGTCGTCCTGCAGCTGATATCGGCGCTGGATGACCTTGTCGACCAGGCGCTCCCAGTCTTCCAGGTACTTCGCTGGCTCCAAGCCGAGGAAGCCGCCGGCGCCATCCTCGCGCTGCGACGTGCGCAGTGCGAACCAATCGACCACCCAGCGCTCCAAGCCGCCGCCTTCGCCCGGCCCCCACCCGGTGACTTTCACCACGAAGCGGTTGGCCTGAATGTCGACAGTGGCGAGCAGGAACCTGACACCTTGCGGCACCACTCCAGCGGGCCACGTCTCTGCGCGGTCCTCCATATCGCTGGGATTCGATGTCGAACGCGCCGCCATCGGGAGGTAGTTGATCGCGCCATCGACGTTGTGCGTCGACTTCAGCGGCCTCTCCTCACCTGTCGTGGCAAAGGTGCGCAACGCCTGCAGGTATCGCTCCATCAGCGATTCCCAGGACTGATACACCGCAGCCACACCACCGAGCCAGTAACTCGCGATGCGCGTGTCGATCGACTCGCCTTCAATCGAGCCATCTGGGTGAATTTCCTGCCCTTCGGTAATCCCCCCGCCCATTAGCTGACGCCAGAAGTGGAATTTTCTCGTCCCCTTTCCCGAGGAGGTTCCATGAA
>NZ_JAJGQM010000067.1 GCF_020784175.1 Xanthomonas campestris pv. asclepiadis
CGTGAATCCGTCCGTGGAGGCTCGGTGGCGGCATCCATGCCGCCACACGGTCCCGCAATCGGCGAGGACACCGCACCTGGAAGTTTCAAGGTTGCTTCATTGAAAGCCTGCTGATTGCTCGGCTTGTCTTGGGCAACTGAGTGGGCGCGCTATCAAACAACGCGCGTCATACTTTGCTTCCACCCGCAAACCGACCATCTTCGATGGTGGGCGGGCAAGGGCCCTGCAGCAAAGTCGCAGATCATCGGCGCTACAGCTGATCTACAAGGCCGTCTATCAGTTGCTCTATCTGCGGCCACTGATCGGTGGCCGCAGTCGTCGCGTTAAGTCCGCAGCACCGCGTCAGCCGTTGGAGATCTCGGGAAGCGGCTCGGCACACTGCCGGCAGTAGCGCGCATCCGGCGCATGGCCTTCCAGCCCGCAACGTGGACAATTGCGGGTATCGCGCTTGCCGGCATGGCCGCCTTCGCGCAGCGTGCTGGCCAGTTCGGCGGTGTAGATGCCGGTGGGCACGGCGATGATGCTGTAGCCGATCAGGATCAGGGCCGAGGTGAGGAAACGGCCCAGCGTGGTCTGCGGCACCAGGTCGCCAAAGCCCACCGTGGCCATGGTCACGATGGCCCAGTACATGCTGGTCGGGATACTGGTGAACCCGTGTTGCGGGCCTTCGATCACATACATCGTGGCGCCGGCGATCACGGTGATGGTGAGCACGCTGAACAGGAACACCAGCACCTTGCGCCGGCTGCGCCAGAGCGCGTCCACCAGTTGCCCGCTTTCTTCGACGTAGCGGGTGAGCTTGAGGATGCGGAACAGGCGCAGGATGCGCAGCACGCGTACCACCAGCAGCGTCTGCGCACCCGGCACGAAGAACGACAGATAGCTGGGCAGGATCGACAGCAGATCGATCACGCCCCACACGCTGAGCGCGTAATGCAGCGGGCGCCGCACCACCGCCAGGCGCAACGCGTATTCGACCGTGAACAGGACCGTGAACGCCCATTCCAGCGGCACCAGCCAGTGCGCCGAATGCGAATGGATGCGCGGCACGCTGTCGATCATGATCACCACCACACTGGTGAGGATGGCCACCACCAGCATCAGATCGAAATTGCGCGATGGACGGGTGTCGTGCCGGTAGATGATGTCGAACCATTGCCGGCGCCAGCCGTGGTCGGTGGCGGGAGTGAGCTGGGGATCGGAGAAGGGGCGCATCCGCGCATTGTGCCGCAGGCCGGCGAATGCGCGAGAATGCGCGTTCTCCTCCGCTTCCGCGACCCACCATCATGAGCACCGCTGCCGATTCGCCCCTGTCCCTCGCGCATTACTACCTGCCGGTGTACCGCCCGCGCCAGGTGGTGCTGGAGCGTGGGCAGGGCAGTCGCGTGTGGGACGACCAGGGCCGCGAGTATGTGGATCTGTCCGCCGGCATCGCGGTCAACGGGCTGGGCCACAACGATCCGGATCTGACGGCCGCGCTGACCGAACAGGCCGGCAAGCTGTGGCACACCAGCAATGTGTTCTTCAGCGCACCACCGCTGAAGCTGGCCGAAGAGCTGGTCACCGCCTCGCGCTTTGCGCACAAGGTGTTCCTGTGCAATTCGGGTACCGAGGCCAACGAAGCGGCGATCAAGCTGGTGCGCAAGTGGGCCAGCAGTCAGGGCCGCCCGGCCGACAAGCGCGTGATCGTGACCTTCCGCGGCAGCTTCCACGGGCGCACCCTGGCCGCGGTCACTGCGACCGCGCAGCCCAAGTACCAGGCAGGCTACGAGCCGCTGCCCGGCGGGTTTCGCTATGTGGACTTCAACGACGTGGCGGCGCTGGAGGCGGCCATGGCGTCGGGCGATGTGGCTGCGGTGATGGTCGAGCCGATCCAGGGCGAGGGCGGGGTGATGCCGGCCGCGCCGGGATTCCTGCGCCGCGTGCGCGCGCTGTGCGATGAGCACGATGCGCTGCTGGTGCTGGACGAGATCCAGTGCGGCATGGGCCGTACCGGCACGCTGTTCGCGCATTGGCAGGAGCAGGTGACGCCGGACATCGTGACGCTGGCCAAGGCGCTGGGTGGCGGCTTCCCGATCGGCGCAATGCTGGCCGGCCCGAAGGTGGCCGAGATCATGCAGTTCGGCGCACACGGCACCACCTTCGGCGGCAATCCGCTGGCCGCGGCGGTGGCGCGCGTGGCGCTGCGCAAGCTGGCTTCGCCGCAGATCGCCGAGAATGTAGCGCGTCAGTCGGCGGCGCTGCGCGCCGGCCTGGAAGCGCTCAACGCCGAGTTCGGCCTGTTCGTACAGATCCGCGGACGCGGCCTGATGCTGGGCGCGGTGCTGGCGCCGGCGCATGCCGGGCAGGCCGGCGCGATCCTGGATTTCGCCGCCAGCCATGGCTTGTTGCTGTTGCAGGCGGGGCCGGATGTATTGCGCTTTGTGCCGGCGCTCAATCTGACCGATGCCGAGCTGGCCGATGGCCTGGCGCGTCTGCGGCTGGCCGTTGCCGAATACGCCGTGCAGAAGTGATCGACCTCTGCGCTTCCTTGCGCCATCGCGGCCGGCGCTGTGCGGGTGAGCGGGTGGGGTAAGACGCGCAGGTCGTCGTGTTTCCCGATCTGTGCCAGGCCCTGTCAGGAAACGTGCTGTTGCCGCCGCACGTACCTGCGCGGCAGTTGCAGGATCTGCATGAAGACAGCGCTGCGTAGCTGATGCGGATTGCGTATCGCGCGATGTGTTCTCTTGCAGTTGTGATTGGGTAACGGCGGGGGCATGGAGGTTTGAGTTTTATCGCTCTACCGTACCCTCACCCCAACCCTCTCCCGACGGGAGAGGGGCTCGCTTCTGCGTTCGTCATTAACCGGACGCGGACTCAAAGCACCAACGCTTCATCTGGTTGCTCACGCCAACGCACTCAATGCTGCGAGCAGCTTCTCATGTGCGCTTGAGGGTGATCAGCGTTTCGCGATGCTCAACGATTCCCGATTCCCGATTCCCGATTCCCCAATCCCCAATCCCCAATCCCGGCCCCTTACCCCAGCCCATACCGCTTCAACACCCGCCGCAAGCCGCGCGCATCGCGCACCGTGTCGGCATGCAGGCCGGCGGCACGGGCGCCGCGGACGTTGACGAACAGATCGTCGACAAACAACGTGTGTGAGGCGGCC
The DNA here is from genome assembly GCF_020784175.1 of Xanthomonas campestris pv. asclepiadis. GTDB lineage: Bacteria > Pseudomonadota > Gammaproteobacteria > Xanthomonadales > Xanthomonadaceae > Xanthomonas > Xanthomonas campestris_D. The sequence goes on from NZ_JAJGQM010000067.1 coordinate 3,152, forward strand.
GCATCGAGCTGTGCGAGCGCGCGCTGATACACCTGCACATCGGGCTTGCGGCCCCCCAGTGCGCCGCTGCACAGCACGCGGCCCTGCAATAGCGGAAACAGCGACGGCACGATCCGCTCAATCGCTTCCACCATCAACGGCCCGTTGTTGGTGAGCACCGCCACCGCGGTGGTTGCCGCCACCGCCAGCACCTGCGTCAGCACCGCCGGGTCGGCGCGGCATGCCGCCACGCGTGCGTCGATCCAGGTGGCGCGATCGATCGCGCAGCCAAGGCCCTCGCCGAGCTGCGCCAGATAGGCCGGCGTGTCGATCACCCCGGCGTCGTAGGCGCGCTCCAGGCCCTGCTCGAACAACACCTGTTGCACACGTTGCGGCGTGCACGCCGCCGCATTGGCAAGCGCCGCCACACGGCGCGGCCGCGCGTAGCTGGCCAGCACGCCGTCGAAATCGAGCAGTAACAGGGACGGTGCTGCAGGCGGCATGGGCGGACTCGGGATGTGGCGGTGCAGCGTTGTCGATTCGCCGCGGCATGGCAAGCGTGCAAGACCTGGTATGTCCGAATGCCCGCAGGTGGGTGGGGATGGTACCTATTCAGATCGTTGAATTCGGCAGCAACCTACCCACCCGCACTGCCCCTACCCTCCGCGCGGCGCGTGCGGCGGAACTGTGCTGGGTATGGTCGATGCATGCCGCATCCGCGGTGTCAGCCGGTCTTGGGGAGCGGGCCCGGTCACTCAGCACGTCACACCATCCAGGGGGTCGATTGCATGCGCAAGCGCTTGAACACCGATCAACTGGCGGCGTCGGTCGCCGCCATTCTCACCACCGCCACGCGTGGCCGCACGCTGGCTTCGATGACCTTGGTGCTGGCTGGCGCACACAGCCTGCCGGTCCTGGCACAGGAAGCGCGCACGCTGGACGCGGTCAGCGTGGTCGGCACCGGTTCCACGCGCACCACTGCGTCCATCTCCGCCGCCGAAATCCAGGCACAGGTGCCCGGCGTGGCACCGCAGCAATTACTGGCGAGCCTGCCCGGCGTCAATGTGCAGACCACCGATCCGTTCGGGCTGTACGAGTTCGGCGACTCGATGACCATCCGCGGCTTTTCCGCCAACCAGATCGGCGTGACCCTGGACGGCATCCCGATCGAAACCTTCGACACCCGCGAAGGCGGCCCGATCACCCGCTACGTGTCCAGCGAGAACCTGCTCGACGTCACCGTGTCGGCCGGTTCCGGCGATGTCACCCAGCCTTCGTACCACGCACTCGGCGGTGCGATCCGCTACACCAGCCTGCCCCCGAAGGGCGGCGACAGCTGGAGCGGCAACCTCACCCAGACCATCGGCTCGGACGATCTGGTGCGCAGCTTCGTGCGCCTGGATACGCCGGATTGGTGGGAAGGCGGCCCCAGCGCGTACCTGTCTGCCTCGCGCACGCAGGGCGGGGTGTGGGACATGGAGCCGGCCACGCAGAAGAGCGATCACTTCGAAGCCAAGATCCGCCAGGCCTGGGACGTGGGCAGCCTGACCCTTGGCTGGATCTACAACAACCGCAAGGACTACGACGTGCAGTCGTACAACTCCGACGGCTCGGTGTCGTGGGATCTGCACGAACGCATCACCGGCAATCCGGAAGTGGATGCCGAGCATTACAGCGAATGGCAGAACGGCCGCCGCGATTCGCTGCTCAGCCTGCACGGCGATTTCCTGTTCAACGATGCGATCGGTGTCACCTTCACCGGCTACTACGAAAACAAGCATGGTTACGGCGTCGGCGGTACACCGCCGAGCACGGCCACCGGCCTGTACAACGACGCCATCGCCGGCACGCCGGGGCGCACCGACATCGCCATCAACGACCCGCAGATCGTCGATGCCAACGGCAATGTCACCCGCGTCGGTGCGATGACGCGGCGCGAGGAAATCATGGGCGGCGATCGCTACGGCGTGACCACTGCGGTGTCATGGGAGACCGAGCACAACAAGCTCGAAGTCGGTGCGTGGTACGAGAACTACGACTTCGATCAGGTGCGTCCGCTGTACAACCTGGACCCGGCCACCGGCGCACTGCTGAAAGGCTCGCTGCCGATCGTCATCTATTACGACAATCACTTCTCCACCGAGGTGAAGCAGCTCTACATCAAGGACACGCTGCGCCTGCTCGACGACCGGCTCACCATGGAATTCGGCGCCAAGGGGCTGGATGTCAAACGCGACTACAACGGCATCGCCAATCTCGATGACTTCAATGTCGGCGTGCGCCGCGATGTCACCATCAAGAACAGCGATTGGTTCCAGCCGCAGGTCGGCGCCAGCTTCCAGCTTGCCGAGGGCGTGCAGGTATTCGCCAACTACGCGGAGAACTTCAGCTCGGCGCCGCGGCTGGCCCTGACCTCGGGTGCATTCAATCCGGATATCGCGCCGGAGGAATCCACCAATATCGATATCGGCATCCGCGCCGAATCCAGCCAGTGGAGCGGCTACATCGCCGCCTACAAGATCGATTACGAGAACCGCATCATTGCGCTGACCGACCCGGATCCGCTGGTGGTTGCGCCCACCGTCTACGCCAACGTCGGCGATGTGCAGACCTATGGCGCGGAAGTGTCCGGCATGTGGAAGCCGGCACCCGGCTGGCGGCTGGGCGCGTCGCTGACCTGGAACAAGTCCGAGTTCCAGGACAACTATTTCGGCCCGGTCAGCGGCAACCTGGTGCAGGTGGAAGGCAACGAAGTGCCGGACTCGCCCAAGGTGATGTTCAGCCTCAACGGCGGCTGGGAAGGCGAGCATTTCTTCGCCAACCTCGACACCAAATACACCGGCAAGCGCTACGGCGACACGCTCAATACCGACCAGGTCGATGCCACCTTCATCGTCAACGGCAGCGTCGGCTATCCGGGCGAGGATGCGGGGTTTCTGGCTGGTGGGCGGCTGCAGTTGTCGGTCTACAACCTGTTCGACAAGGACGATGCGATCGGCGCGGTGTTCCCGAACGAAAGTTCCGGCTCGTACCAGTTGATCGCCCCGCGCCAGCTGTTCGCCAGTCTGTCCTACAAGTTCTGAGGGGGTGATGCGGCCGGCAGCATTGCCGGCCGCGTCATGCGTTTTCGTCGGTCGCACTTGATCCATGACATGCAAGGACTACGCGTTGATGCAAGGCAATCACTCTGGGGCGATGACGCGGCGGCAACTGCTGGCGCGCATCGGCATGACCGCTGGCGGCGCGATGATGTATCAGGCGATGAGCAGCCTGGGCATGGCGGCCGAATCCGATTTCAAGGGACCGCTGCAGCTGGATGGCGACCCGAAGGGCGCCTCGGTGCTGATTCTGGGGGCCGGGCTGGCCGGCATGGCGGCGGCCTTCGAACTGCGCAAGGCGGGGTACCGCGTGCAGTTGCTGGAATACAACGACCGCCCCGGTGGGCGTAACTGGACGCTGCGCGGCGGCGACCGTTACACCGAACTCGGCGGGGCGATGCAGCATTGCCAGTTCGACGACGGGCTGTACCTCAATCCGGGGCCGTGGCGCATTCCGCATCACCACAAGGCGGTGCTGAGTTACTGCAAGCAATTCGGTGTGGCCCTGGAGGCATTCAACCAGGTCAACTACAACGCGCTGTTGCACAGCCAGCAAGGCTTTGGCGGCAAACCGCAGCGCTTTCGCGCCATCGATGCCGATTACAAGGGCCACGTGTCCGAGTTGCTGGCCAAGTGCACACAGCAGCAGGCGCTGGACACCACCGTGAGCCGCGAAGACCAGGAGGTGTTGCTGGAATCCCTGCGCACCTGGGGCGCGCTCGACCACAAGTTCGGCTACGTCAAGGGCAAGGACAGCAGCGAGCGGCGCGGTTTTGCGCGTTATCCCGGCGGCGGCCTGTCGGGCAAGCCGGAGTTTTCCGATCCTTTCAGCGTGCAGGACGTGTTGCGCTCGCGCCTGTGGACCACGCTGGCAGCCGGCAACAACTACGAAATGCAGACCACCATGTTCCAGCCGGTGGGCGGCATGGACCAGATCGGCAAGGCGTTCGCGGGCCGGCTCGGCGATGCGATCACCTACAACGCCAAGGTCACCAGGATCGATCAGGACGGCAACGGCGTGCGCGTCTCCTGGCAGGATGCCGCGCACGGCGGCGAAGAACGCATTGCCAGTGCTGACTGGTGCATCTGCACGATTCCATTGTCGGTGCTCAGCCGCATTCCGGTCACCGCCAGCGAGGCGATGACCACCGCGATCGGCCAGGTGCCGTATGCGGCATCGGTGAAAGTGGGTCTGCAATTCAAGCGCCGCTTCTGGGAAGAAGACGAAGCCATCTACGGCGGCATCAGCTACACCGATCTGCCGATTACCTTGATCAGCTATCCCAGCACCAACTATCACAGCCCCGGCAAGGGCGTGCTGCTCGGTGCCTATGTGTGGGGATTGGACGCCTACCAGTTCACCTCGATGTCCCCGGAGCAGCGCGTGCGCAAGGCGGTCGAATACGGCACACAACTGCATCCGCAGTATCCGCGCGAGTTCGAGAACGGCATTTCGGTCGGCTGGCACCGCGTGCCGTTCACGCACGGCTGTTTCGGCATGTGGAGCGAGCAGGCGCGTGCCGAACACTACACGCCGCTGTGCCAGATCGACGGGCGCCTGGCGCTGGCCGGTGAACACGTCTCCTATATCCCGGCCTGGCAGGAAGGCGCGATCCTGTCCGCGCACGATGTCGTGGGCCGTCTGCATCGCAAAGTGCTGGCCGGAGGAGGTCGCGCATGAGCCTGTTATCACGAGTGGCCGCTGCCACGTTTGTCGTTGCAATCGCTGCGTTGCTGGTGCCGCCGGGCGCGTACGACGCGCGGGCGCAGAGTTCCGATGCCACCCAGCTGTTCCCGCAACAGGGCTTTGCCAAGGCATCCGGCCAGGATGTCTACCAGGCGATCTGCCAGGGCTGCCACATGCCGGCCGGGCACGGTGCGCAAGGTGCCGGCGAATACCCCGCGCTTGCCGGCAATCCCAAGCTGGCCGCCGGTCCCTACGTCACCATGATGGTGCTCGACGGCCACGCCGGCATGCCCGGCTTTGGCGAGATGCTCAATGACCGCCAGGTGGCCGAGGTGGTGAGTTATGTGCGCACGCACTTCGGCAACGATCACGCCGAGCGCGTCACCGTCGACGACGTCAAATTGCTGCGCCACTGATTCTCTCTTTCTTTCTCATGCAAGGAGTTGCCATGTCCCGTCCAGTGACTGCCGTTCTCACCGCCGCCCTGCTGTGGTCCGCAGGCCTCGCCGCTGCGCATGCGGCAGACGTGGTCCGCCACAAGATTCCCAACAGCGATTTCCCCATCGCCGCCGCTGTGGAGATTCCGGCCGGCAAGGCCACCGTCTATGTCAGCGGCAAGGTACCGGCAGTGGTGGATGCCAGTGCGCCGAAGGATGCGGCTGCCGCCTATGGCGATACCAAGGCGCAGACGGTGAGCGTGTTGAACCAGATCAAGCAGCAACTCGCTGCGCTCGGCTTGGGGATGGGCGATGTGGTGAAGATGCAGGTGTTTCTGGTCGGCGATCCGGCCATGGGCGGCAAGATGGATTTCAACGGTTTTATGGAGGGTTACCGCCAGTTCTTCGGCACCAAGGAGCAACCCAATCTGCCGGCGCGCTCGGCATTCCAGATCGCCGCGCTCGGCAATCCGCTGTATCGGGTGGAAATCGAAGTGGTCGCCGTTCGTCCTTGAATCCGTGCTGTCGTCCTGCTGGAGGTTGTCATGAAAACTGCTCTTTCGCGCCGCATGTTTCTCCGCGACTCCGCGCTGTTTGCCGGCGCTGCCGGTGCCAGTGCGCTGCCGCTGCTGGCCAGCGCGGCCGAACGCTCCGCCGCCATCGCGCCGACACCAGCGATGGCGCTGTCGCCGGTGATGATCGGCTCCAACGAATTCCCGGATGGCCCATCGGCGGCCGCGGTCAAGGCTATCGCGCAGATCGCACCGCAAGGTGGGCGCTACCTGCGCGATGTGCAGATGGAACTGATGGATACCCTGGCCGCCGAGCTCAAGCTGCCGGTCAATCACCTGATGGCCTACGCCGGTTCCACCGAGCCGCTGGACTACACGATGCTGGCGTTCACCTCGCCCAGCGCCGCGCTCGTCACCGCCGATCCCACCTACGAATCAGGTTGGCGCGCCGCCACCCGCAATGGCGCAAAACTGATCAAGGTGCCGTTGCGCAAGGACTTCTCGCACGATGTACAGGCGATGTGCGCCGCCGACGCCAGCCCGGGCGTGATTTACATCTGCAATCCCAACAACCCCACCGGTTCGGTCACTGCACGCAAGGATCTGGACTATGCACTGGCACACAAGCCCAAGGGCAGCGTGCTGGTGGTGGACGAGGCCTATATCCACTTTGCGCAGAGCACCAGCAGCGTGGTCGACATGGTCGCCGCGGGCGAGGACGTGGTGGTGCTGCGCACCTTCTCCAAACTCTATGGCATGGCCGGCATCCGCCTGGGCTACGCGGCCGCACGCCCGGACCTGTTGGCCAAGCTGATGTTCTACAGCGTCAACAGCCTGCCGGTGACCGCCGCCGCCGCAGGCCTGGCCAGCCTGCGCGATCCCGCACTGGTACCGCAGCGGCGCGCACGCACCGCGGCCACACGCAAGGACGTGATGGCGTTTCTCGCCAGGCAGGGCTACGCCTGCACCGCCTCGGAGAGCAACTGCTTCATGGTTGACGTCAAGCGCCCGGCCGCCGGCTTCAAGGACGACATGGCCACCCATGGCGTGTTCATCGGGCGTAGCTGGCCGGTGTGGCCGACCTGGTCGCGCATCACCGTCGGTACCGACGCGGAGATGGCGCGCTTCAAGCAGGCCTTCGTGCAGGTGATCGCCGGCAAGCGCGGCCCGTTGCCGCTGCCGGAGGCCACGGCCGCTGTGCATGATCCGATGGATGCTTTTTTCCGTTACGCATGAGGCGTTACTCTGGCACCACCGGCGCATGCAGATGCGCCGGCGTGACCAGGCGCGCTGGGCGTCGCGCATCCCTTAACGCAGGAGTGTTCCTTTGAACGTGTTTTCGACAGTTGCCGTGATTGGATTGGTGCTGCTGGCGCCTTCGGCATGGGCGCGTACCTGCGCCGTCACCATCACCGGCAACGATCAGATGAAGTTTGACCAGAGCGCGATCAAGCTGGCGCCCGACTGCACGCAGGTGGACCTCACGCTCAAGCACTCCGGCAAGATGGCGGCCACGGTGATGGGCCACAACTGGGTGCTGACCAAATCCGCCGACTTTCAGGCAGTGGCCAATGCCGGCATACGCTCCACCATTGCCGACAGCTATCTGCCCAAGGCCGACGCGCGCGTGATCGCACACACCAAGGTCATCGGCGGCGGCGACAGCACCACCGTGAGCTTTCCCACCAGCAAGTTGAGCAAGGGCGGAGATTACACCTTCTTCTGCTCGTTCCCCGGCCACTGGGCGATGATGAAGGGCACGCTGAGTTTTGGTTGAGCTGTCACATGCTGCAGGTATGCGTGGCCGCGGCAGGAGTGAAGTGTGAGGGAGCTGACGCGCGGTTGCGTCGCGTGCTCCAGGGCGATCGCGACCGGAGTAGGCGGCAGCCAACCAGCATCGTGGACGCTGCTTCTAGTTTCGGCGTTGGCGCATCAGCGTCTTTCGCCGAACGCTATGTAGTCTGCGTTTTTAACGTGCTTTCCCGGTCAATCGGTTGGTCTACTCGTAGCTTGGCAAGGCGATGGCATTGGCGTCTCGCGCAAAATGGTTGTTGATGAACGACCTGAGTGCGGGCCGGCTTGCCAGGCGGATGGCGTTGCGCAGCACTGCCAGGCCGAAGCGGGTATGCGGCCACAGCAGGCGCGGGACCAGCTTGGGAATGTTCTGTCCCTGTTTGACGAAGGGACGCATGATGCGTTCGTAGTTCGCGAAGGCGGTTGCCGGCGTGTCCGACCTGGCAAGCTCTCCGGCAAGGACGTAAGCACCCACGACCGCAAGTGTGGTGCCGATGCCGGATAGTGCGGTCGGGCACCACGCCGCATCGCCGGTCAGGACCACTCGGCCGTTGGACCAGCGGGCCATGCGTACCTGGCGCAGCACATCGAAGTAGAAGTCGTCGACCTCCTTCATCGCATCCAGGATGCGCGGAAACTCCCAGCCTAGCGCGGAGAACTGCGTGTGAATGAAAGCGCGCTGTTGCGCCTCGCTCCACCTGTTCTCGTGACTGGGCCGTTTCTGGATGCCGAGATAGACCCCCAACTTGCCGTCGCGTGCGGGTTTCACCACCGCCCCCCGGCCGCCCAGCGTGTTGTATTGCCGCGCATAGGCGCCGTCGCTGGCGATCTGCGGAATGCTGAAATAGGCAATCGTCAGGTCCATCCAGTGCGGCCGGTTCTCTGCGGGGAAAACCAGCTCCCTGGTGTGCGAGCCAACACCTTCGGCGATCACCACAAGCGCATAGGTTTCCTGGTGACCGCCGGCAAAGATGACCTGCACGCCCCCATCGCGCTGATCGACGCCTGCAATGCTGTCGCCGAAGCGAAATCGCACTCCTTGCGCTGCTGCGGCCTCGTAGATGATCCGGGCAATGTCGCCGCGACGGATTTCCATCTCCGCGGTCGGGCCGCCATCGGTGTCGGAGTGCGCCGCTTCGAAGCGGCCGACAACGTGATTGTCTTCGGTGACCCAATCGGTGCCGCGCTCGCGGGTGCTGCGTTCGAGCATCAGCGCTTCCAGGCCCATCCGACGCAGCACCTCTCGCGCAGTGCCGCGCACGTCCACGTTTTGTCCGCCGTCGCGAAACGCCGGTGCGCGCTCCACGACTTCAACATCGCGGCCATACCTGGCAAGCCACCAGGCAGTGGTGGTGCCGGCGATGCTGGCGCCAGTGACAAGAATGCGACCGGGCATGATGCGACCTCCAAGAAAAAATACATCATACATGATGTATTTTTTCTTGGAGGAAGCCAGCACTGGCGGTCAGTCCGCTGCCGTCTCCGAGCCGCCCGGTGGATGCGCCGCGCGCAGCAACCCACGCTGCAAGGCCTGCGCCAGCGCGCTCTCGCGGCTACGTGCATCCAGCTTGCGATAGAGGTTCTTCAGGTGGAACTTGACCGTGTTTTCCGAGAGGTGCAAACAACGTGCGATCTGTTTGTTGGAATACCCACGTGCCAGTTGCGCGAGTACTTCCAGCTCGCGTTCGCTGAAGATGTCGCCGGCCGGGTCCTCGTCGCCGCTGAGGCGTTCGAGCAGGGCCTGGATGGTGAGTGCGCGTGTGGTGCCGCCGACGGTCTGCGGGTCGTGCTGACGCAGCGAGCGCAGCATCGCCTTGGCCGGCAGTCCGAGTTCGACGATCGCCTGCCAGCTTTGCGTCAGTGCTACATGATCGAGCGCGCTGTACAGGTGCGGCAGCGCTGCGGCCAGTTCGCCACGCTGCTGAAGCACCAGGGCGATGCGCGCGCGGGTGCGCGCGAGGTGGCACAGGTTGTCGTTGGCCAGACAGGCCTGTTCGATCTGGCCCAGGATGGTCAGCGCGGCGCTGCTGCGTCCGGCCAGCCGATGCCAGCGTGCCAGCGCAAAGCCCATCGCCGCGCGATCGCGCCAGCGGTGGGGCGATCGCAGCGTATGCGCCAATCCGGATTCGCCGCCAGTGCGTGCGATCAGCACATCGATGGCGGCATTGCCCGGATGCTCCAGCAACAGCATCAAACGCCATGCTGCAGCCAGTTCCGAAAGGCGCGTCAGCTTGCGCCCGTGCGCGATCTGCTCGACGTGTTCGAGCAGCGCCAAGGCACTACGCCCGCTGTGGTCGCGCACACGCTCCAATCCCAGCGCGGTGTCGTAGGCGGCGGCCAGCACGTCCATGCCGCCGTCGTGCTGTTCCAGCAATTCCAGTGCCGGATGCAGCAGGTCGGCCGCATCGTCGTGGTGGCCGCGTTCGTAATGCAGTTGTGCGAGCAGGCACTGGCCGGCGGCCTCCAGCACGCGATCCAGCTGCGGGGAGCGGGCGCACCAGTTCAGGGCCTGCCGGTAACAGGCTTCGGCGTCACCGAGCTGTCCGCGATAGAAAAAACTCTGCCCCAGCGCCAGCAGCGCCTGGCCCGCGCCTGGTTCGCTGCCGCCGCGCTGCATCGCATCGCGTGCGTTCAGGGCGTAGCGCTCGGCGGTTGCAAAGGCACCCTGCGCAATGGCAGTGGTGGCACAGATGCACAGCAGCATGCCGCGGCCCAGGTGGTCGTCCTCGTCCAGCGCAGAGGCTTGCGCTGCGATCTGGGTCAGGCCATGCGGATTGCCGCAGATCTCGTCGAGGCGATCGCGCAACAGCGCCACCACCACCGTGTAGTCGCGTTGCAAGGGCTCGCGCAGTGCAGCGGGGAAGTCACGGAAGCGTTCCAGCAGCAGGCGCGCATGGCTGAACTCGCCGAGCTTTGCGTGCAGATGCGCCTGGGTGAGATTCAGCGCTGGGGTATCGCGGATGGTGCGGTGTTCGAAATGCCGCAGCAGTGCGCGCACCGCGTGCGTGCCGTGGGTCAACAGCAATTGCCAGGTGCCGGCGCGCGCGATGTAGCTGGCGGCCAGGTCGCCGCACTCGGCGCGCGATGCATGCCGCACCGCTTCGGCCAGGTGCCGATGATCGCCAAACCAGCGTGCGGCCCGTTGATGCAGTTGCGTGGCCTGGCCGGGATGCTCGCGATCGAGCAACTGCTGCAGGAAGTCGGCAAATAAAGGGTGATAGCGGAACCACTCGCGCTCGCCATCCATGGGCACCAGCAGGCCGTGGAAGTGTTCCAGCCGCGCCAGCAGCCGGCCGCTGTCGTCGCGCTGACGCACCGCATCGGCCAGCGCTGCGTTGACGCGCTCCAGGGGGCTGGTCCGCAACAGAAGATCGCGCGTGTCGGCATCCAGGTCGTTGACCACCTGTTCGGCCAGATACGCGGCAATCTGCGCGCTGCGGCCGGAGAAACGCGCGACCACCTCCTGTTGACGCTGCGCGCCGCCCTCCAGCCACAAGCGCGCCAGATGCAGCGCCACCGGCCAGCCTTCGGTATAGCGCAGCAATTCGTCCACGACCGGCGCCGGCACCTGGGGGCCCAGCAATGCCTGCGCTTCGGGCTCATCCAGCGCCAGCTGCGCACTGCCGAGACGGCTGAGCTGCGCCTGCAGGTCCAGTCGCGCCAGCGGCAGTGCCGGCACGCGCCGGGTGGCCAGCAACAGGTGCAGATGTCCGCCGCCGTGTTCGACCAGGCGCAGCACCAGCTCGTCGACGATGCCGCTGCCGAGCCGATCGTAATCGTCGAGGATCACGCTGATGCGCCGGGGCGCCGTGCGTAGCGCGCGGAGCAGCACCGTCACCGCGTCGCGCGGATCCTGGTCGCGGTTGTGCAGCACCGCCGCGCACAGTGCCGGATCGGCGCCTGCGTGCTGGAGCGCCAATGCCAGGTGGCCAAGGAAGCGCGTGGCATCGGTGTCCTCTTCGTCCAGCGACAGCCAGGCCACGGCGTGGTCGCGCGCGCGCAGCTGCGCATGCCACTGCGCCAGCAGCGTGGTCTTGCCGAATCCGGGCGGTGCCAGCAGCAGGGTGAGCGGCCGGGATTGCGCCTGATCCAGCGCCGCCAGCAAGGCGCTGCGCACCACCGCACCGGGACGCGGCAACGGCGGCTCCAGCTTGCTGGCGAGCAGCCAATCGGGAAGAGCGGAATCGCGCGACGGTGAGGGGCGCGGTGTGAGCAACGCAACAGGCTTGAGCATGAGGCGAGGGCGGCCCTGGCAAGCGTCGGCAGCGCGCCGGCTCGACACGCTGCAGATCGTGATGAAACAGCGGCGATGCGGATGGCGTCACCGTGACCGGCGACAACGTCCCATCGGCTGCTTCGAGGGTCCCCACCCATGCCCGTCCATGGACACCTTTCAGAAAGGTATGACAGCCACAAGACAAAAGCAAAGCTTGCTGCTGTGCCGCCGCCTGAATGGCGCAAGTGATGGCGCAGGGTGCGCGCCAGCGCCAGGTAACAGCCGAGTCCATCCGGAAGCCATGGAGCCGGACGCAACGCCGGCGCCGCGCCTGTTCAGCGTCGGCGCGGGCCCGAGATACACGTCAGGCATCGCCGATGCCGCGAGCCTTGCGGCCAGCGCCATCGGCGACCATCGCAAGGCACGCGATCACGCCTCGCTTTCAACGCAACACGAGGTCAGCGTGCCCGACCCAGCATGCAGGCAACGCTACATCTGAAGACGCCTCAATGCGCCACTTCCGCGAACGCCTGGCGCGCGGCGGCCAGCGTGGCGTCGATCACCTCCGCGTCATGCGCGCTGGACATGAAGCCTGCCTCGTACGCCGACGGCGCCAGATACACGCCCCGCTGCAGCATCGCGTGGAAGAAACGGTTGAAGGTGGTGATGTCGCAGGCGGTGGCTTGCGCGTAGCTCTCCACGATCTCGTCGGTGAAGAACAAGCCGAACATGCCGCCGACCTGATTGGTGGTGACGGCAATGCCGGCCGCGCGCGCGGCATCTTCCAGTCCCTCGCACAACACGCTGGTGGCCTCGCTCAGGCGGGCGTGGAAGCCCGGCTCCTGCACCAGCTCCAGCATCGCCAGGCCGGCCGCCATCGCCACCGGGTTACCCGACAAGGTGCCGGCCTGGTAGATCGGGCCGGCGGGAGCGATCTGCTCCATCAAGTCGCGCCGGCCACCGTACGCGCCCACCGGCATGCCGCCGCCGATGATCTTGCCGAAGGTGCTCAGGTCCGGGGTCACCCCGTAATGCGCCTGCGCGCCACCGAGCGCGACGCGGAAACCGGTCATCACCTCGTCGAAGATCAGCAGCGCGCCATGCCGCGTGCACAGGGTGCGCAGGTGCTGCAGATAACCGGCCTGCGGTGGAATGCAGTTGGCGTTACCGACCACCGGTTCGATGATCACCGCCGCCACGTCGGCGCCGATCTCGTCGAACATGGCGGTGGCGCCTTCGAAGTCGTTGAAGCTGAGGGTGGCGGTCAGCTCGCTCAGGCCGGACGGCACGCCTGGCGAGGTCGGCACGCCCAGGGTCAGCATGCCGCTGCCGGCCTTGACCAGGAACGAGTCACCGTGGCCGTGGTAACAGCCTTCGAACTTGATGATGCGATTGCGCCCGGTGGCGCCGCGCGCCAGGCGCACCGCCGACAGCGTGGCTTCGGTGCCGGAATTGACCATGCGCACCATCTCGCAGGATGGCACCAGCCGATGGATCGTCTCGGCCATGGTGACTTCGGCCGCACACGGCGCACCGAATGACAGGCCATCGCGGATCGCGCGCTCCACCGCTTCGCGTACCGCGGGGTGATTGTGGCCGGCAATCATCGGCCCCCACGAACCCACGTAGTCGATGTAGCGGTTGTCGTCCACGTCATACAGATACGGGCCATCGGCGCGTGCCACGAAGAACGGCTCGCCGCCGACCGACTTGAATGCACGCACCGGTGAGTTGACGCCGCCGGGCAGCAGCGTCTGCGCCTGGGCGAACAGGGCGTGGGAGCGGGTGTGGTTCATGCGCGCAGATCCTTGAGTGGTACCGATTGGGGGCGGCGCTGCCCGACTGCGGGCAACGCACCCGCCATTGTCAGGCTTGCGGCCCCTGTCCGCCTACCCACCAGGTGCCTGCCTACCCGTCGGAGCGCACGGGTAGGGCGATCCTGCTGCCTATGATCGAACGCAAGGGTATCGACGGTTTGGCATGAGCAAATGACCGGTGGTCATTGGTCTGCTGCGGCAGATGTTCAGAGAGTGTGATTCCGGTAGCCATTGGCGCCGTTCATTTTTGTCGCGTTGCCGACAGTTCCAGACTTGGGGAGAAAACATGAACCGTAGTATCCAGAAGCGTGCCTTGGCGTTGGCGCTGGTCGTGGCCATGGGGAGCGTCCAGGCGCAGTCCACCAGCGGCAGCATCGTCGGCAGCGTGGGACAGAGCAGCGGTACCAGCGTGCTGGTGGAAAACAACAGCGGTTTCAGCCGCGAAGTGCCGGTGGATGCACGCGGCCGGTACACCGCCGGCAATCTGCCGCTGGGCACCTACAAGGTCACGGTCAAGCGCGATGGCGCGGTGGTGGAAACCCGCGAAAACGTCGCGATCACCGTCGGCGCCAACACCGACGTCTCGTTCGCTGCCGCTTCGGGGAGCGGCATGCAGACCCTGGACAGCGTGACCGTCACCGCCGCAGGCCTGACCACCATCGACGTCAGCAGCGTGGACACCCGCACCGTGGTCACCGCCGAGCAGTTGCAGCAACTGCCGCTGGGCCGCACTGCCGAGGCAATCGCGCTGCTGGCACCGGGCGTGGTGGTCAACAGCGGCGGCTTCGACAATGGCCCGCTCGGTGGCTCACTGCCCAGCTTCGGCGGCTCGGCCGCCAGTGAAAACGCCTATTACCTCAACGGCTTCAACACCACCACCATCAGCAACAACCTGGGTGGTCTGACCCTGCCGTACGGCGCCATCGACCAGCAGGAAATCTTCACCGGCGGCTATGGCGCGCAGTACGGCCGCGCCAATGGCGGCGTGATCAACCAGATCGGCAAGCGCGGCACCAACGAGTGGAAGTTCGGCGCGGCGGTGATCTGGGAGCCGAACGGGCTCAAGGCCAACCAGCGCGATATCTACTGGCGCCCGGACAGCCAGGGCAGCACGGTCAACAATGCCGCCTACCGCTATGCACGCGCGGCCAACGGCCTGTATCAGCCGGCAAGCGAGGCCGAAGCCAACCAGACCACCTACAGCGCCTATGTGGGCGGGCCGATCATCCAGGACAAGCTGTTCTTCTTCCTGGCCGCCGAGCAGGTGGATTCGGACGGCGTACGCGTCGGCACCAATCGCGACACCGACAACGGCCGCACCGGCGGTCTCACCGATTACGACTACAAGCAGAAGCGCTGGTACGCCAAGGTGGACTGGAACATCACCGACAACCACCTGATCGAGGTGACCGGCGCCAGCGACGAGGCAGAGACCAATGGGTCGATCTACCGCTACGACTATGTCAATCGCCAGCGCGGCAGCTATTTCACCGACGAATCCACCTGGAAGACCGGCCCGACCTTGTTCACCGGCAAGTACACCGGCTACCTCAGCGACAACCTCACCGTGACTGCGCTGTACGGCAAGATGAAAACGCCCGACGAGCTGACGCCCTTCAACTACGACGCGGCCGGCGGCCCGGTCATCAACAGCGCCGCGCTGCAGAATCCGGCCTACACCGGCGGCACCCCGCGCATCGGCAATCAGCTGGTCACCTCGGTCAGTTCACCGGACCGCGAATACAAGAAAGACAATCAGCGCCTGAATCTGGAATGGCGCATCGGCCACCACACGCTCAACTTCGGTATCGACAACCAGAAGTCTGAAGGTATCGATGTGGGCTCGGTGCTGTCCGGCCCAGGCTTTGCGTGGACCTACGGCCAGACCAACGATCCCAATGGCCTGCTGACGGGCGGACTGGTCAGCCAGTCGGCCAACGAAGCCGGCGGCATCGGCGCGCCGAGCCCGGGCCTGGTCGATCCGGTCAACGGGTCCAGCGGCTATTACGTGGTGCGCAACATCAACACCAGCCTGTATTCCTACGAGGCCAAGCAACGCGCCTACTACATCGAAGACAAGTGGCAGGTCACCGACAACCTGCTGCTGAGTATCGGCCTGCGCAAGGACGAGTTCACCAACTACACCCCGTTCGGCGACCCCTACATCGAAGTGGATAATGCCTGGGCGCCGCGCCTTGGCTTCAGCTGGGACGTCAACGGCGATTCCAGCCTGAAGGTGTTCGGCAACGTCGGCCGTTATTACCTCGGCCTGCCGTTGTCGGCAGTGAGCCTGTTCACCCCGGCCACCACCACCGATACCTACTTCACCTACAGCGGCATCAACGCCGATGGCACGCCGGTTCTGGCGCAGCAGCTGGGTTCGGCCGTGTCTGCCAATTCGCGCTTCGGCCGCATCGCCGACGTGCGCACCGCGGTGGTCAAGGACATCGAAGGCGAGAACCAGGACGAAGTCATCCTCGGCTTCACCAAGCAGCTGGACACCGGCTGGGTACTGGGCGTGCGCGGCACGCATCGCCGCCTCAATGCCGGTATCGACGACCAGAACTACGACGTCTCCAACACTGCGTTGATCGCCGCCGCGGCCGCGCAGGGCGTGACCATCGACTTCTCGCAGGTTGCCGGTGCATCCCTGATCAATCCGGGCCAGACCAACACCTGGGGCGTGATCGGCACCGATGGCCAGTTCCATGAAGTGTCGGTGAGCCGCGAGGCGGCGGGTTTCCCGAAGTTCAAGCGCAATTACTCGGCGGTCGAATTCAACCTGGAACGTCCGTTCGACGGCAAGTGGTATGCCAAGGTCAACTACGTCTGGTCGCATAGCTACGGCACCACCGAAGGTCAGGTGCGTTCTGACCTGTGGCGCACCGGCGGCGCCTTGGGCAGCTACCAGGGCCAGGCCTCGGTCTCCACCACGCAGAGCTGGGATCATGCGGCGCTGATGGAGCACTTCAATGGCGATCAATCCAACGATCACCGCCATCAGCTCAAGTTGTTCGGCTTCTACCAGTTCACTCCGCAATGGGGGGCGTCTGCCAACTTCAGCCTGATCTCGGGCGCACCACACAATTGCCTGGGCAACTACTACGGCGACAACTACACCGGCACCGACCCGGCCGGCTACGGTGGCAGCGCGATCACCGGCGGTCCTTACCACTACTGCTACAACCCGGAGACCGGTACCGGCGTAGCATCGCCTCCCGGCTCGCAGGGGCGGCTGGGCTGGATCGCGCAGCTCGACATGGGCGTGACCTACAAGCCGGCATTCGCCGCCGGCAAGCTGGCGTTGCGTTTCGACGTGTTCAACATCACCAACGAGCAGACCGCAACCAACATCTATCCGTTCTCGCAGCTGCCCGACAACACCACCAACCCGCTCTGGGACCAGGTCGTGGCCTATCAGGCACCGCGCTCGGGCCGGGTGACATTGAGCTACGACTTCTAATCGCGCCAGGCGACAAGGTTGGTCCAGGCAGCGACGCGTGATAGCACGCGTCGCTGCCTTTGTCCGTACGTCACGTCGCCATTCGTATGCGCTGATGGAGGATTGGTCGCACGAATAGATTGGTTTTAGAGCTGTTGATCTGCAGCTTGGCTTTGGGTCCTTGCCCGCCCACCATCGCAGGACACGCCGCAAGTACGTCCTTGTAGGCTCTTACGCGGCATCCATGCCGCGTAAGGTCCCGCGACGGTGAGCGGGCAAGGACCTGTCGAGATGATCGGTGCGCATGGTAAGAGCAGTGCTGGATGCGCCTCGTTCGATCATGAAGCATCGGCTCCACGTCTGATGCACACCGTACGACAGACAGCTTTTCAGATGAGCGCCGACCAACTCTATGGTGCGGTGTCCTTGCCGGTTGCGGGACCGTGTGGCGGCATGGATGCCGCCACCGAGCCTCCACGGACGGATTCACGGCGTGTCCCGCGAGCGGTGAGGACGCCGCGCCCTCGACGCTGCGAGTTTGCTGCGCGGCCCTTGCCCGCCCACCATCGCAGGACACGCCGCAAGTACGTCCCTGTAGCAACTGTGTTGTTGGAGGGGGTTCTGACCGTTCTGGAAGCCGGGCACGGG